>NZ_ACJN02000003.1:78262-678262 GCF_000174435.1 Desulfonatronospira thiodismutans ASO3-1
ATCATTCCTTTATTGTTTCCAAGCTCTGCGTGGGAACATCTTCCGGACGCTCCGCGTCCACCAATGATCCAGCACTCACTTTTGAATACTATTTATTTCTGGTATTTCTCCATTGCCAAAAGTGAGTGCTGGATCCAGATACGCTCCCACGCAGAGCGTGGGAGCAATAAGAAAAAAAAAGCTTCCGTGTCCTTCCGTGTGTTCCGTGGGCAAAACTTCTTGGCTTTCTTTGAAAATGAAACAACATTTTGAGCGTAAAACGCTTAACTAATCGGAGTTTTTATTTTTTTCGGGCGACCGCGTAAAGACGGGTCAAGATTATGTTGTCCTCGCCGGGCACTGGGAAGCAGGCGATGCGCAGTCACATTTAAAACGAAGTTAACCGCTTAAAACCAGGGGAAATTCAGGCGGAACCAGAAAACTTACATTTACCCCGTCCACCCTGGTTGAATGTGTAAGCCCCTGGTTGACCACCAGAACCTGATCCGGTCTGTAGGCCTGGATAAAGCTTCGCAGTGAACGGCTAATCTTTGGCTTTTTTATATTTGAAGACTTGACCTCAACTGCAATGATCTTCTGCCCTTTTTGCAGAACAAAATCAACTTCTGCACCTGAAGAACTTCTCCAGAAATTGAGCCCGTCCAGAATAGGATGCATGTACTTGGACAACTCGCAAAAAACCATGTTTTCCATGACTGCTCCGGCATCAGACCTGTTGTGCAGGGACTGAAAGCCCCCGAACAAAAAATTACGCAATCCGTTGTCCAGAAAAAAAATCTTGGGTCTGGAAGTGATTTCGGCTCGCTTGCCTCCAATATAAGGTGGAAGCAGTCTGATTATATGGTTTTCTTCCAGGATATTCAGATACTGACTTACTGTATTTACACTGACTCCCAGGGAATCCGCCAGGTTGGAATAGTTCACCGAGTTGCCGCTCATGGATGCTGCCAGACCCAGAAGCTTTCTGAACGCCTCTGGATTGCGTATTCTGTAAATATCCGATGCATCCCGCAGGACAAAAGCCTCCACGAGGCGGGCCAGCACGCTTTCCCGCTCAGTACTGCGAAAGACTTCCGGATATCCTCCCCAGACAAGGAGTTTTTCCCATAAACTTTTGCCCTCCATGAGGCGAACAGTTTCAGGAACATGGCCAGGCAAAACTTCCGACAGGCTTAAAGGCAGAAGCAGGTGACGCTCGGCCCTGCCGGCCAGGGACTCCCTGGTCCGGGCATGCAGATGAAAACTCGAAGAACCGGTTGCAATGATGGCCTTTCTGGTTCTCAAATCTGCAAGACCTTTTAAAAACAGTCCGGCTTCCTGCAAGTGCTGGATTTCATCGAAAAACCAACCCCGGGCCTGAGAGGCCAGGTGCTCCATTTCCTGGAAAAACAGGGCTGGCGAAGAACAAAGTTCTTTGAGGCTCTGTTCTTCACAATTTATGTACATCCAGGGCTTGGAGTCCTCCTGGATGGTTTTCCAGATCAGTGTGGATTTACCGGCCTGCCTGGGGCCGGTGAGCAGGCATACCCGGTCCTCAACCGGATTTATCTTTTTGCTGCGGGGGATATAATCGGTTGGAATATATTTGCCGGCACAGCCCGGCCATGCTGAAGCGTCCCGGATCCAGGGATTAAGCCCAAGAAGGACCCTGTAGGTATGTTCATCCATAGCATATCAATAACCCTGAAAACTCAGGCTGTCAATGCAAATAAAGCCTGCTCATTTGCAATAACGATGAAAATAAACCTCACCCCATGGGAAAATTCTCCACCAGGTCCCAGATACCGCAGGGGCAGCATTTGCCGCAGAAACCGCATCCGATGCATTTTTCCGGATCCGCTGCCCGCTGAAATTTTCCCTGGGGCAGATCAGTCCGCTCAATGGCCCCGGTGGGACAGACCGCATCACAAAGCCCGCAATCCATGCACGATCCACATGACGAGCACTGCTCTGCACAGCCGTTCAGGCCTTCAAACTGTGTAATTCTTGGGTCATAGTATTCCTGGGTCATGCGGGAATAATCGATGCGCTCCGAACTCTCGCTGTATTCCACATCAAATCTTTCCAGCCATGACTTGCCCTGGTCCGGGCGTTTGCCCGTTAGCAGGGCATCAATGGTTTGAGCAGCCTTGCGCCCGGCCCCGATGGCATCGGTTAAAAGGCCGGGCTTTACAATATCGCCGATGGCAAATACCTGCGGGTCAGAGGTGCGGTTTTCCTCGTCAACCAGTACAAACCCCTGCCTGGTGCTTATGGATTCCGGCAGGAACTCAAGGTCCGGCATATCCCCTATGGAAATGACCACAGTATCTGCCGGTATGACTTCCCCGGAGGTCAAAACCACCCCTTGCGCAGTCACCTCTTTGGTGAAGCAGGGATACCTGAACTTGGCCCCTGCGTGTTCGGCCTCCCGGCGCTCCTTGCCGAAAGAAGCCGGCTCCTGGATGTCTATCAGGGTAATTTCCCGGGCTCCCAGCCGGTGGGCCTCGGTGGCCACGTCGCATCCGACATTGCCCGCACCGATTATCACCAGTCTCTCCCCTACTTCCTGGGTCCCCTGCCTGGCATTTTTAAGAAAGGTCAAAGCCGGGATAATTCTGTCGGAACCCGGAATGGGGATGGTCCTGGGTGTTCTGGCCCCCACCGCCACAACTACGTAATCAAAATCGGATTTAAGCTGTTCAAATTCGCTTCTGGTGAGCTTTTGCTGCAGATGCACATGCGCCAGGACCTTGCGCACCCTCTCCAGCTCTGCATCCAGGATTTCTGCTGGAATGCGGTTTTCCGGAATGGCGGTGGACATTTTGCCCCCCAGGACCTTTTCCAGATCGAATATCACTGCATCGTGGCCCTTGAGGCGCAATTGCCAGGCAACGGATATGCCTGCAGCCCCTCCGCCGATTACGGCCACCCTGGAACCGCTCAGATCAGGCAGATCCGGCACCCTGGACCTGGTGCC
This sequence comes from Desulfonatronospira thiodismutans ASO3-1, assembly GCF_000174435.1. Lineage (NCBI taxonomy): Bacteria > Pseudomonadati > Thermodesulfobacteriota > Desulfovibrionia > Desulfovibrionales > Desulfonatronovibrionaceae > Desulfonatronospira > Desulfonatronospira thiodismutans. The sequence continues at coordinate 81,222 of NZ_ACJN02000003.1, forward strand.
CTCCCTGCCCAGGCAGGTGATATCCACCGGCTGCAGATTGCTTGTGGTCTTGGTGCAGCCCTGCATGCACAGGTTGGGGCACAGATACCCGCAGATTGACGCCGGAAAAGGAGTAAAGGCCAGGGCTACGTCTACGGCCTCGTCCACCTTGCCCTCCCGGATGAGCCTCCAGCGCTCCTGAACGGGCATGCCTGTGGGACAGGCCCACTGACAGGGGGCCATGTACTTTCTGTGTTCCCATACAGGAACGTAGCGGCGCAGGTCCCCGGTGGTAATAAGAGGAATCTGGCTGCGGTCCAGATCTGTCAGGTCTCCAATGAGACCTCCCCTGCCCAGCTCTTCATCCCAGATCTGAGCACGGAACTGTGCCATGGAACGCCTCCTGGCACCGACCTTTTCCATGGGAGTCCGGGCCACCAGGCACTGCCAGTCCTGACGCACACAAAGCTTGTCATACAGGCTTTCCCTGTTGATTTTTTGCAGAAAAATGCGCAGACTCGCGGCAAACCACTCCCACATTTCATCAGAAATGGGCTCCAGCCTGGCATCGGCCTGGCTGTAGCCCTCAACGGGACCTCTAAAGAATATCTTGCCCCCGACCATCCCTACGCAGGGACGATACCCCAGGACACTGGCCGGGTCCTGAGGATTATGCCCGCAGATGACGGCCACTCCCCCGGCCATGAACTCGGCAAAATAGTCCCCGGCGGAACCCAGCACCCAGAGCTCCGGGGGCTCAAACCTGGGGTTGAACTTGGTCATGGTCATGCCCCTGGAACCGATATTGCCGGCAACAAACACCCGGCCCTGGGCCATGGCATTGCAGGTCCCGTTGGTGGCGTGACCGTGCACCACGATATCCGCCCCGGCATTCAGCCAACCGATATCATCCGAGGCCGGCCCCATTATCTGGATTTCCGTACCCGAAAAACCCATGGAACCAGCCCGCTGACCGGATGACCCGGTAATCAATACCCTGGTATTTTCACCGCCGGGTTTGAATATCCTGCCCCCGAGACCATGCTGGCCAAAGGCCTCAATTTCTATGGTTGACGCCCCCTGCCTGACTGCCTCCTGGATTCTCTCCTCCAGCACCCGCGAAGACACCCTGCCGGAATCATCCCGGCCCTTGAGCCTTATGGTTTCCGCTTCCTGCATCTTTTTCTCCTGACAATTACACTGCATACTTGATGGCCAGCCTGTCCGCCACCGCCCAGTCCGCAATACCCAGGGCGTCGGACATGCCTATGGGCAGAGAGGTGGAGCGGCCCAGGGGTGCCAGTATCTTTTTAATCTCGGTATCAAAGCCCACGTAAACATCCACCACCCGCTCAGCCACCTTTTCCGGGTCCAGGCGGCGATACAGCCTTGGATCCTGTGAGGTGATGCCCTTGGGACACCGGCCGATATTGCAGATGTTGCAGCGATCCCCCTCGGTTCCCAGACATCCTGCCCCGGCCTGCATAATGTACTTGCCTATCTGCACCGCGCTTGCACCCAGCATAATCAGTGCTGCGGCATTGGCGGCCAGGTTGCCGTTTTTACCGGCCCCACCCCCGGCTATCAGGGGCAGTTCGTTCTGCTGGCCCAGTTTGACCAGATTCAGGTAACAGTCCCGCAGGTTGGAGGCTATGGGATGGCCCATGTGATCCATGGAAACATTGTAGGCCGCGCCTGTACCTCCGTCTTCCCCGTCAATGGCCAGTCCTGAGGCATAAGGATTGCGGGTGAGATTATTCAGCACCGCCAGGGAAGTGCTGGATGCCGAAATCTTGGGATAAACCGGAACCCTGAATCCCCAGGCCATGCTCATGGACTGGATCATCTTGGCCACGGCTTCCTCGATGGAATACTTGGTCTGGTGCGTGGGGGGACTGGGCAGGCTCACCCCCGGAGGTACGCCGCGAATGGCGGCTATGAGTTTGTTGACCTTGTGCCACTGCAAAAGGCCTCCGTCCCCGGGCTTGGCTCCCTGGCCGTACTTGATCTCAACGGCGCAGGGGTCCTCCTTCATTTCCGGCAGGGCATGGATTATCTCGTCCCATCCAAAATAGCCGCTGGCGATCTGCAGGATTACGTATTTGAGAAACCTGGAGCGAAGAAGCCTTGGGGGACATCCCCCCTCCCCGGTACAGATGCGCACGGGCATGCCCAGTTCTTCATTGAGGTAGGCCACCCCCATCTGCAGGCCTTCCCACATATTGGGAGACAGGGCTCCGAAACTCATGCTGCCTATCATCAAAGGATGAATTTCCCGCACCGGAGGGGTCCAGCCGTTTTCCTTCCAGCTTGCAAGGGCTTTGGCCGGGGGCAGCACCCTGCCTATCAGGGTACGCAGCTCAAATTCATGACGGCCGGCATCCAGGGCCGGGTCTGTGAGCATGGATATGCGCATGAATTTCATCTGATCCAGGACACTGTCCCCGTGATTGCGCCGGCCGCCCCTGGTCCTGGGCTGCCCTCCACGGTCCCGGTGAAACCTGAGCATATCCGTGGACTCGGACTTTATGGCCGAAATGGAATTGTTGGGGCAGACCAGGTTGCACATGGAGCATCCGATGCAGGCATATCCCGGATCAGTCCTCTGCCGGATACCGTGGTAGACTCCGAAGTTGGAAGCGGGCTTTTCCTGACCTCCCACAAAGGGCACCACTATATTTCTTTTGCGAAAAGTCCCCAGTTCAATGGCATTGACCGGACATACCGCGGTACAGCGCCCGCAAAGGGTGCAGGTATGCACGTCCCAGTGTATCTGCCATGGAAGATCGCGCTGGCTTAATGTTGAAGGGGTAATGGCTGCGTCTGCCGGCATATCCTGACCTCCTTGCATTCAGGGGAGACTATGGCTGTATCTAAGTGCATGGGTTGAAAATCCAGGGACTTGTCCCGGTCCGGTATTACTGCGTCCAGGCCGCAGGCCTCTGATGAAAAGGCATAAAGCCCGGGCCTGCCGCCCACTATGCCCGGGCGGAGCTTCTTGCGGTCCTGAACCATAAACATGGTTTTATCCGGCAGGCATCCGATGACACAGTTGGGGCCGTCGATAATCAGACGTCTGCAGGCCTGCTTTAACCTCTGCAGAAACTCCCGGTCCGGATGAGCTTCCAGGTCGCTGCCCTGCAGGGGCGTAATGACGTGCTTGTAGGCTTCGATACCCAGGCCCATTTCCTTCAGGGTAAAGTGCAGGATATGGGTAAAGACCTCGGAATCCGACTGGTAACCCTCGTAGCCCACAACACCCTGGGTGCTAAGGTATTCTTTAATGGGTACAAATGCGGTGTTCTCGCCGTTGGTCATACTGGAAACGCCCTGGATAAAAAACGGGTGACAGGCATACAGGTTGATGCCGTAATTGGTGTTCTGCCTGCCCTGGGCCAGAATCTGACGGGCACAGAGCTCTTCCCGGTCCAGGCCCAGGTACTGACCGGTCTCCAGAGGATCACCCACTTCCTTGATGGTAATGACATCCGGCCAGAAGCTGAAGACCACCATGTCCTCCTTTTCCTGGCCCATATGCCTGAGATTCAGACGGGTCTCGGTCAATTTACGTTCTTGTAAAACAGGCTCCAGGCTTTTAAATTCTTCCGGCGGATCAAAGACCTGTATGAGATATATCTCGCGTCTGGGAGTACCCGGGGGAGGATTGCCTGTGGTGTCCAGGGTGAGCTGAAACCGGGGAATAAACCCCAGTTCTGCCATGTATTCCTCCATGCGTTTAAAGCCGTTGCGGGTAAAAATCCCGGACAGAATAGGCAGTCCTTTATACCTGCTGAAAGGGCCTTCTAAGGAACTGAGAAAAAGCCCTACTCCTGAACCGTCGTGGCCCTCCTTCATCATGTCCAGGGCCTCAATGGCCTTCATGGGCGAAACACAGGAGGTGCTGGTAAGGGAAAACAAGCGGCACATTTTAATTTACTCTCGGGTTGAAGGTAACAGGAACAGTTGCAGCAACTGCTTCCCGGCCTGACCAGGCCGTATACAGTCAGCCATGCGCACCGGCAAAGAGCCTTTAACGGATGCCGATCCCCGGAGGCCGGGTCTCAGACATGTTTTGGGCGGGAAACACCTTGCTGGCAGGCCTACAGAAAAGTAGACATCTTTAAAAATAATTTGTCAAGATTGTAATAGAAACTCTGGCCAAAATTTATTACCACCTCAGGCATGCTTTCAAGGCATCAGCATAATACCTGGGCCACAATCTGAGCCGTGACCATGCCTGCCTGAAATGTAACCATTACCTTGAACTGTCCTGGACAGACTGCATTTTCCGCGCAGGGATGTGAAAAAAGCCTGGATACCGTTCCTGGCTGTTTCAAATACATATCCACTGTTTTAGCCTTCAGGACCGGACAACCCTTCACGATAAATTTACTTTTTTGCAAAAAAAACAAAACAGCACAGCCTGAAATTCTTATCTCCTGATATAAGTGCTAATGAAAATTATTCTTGACAACGACCAGGCCGTAGTCAAATATATCCTGAGATTATCACCCTCATTACTTCTTTTTTTGTTTGACTAAAGTTATGGCTGCCTGATTAATGTATTCAGACGGCCAGACAGAACAAAACTAAAAAACAAGGGAGGCAGCTATGTGCATATGATTACCGGCTTTCGGGGAAGCTTTCCGGAGCGACCTGCGAAAGCCTGAAAAACAGGGAAGTATAGGCCTTGACCATTTTAAAACTTTCTGGAGGACAAAATGGACGCAAAAGATGCAAAAACATACCTGACCAGCCTGTGCCTGGCCGCCCTGCTCACAGGCGGAGGATTTGCCGCTCCGGGACCTGCATTCGGCATGGGACAGAGCGGATGCTCCACCAACGGAGCCGCAACAGACACCAACAATGGTGACGACAACGACGACGACATTGATGATGAACCCGATGGAAACGGGGCCTGAGAAGGAAACGGCAGCTGATAAGGCTGTCCTGGACGCAGGTCGCGTCCTTTATCTAGTTTTCATCCGGAAACGGTTCTTGTTCCTTTTGGCGGCGTCAATCTGCACAATTATTCGTCAACGTATTAAGATACGCCTCCTCATAATTGCTTGATTTCCTTGCCAAAAGAAAAAACTCCTCGTTTCCGGAAAGAAAACCATCAGTTTCAGCATCCGGAAATAAAGAATTTCCGGATGGAAACTATCTAACTTCCTGCGCCGGCAGGTTGTCGGCGCAGGTATTGAACTTTGCCTGAAAAAACTGTAACTGTTCGCCACAATACTGATTCATACTCCAGCCAATAATCTTCTATCCCCTGAGCACGAGCTGTCATGCAACCAAATGAAACAAATCTGGAAAATATATTCCCGGCATGTAAAAGTCTTGTCACCCGGCAGGCCTGGTCCGCTCTGGTCGCCAGAATGGACACGAAGCCTGGCCCGGAAAAATTCCCGGCAATGATTTCATCCCTGTCTCACAAACTGGAGCTTCCAGAATACCTGGCGGAACTGGCTGAGCTGGAAACAGCCCTATACAGCTGCCTTCAGCTTGCGGACCAGGTACCTTCCAGTGTCCACCAGAAAATGATCAACCCCTCCCTGAAAATGCTGGAACTGCATTGGAAAGGACTGGACAAGGCCCTGGAGAGGGCCGGTGATCCAAAGATCCAGCCTGCCTCACAGCCGGAGCTTATGCTTGTCTGGTTCGATCCGGCCAGCGGCTGCTCCAGAGCTCAACCAGCAGACCACCGGACTCTGACAGCACTGAAGATAGTCAGTGAAGATCAGCCCATGGGCAGCACCGCCCTGGAGTATAAAGTCAATCTGGCAGAACTGCACCGGGCAGTGGACCAGTCCGCATCCAGAGGCCTGATCCTGGCACCGCGCACCCGGCTTGGCAGGGACCCGGCAATATTTCAGCCCCATGACAAATCTTTCGAACGCTTTATGCACCCCAGGGTGTTTACCCTGCAATGGCACATAACCCAGGTCTGCGATCTGAACTGCAAGCACTGCTACGACCGCTCCTCCCGCAGCCCCATGTCCCTGGAAAGCGCATATTATGTCCTGGATGAACTGGAGAAATTCTGCACCCACAACAATGTCCGGGCCAAAGTCACCTTTACCGGAGGCAACCCCCTGCTTTATCCACATTTTGACCAGCTTTACCTGGAAACAGTCAGACGGGGCTTTCCGGTGAATATCCTGGGCAATCCAGCATCCAGGCAGCGACTGGAACAACTTCTGGAGATTCAGACTCCGTCCATGTACCAGGTAAGCCTGGAAGGTCTGCGGGAACACAACGATTTCGTCCGCCAGCCCGGATACTTTGACCGGATCATGGAATTTCTGCCCCTTCTCCGGGAACTGGGCATCTCCTCCCAGGTCATGCTGACCCTGACCAGGGACAATATGGACCAGGTTCTGCCCCTGGGCGAGCACCTGCGGGATATGACCGACCTTTTCACCTTCAACAGGCTTTCCGCCGTGGGCGAGGGCGCTTCCCTCTTGATGCCCTCTTACGCCGGATACGAATCCTTTTTGCATGAATACATTCGGGCAACCCGGGATAATCCAGTACTGGGCCTCAAGGACAACCTCATCAACAGCATCAGGGATGAAAACGGGCACAAGCCCTTTGGCGGCTGCACAGGGTTCGGCTGCGGTGCAGGCTTTAATTTCGCCACCCTGCTGTCTGATGGCGAACTGCATGCCTGCCGAAAATTTCCATCACCTCTCGGAAATATCTTTCAAAACGGGCTTATACAATCCTATGAGTCTGAGGCCGGCCGGAAATACAGGGCCGGCAGCGAGGCCTGCAGAGACTGCAGGCTGCTGCCTGCCTGCGGCGGATGCCAGGCGGTCATTTACAGCCTGGGACTGGACCCGCACAAGGACCGCGATCCCTACTGCTTCTACTCCAACGCCCCGGCCGCATAGAAAGTCCTGGGCGGCTGCCGGAATCTCTGCTTTTTTCTACAGCCTCAAATGTTTAGCTCTCAGCTGTTTTCACTAAAGATTAATGCTGTTCCGTCCGATATATTTTTTTGAATACCACCATTATTTCTGGAGCAGCACATGGCCTTAAGCAATCTGGCTCAAATACTGTCTTTATCCCCCAACGTGCAGATGGACATGCTCATGAGCGCCTACTTCCGCGATTCGCAGGTAGGTGCCAACCTGCGCCGCATGATGATCGGCGAGCAGCCGATACAGCCTCTGACCAGCCCCTTTGACCAGGCCATCACCGGCAGGCTGCGCTCAGACAGCGCCGCCATCCGCCAGCATTCACGCAATGTACAGGAGGCCGCCCAGATCATGGGCATCGCCTCGGAAGCGGTGGACAGTATAAGGGATACTTTGAAACAAATGCAGGATCTGGCGCAAAAGATAGACGAGGGTGATCTGGAATACAGGCAGGAGGTTGCAGATGATTACAATGAAATGCGGGAAAAAATTGAAAGCATAATCAGTCATACCCAGTACAACACCATGCACCTGCTGGACAGCGAAAAATGGGGAGGCAGCAGTCTGATAGACGAAGACGGCAAGGTGCAGATAAAATCTTTGCTGGGCCGTGACGGGCTTACTACTATCAAATTTTATCCCCTGGATGATAGAGACTGGAAGGGACTGGAGGGAACTGATCTGGAGACTGAAGCCGACAGAGAGGGCCAACTGGATCTATTATCCGAACTTATCGGGGACGTGACCACCATCGAGGATATCTACAGCGGACGAAAATCCAGCCTGGAGTTTCAGGCTTCCCGCCTGGAGTCTCAGGCGGACATAATGGACGAGGCTGTGGAGGCCAGGAAGCAGACCCCTGAGATGTCCCTGGAGGAAATACTGGTAAACCTGCTGCTCAGGTATTCAGGGAGAATATTTGACCAGATGACCTGAAGTTTTCCGGGGAAAAAGCCCCAGGCCCCTTCCCCGGACAGAATCTATCTGAATTCTCCGTGGACATCCTTGGAGTATTCGCTGAAGGCCCTTTCAATCTTTGCCTGGCCTTCTTCCGAGCTGAAAGCCTGCCTGGCCTCGTCGGGCAGGTCTTCCCATTCATACTTGTATTTTCCCACCAGCTTGCGCACCCATTCGGGCAGGGCGTCCCATTTTTCCTGGAGAGTTGCGGGCTCTTTCATGCCATAATCCTCCCTTGATTAAAAAGAAATAAGCACCTTAAAGAATTGAAGCACAGTCATCCACACAGGAACATCTTTGTTACTTTACAAACATTTATACTGTCAATCCGGAGCTGCCGGCCTGACGGCTTTAAAAATTATCACCATACTTTTTCAGGGCCTCTTCCAGTTGAGCCCGGTCAGGATATTCACCCTGAAAACACAGCCTGTCATTGATAAAAATTACAGGCAAGCCTTTCTTGCCCTGGTTCTGCAGGATTCCGGCCAGTTCAGGCCTGGATCTGAACTGTTGCAGGTGCATATTCAGGGCGTAAACCATGCAGCTGACATTGAAATCATTCTGCAGCTCCAGCAGGGCGTCCTGCAGCCTTTGAGTCTTTCTATCCCCTGCCGGACTGCCCGGTGTACATGCACAGGCCATATACGGCAGATATATTTCCAGTTTATCCAATGCCACAACCTCTCACCCCGGCTCAACCAGGCCAGATGGAACAGCCCTTGATGTCATAAAACCTGCTTTTGAGCCACTCATTATAACTAAGGACTTCGCCTTCCTCCACGGGAGTATTTAAAAACTGCGAGACAAGCACAGGGTCCTTTATCAGACTGGCCCTGGTTTCTTTGCCCAGCAGTATGTCCCTGGCCTCATTTATCAGGGCGGAAAGCCTCTGAGCCTCGGGATCCCCAGGATTTTTATCAGGATGATACATGCTCATTAAACGGTAATAACTGTAGCGTATTTCACTGCCAGCAGCCCACACCTCTACCCCGAGAATCCTTGCTGCGGTTTCCAGCAGATTGCTGTTTCCATGCATAATAGTGATGGCTATCAACACATTTTGAAAAGGTCAAACTTAGAAAAAATTCCAACATAAAACACCTCACCATTCAAATCCCCGATTAAGGCAGGCTTAACCATGTCAGAGGGTCCTCGGTGGTAACTAATACCATAAGGCCAGGGGACTGTCCCCCTGGCCGTTACCTGCCCCCTGCATGGTTGTTACGGGCAGGCCGTGTCAGGGCCAATAAATTTGTTGCCTTAAAACATCTTGCCTGATAGCCTTACATAAAACCACCGGATGCTTCAGGCTGGTCCTGTCTCCATGCTTGATAGCAGCTAACCCCGCCCGGATTATCATCTTAAAAATAGAAGCAAAAAAACGGCAGCCCGGCGGGATACAGGAACCCGCCTCAACACCCCATGCAGGCTCACGGATAAAAAAATGAACCAGAACAAACAAAAAGAAAATGAACAAATGCAGCAGGCTTTCAGGGAAGAAGCCGGGGATATCCTGCCGGAACTTGAAACCACCCTTCTGGAACTGGAGGAGAACCCGGATGATTCCGAACTGATCAACCGTGCTTTCAGGGCGCTGCACACCATAAAGGGATCAGGGGCCATATTCGGCTTTGACCAACTGTCCGAGTTCACCCATGAGATAGAAAATGCCTTCGACCTTGTCCGCAGCGGAAAAATGCAGGTCTCAAAAAGACTTCTGGACCTGACATTGCAGGCCAAGGACAAGATCCACGCCCTGCTTTACCATCCCGAAACCGTAAGCCGGGAGAGCCTGGATCAGATTTTAAAATCCATCGAAGAAATTTTGCCGGAGCAGGGATCTAAATCCTCTGAAGACCCGGCGCAGCATGTCCAGGAAGAGGACCCACAGGGAGAAACAGAAGTTTATCATATCCGGTTCAAGCCCGAAAGAGACATCTTCGCCACTGGAACCGACCCCCTGATGCTTGTGGATGAACTAAGAGAACTCGGCCCCATCTTTGTTGCAGCTCATCATGAAGAAATCCCTGACCTGGAGTCCATTGACCCTGAAAAATGCTATGTATGGTGGGATATATTACTTGCTTCAAACATGGGCAGAGGTGCAATAGATGATGTTTTCATCTTTGTGGATGAAGACAGCGAGCTAAGCATCGAGGTTCTGGAGCATCCTGGTGATGCCGGCGAAGAAAACCTGCAGACAATCTGGGAAAAAACATTCACCCCTTCAGATAGCAGCACCCTGGATGCACAGAATAGTCCCCAACCTGAAAAAGAACCTGAACATGAACAGGTTTACCAGGAGGATGAGGAGGAAGACAAGGCCCGGGAGCCTGAAGTTGAGCCGGAGACAAAGGCCCCGCCACCGCCAGATCCTCAGGAGGAAAAGCCAGCACCACCCCAAGCTGAACAAAAAGAAAAAAGCCAGGCCAGGCCGCAAAAGACCCAGCCGGACAAGGATAAAAAGCCACAGGACAAGCAGGCTGCTCAGGCTCAGACCTCGTCCATGCCTGATTCCCTGCGGGTCAACGTAGGCCTTCTGGAAAACCTCATGAACCTGGCTGGAGAGCTGGTTTTAAGCCGCAATCAGCTCATGCAGGCCATTTCCACCCAGGATGATCAGACTATAAACCTGGCCGGGCAGCGCATCGACCTGGTGACCTCGGAGCTGCAGGAGGCCATCATGCTCACCCGCATGCAGCCGGTGAGCAACGTCTTCAACAAGTTTCCCAGGGTGGTGCGGGACATGTCCCAGAGCCTGGGCAAGGACATTGAGCTCTACCTGGAAGGCAAGGAGGTGGAGCTGGACAAGACCATTATCGAGGGTCTGTCCGACCCCCTGACCCACTTAGTGCGCAATTCCGCGGACCACGCCATAGAAAAGCCCGACGAGCGGGTGGCCAAGGGCAAGAAGCCCCAGGGCAAGATAGTACTCAAGGCCTTTCACGCTGCAGGCCAGGTCAATATTGAGATTATCGACGACGGCAAGGGCATACCGGTGGAGAGGATCGTGGAAAAGGCCCTGGACAAGGGGCTCATTACCGAAGAGCAGGTCCGGACCATGTCCGACAAGGACAAGGCCCAGCTCATATTTTTGCCCGGCCTGTCCACCGCGGATCAGATCACCGATGTCTCCGGCCGCGGTGTGGGCATGGACGTGGTCAAGAGCAACCTGGACCGCCTGGGCGGCCAGGTGGACATCGACACTGAGGAGGGCAAGGGGACATCCATCCGGATCAAGCTGCCCCTGACCCTGGCCATTATTCCCAGCCTGCTTATTTCCGTGAGCCAGGAGCGTTTTGCCATCCCCCAGATCAACGTGGACGAGCTTATCCAGATCCCGGCCCAGCAGGTGCAGGAAAAGATCGAGGTGGTGGGGGATGCCCAGGTGCTCATATTAAGGGGAGAGCTTATCCCCCTGGTGGGACTCAATGAAATTCTCAGGCTGGACCAGAAAAACACCCGGTCCAAAGCCAGGGTGACCTCAATAGAAGAGGCCAGGTCCAGAAAGGACAGGCAGGATAAAAAGGCCGAAACCAGCGCTCAGACATCTGAGAAGAGCCGGTCAGAGGACGCCGGCCTGGAAAAAGAGGTCATCGAAGCCAGCAAATGGTCCATTTCCGGCGAGGAAGATATAAATATTGTTGTGGTCTATTCCGGGACCTTCAAGTACGGCCTGGTGGTGGATGAGCTGCACGACTCCGTGGAAATCGTGGTCAAGCCCCTGGGCCGCCATCTCAAGGCCTGCGACGGATATGCCGGGGCCACCATCATGGGCGACGGTCATGTGGCCCTGATCCTGGATGTGGTGGGCATGGCCAGGCTGGCCGAGCTTTCCTCCATGGCCGGCACGGAAAAGGCCCAGGAAATGGCCCGGGAGCAGGAGACCGAAAAGGAGAAGGACCTGCACAGCCTGTTTCTGTTCAACAACGGACCCAGAGAACACTGCGCCGTGCCCCTGGACCTGGTGGCCCGGGTGGAGCTTATCAAGGCCGAGGACATAGAAATCACCGGGGGCAAAAAGGTCATCCAGTACCGCGGCGGGGTTTTACCGGTCTTTGCCCTGCATGAGGCCGCCAGCGTGGAACATCTGGAACTGGAAGGCGAACTGGTGGTGATTGTCTTTTATATGGCCGGGCACGAGGTGGGTCTTCTGGCCTCTCCGCCTGTGGATGCCAGGGAAGTGCGCGTGGAGATAGACGATTTCACCCTGAAGCAAAACGGTATTTCCGGTTCTGCAGTGCTGGACGGCTATACCACTCTGATCGTTGATATCTACGAATTTATGGAGACCCTGAACCCGCAGTGGTTTGAAAGCCGCGAAAAGGTCCAGCCCCTGGAACAGGAAGGGGGCACTCAGATACTCCTGGTGGAGGACTCGGACTTTTTCCGCAGTCAGGTCAAAAAGTTTATCCAGGATGAAGGCTATGAAGTAGCCACAGCCGAGGACGGGGCAGTGGCCTGGCAGTACATGCAGGACAACCCGGGCGAGGTACAGCTTGTGGTCACGGACCTGGAGATGCCCAACATGGACGGCTTTGAGCTTACTGAACATATAAAAAGTGATGACCGCTTTAATCACCTGCCGGTCCTGGCCCTGACCTCCCTGGCCGGGGAGGAGGACGTGGCCCGGGGCAAGAAGGTAGGCATAGACGACTACCAGATCAAGCTGGACAAGGAAAAGCTTCTGCAGAGCATATTCAGCTTTCTAAGCAGCAAAGCAGCCTGAGTTGTTTATCAGTTCTGCCGAAATCAAATATTTTCCCCGATTTTTTCTGCTCCGCTATTGACGTAATCTAAATCGATGATATATGTGCAAGAAGTTTCGGGGCTACTGCCCCTGTCTTTTTTTGTACTTCCGGAGTCTGTCACCAAAATATAATGGCTTGTCCATACAGGGCAACTCAACAACCAATCAGGGCAGGGATGCACTCCAATATTTCCGCAAAGAACTACTGACTTATGAAAAAAATATTTATACTTTTCCTGATCATATTTTTTGTTTCCGCTGAAAATGCATTTGCCTGGGGTCCCATGACCCATACACATTTCGCCTTTGAGATACTGCGGGCGGCCAGTTTGCTGCCGGTAGCAGTGTACTCTCTTCTAACAGCCTATTCCACCAATTTCATTTACGGTTCGGTGGTGGCGGACTATTTTCTGGGCAAGCCGGGACAGAAAAACCCCCATGACTGGGAAACCGGGTTTATGTTGTTGCAGGCTGCAGGCAAACGCACGGATCAGGCTTTTGCCTGTGGTTTTTTAAGCCATCTGGCTGCTGACACAGTGGCCCACGGTAAAATGGACCTGGGTTCCAGGGGCAAACTGGGCCATGCCTGGGTGGAGATGGAGTCCGACAGCCTGGTGACCAGAAAGTGCTGGCCGGCTGTAGCCCGCATGGACAAAAGCCGGCTGAAGTCAAATGACCGGCTGGCCAGAAAGGTGATAGACCCCAAGGATTGCCGGTCCAAGGGCTTTCAGGGGGTGTACCGGGCCTATCTGAGCATGTCCGGGTTAAACCGCCGCCGCATAACCAGTTATTACCACGAAGACTTCGACAAGTACCACCAGATGTCTGTCCAGCGCGCCATAGACGTTTTGAGCCGCAAGGAGTCCAGTACCTACGTGCGCATGACCCCCAACATCAAAAAGAAGAAAAAAGTCCTCACAGCGCTGAAAAGCATCTTTGTCTGATAAACTTCTCAACTGCTTGATTTGTAAGGAAGTGGACCTTCAACACGAACCACCCCCAGCCCCTCCTTAACCAAGGAGGGGAGTAGACCGTGCTGGATATAATACTAACCCTGTTTGACAGCAACATGCTGCAATAATTGAACTTAAAAATCATAGTTGATTGCAGGATTGCCCCCCAATCCCTGAATTCACCAATCCCTCAATCCCTTAATTTCTTAATCCCTCAATTCCCCAATCCCAAAATTCCCGAATCCCTCAATCCCCCAATCCCTGAATTCCCGAATCCACCCATCACACATGGTTTCTAAGCTTGAGCTCCATGGGGTGGGGATTTAGATACACCTGCTCCTTGAGATATGGCTGGTCGTATTTGCGCACGTAGTGATTAAGAAGGGTTACAGGCACGATAAGTGGCACCAGCGAATCTTTGTAGTTGCCGATGACTTCCAGCAGCTCCTGCTTTTCATCGCTGCTCAGGTCCTTCTTGAAGTACCCCATGACATGCTGCAGCACGTTGACGTTTTTCTTGATGGTGGAAGAAAGTTTCAGGGCTGTCATGAGTTTGCTTATATATTGATCTGCGAGCTCATCAGGAGGCAGCTCCCTGGCCCCGGCCACCAGCCTGCCCAGCTCCCTGTAGGCATTTACATTGTGGGCCATAAGGAGCAGCTTGTGCCGGGTATGAAAATCAATGAGACGGGCGGTGGTCAGCCCCTGCTCCATCAGTTCCAGCCACCTGCCGTAGACAAATATCCTGGTGATAAAATTCTCCCTGAGCATGGGATCATGCAGCCTGCCCTCTTCTTCCACGGGCAGCAGGGGAAAGCGCTCCATGAACATTCCCGCGAATATCCCCCGCCCCTTGGGAACCGGGTGACCCTTGTCATTGTAGACTTTTACCCTCTCCATGCCGCTGCTGGGAGACTTGCTCTTAAAAATGAAACCGCACAGCTTTTCTTTTTCCAGTGCATCCAGCCTTTTTGATGCCCAGCTTTGCATGACACTGGTATAGTCCTCTCCGGACTTCTGGGTGACCAGCCTTGGAGAGTCTATATCCCCTACCAACCGCAGGGCTTCTCTGGGTATGGGCATTCCCGATTCGGTTTCCGGGCATACCGGTACATAGCTCACATACTTGCCCAGCAGGTCCCGCAGGTACCTGTCCAGCTTGTGCCCTCCGTCATAGCGCACGTTTTCGCCCAGAAGGCATGTACTAATTCCAATTTTCAAGTGTTTCTCCTTGCATAATTAAAAGGTAACCATTCAGGGGGTTCTCGGTGGTGGCTACTGGCACCAGGCCTGGGGACTGTCCCCGCTAAGTACTAACTGAGCAGGTTCACAAACTTAGTGTCTACAATTTTTGTGCGAAAAAGGTGTCGCGGGGACTGTCCCCGGGACGTTTCCTGTGCCCCCTGAATGGTTACATTAAAAGTATACTCAGCCGGTTAAAAACCGCAGGCCTTCGATACCGTAATAAACTCCCAGAGTCAGGCCAGTGGTCCAGACCACCAGGCTGATGTTCATCCACACCAGAAGATCTTTTTTTGAAGTTCTGAAGGTCAAAGCAATGAGTACGGCCAGGTGGACCCCGGTAAGAGCCGGTGCCAGCAAAGACAGCCCCGGAAGACCGTACCTGTTCCAGATTCTTAAAGCCCTCCTTCTGCGCCTGGAGGCCGGTCTTGCATAGCCTTTTGCCTTGCCCGCCCTCCATTTGCGCCACAGCTCATAGCCGTACACCATGATAAATATCGGTGCGGTATTTCCGGCAAAGGCCAGGATGCCCACCAGCCAGGGATCAAGGCTCATGGCCAGAGCTGCGGGTATCACCAGCAGAATCTCTATCCAGGGGGTTGCCGACAGGATAAAAACCAGAAAGTATTGCCACAAGGCTTCCATAAATTATCCCGTGTCTTCCGGCATAAAAAATTCTACCTGACGAATACCGTCTTGATGTTGGTAAATTCTCTTATGCCCTGAACGGAAAGTTCACGGCCGTACCCGCTGTCTTTAATCCCTCCAAAGGGCAGCCTGGGATCCGACTGGACCATGGAATTTACAAAACAGGAGCCAGCCTCGATCTCACTGGAAGCGATCCTGGTGCCACGCTCTATATCCCGGGTAAAAACCGCAGAACCCAGGCCGAACCTGGTCCTGTTGGCCAGCTCTATGGCTTCTTTTTCATCATTAGCGCTTATGACGGCCGCTGCAGGCCCGAAAAGTTCCTCCTCAAAAGCCGGCATGCCAGGCTTTACACCGGAAAGAACAGTACCTGGATACCAGAATCCGGGACCTTCGGGAATATATCCCCCAAGCTCAAGCCTTGCTCCCTGCCCCATGGAACGTTCCACCTGGCCGTGCAGTTCCCGGCGCAGGTCTTCCCTGGCCATGGGCCCAAGGGTGCAGTCATCATGCATGGGATCTGCCATGTTCGCCCGGGCCATTTCCTGCAGAAACAGATCCATAAAATCGTCGTAGACCTTTTGCACCACAATGATCCTCTTGGCTGCTATACATGTCTGCCCGTTGTTCATGAGCCTGCTTGCGGCGCATGTCCGGGCTGCAAGCTCCAGGTCCGCGTCCTCCAGGACCAAGTAAGGATCACTGCCTCCGAGCTCCAGCACGGTCTTCTTGAGCATGCTTCCGGCGCGCTCTGCTATTGCCCTGCCGGCGCTCACGCTTCCTGTAAGGGTGGCCCCTCTGACGCGCCCGTCTCCCAGGATTTCCAGGGCCTGCTCCTTGTTGATGAACAGGTTTGAGAAAACTCCCCTGGGTAGACCCGCCTGCAAAAGGACCTTTTCAACCTCGGCAGCGCATCCGGGTACGTTGGCCGCATGCTTGAGCAGGCAGGTATTGCCGGCCATGAGCGCGGGTACAGCGAAACGCAGAACCTGCCAGAAAGGAAAATTCCAGGGCATCACAGCAAGCACAGGCCCCAGGGGATTGTAAGTCACAAAGCTTCTGCCGCTATCCACTTTTATCTCTTCATCTGATAAATAACCTGCGCCATGTTCTGCATAAAAATCACAGAGCCGGGCACACTTGTCTATTTCTCCCCTGGCCGCGGCTATGGGCTTGCCCATTTCCCTGGTAATAATATCTGCATATTTCTTACTGTTCTGTCTCAATATCTCCCCAACAGCACCTACAAGCCCTGCACGGCATTCATACCCCGTCTCCCGCCACTGAAGGTACGCCTGGAAACTTTCCTCCAGGGCACTCTCAAGTTCCCGGGAACCTATGCAGGCTACACTTTGCAGCTCTTCTCCAGTGGCAGGGTTTACAGCCTTATATCCCATATGAATCTATCCTTTATAAGTTGATGTTCAGCCCTGTTCCTGGCCGCCCTGACTCTCTTTGCTTTACAGCCAGGTCACCCCCCAATCCCCCAATCCCTCAATTCCCCAATCCCTCAATCCCTCAATCCCCCAATCCCCCAACCCCCCAATTCCCCAATTCCCCAATACCCCAATCCCTCAATTCCCCAATCCCTCAATTCCCCAATCCCTCAATCCAAATCTCCCCGAGGCAGACTGGCCAGGCAAGCCACGCCGCCTTTGGAGACTGGGTAGAGCATTATATTTCCCTTGACCTTCTGGGCCACCACCCTGGATATGGGCAGGCCCAGTCCGGTGCCCATGGCCCGGGTGGAAAAAAAGGGCGTAAACAGGGTCTCCATTTCATCTGTACCAGAGAGTTTACCTGTATTGAATATCTCCACCAGAACATACATGGAGGTTCCCGGATCCAGTGAGGTCTGCACGCTTATGACCGGATTCTCTGTATCTACTGCCTCAAAGGCGTTGGCCAGCAGGTGCCTGAACATGAGGCGGTACTCATCAGGGTTGCCCAGCACCTGTTTGGCCATGGGAGCAAAACCGGTCTGCAGGTCCAGGTTGTCCACCGGATAGCGATTACTGCACTCATCCAGGACTTGTTGCAGCATTTCCTGCAGGAAAACAGGGCTCCATTCCGACTGGCGGTGAAAAACTTCGTTGTAGCTGCTTACATCCCGAACCATCTTCTCCATGCGCCTGGACTCGGCCAGAATGGTGTCGTAGGTTTCATGGGCCGCCCCGGCAGTGACTTCCTTGCTGCGCTTGAGGCGCATGATGCTGCCCCCGATGACGGTAATGGGATTTCTGATCTGGTGGGCGATACCCCTTATAACTTCGCTGTCGCACTGAAAGGTGTTGGCTAAAAAAGCCTCGGTTTCAATGAGCAGACACAGATCCAGGGCCTTTTCTACCGCCTCCATGGCTTCCGCCATATCCTCCTGTGCGATGCTTCTGCTGATGGCCTGATTGCAGAATCTCCTGGCAAGGCAGTATCCAAGGTTTACAAACCTGTGATCCAGGTTGATGCGCACATGGGTTATCCCACTGTTCCACATCCAGCCCACCAGGTGTTCATCAAAATCCCTGGTCAGTATGCTCTCAAACCACCTCTTCCATATTCCCTGCAGCTGTCCTGGATATTCCTGAACCTCAAGATAAGGCCTGGTCTCTTCAACCCCCCTGAAAAACTCCTCGAAATACACGGCAAAATCCTCTTTGTGCTCTGCAATTACATGACCGTGCTTTTTGAGAAGCTCTTGAGTCTTGGCATCAAAACCTATCTGTTCCTTGAAATAAAGAAGTCTTTCCAGTGGAACCTGTTTACGCATAATAATCGCCCCGAGTTACATTTCTGAATACATCAGTCCTGCCAAATCTTCAGCAGCACCTGAAAATTGCCTGCCTGGCAAGAATTTCCTGCCTCAAGAGCATCCTCCTGTAAAGTGCTTGGACCCAAAAACCTGCAAGGCCTGTTTCATTGCCGCAAAAGCCCGCATTGACCAGGGCAGCAAGTAATGGTACTTTAAAAATTATCAGTTTGCCCCGGGCCTGGCGGTTCTGCCAGGCAGGCCTAAATACCCGCACCTGTGACCATTATTACTATGAACAGCAGTACCAACGACGAGCACGTAAGGCCTCACACTCTTGACCAGTTTGTAGGCCAGGAGGATGTACGCTCCAACCTCAAGGTCTACCTCGGAGCTGCCCTGGAAAGAGGGCTGCATCTGGATCACACCCTGCTTTACGGCAACCCCGGACTGGGCAAGACCACCATGGCCAGGATTCTGGCCGGAGAACTGGGGGTGAATATTGTCTGCACCACCGGACCGGTTCTGGAGAGAAGCGCTGATCTGGCTGCCATTCTGACCAACCTGAGCAGAAATGATGTCCTGTTCATCGATGAAATACACCGCATGCCGGCCACAGTAGAAGAAATTCTCTACCCTGCCCTGGAGGATTTCAAGCTGGATCTTATCCTGGGTCAGGGACCCGGGGCCAGGACGGTAAAGATCGACCTGGAACCATTCACCCTGGTGGGGGCGACCACCAGGATCGGGCTTTTAACCTCCCCCCTGCGGGACCGCTTCGGGGTCATCTGCAGGCTGGACTTTTATGCCCCTGAGGAACTGGCCACCATAGTGGAACGCTCCGCAAGGATCCTTGGAATCAACATAACCTCTGACGGTGCCCTGGAAATCGGCAGACGTTCCAGGGGCACCCCGCGAATAGCCAACCGCCTGCTTCGAAGGGTGCATGATTTTGCAGTGGTGGGCAGGCAGGAGGTCATCGACTCTCAGGTGGCATCCAGGGCACTCAAGCGCATGGATGTTGATCCCCTGGGCCTGGACCAGATGGATCGCAAGATCCTGGACTGCATCATCCGCCAATTCGCAGGCGGTCCTGTGGGAGTCAAGACAGTAGCTGTGGCCTGTTCAGAAGAAGTCCGCACCCTGGAAGACATTTACGAACCGTATCTCATCCAGTGCGGATTTTTAAAACGCACCCCCAGGGGCAGAGTGGCCACTCCCAGGGCATACGAACACCTCAACCTACCGGTTTGAAGAAAAAAAGCCCTGCTACAACACTTAGAAGTAACCATTCAGGGGGGTAGGTACCGGCCAGGGGGACAGTCCCCTGGCCTAATGCCATGAGTAACCACCGAGGACCCCCTGAATGGTTACACTTAGAAAATGGGTTGCTTGTTAAGTCAGGGAAAGGCACAATAAATGCCTTTGCTCCCTGCCCTGTCTCCATCTCTTCCCACTCCCATACTCCCACACACCCATACTCCCATACGTTCTTCCCCATGCCCCATGCCCTATGCCCCTACCACATCCGGATCCGACCCGAAGCCCAGGACTCTAACGCCTGCATCCAGTCGCGCATGAATGTGCTCAGGACCTCACCCTGGGCGGCCATATCCGCCACTTCCAGGTAGGATACCAGGCGCACGGCTACCACCAGCAAAAAGACCCCCGGACAGACAATAATGGCCGCTTTGTTGCGCAGGGGATGTGCACTGCGGGCTATCCGCAGCAGAAGCAGAACCGCAAGTACCAGAAAAATTACAAACAGGGCTCCGGGCATTATCAGGTGATCCGGCATGAACACCTCCCTGCCGGCAAAATACAACCAGATGCAGGTCAATGGGGAAACGACCGCAAAAAAGATCCCGCACCTGGATACATATCCCAGGACAAAGCGGTAATAATCCCTGCCGAAGTCATCCAGGTTGCGCCGGTATAAAAGGTATAAAAGACCCGCTGCTGATCCTGCGGCAATGGAAAGCAGGTACACCTGGACCAGGACTGGCCAGAACATGGAATCCGCCTGGGGATATACCGGGGACAGGGGGTCAAGCTCCCTCCACACGGCCCATAAAAGAATTCCGGCAAAGAGCATGCAGGCTGTCCCCCCAACAGAGCCCACCAGCAGATGCAGCCACTTGACGCGAGCCAGCCAGTTCCAGCACAGGGTGAAAAAACCGAAAAAAACCAGGGCCACAAAGCAGATATATAAACCCGACTCCCAGAAAACATGGTGCTCCAGCCACATATCCGCTTCAGGCCCGTAGTAATAGCTGGCCCCAAGAAGCCCGGCACAGGCCAGGGACGTGGATATAATAAAAAGAAGCCCCAGTCTGGCTATCTGCCTGGCCATCTTGAACATGAAAACCTTCTTCCGCGCTATTCCACTCAGGTATCCAAGCAGAGACAGAACAGGCACCCCGGTAAAACAAGCCAGGTTAAAAAAAAGCGCTGCTGCAGGAAGAATATCGTTTATGGATATGAAAATTTGCATGAAAATTCTCCAGTAAAATGCATTGCACGGTCAATAGCGTTCAACCGGGCGGATTTTGCCCCAAAAGTACTTTACTGGCAAGGATATAAATCCGGGCCTTTAAACTCCTTGAAAAACCCGGGTGGTTGAAGTAACCTGTAAATTACATATCCTGAAACTTAAAACTGCAATCAGGAGAAAGAAATGACCTTCAGACTGCTGCTGCTTTTTCCTGCCCTGTTGCTGGTGGCGGGGTGCTCATCAGCCAAGCGCTACCCCCCGGAGGAAATGCATGATATCAGTGACAGGCTCTCGAGTCTGGAACAAAAAGTTCAGGAACATGACCAGGAAATAAGTAACCTGCAGACAGGGCTTGGCAACCTGAGACAGGATACTGAAAATATGCGCAGGCAGACCGCCCTGCGAATCATGGACCTGGAAATGCAGCTTGAACGGGAAGATTTTGTACCGGGCCCCGGGCCTGAAAACCTGGAGCCGGAACCAGTGGAAGAACCACCTGATCCACCACCTGCACCAGAAAAAAATGAAAAAGAGCCTGACAAGCCGGCGTCTGAAGCTAAGCAACTCTACAACCAGGCCCTGGAACTGTATTTTGACGAACAGGCCGAACAGGCCAGGCAGGCCTTCAGGGAATTCATAGACACGTATCCGGAACACCCCCTGGCTCCAAATGCCTGGTACTGGCTGGCTGAAACTTTTTACATGGAAAAAGAATACCCCCAGTCCATCCTGACCTTCAGGCAGGTGCTGGAGCACTTCCCTGAGGATCCCAAGGCACCGGATGCCCTGCTCAAAATAGGCTATGCCTACAAGAGACTCGAGGACAAAAGAAATGCCCGGTTTTACCTGGGGGTACTACTGGAGGACTACCCGGAAAGCAGCGCAGCGGACAAGGCCAGGGAAACACTTGATTCCCTTTAAGGGCGGTGGTGTGGGTATTATCTATCCTGATTAATCAGCGTAGTTCCAATTTTTCTTGTTTTTTTATGACAGGGTTTCAAGAGTAAGTCACCAAGGCAGCCAAGTGCTCAAATTTTCCAGAGAAGACGAAATATGGGCCTGTCTGGCACTCTCCAAGACCAGAAGTCTGGGATGCAAGACCTGGCAGAAAATCCTGGAGGTTTTTCGCTCCCCGGCCCAGGCCCTGGCCAACAGCAGTCACTGGGCCGAGATGGGGCTGGTGAGTTCATCTCAGGCCGGCATCTTTAATTCCGGTCAGTGGAAGTCCGAGGCCCAGCGTGAGTTTGAACGTATCCAGTCCGGACAGGAACAGGTACTGATATGGTCTGACTCCGAATATCCCGAACATTTACGGCATATTGCCGGGCCTCCTGTTTTGCTGTATTATCTCGGTGATATCTCCTTAGCTAAAAGTCCTTCTCTGGCGGTAGTGGGTTCCAGAAACAGCTCTGCCTACGGCCGGGAAATGACATCGAAAATCTGCAGGGAGCTTTCAGAAAAAGGAATAACCATAGTCTCAGGATTCGCCGAAGGCATAGACCGCGAAGCTCACAGGGCGGCCCTGAGCGCTCCAGGCAGCACCGTAGCCGTGCTGGGCACCGGCATAGACCTTATCTACCCGGCCATCAACCAGGATCTGTGGACGCATATCAGGGACCACGGCCTGATACTTTCGGAATTTCCCAGGGGAACCAGGCCGGATGCGCATAATTTCCCCTATCGCAACCGCATCATCAGCGGGCTCTCCCTGGGGGTGCTGGTAATGCAGGCGGAAATAAAAAGCGGCAGCATGCTCACAGCCGGCTATGCCCTGGACCACAACAGGGAAGTCTTTGCCCTGCCCGGACAGGTGAATCTACCCGGTTTTAGCGGGTGCAATCAGCTTATCCGCCAGGGGGCCATACTGGTAAGAACCGCCCAGGACATCCTGGAGGCCCTTCAGCTTGGACTGAAAAACCACCTGCAGCAGGAAAATGATAATGAAATGTCTGCACCAGTTCCTGCTGAACCGGCTCTTCCCGGTGATCTGACCAGCGAAGAAAAGGCCGTTGCCGGGGAACTTATAAACCGGGAGCGCACGCACATAGATGACCTCTCACAGTGCCTGGATCTGAGCCCTTCCAGCATCAGCCGGATCCTGGTAAACCTTGAGATACGGGGCATGGTCAGAAGAGAGCCCGGGATGTACTATAAATTTGTTCAAAACTGACGCGGGCTATGCCGCAGCCCGGTTATCTGTTATTTGTTCATTGTTGATGGGGTAAGGCAGTTAATTCAAGCTTTTGGTCTTAAGCAGTTAACACTACAGCGAAACTGTAATCATTCAGGGGGTCCTCGGTATTGATTGCTGGCAATCGCCACCGAGACTAGACTTCAGGCGTTACTCCCCAACCGTGAGCGGCAAAGCCGCCCGCTCGCCCTGTGAAACAAACTTTTGTCTCCGCGCAGCGGGTTTCACCGGGGTGAGCAACGAAGTTGCCCGTGCCAAAAAAAACTTCTTCTCTGGCACGGGAAGCCTTCAGGCTTCACACGGGTGCTCCGCACACACGGTTTTGAAGAACATAGATCCCCACAGGGCATTGCCCGCCTGGCAGATAGGCAAATTGGCATATCTCCCCCTGAAGGGTTACGCGAAACTTATGATTAACCTCCGGGGACTGTCCCCAACTGAGATACCATACTGTATTTTATAAGTTTCGCTGTAGTGTTAACAAATAACTATTAACTGATAACACTACAGCGAAACTTATTTATTCACCTCCGGGGACTGGCTCTTTTGCCGCCGAATTTTTGAAGCATTTGCAAATTAGCAACCGGCAAAAGTGCCTGTCCCCGATTTAGACAGGTTGAAAAGTTTTATAAGTTTCGCTGTAGTGATAACAATTTCTTGTTTTTTATGACAAAGTTTCACCAGTAAGCGCTATTTAAGCACAACAGGGAATCAGATTGCAAAAAATACCTCTCAAGATGGCCGCTGCAGGCATGGTCCTGGAAAAACCCGTGGTCAGGGACAACGGCCAGGTCCTGGTGGGTGCCGGCACGGAACTGACTGAATCCCTTCTGGAACGGCTGGAAAGAATGGAAGTGGAGTGGGTCACAGTGCAGGGCAACCCAGTAAACATGGAAGGCCTGGGAACAAGCTCGTACCAGGACCGCATCAGGGCCCTGGACAGGATCTTCAGGCAGCACGAGCAGGATCCCTGGATGATGAAAATGAAAAAATTCCTGCGGGGATACTTCAAGCGCAAGGCTGCACAGCAGACCTCCCAGGGGCCTGCAAAAGACACTGAAACAGAGCAGAACTGATCTGCCGGGGCCAACATGCAGGACCTTTATCTGGAAAAAAAGAACAGAATCCTTTCGGTCAAGGATCTGCCTACGCTGCCTATTGTTCTGGACGAAGTTACTGAACTGGTGCAGGACCCCAGTTCCTCCACCGACCAGATAGCCAAAGTGATTTCCAAGGACCAGGTTTTGTCGGCCAAGGTCCTGAAAATGGTCAACTCCCCTATTTACGGTTTTCCCCGCCGCATAGGCACCATCCAGCACGCCCTGGTTCTTCTGGGGTTCAATGTGATCCGGGGACTTATTATCAGCACCTCGGTATTCGACATAATGGCCAAAAACATGATGGGACTCTGGGAACACAGCCTGGGGTGCGCCACGGCCTGCGCCGGGATAGCCAAGCAGGCCGGACTCAAGGACCCGGAAGAGTATTCAGTGGCCGGTCTCCTGCATGACCTGGGCAAACTGGTAAGCATTATCCAGCTGCCGGAAATAAAGGAAGAGGTGGACGCCCTGGTCCTGGAAAAAGATATTACCTATTACCAGGCTGAAAGGGAAGTCATGGGTTTTGCTCACGACCGCATCAACGCCTGGCTCGCGGATCACTGGAACCTGCCCCTGCGGCTGCGCGAAGGCCTGGTCTGGCATCACCGGCCCAAGTCAGCCCAGCATTACCCGGATGTAGCCTGCGTTGTACACCTGGGAGACTTTCTATCCAGGATTTTCCAGGTGGGCAACAGCGGAGACGACCAGGTCAACTACCTGGACAAGTATATATTCAAGGTGCTCAACCTGCGCCAGGAAGACCTGGAAAAGTCACTTGATCACCTGGACCGCGAACTGGTTGAACTCACAGGGTTCATCCCGGATTAGGCCTGAAGGAACCCCCATGCCCAAAACTGAAAGCCATATTTTCCTTATTTCCTCGGATGCAGAACTTTATACCACCCTCAAGTCCATCTGCTCCCATGCCCAGTGGACGGTTTTTGAACGTGGCCGGGGGGCCATCGAGCTTCTTTTCAACAGCCCGCCTGATTTATTGATAGTAGACAACAAGATGCCGGACCTGCAAGGCACGGAACTTATCAGGATATTCAAGAGCGAAAATGTCTACCGCCAGGTTCCGGTGGTCCTCTGCCTGGACCGCGAAGAAGTTGACGCAGGACCGGACCTGGCCGCCCTGGAGGTGGACGATTTCCTGGTAAAGCCGCTGGATCCCGGTGAAAGCAGGCTCAGGCTGGAGCTTATCATGGCCAGGGCATCCTGGGAACTGGATGCCAACCCCCTGACCAAGCTCCCGGGCAATACCTCCATCATCCAAAAGATCCAGGACATGCTGGACAGGCAACAGGAGTTCGCCCTGGCCTATGCTGACCTGGACAACTTCAAGTCTTTCAACGACAAGTACGGCTTTTCCAGGGGGGACGAAGTCCTCATGATGACCGCCCGGGTGATTGTAAACACCATCCGGGCCTTTGCCGGCATGGAGTCCTTTGTGGGTCACGTGGGAGGCGACGACTTTGTTTTCATTGTCCCCCCGGACAAGGCCGAAAGCGTCTGCTCCATGCTGGTACAGAATTTCGACGGCATCGTGCCCAACTTTTACGACCCCGAAGACCTGAAGCAGGGAGGAATTCATTCCACCACCCGGGATGGCAAGGCAAGTTTTTTCCCCTTGATGGCCGTATCCATAGCCGTGGTTTTCAACAAAAAAGGCGAACTTACTCACTACGGAGAGGCCTCGGAAAAGGCCATGAACCTGAAAAGCATAGCCAAGAAAGAACCTGGAAGCTCCTATGTCCTGGATCGCAGACAGCCTGCCTGATGAAGCAACGGCATTTCTGGCCCATCTGGATGTGGAAAAGGGGTTCTCCGGGGCAACCCTGCAGGCTTATTCCAAAGACCTGTTGCAGTGGGAAGAATTTCTGCAGACCAGAAACAAGACCTGCGCCAGCCCTCAGGATATTGTCCGGGCGGACGTGCACGCCTTTCTGGTACAAATGCACAAACTGAACCTTTCCAAGTCCTCCATGGCCCGAAAGCTTTCCTCCCTGCGAACTTTTTTCCGTTTCCTGCAAAAACAGAAAATCATCCAGCAAAACCCCTGCACCGGGGTCCGCAATCCCAAACAGGAAAAACCCCAGCCCGGGGTTCTGAACGTGGACCAGGCCCTGGAAATGGTCCAGGCCCAACTGGAACCAAGCCCCAGAAACACAAGGGACCTGGCCCTGGCCGAGGTGCTCTACGGTTCCGGGCTGCGCGTAAGCGAGGCCCTGAGCCTGGACCTGGACGACGTGGACCAGGGCCAGAGCCTAGTGCGTGTCCAGGGCAAGGGACGCAAGGAAAGGCTGGCCTTTCTCACCCGGCCCGGGCTGGAGAGACTCAGCCAGTACATTGCCCTGCGCCACGCCTTTGAGCCTGATCTCCGGGAAAAGGCCCTCTTCCTGGGCATGCGGGGGGGGCGTCTGCACCGCCGGGAGGCGGTCAGGATCATCCAGCGCCTGGGACAGATATTTGCCAGGGCCCAAGGCGTAAGCCCCCACACTCTGCGGCACAGTTTTGCCACGCATATGCTTCAGGCAGGTGCGGACCTGCGCATTGTTCAGGAACTTCTGGGGCACAGCCGCATTTCCACCACCCAGCGCTACACCCATTTAAACCTGGACCAGGTCATGCAGACTTATGACAAGGCCCATCCCCTGGCCCGGGAAAAAGACAAAAATCAGGACGGCTGAGAAAGGCTTGATTCCAGGCATGAAAATTACTAAATGGACGAAACTGCCGGTAACGGTCAAAAAAAATAAAAAGGCAGAACCCCATGACTCCAGTGGATTTCTCGGAACAGGAAAGAGAAGTGCTTCGAATTGTTCAGGCCGACCTGCCCGACACCCAGTCACCTTTTGCCGACATAGCCGCCATGGCAGGCATATCGGAGCAAGAGGTCCTGGATCTGTTGCAGAATCTCAAAGAGCGGGGCATTATCCGCAGATTCGGGGCTACCCTGAGGCACCAGCAGGCCGGATACGGTCACAACGCCATGGTGGCCTGGTACGTTGACGATACCATGGATATACGGCATGTAGGAAAAATCATGTCCAGGCGCTCGGAAATAACTCACTGCTACGAGCGGGCAAGCTGCATGGACTGGCCTTACAACCTGTACACCATGGTCCACGGGCGCAGCCCGGAGCACTGCACCCGGGTGGTTTATGAACTGGCCCGGGAAACCGGTGTGGAACAGTATGAAATGCTTTTCAGCTACAAAGAGCTTAAAAAAACCTCCATGAGCTATTTTTAAGTTTTTCCGGCCTTAAACCAAATCATCAAACAACATCGAGGTTATTTATGAGTATTTCCCAGGATCTTTTCAATACCGCCAGAGAATTGATTCCCGGCGGCGTCAACAGCCCGGTACGCGCCGGGAGTGTGGGCATGCACCCCCTGTTCATTGCCAGGGCCCAGGGTGCTTACATGTATAGCCAGGAAGGAGACCCCTATATCGATTATGTTATGTCCTGGGGTCCCATGATCCTGGGCCACAACCATCCCCGGGTACGCAAGGCCCTGGAGGATGCCCTGCAAAACGGCACCAGCTTCGGAGCCCCCTGCAAGCCCGAAATAGATCTGGCTCAAGAAATTATTGATGCCCTGCCGGGCGTGGAAATGGTGCGCATGGTCAATTCCGGAACCGAGGCCACCATGTCCGCCCTGCGTCTGGCCCGGGGATATACCGGCAGATCCAGGGTGATAAAATTTACCGGGTGCTTCCATGGCCACGTGGACGCCTTTCTGGCCAGCGCAGGATCAGGAGCGGTGAGCATTCCCGGCACTCCCGGGGTGCCGGATGAGGTGGTGGCCCAGACCCTGCTGGCGGATTACAACAACCTGGAACAGGTCCAGGAGCTGTTTACCAGATACGGCTCAGACATTGCAGCCATTTTTGTGGAGCCCGCTGCCGGTAATATGGGACTTGTTCCTCCTCAGCCTGGATTTCTTGAGGGGCTGCGCAGGCTGGCGGATGAGTATGGCGCGCTTTTGGTCTTCGACGAGGTGATCACCGGCTTCAGGCTCTCCTATTCCGGTGCCCAGGGCTATTATAACGTGATCCCGGACCTTACCTGCCTGGGCAAGATCATTGGAGGTGGACTCCCTGTCGGGGCCTACGGAGGCAAGCGTGAAATCATGAACAAAATCGCCCCGGCTGGAGAGGTTTATCAGGCCGGGACCCTGGCCGGGAACCCTCTGGCCATGACCGCCGGACTGACAACCCTGCAGGCCCTCAAAGAGCATGATTATAACTACTTAGAGGAGAAAACCAGTGAACTGGCTCAAAAGCTCAAAGAGGTTCTGGCAGAAAAAGGGCTGCCGGTTCAGCTCAATCTTCTGGGTTCCCTGTTTACACTGTTTTTCACCCCGGATCCGGTTACGGACCTGACATCGGCCAAAAAATCCGATCAGGAACTTTTCCGCAAATTCTACACCGGGATGCGGGAACAGGGTATTTACCTGGCTCCTCTCAACTATGAGTGCGCTTTCAATTCATTCGCCCACGGCCCCAAAGAGTGGGAAAAGACCCTGGAGTCCGCCAAAAACCTCAAGTTCTAAAAATAACAAACACCCAATACTTTTCTTGACAGGGTAACGGTTAGAGTATATTAACTTAACCAGGTTGTGCTGTTTTGAACAATGTTAAAGGTATAAGGAGGTGTTGGAAATTATGAGAAAATCCATGGTGATCGGTATGATCTGTGCTTTTTTTGTGGGCTTCGTGCTGCTGCCCAGCCTCTACGCCGGACTGACGGAACGACATGAGAGACTGGACCAGGACATGGAGTACGAGTTCGGCTCATATGCTGACGAATGGCTGCTCTATGCTCCCGAGGAGTACGGCGAAATGAGAGAGGCCCCGTCACCCTTTTCCCACACTGTTCATGGAGATTTTGACTGCGGCGAATGCCACCATGACGAAGAAGGGGAACCCTGGGACGGCACATACGAAATCAAGGGATGCATGAGCGAGGGCTGTCACGACATGGCCGTGGCTGAAGAGCCCCAGGACAGAAGAGACATCAGGTACTTCTACAAGGCCTATCATGACCTGTGCATGACCGGCTGCCACCGCGACCTGGCCAGGGCCGGAGAAGAGTCCGGGCCTACAGCATGTCCCGAGTGTCATCCAAAGGATTAACTTTTGATCCAAAACGTTTTGTAAAAAGGGGGGAGCCAGGCTCTCCCCTTTTTTTATTCCCTGTCTTCACCTTCAAATATGCGGCCTTCTGCCTCAAAGCAAAATCAGGCTGCTTTATCAGCTCATCACCTTGAAACTCTTGCCTTCACCAGCCATGTCCAGTATGGTAAACAGGCAATCGACGATAAAATCTTGTCCTTTGGACCATTAGAGGATACCTGCATTTTTTCGTTTCATCACACCACAAGCAGGGCGAAAGGCCGGCCCAAGGCGGTGCATATGGCTCAAAAGCAAAAAAAATCCCAGGACGAAGAAATCATTGATCTGACCGAAGTCATCGAAGAGGGTAACCCTGAAATGGCCCCCCCTCCCAAAGACAGGGAGCAGGAATCAGACGATGATTTTGATGACGACTTAAAAGACCTGTTCGACAGCCTGGGCTCTGATGATGAACAGGACGACCAGGACAGCGATCTGGACAAGGAATTCGAGGACCTGTTCAAGGAACACAGTGAACAGGAAACCGGTTCAAAAGAAAAAGCCGGAGAAGAAGAGTCCGAGGCCGACGATTTTCTGGAAGAGCTGATGCAGGAAACAGGCGGTTCCTCTGAGAAAGATGCGGACAAAACCGGCTCCCGGCAGGAAGATCCCGACCTGGAAGATCTTTTTGGAGACGAGGACTTTGAACAGGAGAGTGCAGAAAAGACCCAAACTGAAGATGAACCTCCTTTAGAGCCAGAACCTTCCCTTAAGGAGGATATGCCCCAGGAGAGTGAAAAGCAGGCCGAAACAGACTTTGAGCCTGAACCTGAAGCACCCCCTGCTGAACCACCTGAGGAAGACCTGGAGCCGGCAGAAAAGCCGGAAGCTGAATCCCCGGCAGATGAACCCGCCGACCAAGCCGCTCCTGCCCGGGAAACAGGTGAAGTGGACAAATCAGCTCCAAGCGGAGTGGAACATCTGGCCCAGCAGATGGAAAACATGGAAGAACGTATGGACAAGCTCCAGGCACAGATGGATCTTGCAGAAGAAGAGTTTGCAGGCCGGGTCCTGCAGACCCTGGAAGAAAAGGGCTCTCAGCTTGGCTTTATCCAGGAAATGATCCCCGGGATTGTGAATCAGGCCGTAGAAAAGGGCGAGGAAAAAATCCAGGAAAAACTGGATGAACTCAAGGAAGGCGAGCTTCAGGACATACTTTCCAGGCTTGCTCTGCTTGAAGAAAAGGTAGCCGGAATACAACTGCCCGATATTCAGGAACTGCAGGACAAGCTGGAACAGAAGATTGACCAAAAGATTCAAAACGCCCTGTCAGAGCAAAAAGAAGGTCCGGAACAGGACTTTGAAGCCCTGAAACAGGAACTGCATCAGGAACTGGAAAACAAAATCCAGGAATCACTCCCGGATACAGAAGACAGCGCCGCCAAAAAAAACACTGAACAGCTGCAGCAGGAGATGGACTCCCTGCGTCAAAATGAGCTGCAGGATCTAAACTCAAGGATGAAAAACCTTGAGGATCAGGTGGGCAGCCTGGACACCCCGGATGTCGAATCCATCAAAAACGAACTGGAACAAAAAATAAATCAGGCCCTTGATGCTGTTAATAACCCGCAGCAAGAGCAGCCTGATCTCTCCGGACTGAAAGAAGAAGTGGTGCAAAGTGTTGAAGGCCGCATCCAGGAACTTGTATCCACCTGGCAGAATGAAAAAAAGTCCCTGGCTGCAGAACTTGAAAACGCCCTGACTTTCTGGGGCAGGATGCAGGAGAAACTTACCGAATTAAGCCAGGACATAGGCGAACTAAAGGACAGGGAAAGACAGCCGGACCCTGAACTGCAGGAAAAACTCGATTCCCTCTACCAGGACTCCGTGAGCAGAGAAGATCTGCGCCACCTGGCCTCGCAGCTCAGGCACGAACTTGAGGAACATGTGCAGAAGCAGGTCCCTGCAGCAGCCGCCCGGGTAATCCGCGATGAAATAATGGCCATGCTCCAGGAGGACCAGGAGCAGGAATAATCATATTTTTTAACAACCAAAAAGGGGGAGGGCTTTGCGGGTTTTTCCCCTTTTCACCGCCCGGTTTGTGTTTTGACTGGTCAAACCATTTCCCCGCCGGGCGGTTTTTTTAAGCTCATTTTAAAAAAACGAGGCAGGAATGGATCAGGCGGAAAAGCAGGCAGTGCAGGTAACCAAGGAGATAGTGGTGAAATTCATAGAAGTGGGGCGTATTTCCCCGGGCAATTTTCATGAATTCTTCTCCCCCATCTATAAAGAAGTTCTGGACACCATCAGGAGCAAACAGGAACAAAACGGGCAGAAAGAGGAAGAGTCCGCCTCATGACCGATTCCCGGCACAGCCGGAAAGTAGCCGGCTTATTCAGCAGCATAGCCCCCTGGTATGACTTTCTGAACCATTTTCTAAGCCTGGGGCAGGATTTTTACTGGCGTCGCAGGCTTGCAGGACACATTCGCCTGGCTGACCAAGGCACTGCTGCAGACCTGGCCGCCGGCACCATGGATGTTACTAAGGAAATCCTGCGCCATAACCCCGGCAGCCAGGTGCTTGCCCTGGATTACACCAGGCCCATGCTGGTCAGAGGGCAGCACAAGCTGGAGAAATACAGGCAGGATTTTTTACCTGTCCAGGCTGACGGCCGTTATTTGCCCCTGCCTGATGCAAGCGTACACTGCGTCAGCATAGCCTTTGGAATCCGCAACATTGTACCGCGTATCCAGGCCTGCAAAGAAATCCTTAGAGTACTAAGGCCCGGCGGCAGGCTCTGTATCCTGGAGTTCGGCACAGGAAAAAAAAGAATCTGGGGCGGGGTGTACAATTTCTATCTGTCCCGGGTACTGCCCCTGCTGGGCCGGCTTATCTCCAGGGATAGAGAGGCTTACACCTATCTGGCCCAAACCATCGCCGGTTTTCCGGATGAGGACAGGCTCTCCCGGGAACTTAAACAGGCCGGATTTTCCAGGATTTTTTACTACCCCATGTGCTCCGGGATAGTATACGTTCACGTGGCCCAGAAACCCGGTCCCTGATCCTGCGAGGTTACTTGCTGGTGGCTGAAGTTGCGCAGGGCTAAAAACTCTGTCCCAGAAAAATAACCAGCACCCCAAGCACAAGTCCGGTAAAGCCCAGGCGGCGAAGATTGGATGGACTCTGCTGGGCCAGAGTGCTCAGGATACCGGGCATTCTTTCCGCAAACAGAAAATAGGGGATGCTTTCCAGAATGAAAGCCAGACCCAGGGCACTTAAAAATAGAGTCAGATCGAATTGCATGGGTTAAAACATATACTTTTTGTCCGGCAAAGTCCACCAGACAACCCTGGCGGAATGGCAGATCCGGATTTATGTAGAGGAGGCAGGCCTGCATTCTGAAACTGTCTTAACTGCCTTGACGATGGTACGCACCGCATGATTCTTTTTACCGCCGCAACCCTGAAGGAACTCAAGCACTTCTGCAGCAGCATGTCCGGGTTTGATTTTCAGGGCAGCACAGGGCATTGTACCTGGAGAAAACACACCCGCATGCTTCTTTTAACCTGCGGCGTAGGCCCTTTGAATGCAGCCCTGGGTCTACAGAGTTTTCTGGCGGCGCATCCGCAAACAGACATGGTCATAAACACAGGCATAGCCGGCAGCTATGACCTGGACCTGCTTCCCATAGGTTCTGTCTGCGTGGCTTCAGCCGAGATCTGGCCTGAATACGGAATCCGCACCGGACCCGGACCGGCGGACCCGGAACTTCTGGGATTTCCTTTAAGCGGCCAGGATACAAGCCCTGTCTGGAACAGGATTGAGCTTGATCCACGGCAGATGTCCAATTATGGTGATGTCTTTAATGAGACGTTGCCTGCAGGCTGGACCGCGGCAGCCTCGCTCACTGTGGCCGGAGTCAGCGGAACTTTGGAAGTCGCCCGGGAGCTTGCCGGGACCTTCAACGCCGGCATGGAAAACATGGAGGGCTTTGCTCTGGCCTATGTCTGCAGGAACAAAAAAATTCCTTTTTCAGAAGTAAGAACCATCTCCAACCTGGCCGGCTCCAGAAACAGCCGGGACTGGAATTTCAGGGATGCTTTCAGCTCCCTGGCCAGACTGCCTGCACAGATGTTCAAAAATGGATGAACCGGGATGCCTGAAATAAGAACCTTGAACGTGGCCATATCTCCCTGTCCCAATGATACTTTTATTTTCGGGGCCTGGATTCTGGGTCTTGTTCCGGACCTGGAGGGATGCAGGAGCAGATTTGCCTGGAGGGATGTGGACCTTTTAAACCAGTGGGCCCGGAAAAACTACTGCAGCCTTGTCAAGGTGTCCGCCGGCCAGGCCCTGGACCTGCAGGATGAGTATTTTATACTGTCCAGCGGTGCAGCCTTTGGCCTGAGCCATGGACCAAAACTCGTGGCCCGCAGAGGCCTAAAAACCAGACCAGGTGTTATCGCCGTACCCGGACTGCAGACCACTGCCTGCAGTCTGCTTAAAGCTGCCCTGGATTATGATTTTGAGGCCCTGCCCATGCCTTTTGATCAAATCGTTAATTGCCTGGAGCAGGGCCATGTGGATGCAGGACTCCTGATCCACGAAACTGCCCTGATCTACCAGCAATACCACCTGGAGCTGCTTCTGGACCTGGGCTCGTGGTGGGGGGAAGAAGCAGGAGATCTGCCCCTTCCCCTGGGTTGCATCATCATGCGCAAAGACCTGGGCCAGGCCCTGAAAGACCGCGTAGAGGAACAGATCCGCTGCAGCCTGGACACGGCCCGGCAAAGACAGCCTGAACTGATGCCCCTGATCTCGCATCTGGCTCAGGAAATGGACACTGATGTCATTGACAGACACATCAGGGCCTATGTCAACCAGTACAGCCGGGATATGGGCCGACCGGGCAAAGAGGCCCTGCAAAAGCTGCAGCAATTGAAGACATCCATGTCCGACCCGTCAGACAGGTCAGACACGTCAGACAAGTCAGACAAGTCGGACACATCAGACAAACTCCGACAAAACCCCCTAAACCCAACACACTCAAATAAATGAGCAAACTAAGCGACTTCTTCAGCCGGGAACTTCCCCGGATAAACGCTACCCTGGAGCAGGAACTGGCTCAGCTGAACCCTCTGGTCAAGGAAGTGGGTGAACACATCCTGTTATCAGGCGGCAAGCGGCTTCGTCCCATGCTGACCATACTCACAGCCAGATGCCTGGGCTATCAGGATCAGGATATCTATCCCCTGGCCTGCTCCCTGGAATTCTTGCATTCCGCGACACTTATCCACGACGATATCCTGGACAGTGCCGACACCCGCAGGGGACAGACCGCCTGTCATCTGGCCTTCGGGCTGCACCGCACAGTGCTGGCCGGGGACGCCCTGCTGGCCCTGGCCAACCTTATCGTGGCCAGATACGATATCCCGGCCATGAATTACTGCGTGGCCCAGGCCATTATGCGCACTGCCACCGGAGAGGTGGAGGAAATAGCCCAGATCCGCAGCCCCAGGCCGGACAGAACAGCCTACCTGGAGATTATCCAGGGCAAAACAGCAGATCTTATCCGGGCCGCCTGCAGCTGCGGGGCCATGCTGGCCCGGGCCGACCAGGAAAGACTCGACCATGCCGACAGTTTCGGATTTAATGTAGGCATGGCCTTTCAACTGGTGGACGACGCCCTGGATTATGCAGCCGATCATGAACTCCTGGGAAAACCTCTGGGAGGCGACCTCAGGGAAGGCAAGATTACTTTACCCCTGATACTTTATCTGCAGACCCTGCAGAAAGATCAGCAGGGTGAAATTCTGCACAAAATGGCCCATGACCTCCTTTGCGACCATGAGATGCAGCAGATCATCGGTCAAATCCAGGAAATGGGCC
This sequence comes from Desulfonatronospira thiodismutans ASO3-1, assembly GCF_000174435.1. Lineage (NCBI taxonomy): Bacteria > Pseudomonadati > Thermodesulfobacteriota > Desulfovibrionia > Desulfovibrionales > Desulfonatronovibrionaceae > Desulfonatronospira > Desulfonatronospira thiodismutans. The sequence goes on from NZ_ACJN02000003.1 coordinate 116,217, forward strand.
TGGACACAAAGGTCCGGGAAGAGGCAGGCAAATACCTGCAGCTGGCCGGGCAGGCCCTTGAGTCTTTCCCGGATGCACCGGAGAAGTACCTTTTGCAGGAAATCGTTGAAGTGGTCAGAAGCAGGAAGTTTTAATATAAGGAGAACATATGGCGCTCAAGCTGGAACTGGACCTGCTGGAACATGTACGCGACGTACAGGGCGAAGGGATTGCCCGCAGGATTAACCAACACCTGGGAATTTCTGTAGACAGCGTACGCATGATCACCTGCTATACCATATCAGGTGTCCAAAAATCCCAGAAACAGGAAATCCTGGACAGGCATATCCTGTCCGACCCTGTACTGCATAAGCCGGCCTTTAACCCCCTGGCCGCTGACTTCGACTGGATAATCGAGGTGGGATTCAAGCCGGGTGTAACAGACAACGAAGGCCGCACCGCAGCCAGGGCCCTGGAGCAGGCCCTGACAGAACCAGGCCCCGACATCCGGGTCTACACCAGCAGGCAGTACCTCATAAATGCCCGCCTGGACAGGGAACAGGCCACCAGGATCGCCAGAGATCTCCTGGCCAACGAACTCATCCACCGTTATGAAATAAAGGATCATCAGGAATGGTCAAGCAGGCCGGGCTTTACCCCGGTGGAGGCAAAAGTCACCGGTATTCCCAGCGATGAAGTGTCTGCAGTCACCCTTGAAAATTTGAGCGATGAAGACCTGATGCAGCTCAGCCGGGAAATGGTCCTGGCCCTGAGCCTGGAGGAGATGCATACCATCAGGGATTATTACCGGGGTGAACAGGTCCGGACCATAAGGCAGGACCTGGGCCTGCCCCTGGATCCAACGGATGTGGAACTGGAATGTCTTGCCCAGACCTGGTCCGAGCACTGCAAGCACAAGATCTTCAACGCCCGCATTGACTATCACAATGCTGAAACCGGGAGCAGAAGCACCATCAACAGCCTGTTTGACACGTACATAGCCTCGAGCACCCGGGACATACGCAGGCAGAAAAAGGACCAGGACTTCTGCCGCTCTGTTTTCAAGGACAACGCCGGGGTCATAGCCTTTGACCAGGACCTGGACGTGTGCATCAAAGTGGAGACCCACAACAGCCCCTCGGCCCTGGACCCTTACGGCGGGGCCCTGACCGGCATAGTCGGGGTCAACCGCGATCCCATGGGTACCGGCATGGGGGCGGACCTTCTGTGCAATACCGATGTATTCTGCTTTGCCTCGCCATTTTATGACCAGCCCCTGCCCCCGCGGCTTCTGCACCCCAGGCGGGTCATGGAGGGCGTGCGCGAGGGAGTGGAGCACGGGGGCAACAAGTCCGGCATCCCGACTGTCAACGGTGCGGTGGTCTTCGAACCCAGATACCTGGGCAAACCCCTGGTTTTCTGCGGCACCGTGGGCAGCATCCCGGCCAGGATCAACCATAAGCCTGGTTATGAAAAAAAGGCCATGCCCAGCGACCTGATCGTCATGACTGGCGGGCGTATCGGCAAGGACGGCATCCATGGAGCCACTTTTTCCTCCGAGGAGCTGCACTCCGGCTCCCCGGCCACCGCCGTGCAGATCGGGGATCCCATCACCCAGCGCAAGATGTACGACTTTATCATCAGGGCCAGGGACCTGGGCCTGTATAATGCCATAACCGACAACGGAGCCGGCGGGCTTTCATCTTCAGTGGGGGAGATGGCCGAGGACACCGGTGGGTGCGATCTGGATCTGAGCCTGGCTCCCCTTAAATACGACGGACTGCGTCCCTGGGAAATACTTCTGTCCGAGGCCCAGGAGCGCATGACCCTGGCCGTACCTCCGGACAGGCTGCAGGAATTCATGGACCTGGCCCGGGAAATGGACGTAGAGGCTACGGTACTTGGCAGCTTCAACGACCAGGGCAGTTTTATGGTCCGCTACGAGGACCGGGTGGTGGGCTGCCTGGACATGCATTTTCTGCATCACGGCCTTTCCCGTATGCACCTCAAGGCCGTGTGGAACCGCCCCGACCTGCCCTGTCATATCTCTGCAGACCTGGATGAGTCCCGGGCCGGGGATCTTTTGCTGGACATGCTCTCCCGGCTCAATATCTGCTCCAGAGAATACATTATCCGCCAGTACGACCACGAGGTCCAGGGCGGCAGCGTCATCAAGCCCTTAGTGGGGGTAAACCGTGACGGCCCCGGGGACGCTGCGGTGATCCGCCCGGTCCTTTCCAGTGAAAAGGGTCTGGTGATCTCCAACGGGATCTGTCCCAAATACAGCGATCTGGACACCTACTGGATGATGGCCAATGCCATTGACGAGGCCGTGCGCAACAACGTGGCCACAGGTGGAGACATGAGGCATATGGCCGGCGTGGACAACTTCTGCTGGTGCGACCCGGTACAGTCCCCAAAGACCCCGGACGGACACTACAAGCTGGCCCAGCTGGTGCGGGCCAACCAGGCCCTGGCCCATTTCTGCCGCGGGTACGGGGTGCCCTGCATTTCGGGCAAGGATTCCATGAAAAACGACTATATGGACCAGGATCTGAAAATATCCATCCCGCCCACGGTACTCTTCTCGGTGATAAGCGTTATTCAGGATATAAACCTGTGCCTGAGCAGCGATTTCAAGTCCCCGGACCAGGATATCTATGTGCTTGGACTGACACGCGACGAACTGGGAGGAAGCGAACTGAGTTACCAGCTGGACATGCAGGGCGGCCAGGTCCCTCAGGTGGACATGCTGTCCAGCCGCCTGCGCTACCATACCTTTCACCAGGCGGCATCAAAGCGCCTGGTAAGCGCCTGCCACGACCTTTCAGACGGCGGCCTGGGAGTGGCCCTGGCGGAAATGGCCATAGGCGGGCGTATCGGGGCCAGCGTGGATATCTCCCTGGTGCCGGCCAGACCCAGGGATCTGCCCTGGTGGAAAATCCTTTACAGCGAATCCGCAGGTCGTTTTATTGTCACCGCCCCCATCCAGAACAGGCAGGAGCTGCAGGATATGTTCAAGGGCCAGTTCCTGGCCCGCATAGGCTGCACCACCGGGGGATCTGAACTGGAGATAAACATGCAGGACAGGACACTTTGCAGGCTGGACGTAAGCCGTATGGCCCGGGCCTGGCAGAAGACCCTGGACTGGTAGCCAGTAAATAATTTCAGGATGACTGCAGGCTGAGCGCCTGACTTTCAAGAAGTCTGGTCGTGACCTCCAGCCCGGCCAGGGACTCCAGCTCTTCGCTTCTGTTCATGGCCCCGGCAATATCACCGGCCAGACAGGTCAGCCCGTGCCCGTCCATGAATATGCTGTCATATTCCCTGGCCTTGTCCCCTACAGCCCTGGCCAGGTCCCTGCTGCCGGGATCCATTGCCTCTACCCGGCCAAGGCCTTTCAGGGCCGCCCTGGCCTCGAACAGGTCCTTTTTTTTGAAAAGAACGCCTTCCCCAGCCCGGCTTAAAGCCAGAAGACTCAACGGGTGGGTATGGGCCACTGCCCCGGCCTTTTCCTGGCGCTTGTAAATCTGCAGGTGCATACCGCTTTCAATGGACGCAGGCCCGCCTGCAAGGGTACTGCCGCTCTCCAGGTCCATTACGCTCAGGTCCACTGTCTCCAGGCAGGACTTGGGGCATCCCGAACGGGTAATAAGAACAAGCCCCCCTCGCCTGAGGCTCAGATTGCCGTTACAGCCGCTGAAAAGCCCGCGCTCCCAGCCTCGCCGGCCGGCAAGCACCAGGGACTGGATATCTTCCGGAGAAAAGTATTGTTCCACTCCACTTTCCGGGGATCTCTCTCCCAGCACCGGCTTTATGTCCACTACAGGGGTCTTATCCACCACTTCCAGGGGATGCACCACTATGCGGCAGTCGTGAATCTTAAGTATTTTTACCTGGTGCAGACCTATGGGATTGGGACGATGCGGGGACCTGGTGCAGAAAACCCCGTGCAGGGGCCTGGCCGGGTCATTTCTGGGGCGCAACCGGTATACGTCCCTGCGGGCCAGGTGCATCCAGGTCAGAACAACCACCTCCTGTCCCTGTCTCAGGCGGTGCAGTCCGGGAGCATATTCGGGATCAAGCTCAATGGTGCAGGCAGGCATATCCCCGCGTCCCTGCCTGGGACAATCCTCCGGATCCAGATAGTTGGTCCTTGCCAGGCCTATGCTTTTAAAATGCATGGAGTCACCCCCTGTTTACCCTTGCCTATCAGACAATCTGGTGGCAATATATAATTCTGTCGCGGGCGTTTAATTGTTTTACAACCCATCAGGCAGGCAGCCGGGACGCAGCAGCTCCCAGCTACCCGGCCGCAGCCTTTAAACTCAGGATCGGTGCAAATCGTGGGCATGGTGGATGTTACAGAGTTGAATCCCGGGCAGGTCCTGGAGAGCAGCGTTGTTACCCCCAATGGACGCCTGCTTCTGCCCGGAGGCATGACCCTGACCCGGGAACATATAGCATTCCTGCACAAATGGGGTATAGCCAGGGTGCACGTCCAGAACCAGGAAGGAGAACCTGCGGCACTCGACCAGGACCTCATTAACGCCATAGAAAGCTATCTGACTCCTTTCTATGCCTGCAACGATATCGAGGAACCCGTAACCCGGGCTGTTTACGAACATGCCGTAAAAAGGCTGGCCTTAAAATGTCAACAGGGCTGGACCATCCCCAGAAAAGAACCCAACCTCCCGGTAAACGACGGCAACCTCCTGGACAGTTTCTATGCAGGAGAATTCAGCTTAAAAGACCTTGTCAACCACGACGTGGAGCTGTCCTCCTTCCCGGATATCTACTTCAAGATTCACCGGGCCATCAACTCCCCCCACAGTACCGCCGAATACCTGGCCGGCATCATCAGCAAGGACCCGAGCCTCAGCGCCAAGCTTTTGAGGATTGTCAACAGTCCCTTTTACGGCCTCACGAGCAGGGTGGATTCCATAACCCGGGCAGTGGCCCTGGTGGGAGTAAACGAACTCTCCACTCTGGCCCTGGGCATCTCGGCCATCAGCGCCTTCAAGGATATTCCCGGCGAACTGGTGGACATGCGCTCCTTCTGGACCCATTCCGTGGCTGTGGGTGTGCTGTCCAGACACTTAGGCAGGGATTTCCCGGAAATATCCGGGGAAAGGCTGTTCGTGGCCGGACTGCTGCACGATATAGGCCGGCTGGTAATGTTCAGGAGACTGCCGGCCATTTCCACCGAGGCCATAATCTACGCCCAGTCCAACCTCCTGCCTCTGGTGGAGGCGGAACGTGATTTTCTGGGATTTGACCATGGCCTGATAGGTGCAGCGCTGGTCAAATCATGGAAGCTTCCCCAGTACCTTGCCCATCCCCTGGGGGGACACCACAGGGAGGACTGCCTGGGCTCACCCATGACCGCCATGGTTCATCTTGCAGATTTTCTGGCCATAGCCATGGCCTTTTCCCAGAAGGGGTCCCTCATTGCTCCGCCGCTCAGTCCTTCGGCCTGCAAAACAGCAGGACTTACCCCTGAAAAGCTGGAGAACATAATCTCCGGCGCAGAAGAAGAATTTGAAAATATTGTGGATATATTTTTTGCAAAGGGGCGGGGCTGATACTAAAAGCCGCCCCTGGTTAGTGGCAACTGTACATTGACTATACAGCAGACAGCCTGCGGGTATTCTTTCTCAGATCGTGGATCTTTTTCCGCAGCACATCACGCTCCCTGCGTCTGCTCTTGGGCAGATTCAGCCTCTGCTCCTGCAGTTCCTTCATTCTGGCCTTGAGGCTTTTGATCTGATCCTTGTAGGCCCCGGACTTGCCGCCTTCTTCCTGGCTCATTCCCAGCACTTCCTTGATGGAAGACAGAAGTTCCTCTTTACTCATCCCGGAAGCCCCGCTTATCTGGGGAATCTTGTCAATGCAGAGCTGGCGGAGCTCTTTGGCTGTCATTTTGTCCAAGGGTTTTTTCAGTTCCAGGTTGATTTCCTCGCTCACAGCGACCTCCTTGAAAATTATTGGTTTCAGGTTTTTTTATTAAAATATTCTACATACTTGGCATAACATCTGGCGATGGATGATCCCTCCGGAAAAGCATGCAGCAAACCTCCCAGCTGCTCGGGACGCCGGGGCTCAAGTTTTTGGCTGGTATTCTGCACTAAGGGAATATCCAGCGGGGTTCTGCCCATTAACAGTTCTATACGCAGGTTGTCAAAAAGAACCACCCCGCAGAAATCATTTATTCTTTTAAGCAATTCTTCCTGTTGAAAGGTAAGTTCCTGGATGATTATGGAATCCCGGGCCCCAAGGATCAATGTGTGCTTTTTCCTGCCAACGGGACTGGCCATATCAGCGAATTGCCCGCCAACAATCCGGCGCCAGTTTTCACAGATTCTGGTGAAAAGGTAATGCCTGCCTTCCGGGTCATTGCGCTGGAAAAACCTATCAAGCAAACTGTTTACAGGCTCCATAAACTTCACCTTAAAACTTTGAACCCACTAAGGCAACAGGAGAATCCGGAAGCCTTTCTGATGCGGAATCCGGCCCTGATTTTTCTGTTTACAGCCCCATTTAGCCAATGTATGAAGACGCTCAGCAAAATAAAAATCTGGCCTTAAGCCATAATGGAAGCCTCAACTTCATCCAGCATTTTTTTCTCATGTTCTTTTACAAGGCTTGCAGCCAGAAAATACGGGGTCTGGGGCTCGAGGCTCAGATCAAAGCTCTGGGTGAACTGATCTTCAAAAAGCTGTCTGACCTTGGGCGATACAGATCCCAGGTAAACCAGGTGGCTGGAAACATCCCAGACCACGTCGAAAACCGCCGGTACTGGGAGGGTTTTGCCCATAAGGGTCTGTTTCACTCTGTCTTTGATTTCCGCTTTATGGTCCCGGGTGACAATCTTCCTGCCCCTGGACTCCTGCTCCCGGCGGGCCTCTTCCAGGGCCAGGCGGAGATACTTTTTCATAACCGCAGGCGGAATGCGGCGAGTGTCAAGACGCAGTGCGAATGCCAGATAATGTCCCTTGTGCGGGCTTGCAGTGTGCCACTGGTTGTCCAGGAGGTCGTCAAAACACACCCAGCCGAAGCTCCTTTCGTCGCTGGTCTGGTCAATCTCCCTGAAAGCATTGCTCTTGAGCCGCTGGGGGACTTCACTTACAAGTTCATCCGGGACATTCTCCACGATGCGGTACCTGGTCAGACTGACGCTGGAACTGAGTATACCCAATTAAGACGCTCCTTATTTTATACTGTGCCTTATGCCTGTATGCAAGAAACCTATACTGCCCTGACTCGACCTTCAAGGCAAATTATTTTTGAAGCGCTGCACCGGGCAGAAGTGAAACCATGGACCATCATTCAACCTTACTCCTGGACAATTAAAATTTTATGTGCAACTATCTGTATTTATTTTATTTGTACACAATCTCAACTGCCTGCAGCCACCAAAAAACATATACTTGATAATCATTGACCTGTTTTCTTCAACTATAAACAATTGACTGACAACCCTTAACTTTAAAAATTATACCAAGGAATTAATAATGCCTCAATATCTCTGTATTCACGGACATTTCTATCAACCCCCGCGTTTTGACCCCTGGCTGGAAGAAGTCCTTCCCGAGGCCAGCGCCGCCCCGTTCCCGGACTGGAACCAGCGCATCAACAGGGAAAGCTATGACCCCCTGGGTGCCGCGCGTATCCTGGATGAACACGGCCGCATCGAGCGTATTGTCAATTGTTATGAATTCATAAACTTCAATTTCGGCCCCACCATCCTGCGCTGGATGGCCAGGCACAGTCCCTCCACCTATCACAAGGTGCTGGAGGGAGACCGCAAAAGCATCGAGCGCTTCGGTCGCGGCAACGCCATGGCCCAGATATACCATCACATCATCATGCCCCTGACCACAGACGAGGACCGGGAAGTGGAGATACAGTGGTCCATCCAGGATTTCCAGCAACGCTTCGGCCGCAGGCCTGAAGGTTTCTGGCTCTCTGAAACCGCTGTCTCCACCCCGGACCTGGAGGCCCTGGCCAGGGCAGACATCAGGTTTACCGTGCTGGCCCCCAGGCAGGCCAAAGCCATATCCGATTCCCGGGGCAACTGGCACGAGGTCGACGAAGGCACCCTGCCCAAGGACAGGCCATATCTGGTAAAATTGCCCTCAGGTCGGGAAGTCTCGGTATTCTTTTACGACGGACCTGTTTCTCAGGCCGTAGCCTTTGAAAATCTTCTTTCCGACGGGGAAGGCTTCTGGCAGCGAATCCTGGCCAACCACGACCAGAAGCTTCTAAGCCTGGCCACAGACGGGGAGTCGTACGGGCACCACTTCAAGTTCGGTGAAATGGCCCTGGCCTGGGTATTGAACAGGGCTCTGCAGGAAGACAGCCCCCTCTCCCTGACCAATTTCTCATCCTGCCTGGATAAACACCCACCGCAGCAGGAGGTCAGGATTCACGAAAAATCATCCTGGAGCTGCGTACACGGAATAGAAAGATGGCAGGACGACTGCGGGTGCAGCAGCGGTGACCACCCCGGCTGGAACCAGTTGTGGAGAAGGCCCCTTCGCAGATCCCTGAACGTAATCCGCTATTATGTTGATGAACATTACCGGCATTATGCAGGAGAGCTTTTCAGTGATCCGCGCCAGGCAATGCTTGATTACGGCAACTGCCTGAGCGGCAAAGTAGAGCGTGACGAGTTTCTGCGCAGACACCAGGCCCGTGATCTGGACCGGAACCAGAGGGCTGTAGCCCTTAAGTTTCTTGAAATGCAGCGCATGAGCCTGGCATCCTTTGCCAGTTGCGCCTGGTTTTTTGACGACCTGGGACGCATCGAGCCCTTGAACGCCCTCAGCTACGGTTCAAGAGCCCTGGAAATGCTCAAGGACCTGCAAGGCCCCGACGTGGAACCCCTTGTCCTGGAAGTACTGGAAGAGGCCAGATCCAACGATCCCGCCATAGGCGACGGAGTAACGATCTGGAAGGAAAAGGTTCTGCCCAGAAGAGTCAGGCCGGCCCACATGGCTGTCATGGGAGCATGCATGCAGGACCGGGAGTCATCTTTTTCCTTTCCCGGCCTTGAGTTCAGCACACGCAAAGAAAAAAACATCCTGCAGCTGGATTACAGCTGGACCTGCCTGCAGGAACAGGGCCAGGAGAAATTTGCCCTGGACCAGGAGGCGTCCCTGGACTGCAGGGTGCAGACCGGGGAAGGAAAGAGCCTTGGCATCAGGGACCTGGATAAAAAACTGCGGGACCTGATGCTTTTGAAACTGGACAGGCAACATGAACAAAAGGTTTTGTCAGACATGATACAGGCTGCTTCCATTCTCGGCAGACACAGGGAAAGCTTTTTCGAAACCGGCCAGAAAGAGCCCATTGCCGGAAGGGGCATTTTGTCCCTGGGCATGCTTATGCATTATCTCTTTTCCACAGAAGACCCGGATGACTGGTCCGCATTCTGGCAGGAAGTGCTGCAGAACAACCCTTACCTTGCTTTTTTACTCAAATCCATGCTGGAAAAGGAACTGGAAAGGCTCTGTTCTGAAAAACTGCAGATGTGGGAAAGGGCCGGCGAGATGATTCAAAGAAGCAGAAAGATCGGTATACACCCGGACATCTACCATCTGCAGAACAGGATATGGGAAAAGGGTCTGGAATCATGGGGAAAAAACACCCTGAAACTGTTTGATTTCAGGAGCTGATTAGAACAGGTGCATAAATGAAAAAGAAAAAACAGCAGAGCACTGAAGCAGTAAGCCCGGAAAGTTCAGCCTGGAGCGCCCCCCTGCTGCATGCAGCACTTCTTCTTGCCGCCCTGGGCCTTGGCCTGGACCTGATTGTACGCCGGACCATGGGTGTAAGCATCTGCCCCACCGAAGGTTGTCTTATAGTGGGAGAATACGTGCGCATCGGTGAAGAGAACCTGGTCCTCCTGGGATTTGTCTTTTTGCTGGTTCTCTGGCTGGCGTACTTCTTTGCCCGGCGTTACAACCGGGCCTGGCTTTGGGGTCTGGCGACAGTAATGCTCATGGGCGCCTTGTCCTTTGACGGAAGCCTCATGGGTTTTCAGTTCCTGGTGATTCAGGAACCCTGCCTGCTGTGCATAATAGTGGCCTGTTCCCTGTTTCTCATCCTGGCCCTTTTCGCCCTGGTGCGCAAAAAGGCCTTTTTGTTCCTTCTGGGCCTTTGCGTATGGATTGCCGGCGGTGCAGCCGGGAGTATCCTGCAGCCCCCTGCAACCACTGCAACAGACAGGCCGGACCTGGAAAATACAGCGGTAATCCAGTGGTCCCATACCGGGGCTCAAGACTGGCCCAGGTTTCACTTCTTTTTCAGCATGCACTGTCCCCTCTGCACCGAAATCATGCTGCATCTGGCCCAGGAGGGCTCAGAACCGCTGGATTACACCTGGAACTTCATCCCCCTGGATACAGAACCTGACGACCTGAAAAAAATAGCGGCCCTGAAAAAAATGGATCTCTCGGATAAAAACCCCTTCTATGAAATCCTGCTCATGGAACAGTACCCAGGGACCCCGGACGTGGAAATACCCGGCCACCTGCAGGAACTCATCCTCCAGGCCAGGTTCTATTTCCAAGTCCAGGGTTTCAGGGGAGTACCGATAACCATAGTACAAAAAGGCCCCGATGAGAAAAAGGTTCTCACCGGGGCCCAAGAAGCCATGCAGTATTTCCGGGACAAGGGCATCCTTTCCCGTTGACGCTCAGTTGATCAGTTGTCCAGCACCTCAGGGCGGACCATGTTTATATCCGCCCTGGAGCGCAGCATGGTGATATATGAATTAAAGACCTGCTGCCTCTGCATCTGGGCGTATGACTGCATCCACTGATCCTTTTCCTGTTCAAACTGCTCCATGTCCGGCTCTATATGCTCGTTTACCCGGGCCACGATGTAGCCTGCATCAGTTGACTTGACCTCTGGCAACCAGCTTCCCGTGTCCTGAACAAAGGCCTGCTCCGCAAGTTGCGGATTCATGCCCAGGCCAGGAATAAAACCCTGCCTGTCAAAAGGCTCGCTGGTGACCAGATCCAGTTCTTCCGGCTCTACTGCCTCGTCCAGTATTTTGTCCAGTTTGTCTCCGGCTGCTTTCTCAGCCATCTCCATCGACTTCTGCCGGGTAAGTTCCTCAACTATCTCGTCTTCCACCTTTTCAAGTTCCAGGCTCCTGGCTTCCCTCACCCCGGTTTTCTCGGCATAAAGATATCCATTGTCCAGCATAATGGGAGATTCTGTGACCTCGCCTTCCATGAGATTAAAGAGCCTGTCCAGGGCTTCCCCGGGCAGTTCCAGCTCCTCAGGGCCCTGCTCCCTGGAAAAATAGTCAGTTTCCTTCAGTTCCAGCCCCAGGCTGTCGGCGGCTTCTTTCAGGCTGCCTCCGGCCACCACGATCTCCAGGACATCGTCTGCATAGTCCCCTATCTGGTCCGCGGCCTTTTCCCTGCCGATCTTTCTGCGGATCTCGTCCTCTACTTCCTCAAGATCCGGGCTTGCAGCTTCCACGTATTCTTCCACCTTGATAAGATGCCAGCCGAACCTGGTCTGTACAGGGGAACTGACTTCTCCGGGGGTCAGATCAAAAGCGGCTTCTTCAAAGGGCTCAACCATCTCGCCGCGGCCGAATCTGCCCAGGTCTCCTCCTTCAGCAGCACTGGGGCACTGGGAATGTTCCCTGGCCAGTTCTTCAAAACTTTGGCCCATCTCAAGCTCTGCCAGGATCTGTTCAATCCTTTCCCGGGCCTGCTCCTGTTCCAACTCTGGTGCATCTTCTTCGACCTCCACGAGTATATGTCTGGCCTTAACCTCTTCTGGCTGCTCAAACTCACTTTGATGACTCTGGAAATAAGCCTCGACTTCTTCGCTAGAAACCCTTTGAGCCCCGGCCAGGGCGTCAGGGGATAGCTCCAGGTGGGCTATCCGGATTTTTTCCGGTTCCATGAACCTGTCCTGGTTGTCCTGGTAATACTCTTTGATCTGTTCCTCTGTAATGCTTACCTTGTCGTGGAACTCGTCTGCTTCGAAAAGCTTGTAATCTATCTTTGCCTGGGACCGTACATAATTGAAAAATTCCTGAACTTCATGCTCATTGGGTTTTGCAGGCAAAGACACATATTCTTCCATTTTTTCCATGAGCAGGTTGTGCCTGAAATCCCGCTCAAACTGTGAAGGCGTCAGCCTGTGGGAACGAAGCACCTGCTCATAGCGCTGGGGATCAAACCTGTTTTCCTCGTCGAAAAAAGCCGGCAGACTGGTGATCTCCTGCTGCAGTTGCTCCCGGCTGACAGACAGCCCCAGCTGGCTGGCCTTCTGGACCAGCAGCTTGGAGTTCACCATCTGATTAAATACCTGTTCCCTGAGCTGCATGGAGCGCATGTCCTCCCGGCTGAGCCCCGGATTCTGCTCCCGCATGGAATGAGCCGTACTTTCATAGGCCCTGGCGAATTCCTGTATGGATATGGGCTCGCCATTGATCACGGCCAGAGTTTCGCGATCATCTTCGGTGAAGCTGCCCACTCCCCAGAAAACAAAAACTATCACGATGACGCCAAACAGCACCTTGACAATCCATGACTGTGCATTGCGGCGCATTATATCCAGCATATCATTACTCCCTTATATTTGATGTAATTAAATTAAGACTAAAGTGGGCCATGCCCGCAACCCAAGAAATAAAGGAACCTTAACCGCCCGTTCGAAGACTCACTCAAGACGCAAAGGTCGCAAAGGAAGGCAGGAAGATTTTTTTCATTTGCCGGGTGTACGGCAAATGAAAAGGCAGCCTTGTCCAAAACCGTGTCCCAGTTTTGGACAATACACCTGCTTCGCGTCTTTAACTTTGCGTACTTAGCGACTTTGCGGTTCAAATTTTCTTGTTTTTTATGACTGGACTTCAGGAACTTTCACAGCAGACATAAACGCACATGAAATCAGGCCTTACCCTTTTTCCTCTCGCGCACCAGATTCAAAAGGCCTCCATATTTTATAATCTCCAACTCTGCCGGGGTCAAATCGTTTACGGCCTTTATTTTGTCTCCAGCGCCGGCTTCCAGAAAACATTCCCCCCCGGGGACAAGATCCGTGGTATTCACCCTGATTGCCTGGTCCTGTTCCAGCCTGTCGTAATCCTGTGGGTTGGTCAGTATAAGCGGCAGTATTCCGAAATTGATCAGGTTTGCTCTATGGATGCGGGCAAAGGATTTCACCAGCACCACCCTTACCCCCAGATATCTTGGAGCCAGGGCCGCGTGTTCCCGGCTGGAACCCTGCCCATAATTCTCCCCGCCCAGGATAAGTCCCTGTCCGGCCTGCATTGCCCGGGGCACGAAATCTTCGTCCAGACGCGAAAAAATGTACTCGCTTATGGCCGGGATGTTGGACCTGAGGGCCGTAACCTGAGCCCCTCCGGGCAGGATATGGTCCGTGGAGATATTGTCCCCGCACTTGATGAGTACCGGCAGGTCCAGGTTCTGGGGCAAAGGCTCGAACTGCGGCAGGGGGACAATGTTGGGCCCGCGGTATATCTCCCGTGAATCAGCGTCTTCAGGGAAGATAAACTGATCCCTGATGGAAGGCACGTTGTCCGGCAGGCTCGGCCGCGGCTGCGGCTCCCCCCATTTCTCCGGGGAGGTGAATGCGCCCTCCAGGGCTGTATGGGCCGCTGTCACCGGGCTTACCAGGTAAACTCCGGCATCCTGGGTTCCGCTTCTGCCCTCGAAATTACGGTTGAAGGTGCGAGCGCTGACCCCGCCGGAAACAGGTGATCCGCCCATCCCGATGCATGGCCCGCAGGCGCATTCCAGTATTCTGGCCCCGGAGTCCAGCAGTGGTTCCAGCAGGCCTTCAGCAGCCAGCATTTTAAGTACCTGCTTGGAGCCCGGAGATATAAGCAGTTCCGTATCTTCGGACACCTTGCGGCCTGCAAGTATTTTTGCTGTAATCTTCAGATCCGCATACGAGGAATTGGTACAGGACCCTATGGCCACCTGGTCCACCTTCCTGCCTTCCAGCTCCCTGACAGTAGTGCCCAGATCCGGCATATGCGGCCTGGCCGCCATGGGCTCTATACTGGAAAGGTCCACGAAAAGCTCCTGGTCGTATGATGCCTCCGGGTCGGGACCAAGTTCGGAAAAATCCCCTTCACGCTGCATGCTGCGCAGAAACCGCCTGGCTGTCTCGTCTGCAGGAAAAATCGAGGTGGTCGCGCCGAGCTCCGCCCCCATATTGGTAATGGTGGCCCGCTCAGGCACGGAAAGGTCTGCAACTCCAGGACCTGTATACTCCAGGACCCTGCCTGTTCCTCCCTTGACGCTCAGTCTCTGCAGGATATGCAAAATGATATCCTTGGCTCCTGCATGACCTGTCAGCTTTCCTTCCAGGTACACCTTGACCACTCTGGGCATATAAAGGCTGTAGGGCTCTCCCGCCATGGCCAGAGCGACCGAAAGCCCTCCCGCACCCATGGCCAGGGAGCCCACTCCTCCAGCTGTGGGAGTATGACTGTCCGATCCGATGAGGGTCTTGCCGGGCACGGCAAAATTCTCCAGATGCAGTTGATGGCATATTCCAGTGCCTGGAGGGGAAAACACAATTCCGTACCTGGCGGCCACAGTACGCAGGTATCTGTGGTCATCAGGATTTTTAAAACCCATCTGCAGGGTATTGTGATCCACGTAGCTTACTGAAAGCTCGGTCTTTACCCTGGGCAGGTCCAGCGCTTCCCACTGCAGGTAAGCCATGGTGCCTGTAGCGTCCTGGGTAAGTGTCTGATCGATTTTAATCTGGATTTCTTCTCCCGGTGTCAGGCTTCCGGCCACCAGATGCTCTTCAATAATTTTCCGGGTAAGATTCTTGTGCACGTTTATTCCTCCTATGATTCATATCCCAGGCGCAGGCGGTTTATCTTCTTGCGCCTGGTTTCAGCTTCCACCTCCAGCCGCAGGGCTTCCATCTGCATGGAGTGAATTTCATCGTTAAAGAAAACACCTTCACTGGGTTTTTCCTCGGACATGAGCGTTTTTTTGCGCTTAAGGCACATGTCCTTTTGCTGCCTTATCTCTTCCAGTTCAGCATCCAGGCGCTCAATCTCCCTGGATACGGATCCGTTTTCTTGATTTTTGAAAATGTTCATCGCTTTCCTGTGCTTTTTTTGGGGACAAGTTGGTAAATATTTTCCAGAAACCCGGCCAAAGGGCGGCCAGATTGCCGGGATTGCAAAGACATATCCCGGGGAACCTGAATGACAGCAGGCAGTACCCCAGGCTCCAGCAGGGACCAGGGCTTGTCCATGCCGGACTTTTATCATGATGTGCCTGCCTGCTGAAAATGCTCAGGCCTTCATCATCCTGGCTGAACTGGTATCCCAGAAGGACCAGCAGGTCCAAGACCGTTTCCAGGTGAATGCTCTCCCGGGGCAGGAGCAGTCTTACAGGCGCGTCATCTTCCCTGGTAAGGGCCAGGGGGAAGATCAGGGGGGTTATTTCCGGAAAACTACTCAGATCAAAGACCGGTTTATGCCTGGGCTCCCCGTCTCTGGCTGCAATGCCGTTTTCTTCCAGTTCTATATCCAGGCCTGACCTGCGCATGAGGTCCAGGATTTTTTCAGCCCTGGCGCACTTCCTGGGCCAGTTCCCTTTAAGCCGCACCCGGCCTTTACCCATCCTGGCCAGGGCCAGCAGAAAACCCGAAAGAAGGGGATCCAGGGGTATGTCCGCATGATCCTCAAGAACAGGCTGCCCCGGCTGCACGGTTATGGTTCTTTGTCCTTGCTCCTGGGCTCTGATTCTGCAGGCGGCAAAAATTTTCAGGCAGTCCGTGACCTGGACTTCAGCCGCCCGGGGATACTTGATGCGAAGTGGGCTGGAATAAGTAGTTGCCGCCAGCATCAAGGCCCGGACAAACTCCGGGTCTGCATCTTCAGGTATCTCCACTTCTTCCGGAAGATTGCCGCCTGCTTCAAGCTTGGCCGGCAGACTGTAGCTCTGGGGCTCTATGGAACTGAGCCTGGCCCCGAGAGCCGGTGCCAGATTCAGCAGAAAACGCAGGTTCAAGGTTTTGAGCGTGGCCGATCCGGAGAATTTGATCCTGCAGGGATGCCCCAGACCCAGGCAGAAAAAGAAATAAAAATTAAAGGAGCTTTGCCCCAGAAAAAGACTCTGTCCGTCCAGGTCCACATCACCCATTCCCTGCCCAAGAAGGGTGCTGGACCTCCATGACAGTTTTGCCCCGCACTGATTGGCCGCCTTGACCAGCTCCAGGATTTCATCATTGACGTTGAGCCCTTCCAGCATGCACTGCCGGGGGGTAAGTGCCGCCATGGACACCAGGCCCCTGACCAGCTCCAGGTCCAGAGGCCCCGGAAACTCGTGATCAAGCGGCCTTCTGGTGGGATAAAGGCAAAAAGGCTTGTCCCCGTGGGGTCTTTCAGCCTCGAAATACCCCATGCTGTTTAAAAGGGTGAAGGCCTGGCGCACCAGGCTTGGATTGCTGGGCTGCAGCTCCTTTTTCCATACCTGCCAGAGCCTCTTCTCCAGTTCCGGATCGGCGAGACTCTTGTTCTTGTCCTGCCTGTTCCGGGACAGATCTCCCAAAAGCCTGCTGCGTCTGGCGATAAGGGAAGCAAGCTTTTTATCCAGGGCCTGCAGTTCCTGAATAGTTTCCATGGGCCTTTGCTTCATGTCGTTTCCTGTTTCCTGATGATCATAAACGTCTGCGATGCAGGCATGTTTAATACTAATTATGCCCATAAGCAATAGTTGATCCACGGGGATAGAAATCCACCAGACATCCACCGGATGCACCTGCAAAAAGTCCTTTTGCAGGTGCAGAAAAAATGTCCTTGACATATCCTGCCCCTTGACCCTGAGGCAGGGTTTGCATTACCCGGGATAAAATTTTTAAAGGGAGAATAACGTGAAATTACTGGAAGCCCGGAAAATCGACCCCCAGATATCCTTTGACCTGCCCACATATATGGCTCTGGCCCAGACCGGGGACCTTGACGGCCCGGAAGTGGCGGAGATGCTTGGTTACTGGGAACAATGGAGTCCTGCACTGAGCATCTATATCTTCGGCAGAAAAAAAGGTTATCTGGCCGTGTTTATGGACAGGTCAGTGGAGGAAAAAATCGATGAAATCTGGCCGGACTCGCCTTCAAAGGGGTTCAAGCTCCAGGCCCTGGTACAGACCATGATCACTTGCGCCCTGCAGGAACTTATCCCCAGCATAGGCCGTGATCAGTGCGCACCGGTGCCCAAGCCCAACAAGATTATGAAAAGATCCCTGTCCCGGGTAGGGCTGGAATTTTCCAACCAGGGGACTCTCAATTACAAGTATTCCACCCTGACTTTTTATCCTTACAAAAACGGATGTCAGGTCTGCTACCTTGCCCCGACCTGCCCCAAGCTCAATCTCCCTCGTATGGAAGGTCTTTTCAACCCCCCATCATAGTTGTTTCGCCGGAGCAGGTCTTGCTGAAACAATTGCTCAGGCCCCGGTCTAATCCAGGACTTTGAATTCCGCCCGGCGGTTCTGAGCCCAGGCTGACTCATTGGACTCATCCACTAAGGGGTTCTCCTCGCCGTAGCTTATGATCTGCAAGCGATCCGAGGAGACTCCCAGCAGAACCAGGAATTCATAAGCCGCCCTGGCCCTTCTTTCCCCCAGGGCCAGGTTGTATTCCGCCGTACCTCTTTCGTCGGTATGGCCTTCAATGACCAGGCGCAACTCGTCAAACCTTTTCATGTGCTCGGAAATCTTCTGCAGGGCGGAACGGGCATCAGCATCGAGCTCGTAGGAATCAAAGGCAAAATGGATGCGGTTTGCGGTGATTTCCTCCATTGCATCTTGAATCCTGGCTTCAGCATCAACTTCGTCTCTTTCCCGCTCCATGCGCTCTTCCTGAAGCCTTCGCTCCTCCAGGGCCTGCCTTTCCATTTCTTCTTTAAGCCTTTCTTCTTCAAGCCTGGCCTTTTCCTCTTCTGTGAGCTCTTCTGCGGCAGGATCCGTGGGAGCCTCCACTGCCCGCTTGCCGCATCCGGTACCGGCAAACATGATCAGCCCCAGAAGCAGAGCCAGCAGCATGACTGTCCTGTTTTTCATACACTTCTCCCTGTAAATGATGTTGAAGGTTTAATAACCCTAAAAATCCTTTTCCAGACCCCATGCCGGGGCTTTGGCGTTACCTTCCCCGGTGGATATCTCCCTTGGTTCATCACCGTTGCGGGTTGTCAGGTACAGCCTGTACTCCCCGCTGCGGTTGGAGGAAAAGGCCACAAAGTATCCATCCGGGGCAAAAGCCGGATCCTCATCATTGCCCGGACCGGAGGAAATCTGCTTCTCTCGCCCGGTCTCAAGGTCGACAACAAAGATACGGTGCCCGTCCGGTGTTTGCCGGGTAAAGGCCACAAAATCACCTTCCGGACTTATGCTGGGATTGGTATTGTAACGGCCCTCGTAGGAAACCCGCTGTATCTGACCTTTTTCAAAATCATGGACAAAGATATGCGGATTGCCCAGCCTGCCCGAAGCAAAAGCCATCTTTGTGCCGCTGGCGTCAAAGCTTGGTGACACATCAATGGCCCAGTGCTCCATTATAGTCTCATCAACGCCGTAGTCGTCATCAAGCCAGTATATGTCCGGACGACCCATGGGATCCAGGCTGAGCGCCAGCCTGCCCTCCGGCGAAAAAGCAGGTGAAATCACAGTATTTCCAGGCATGGAAAAAACCTCTTCCTCACCCTTTTCCAGGTCCCATATTCCCAGGTGGTGCTCATTGTCCCGCATAAGGGTGAAGGCGATTCTGCTGCCGTCTGGAGACCAGGCAGGGCTGAGGGTTATGCCTCTTAAGTCCGTCAGTCGGGTCAGGTCGTTGCCCTGGGGGGTTACAGACCATATATCCTTGTTTCCGTTTTTTTTGCGCTCAAAAGCAAGCCTGGAACGAAAGAAGTCTCCGTTGCCGGTCAGGTATTCCATAAGTTCTGCGCAAAAGCGCCTGAGCATCAAAGGCACCTGGTCCAAGTCCTGCAGGTCATAGGCTCTGCCCAGTATCATCCTCTGGTCAAATACCTCGAAAGCTCTGATTTCCACCGACCCCGGACCCCCGGCATGCTGCTCCAGGCCGATGGTCAGCAATAGATCCACTCTGGAAAGATTGAACTTGCGGAAATCTATATCCCTGCCCCGCACACCCTCTACACCTGGTCCTCCCAGGATATGCTCCGGATTCACCTGGGTGAGAAAAGGCAAAAGACCCAGGTTGGACTGCAGTCCATCATAAATCCGGCTGCCAAGCTCCGGATTGTGAAGGACCTCTGACTGCAGGTCCCTGGGGGGAGCGACAAAGGCATTTATCCTGTCCTCACCGGGACCGAATATGTCAATGTGCAGGGAATCCTGGGCCCAGGCCCTGGTAGGCAGCAGGCTCACCACCAGGAAAATCGCCGACAGAAAAATAAAAAAGCGTAGTTTGATCATTTAAGTTCTGATTGACTGGTTAAGGTTATAATATAACCGGTTTGAACTTCAAAGCCCTGCCTGTGCCCGACGTCTGACGTTTCAAAAGATTTTGCGTACAGCACAGGCAATTCTCTTTACTCCCATACACCCACACGTTCTTCCCCCTGCCCCATGCTCCATCTCCTCCTCTTCCCACTCCCATACACCCATACTCCCATACACCCACACGTTCTTCCCTCTGCCCCATACCTCTTCCATTCACAGCATATCCTGCAGATTAAAATCAATCACCAGGGTCCTTATGTCCCCGGGCGGTTCAGGCAGTCTTGATGTGTCCTCGACGGCCCTCAGGGCTGAGCTGTCAAACTCACTCCGGCCTGAACCCTCGACCACGCTGTAATCCAGAATACGCCCCCCCGAATCAATCTCCACCTGCACCCTGACCACCAGGTCCTCTTCACGCCCGATCCTGGGAAATCTCCAGTTTCTTTTGATGTGCTCGGCTGCTATTGCCTGATAAACCTCCAGGGCACCGCTCGGCTCCCGGGCCGGGCGCTCGCTTCGTCTCTGCTCCGCCTCTTCCTGCAGTTCCGCCAGGGCCTGTTGCCTTATTTCCTCCGGGGTTGGTTCCGGATCAGGTTCGGGCTCGGGATCAGGTTCCGGTTCAGGCTCAGGCTCAGGTTCGGGTTCTGGTTCGGGTTCTGGTTCGGGTTCTGGCTCAGGTTCGGGTTCGGGATCTGGTTCAGGATCTGGCCTGGGTACCGGTTCGGGATCCGGTTCAGGCTCGGGCTCTGGCTCGGGGTCTGGTTCCGGTTCAGGCTCCGGTTCTGGTTCCGGTTCTGGATCTGGCTCAGGATCAGGTTCCGGCTCGGGCTCGGGTTCAGGCTCAGGTTCCGGTGCCTGCCTGGCAAAATGCGAAAGCTCTACCTCGTATACGTGCCGGGTCAGATCTTCAGGAAATTCCTGGGGGCGCTTGCTGAAGGTGATAAGGGTGACCAGGATCAGAGCGACATGCATCAGAAAAGAGACCAGAAAGGATACTATCTGCATGGAATCAGTCTGTGTCCAGTTCGGCCAGCACCCCCAGACGCTCAACTCCGGCTTCCCTGACTGCGGACATGATCCGGACCACCAGGCCATAGTGTACATCCTGATCAGCCCTCAGGTAAACCGGCCTGTCCCTTTCCTCGATCATTCTCTGCAGATGCCCGGCCAGTTCATTGAGCTCCACTTCGTACTCATCCAGGTAGATCACACCCTCTTTGTCCACGTGAACCACCAGGGTGTCCTCGTCATGGGGCAGGGTCTCCACCATGGTGGTGCGGGGAAGCTCCACCTCCAGCCCCTGGCTCAGCATGGGAGCCGTGATCATGAAAATTATCAGCAGTACCAGCATTACATCCACTATGGGAGTGACATTGGTCTGCGAAATATATCCTTTGCCCAGGGGATCGAAGTCCATGCCTTATTTTTCTCTCTTTTCCATCCAGGGCAGCTCTCTCTGGGCCCGGTTCAGAAAAGCACCGGCAAAATAAATAAGATCTGCCTGGATGCTGTTCAGACGTTCCCACAGTATATTATAGAAAATTGTGGCCGGAATGGCCACCACCAGTCCGAAGGCCGTGGTAATAAGGGCCTCGGAAATGCCCGGAGCTACAGTGGCCAGAGAAGCTCCCCGCTGCACGCCTATGGCGTGAAAGGCGTTCATGATGCCCCATACAGTGCCCAGAAGTCCGATGAGCAGGGAGGAGTTGGCGCAGATAGCCAGAAACGGCAGAGAAGAGGCGAGTTTTTTCAGGTGTGTGCTTACCCCCTGCCTCAGCACCCGGCGAACATTGTCTTCAGCGATGCGAAACTTGACGCTGGAGGAAAGCTGGCTCTGCTCCAGCTTCTGGATCTCCTTGAGGGCGGAAAAACCGATACGGTACAGGGGAGAATCGGCATCCTGGCGGACCTTTTTCATGGCCTCGGCCAGGTCCGACGCCCTGTCGAAAATCTGCAGCTGATTGCCTAAGTTCTCTGTGAACCGCCTGTAAGAAATAAATTTATATATTATAATGGTCCAACTGGACACAGACATTACCAGAAGAACCAGCATGATAAACTGGATGAGCAGCGAAGCCTGGGCCAGCATGCTCCAGAGCCCCTGCTCAGGAAGAAATATATCCATATAAAACCTCGATGGGTATTGTGCGCGTAAATTCTCAGGCTGGTTACAGGGCTTCCACTATGCGGGGCAAAGCGGTTTCGGCCGGTTCATCCAGCCGGATGTCCGAAATATTCTGGAAACTGGTCCGGCCCAGGTTGACCTCGATAACCCTGCCCCCCTGCTCCTTGACCCACCGCGGAAGAGTTCCGGCAGGCGCCACGTCCCCGGAAGTGCCGGCCACAAGCACCAGGTCCGCTGCCAGCACCAGACGCCTGGTCTCTTGCAAGGCCTGTTCCGGTATCTGTTCCCCGAAAAAGACCACCCCCGGCCTGACAACCCCGTAACACTGGCTGCAAAGCCAGGGTATATCTTTTCTGGTGAGTTCCAGCGCTTTTTGCTGATTATACTTTTTTTTGCATTTGTGACAATAGAAAGTACCGGCCCCTCCGTGAAATTCTATAACTTTTCTGGAGCCTGCTCTCTGATGCAGATTGTCTATGTTCTGGGTAATTACGGCCTTTAAATAACCCATATCTTCCATACGGGCCAGGCTTTCATGGGCTGGGTTGGGTTTTGCAGCGGCAATCATGCCTACGGCTTCCAGCAGAAATTCCCAGACCTGCCGCGGATTGTTCTCTAAGGCCCAGTCCGAGGCCACTGCCTGGGGATCGTATCTGGACCACAGTCCTCCCGGACTTCTGAAATCAGGAATGCCGCTGGCCACCGATATGCCGGCCCCGGTCAAAGCCAGCATGCACTCAGAACTGCGAATGGCTCCAGCTGCTTCCTGGTAGAGTTTTTCACTGTTGGACATATGTAATGCTGTTGCTTATGTTAATATCAGACATATAAAACCGGCCTGTGCATTTTTTTGATCTGACAGGGTCAGAATCGCTCAATCCTGAGAACCGCCTGTATTACCGGATTTTCTCAACCTGGACAAGAGATCCAGGGAATTCTGCTCCGCCTGTTCGTATTCCTGCATGTCCATGCCGGCACCCAGGGCGATTTTCTGCCGCATTTCCCGGCTTACCAGGTCCTCAGGGCCATGGGCGTCATTATTTATAACCAGCTTTGCCCCGTAGATCCTGGCCAGGTTGAGCACATGGCCGTTGGTGAGGCTGTGCCCCTTCCTGGTGGTGATTTCCAGATACACCCCTTTTTCCGCCGCCATCCGGACATCTTCCGGGGTAATCAGTCCCGGGTGAGCCAGGACATCAGCCCCGGCCCGGATGGCTGCATGGTTGGTACCCTGGACCACCGGCTCCACGATGGTCTCCCCGTGGACCAGGACTATCTCGGCCCCCAGATCCCGGGCGCTTTTAACTACGGTTTCCATCAGGGGCGGAGGCACATGCGTCAGTTCCACTCCCCCGAGAAGCTCAATCTCGGTATAAAGGCAGTAGTCTCTGACCACCTTTTGCTGGCTTTCAAGGATGTGCCGCAGATTGGAATCATCCACGTGATCGGTGAATGCCAGGCCGCGGTAGCCTGCCGCCCTGGCCCGTCTAGCAAGTTCCGCAGGTATCAGGCCACCGTCGCTGTAAACAGTATGCGTGTGCAGATCAATCATTTATTGCTCTCAAACCTTAGTCCAGCCTTGTTCACATCTTGTATTTGGTATCATCCAGGTTGAATTTCTCCAGTATCTCAGCCCACTTCTTGCTTTCTTCATCATCCAGCACCACCTGGTAATCACCCTGCTGCTCCTTCATGATGTCTTCAAGTATCTGCTGGCGAACCATAATGGGAACCTTGGCCCTTACCGCCATGGCAATGGCGTCGGACGGCCGGCTGTCTATGCGCAGGACGTTTTCCTCCTGCTGCAGCACAATCACTGCATAGTAGGTTGATTCCTTGATCTCGGTCACCTCCACGTGCAGCAGATGGGCTCCCAGGTTATTCAATGTATCCAGGAAAAGGTCGTGGGTCATGGGCCTGGGCATGCTCATGCCCTTGAGGGGTATTGATATGGCCATGGCTTCCAGGGCCCCGATCCAGATGGGCAGAATATACTTGTCCTCTTCATCCTTTAATATGACCAGGGGCATGTTGGTCTTTTCGTCCATGGCCAGTCCGAATATTTCCATTTTGATAAGCATTAGATCACCTCTCCGCTCAGGGAATGTTTGTGGGCTCTGACAATGGTCACGCGGAGCACCTCTCCAGTGCAGTCCCGCTCCACGGGCAAATGCACGTGCACCAGTCTTCCACCAGGATCTCGGCCTGTCCAGGATACTGTATCAGGCGGCCCCTGTTTTTTGCTCCTGCCTTCCACGAGCACCAGTTCCTGTCTTCCCACACGACCGGCAAGTCTGTCCCGGGTCAATTCGCTTTGCAGCTGCTGAAGCCGGGCAAGCCTCTCTGTCTTTGTTTCATCGTCGATCTTGGGCTGCATGTCTGCTGCCCGAACTCCGGGACGATCCGAATATTTAAAGGAAAAACTGCTGTCAAAGCCGACCTTTTTCACAATGTCCATGGTATCTTCAAAATCGGCATCCGTCTCACCGGGAAAACCCACTATCAGGTCGGTGGTCAGAGAAATATCCGGACAACTGGACCTGAGCTTCTCAACGATGCGTAGGTAGTCGTCACTGTTGTACTTGCGCCCCATGGATGAAAGCACTTGGTCAGAGCCCGACTGCAGGGGCAGGTGAAGGTGCGGGCAAAGTGCGGGCAGTTCTCCGAAGGCCTGGATAACCTCCTCATCGATATCCTTGGGATGAGACGTGGTAAACCGGAGCCTTTCCAGGCCCGGCAATGCGGCCACGCTGCGAAGAAGTTCGGAAAAAGGTATATCCCTGCCTTCTTTGTCCTGGCCGAAACTGTTGACGTTTTGCCCCAGAAGTGTGATCTCCCTGCATCCCCGGGCAACCAGCCCGGCGCACTCCTGCAGAATTTCCCGGGAGGAACGCGACTTCTGCCGCCCCCTGGTATAAGGTACAATACAGTAGGCGCAGAAATTGTCGCAGCCCTGCATTATATTTACAAAAGCCTGGACCGGGGCCTTTTCCGGCTGGTATCCCTTTCTTTCCGGATAGTGATCCTGAAAGTCAAGCAGGCTGGTCTTCAGATGCCTGTCCTTGAGCAGCCTCTTGATTGCCTCCGGCACCATGACCAGGCCGTCCGTCCCGAACACCAGGCGTACAAAGGAAAACCTCTCCAGAAACCTCCTGCCCACCTGCTGGGCTACACATCCTCCCACCCCGGCGAAGACGTGCGGTTTTTCCCTGGTATACTCATACAGCCTGCCCAGCAGACTGTATATCTTTTGCTCCGGCTTTTCCCGCACACTGCAGGTATTTATGAGAAATATATCGGCTTCCTCCTCCCTGGAGCAGGGCTTAAGGCCCAGGGCCTGCAGAGCCTGATCCAGCCACAGGGAGTCGCTGACATTCATCTGGCAGCCGAACGTAAAGATATAATAATTCATACCTTAAGACTTAACACAACGGTGTAAAGAGTCAACAGCCATCACTCTTACTCCCCCACGCCCCATGCCCTATGCCCTATGCCCCATGCCCCAATCCCAAAATTCCTGAATCCCTAAATCCCCGAATCCCTAAATCCCCCAATCCTACCCCAGATACTTATTTATATTCTCATAATCAAACTCTTCATCCTGCAGGACATTTTCCATGAACCTGAACAGGCTCATGCGGACTTCCCGGGAGTGACCGGGATACCACTTGGGAGAGGCTATAACTAAGGCCCGGAATACGTAAAACGGTGCCGCGGTATGCAGAATTTCCCAGTCCCCGGTTTCTTCAAGGTAAGTATCCCACATGGTGCGGTAAAGTTTTTCAAAGTCGCCTTTCAGGGATGGACCGCTGTAAAGGGAGTACAGGAGATAGTTGCTGGTCATTGTGGTGATGTCGTCGGCTGGTTCTCCCCACTCCCCCCGGCTACGGTCCAGCACCCGGAAATCGCCGTCAGGCTGGACAAGTACATTCCAGGGATGAAAGTCCCCGTGCACCGCGGCCAGGCGATGGGTAAAGCTGCCCAGTTTCCAGCGCCAGGAAATAAGCCTGCACTCAAGTTCCTCAAACCTTTCCGGAGGAAACAGGTCATAAGGGTGAGGGTAGGAATCCACCAGGCCGAAAATGCATTCCGACGCGCCGATAAGATTTCTTATGCGGCGCAGGTAAAGATCCGCATCATCAAGCCTGCGGCTGTGCAGGCGAGCCATCCAGCGGGAAAACTCTTTGGTCAGTTCCAGGTCGCTTTGCTTCAGTCCCTTTTTTTTAATACGCTCCAGGTCCAGGAAATAATCATATCCTTCAGCCATTTCATGCAGGATAAAGAACTCCCTGGGCTCCACCACAGGAACCAGGTTGTCCTTTTTGTCCACGTACCCGAAACCAAGGGAGCTTACATGTTTTTCCATGCTTTCCCCGGTCTCGTACTGGAACATGAGAATCGCCGCCCGGTCCCAGTAAAACTGGTGACCGAAGCTGTCACCGCGCATAGTGGAGAGTACGGCCTGCTTTTCCTCTCCATCAAGCTCAAACCTGATGTGCAGGGGCTTGCCGTAGCCGAATTCCTTCATGCCCTGCTTGCCTGCAGAGCCCATTTCCCCGGCCTCAATGAGCCTGGCCCCGGTTCCGAACTGCTTTTGCAGATAATCCTGCAGGCTGCTCAAGTCTATTTGCAGGGCCGGACTTCTGTCTTTTGTACTGGACATGCTGCACCTCCCCGGGGATTTTCAGACTTAATGCAATATTTGCTTGCTGGTTAAAACCAGAAAGTTATCAGCTACTGGTTATCCGGTCTTTCCTGGTGACCAGTAACTGATAACCGACTACCTGTGCTGGGGGCATAGCCCGCTTTGGATCTTATTCAAAGTTATCTTTATACCTTTTCCAGAATTCCTCAGGAGTAAAATAATGCTCCTGGGTGCCGTGGTGCTCCACTGCATAGGCTGCGCTGGTAAGCCCCACTTTTGCCGCCTGGGACACGCTTCTTCCATCGGCCAGGCCCTTTATGAGCCCGGCACGGAATCCGTCCCCTGCACCGGTGGGGTCAACCACCTGGGACACCCTGGCCGCGGGCAGTACAGCGTCATCCCCGCCGTTTAGCACCGAACAGCCATGTTCACCCAGGGTAGTAATAATATTTTCAGTATATTCAAGAAGCTCTGCTTTGCTTTTGCCCGTATTCTTCATGATCATTTCCAGTTCATAGTCGTTGGCTATGAGAATATATGAACCGCTGATCATATCCAGCATCTTTTCCCCGGAAAAAGCCGGTATATTCTGGCCCGGATCGAATATGTAGCGTACTTTCTTCTCCTGGTATTTGCGGCTGTAATTGTACATATCGTCCAGGTTGCCCGGGGATACTATGGCCAGTGTATCTTCCGGGGCAATCCGGTCAAAGTTGAACTGTGAGGAATGGTTCATGGCTGCCGGGTTGAATCCTGTTATTTGGTTGTCCGACTTGTCTGTGGTTATATAGGCGGACGCCGTAAGATCTTCTTCCATGACCCGGATGCTTTCCAGGCTGATACCATGTTTCTGCATCCATGCTTCATAATTGCCGAAATCCTTTCCCACAGTAGCCAGGATCTCGGGGTCTTCACCCAGAAGCTTCAGGGTGAAGGCTATATTACCTGCCGTTCCTCCGAACTTTTCAATGAGTCCATCCACCAGGAAACATACATTCAGTATATGTATCTTGTCCGGCATGATGTGGTCTGCAAATTTGCCCGGAAAAGGCATGATGCGGTCATACGCAACAGATCCCGAAACCAAAATCTTCATTTCAACCTTCCTTTGTTTTCATGACCCTCTACCTGGCAAGGCCGGGTCAAAATGGTTACAAGTTAATAATTTTTAGGCCTTGATCAACATGCTCATCCACTTTTTCCGGTTTCTGTATCAATCCAGTCCAGAAATTCAGTATGCCCGCCCTGAATGGGCACAAAAACCACGCAGGGGCATTCGTAGCTGTGCACCTCGAGAACTTTCTGCACCAGTTTATCCTTGAGATCTTCCCTGGTTTTGGCCAGGAGCACTACCTCTTTCTCGGTTTCCATCTGTCCCTTCCACATGAACATGGCAGTCATGTTGTCCAGGGCGTTGACACAGGCTGCAAGGCCGTTTTCCACCAGGGCCCGGCCCACACGCTGAGCTTCCTGCATATCTGCGGCTGTGATGTATGCAAATACATGAGACATATGGCACCTCCATACCGGAATTTCGTTTTGTTTTCTAATCTGCCGGACTATATTCCGGCCAGGTATTCCACCACTGCCTGCTTCTCGTCCTGGGAAATACCTGCACCATAACTGATCATTCTGTCTACGGTACTGTCCCACTCTTCCAGTGACTTATCAGCATCCTGCACCCTGGACAGTCCATGGCATGTAGAACACTTCTGAGATACCAGCTCCTCCCCCTTTTCATGGCTGCCGGCCCTGAGATCCATGCTCAGGGAAAAAAACAGCACTACAGCAACAGCACAAACAAAAATCAAAAATCTGTTCATAACATCCTCCTTTACCACCTGCTTCTCATAACAACCTGTCATTATTAATTTTTATTTTCCTGACTTCTGAACAACGAATCAATCATCTGGCCGACAGCTGTTTATCTTTGCATGTGGCACGGGGACTGTCTCTTGAAATAACCCAGCCCCCCTATCTACCGTGTTTGATAAACCATTTAAACCTGCAATGCAAACGGCCGGGAAAAAGACTGCAAAATTAAAGCCGTCCGGCTACTGACTCCAGAAAAAAGGCTGAGTCCGGGCTGTTTACACACACTATGTTTTAAGATATATGCTTTTAAGTAGCTGATCGTATTAATGATAAACAAGCCTCGCACAAATCATGAAAAAACAGCTCTTGTTCTGCCTGCTTTTAGTTTTTGCCTGGCATTTGCATCCAGCCCTGGTTGCCGCTGAACAGGACCAGGACGGACAGGCCAGGCAGGAAAAAAAATGGAGCCTGACCCTGTCCAGCGGCATGTACACCGACCGCACCGTGGGGCAGGCCATCTTCAACGTCCCTGGAAGGCTGGAAAGCAACTACATGCACAGCCTGGCCCTGGCCCGGGAAATGGGCAGGTTCTGGGACCATTTTTCCTGGGAACTTGAAGGCATGTTTGCCAAGCATCACGGCAAGCATAAAACCGGCCGCCAGGACTACGAAGAGTTTGTAGGAGCCATTCTGGTCCGCTACCATACATTTCCCTGGGACCAGTGGATTGACACCACCCTGGCCGTTGGAAGCGGAGTCTCAGCCACCACTGAAACCCCAAAGCGCGAACTGCAGACCGACAGGGGCAAAAGCCAGAACATCCTCAATTACCTGGCTTTCGAGCTCGAGTTAACTCTGCCCCGGTTTCCGGATACCAGCCTGACTTACCGCATTCATCACCGCTCCGGGGTTTTCGGTCTGTACGGCGGGGTTGAAGGTGCTTCTGACTTTTATCTTCTGGGTTTGCGCCAGAGGTTCTAACCAAGCTTTTCCCGGGCTTTTTCCTTGAGTACAGCCCGGATGGCCGAGCTTACATCCAGATCCGGCTCTTTTTCCAGGACCTCGTCCAGAAGCGGGGTCACTTCTGCAGCTGAATAACCAAGGCTGGTCAAGCCGGCCAGTACATCCTGGCGCACGCCGCGCGGACCAGGGGCGGGGCGCGGGTCTTCGTGCTGCGGGGAAATGAACCCCAGGCGGTCCTTGAGATCCAGAATGAGCCTGCGGGCTGTCTTGGAGCCTATTCCCGGGACCTGGGTCAAGGCGGCCTCATCCTCGGTATTGATGATTTTCTGGATCTGGGAAGGGGAAAAAATCCCCAGTATGGCCAGGGCTGTTTTGGGACCCAGCTTGGGTGCATTGAGAAGAACATTGAAGGTCTCGCGCTCATCCCGGGTGAAAAATCCATAAAGGTCCAGGGCATCCTCCCGGACCACCATGCTGGTATGAAGCTCAAGCTCCTCCCCCTGTCCGGGCATATTCTGCAGTCCCATGGCGGAAACATGCACCTCGTAGCCAAGCCCGGAAGCGGTCATGACCAGGCAGCTCTTATCATTAAAGCTCACTAGGGTCCCCCGGATCAGAGCGATCATTTAAAACCTCCAAACCCTGCTGCCCGGCGCTGATTAAGATGGGCTATGGCTACCGCCAGGGCATCGCTTGCATCCTGGGCCCACCTGGGTTTGCACCCAAGCATCTGGGCCACCATGAAGGCCACCTGTTCCTTGCCCGCCCGGCCGCCGCCCACCAGGGATTTCTTGACCAGGGTGGGCTCGTAGGAATAAACAGGCACTTTCTGGTGCGAACAGGCAACTATCACCGCCCCCCTGGCCTGGCCCAGCTTCAGAGCCGAGGAGGCATTCTTGGAGGTGAAAACCTCTTCCACAGCGGCCTGGTCCGGGGAAAACTCATGGATAAGCGAACAGATGCGGGTAAATATGGTATCCAGCCTGGTGCTCAGATCATCCTGACCATTGGTCCTGATGGTTCCCGTACCCAGTAACTCCAGGCAGCCGGATGTCTCCCGCACCACACCGTAGCCGGTGCACCTGGAGCCCGGGTCAATGCCCAGGATGACCAGCCCTGAAGAAGAGCTGGTCACGCTTAATTCTCCAGTTCCTGCAAGAGCTCCTGCGGCAGCTCGAAATTGGTGTATATATTCTGGACGTCATCAAGGTCATCCAGGGCATCATAGAGCTTGAGGACTTTTCGCCCAGTCTCTGGATCCACCCCTACGGTATTCTGGGGCACCATGGTCAGCTCTGCCTCGCTTACCTCCATTCCGGCCTCCTGATAAGCCTGCTGCAAAGGGGTGAAGTCTTCAGGCGCACAGCGGACCTGCCAGACTTCACCGTCGTCAATAATATCCTCGGCTCCTGCCTCCAGCCCCACCTCCAGGAGCTGTTCTTCGCTGTAGCTTTCCTTGTCAAAGGATAAAACACCCTTATGGTCGAACATCCAGGCCACGCACCCGGATTCGCCCATGGACCCGCCATTCTTGCTCAAAAGATGTCTTACCTCGGCCACGGTGCGATTCTTGTTGTCTGTAGCTATCTGCACCAGCATGGCCACTCCCCCGGGACCGTAGCCTTCGCATACGGATTCTTCAATCTGGTCCGCGGCCAGTTCCCCGGTACCTTTCTTAATGGCTGTCTCAATCTTGTCCTTGGGCAGGTTTGCGGACTTGGCCGAATCAATGGCCGCCCGCAGTCTGGGATTCTTGTCCGGCTCCCCTCCTCCGTCGCGTGCAGCCAGCATGATCTCCTTGGTCACCTTGGTGAAGATCTTGCCCTTCTTGGCATCCTGTCTGCCTTTTCTGTGCTGGATATTGTGCCATTTGCTGTGTCCTGCCATATATAAATTCTCCTGTTTTTATAGGTAAACATCCTGACATATATCAAACTTCTTGCTGAACCAGTTCCATCCCCACCAGAAAAATCTCCTTGCTTTCAGCCCTGGAGCTTTTGGGTTTGAAATGCTTGACGCGCTTGAAGCAGGCCTTCATTTCCCTGCCCAGCTCCTGTACGTCCGGTCCCTCAAATATTTTCACCACCATGCTGCCGCCCGGTCCAAGCATTTCCCGGGCCAGGTCGAATGCTTCCCGGGCAAGCTCGTGAGACCGGGCCTGATCGGTTATCTTTATACCCGTGGTCTTGGGAGCCATATCGCTTAAAACCAGGTCAAACGGGGCAAAATCCCGGACTTGCTCCCTTGCCGCATTGTCGTTTATAATGTCTCCCTGAATGAAAACTACATGCTGTGGAAATGACAGTGTAGGTTCCTTCAGGTCCACTGCCAGAACAAATCCCCTGGACTGAACTTTCTGGGCCGCAAAGCTGCACCAGGAACCAGGCGATGCCCCCAGGTCCAGGACCTTTTGTCCGGGGCGCAGCAAACTGAAACGCCTGTCCATTTCTTTTAGCTTGTACACAGATCGGGCCGGATAATTATCCTGCCTGGCCTGCCTGGAATAGTGATCGCGGATTTTTTTCATAACAAAGATTTCCCAATACGTCGTAGCCTGCTGACATCATATATGATATGCGCTGCACCGATGCAAGTAGAAAGATAATCACAACGTAACCATTCAGGGGGTCCTCGGTGTTGATTATGGCACCAAGGTCTGGGGACTGTCCCTCGCCTGTGTAGGTCTGTGCAGGATCACGGAATTTTGAGCTTGTAATTTTGGTGATTGTGAAGGCAAGGTGTCGCGGGGACTGTCCCCAGGCCGATTTCGGCATCCCCCTGCTCGGTGTTGATTATTGGCACAAGGTCTGGGGACTGTCCCTCGCTGTGTAGGTCTGTGCAGGATCACGGAATTTTGAGCTTGTAATTTTGGTGATTGTGAAGGCAAGGTGTCGCGGGGACTGTCCCCATGCCGATTTCGGCATCCCCCTGAATGATTACATCACAGCATATACGTACAAAAAAAGGAGGATTCAATGGTAGTATTCATAGGCAAAGACAGGCCGGGCGGCTTGGAAACCAGGAAGGCCCAGCGGGAAAAACACGTAGCCATGTTAAAAGATCTGCAGGACCGGGGACTGATCCACTTTGCAGGGCCTCTTCTGGATGACCAGGGAGAGATGAACGGCAGCCTGATTATTTTCGACACCGAAGACGTGGAAAAGGTCAACTCCATTATGGACCAGGACCCTTATGTAAAGGCAGGGCTGTTTGCTTCCCGGGAAGCTATGCGGGTAAAAAAAGTCATGTAAAAAATCAATGACATGTCAAACAGGCGCAACAGGGCAACCACCGGGAGTCCTGCTTGCGCCTTGCCAAAAGCATCTGTTTTGGATAATGTATTTAAAATTTCTCAAGGGGGGCGTAGCTCATCTGGGAGAGCGCAGCCTTCGCAAGGCTGAGGTAGCGGGTTCAAGTCCCGCCGCCTCCACCAAGAGTTAATAATTTCAAGTAGTTGCAGATATAAACATCCAGCTTACCCCATCTATTTCATCAAAACAAAAATGCTTCTTATCCCTATAGCGTAACCATTCAGGGGCACTCAGTTGTAGCTCCTGGCACAAGGCATCCCCTGAATGGTTACCCTGCAACTCCATCCCTACCCGGCACCCTTACCCATCCAGAAAACAGGTATTTTTTTGGTGGGCAGTTACAAAAAAACTTTATTTTTTTCAGGATTGCATATAAATTTCGTCCGCAAAAGGGTTTATTAAAATTTTGTGTTGACAAAGCCTGAAACATGCAGATAAAGATATTCAATATCAGGGAGAGAGACAATGCAGGATGCCCGGGAACAGTTTTTTCAGTATCTGGCCAAACAAAAACTGCGCTTTACTTCTCAGCGGGCCATAATATTTGATGTGTTCTGGAATACCCAGGGCCATATTTCCCCTGAAGAGCTGTATCGTAAAACCAGGGAACAGGACCGGTCCATTGGGCAGGCTACTGTCTATCGCACCCTCAAACTGCTCTCAGACGCCGGCATTGCCAGGGAAGTTGATTTCGGGGATGGTGTTGCCAGATATGAGCCCTACTATGGCCAGAGTCACCACGACCACCTGATATGCAAGGAATGTGGAAAAAATGTAGAGGTGGTTGATCACCGCATAGAAAAACTTCAGGAAGAACTGGCCAGTCAGCACGGATTCACCCTGAATGAGCACAGCATGTATCTTTACGGCTACTGCGCCGAGTGCAGCGGCAAGTAGATTTCAGAACTCTTAAAAAAGTCTATTCCGGAAACAATCAGGAGAAGCCAATGAATAATATATATCATCAGGCTATTATTGATACTGATAATCAACTCAAAAATCAAACAAAGGCAAAGAGGCTTAACTATCAAAAATAACTGCCATAAACCCTGCATGGGGATATGGCAAAACTATTTCGCCCTGCAGGTGTATTTATAACGCTGCAGGCAGATTCCAGCTGCAGCCCAACTTAAAACCTTATTTTGACAAGAGGCTCAAATGAACAACCAACCCATATCCACAGAAGCCGCCTACGCCTTCGGCACGGCAAAACTAAGTTTTGACAAGATTTTTTTGAACTTCATCAAACGCCTGGAGACCATTGGAAGCGCCTGGCCTTTTTTTGCCCGGGCATATTACAGGCTTTTCTATAAAAAGATGCTGCAAAGCGAAATCAAGGCCTCGGGAATAAAACCCGGCATGCAGGTCATGCACGTGGGATGCGGCCCCCTGCCCATGACGGCAATGGGACTTGCCGGATTCGGTGCAAGGGTCACTGCCGTGGATCAGGACGCCGGCACCCTTGGATGGGCCGGAAGAGCCCTGGAAAAATCCGGCACCAAGGACAGGGTCAGTCTTGTCGCCGGCTGTGGAACCAACCTGGATTTCACCGGGTTTGATGCTGTCTGGCTCTCCCTGCATGTACGGCCCATGGGCCCTGTACTCAATAGAGTAATGGAGCATGTCAGCCCCGGGTCCAGGATAGTCTTCAGGGATCCCAGGGATTATCTCTGCAGCTATTACCCCGGCGCGGACAACTTTTCAGATAAATGCGGCTGCAAAAGCCTCCGGGTCAAGCAGATGCTCGGCAAGAAAAGCGTGGTCCTCATCAAGGAAATGCCGGCGGAAAAAAACACTCAAGAGCTCGAAAAAAGGACTTGACTTTTTTTAAAAAATATCCTTTGATAACTACATTCAAAGTCAAACCCCTTGACTTTTTATATTTACCTGTTAATGATATTGAAAATCAGCATGAAAGTCTGGGTAAAATGTAGCTATTCAGCACCTGCGGACGAAAAGCCAGGGGCCGGGGGTTCGGCAAACTGGGCGTAAACTGTCTGAGCGACGTAGGAAGCGTTAATCAAAACCGTTAAACACCCCAACTTAATTCAAAGCATAATATAATTGAAGCTTTGCTGATTAAAAAACTTGAAGAGGTTTTGATTTACGCTTCCTTGGAGCGAGTTTTTACGTCCTGTTTGCCGAATTTCCGGACCACTGGAGGTCATATCATTAAGGTGAACACTTACAGTAAAATAATATTTCCCAATAAAATAAAGGAGCCTGAAATGTTTAAGATGTGGTTTGGCCGCAAACAAGACACACAGGAATGCCCGCATCGCCCCCCCGAATGCCAAAACCTGAGAACCCTGGATTGCCTGCAGCTGGATGAAGAAGGCGAAATCGATTCCATACCTGATCAGGCCCTTCTGGAACCTCTGGGATTCAGACCCGGAAAAAAAGTCTGTCTGCGCTGCAGGGCAAGGTTCGGAGGCCCTCTGGTTGCTGAAATAGAAGGCAGGCATACCGCCCTGGGACGCTCCGTTGCCAGGCAGATAAAGCTGCGCAAACAGCTCGACCTCTGCCCAGAGAATGAGTAAGGCCCATGTACTGCTCATGGGCCCGCCCAATGTGGGCAAGAGCGTAATATTCAACCATCTCACCGGGTTAAGTGTAAGCTGCGCCAATTACGCCGGGACCACTGTAGAGTTTGTCGCCGGCAAAGCCGGGATAAACGACCGGGACGTGGTCCTGGTGGATGTACCCGGCACATACACCCTCAATGCCACCAACCAGGCCGAGCAGGTGGCCGTGGATATGCTCCGCGGACAGCACAAGCCCGGCACCCAGAGCACCTGCTCCCACTGCCGCGAAGAAAGCGACGTGTGCGCCGAAGATCTGGGCTCCGCCCCCTCCGCGGTCATTTGCGTGGTGGACGCCAACAACCTCGAAAGCAGCCTCTACCTTCTTTTCCAGGTTTTAAGCTTCGGCCTGCCCACTGTGGTAGCCCTCAACCGGGTGGATCTGGCCCGGGACAAAAATATACACATCGACTGGGAAGGGCTTTCCCGCCGCCTGGGTGTACCCATAGTACCCATGGTGGCTGTGGAGAAACAAGGCTTTCAGGAATTAAAAAATGAAATCCGCAATTCCCTGGACCGTCCCTTTGAGCCCAGGCTGGACTGGAGCCAGGACAAACACTGGAGCATTGCCGAGAAGCTCTCCAGGGAAGTTACCACCGGCCGGCCCTCCCAGAACAGTTCCAGGAGGCGGCGCTGGGGGGAAAAGCTGGTGCAGCCCTGGCCGGGCCTGCCCCTGGCCATAATCATCCTGGCAATCGCCTTTGCCCTGATCATCGGCATCGGGATGCAGCTGCGCCAGTTGATACTGCTGCCTTTTTTCCGGGACCTGGTTATTCCGCAAATAGTTGCCGTGGTCCAGGCCTTTGTCCCTCCCGGCACCATTCAAAACATCATGGTCGGCGAATACGGCTTCCTGGTCAAGGGTATCGAATGGCCCTTCGCCCTGGTCATGCCTTATGTTCTGTCCTTTTACGGGGTCATGGCCGCCCTGGAGGACAGCGGTTACCTGCCCCGCCTGGGAGTACTCCTGGATGGACTGCTCAACAGGATCGGCCTGCAGGGCTCAAGCATAATTCCCCTGCTGCTGGGATACGGCTGCGGCATTCCCGGCATCCTGGCCACCCGGGCCCTGGCTACAGGCAAAGAACGACTTATCATCGCCACCATGATCTGTATGGCTGTTCCCTGCATCTCCCAGACCGGGGCCTTCATCGCCATGCTGGCCGAGAGATCCGTAAGCGTGGTGGTGGCTGTGTTCGGCCTGTCCTTTCTGGCCCTGATTCTGGCCGGGCTCATCATGGACAAGGCCCTCAAGGGACCAAGGCCTTTGACCATCATGGAAATCCCCGAACTTCTGCCCCCGCGCCGGGACGTACTGGCCAAAAAGATCTGGATCAGGTTCAAGCGCTACGTTACAGACGGGGCCCTGCCCATGGTCGTGGCCGTAGGCATTGCCTCCGTACTCTACGAAACGGGTATCATGGCTGCCGCAGGGCGTTTCATGAGCCCCCTGGTGGAACACTGGCTTCTGCTGCCCCAGGAGGCATCTGTACCTCTTATCCTGGGCATCATGCGCCGGGAACTGGCCGTCCTCCCCCTCATCGAGATGGACCTGACCACACTGCAGCTCTTTGTGGGCGCTACTGTTGGGCTTTTCTACGTGCCATGCATAGCCATCGTGGCTATCCTGGCCAGGGAGTTCAGCATAAAAACCGCTTTTTTCATGCTCATCGCCACCAGTGCCACAGCCTTCATCGTAGGCGGCATATTCGCCCGCATGGAATTTCTGGCCTGGATATTCGGATGATCTTTTCTACCTGATATCATTCCTTACCAGTATAATGCCATGCCTGCAGGCAATGTCGGATTCAGGCAGTGCTTTGAATTGAGCTGATGCTGTGAATAGACGTATCTGTCAGCGCTTTGCATGTGGCATGGGGACTGGCTCTTCCGGGACCCACTTGTCCCAAAAAATGAGATGTTTTAAGCACAAAATGATGCTCAAATGGGTCCCGGAGTGCCTGTCCCCTGCTTTCCTTAAAAGCGCTGACAGATACGAATAGACTTATTGACTTTAATTCTGAAGTAAGGCAAACGTCTCTATATCTGTCCCGGAAAAATACCACGTACATGCATCTTACAAGTATAATGCATCGGGTAACAACCTTTAAATCCTTTAAAAAACAATCAAGGAGAAGAAATGGAAGACCACGTCAAACAGGCTCTGGAGATCGTCAAAGCCCAGGCCGCAGTGCGGAACATGACAGAAGAAGAGATAAATTCCATGATCAAATCCCTGTCTGCTGGGATACAGGAAGCTTCCAAAACAGATGAATTACAGGAAAAAGATTCCCAGGAACCTTCTGTGGACCCCAAAAAGGCAATTAAAGAAAAAAGCATAACCTGTCTTGAGTGCGGCAAGTCTTTTAAGGTGCTGACAAAAAAGCATTTTGCCAAGCATGACATGACTCCTGAAGAATACAAAGCCAAATGGGGCTACAAGAAGAATCAGTCCCTTGTGGCCAAATCACTGGCCCGTGAGCGGCGCAAAAAAATGCAGGACATGGAACTGTGGAAAAAACGTGAAATCAAGATGCCCGGCAGATAAACCAAACCACGCCCTCACCCTTGTGTGAGGGCTTTGATTTTTCAAAGGAAAAGAAAATGGCCAAAAACAAGAAGAAAAAGATTCTGGAGGTTGCCGCCCAACTGTTTGCCTCCCAGGGATTCGACAACACCACCACCTTGCAGATCGCCAGGGAAACCAGAGTCACTGAACCCCTTCTTTACTACCATTTCAAGGGCAAAGAAGAAATTTTTACATACATCCTGGCAGAGGTGTTTCAAAAATACGCCGAACATATTGACGAACTGCCCAAAAACACCCAGACAGAGTTTGACAAGATAGCCAACCTCATCAGGCTGCACTCTCACATTGCTGAAGAGCATCCCCAGAATGCCAGGCTGATCCTTTCCAACTGCCCAGGCAAGCTTATGCAGAAACAACATGCCTGCCGGGATATCCTGGAAAAACAGCAGCAGATGGTGTCATCCTATATCCAGGACTGTCTGGAATCCGGCAATGCAAAAAAAGAGTTTGACGCGCACCCTGTGGAGCAAACGGCCCTTATTCTTTTATGTCTGGCCAACGAGTTCATGCGCATGAAAATTATGAGAAAGAAAGACTCTCAGCCCGACACGCAGGGCACTATAGAATTCTGCCGAAAATCTCTGGTGAAATCTTGATCACTATAGCCGCACCCCTGCATACCGGCCGGCATTCTGCACTATTCTTGTACACTGGATGAACAGCAGTTCCCCCTGGAAGATGCGCCTGCTGGAAATCCTTCTGTCACGCTTCCCGGCGTAAATGCAGCCAGAAATGATGTTTAAGGGGTCAGCAGAATCAGATAATTGCCGCCTGTAAAACCCGCTCAAAAAACTTTTTGCAGATACATCCATCCTCCCTGGCATGCTGCTTCAAGCTGCCTTCCGACCCTGTTTTATTTTGACACATGAGACTTTATTGCAAGCCCGGAGGAGGCTTAACCGGAAAATCTGTACGCCGGAGAAATTCGCCACCAGCAGGACTTTTAAATGCAGGCAGAAAGTTTTTTCTTTTTGGCACACTACATGCTTTATGTTTGAAGCCGCATACAATCACAATGTTTCTGTACCTGCAAAGCTGTGAACCGGCACTGAGTTTTCAAACTAAAGGAGGTCGCATCATGAAAAAAAATCAATTATTTATTACAACCGCTCTTTTCAGCGTTGTACTTTTTGTCTTCAGTCTTGGAGCTGTACATGCATCAAACTACGATGATGTTTTTGAAAGCGAGATCGACGAAGAAACCGAACTCTCAGCCGATGATATAGAGCATGAAGACCTGCAGGCGTTTGTGCAGGCTTCCAAGGAACTCAAGGAAATCAGGGCTGAGTATACCAACTTGTTGCATGACGCCGAGGGCGTTCTTTACGAAGACCTTAGAAGTGAGGCAGTGGAAGAAATGCAGGAAGCCATTGATGATGCCGGACTTGATGAAGAAACCTACAGAGGCATTGGCTACCACGTCCAGGAAGACGATGAACTTCTTGCCGATTTTTACTGATCCCCGACAGCGTCCCGGGTGACTTCTTATCACCCGCGGACGCTGATAATTTTGTGCCGCACTCAGGGCATAGCAGGATAAGCCTGCAAAAGTCCATTTTTGTCACACGAACAACGCGAAGCGCGCAGCACGAAGCTAAGCATCCATAAAATAAGTGCCGGGGTGCCTGTCTGTCCCCTGCCCTCCTCACCAATCGAGATACGAAGACTGAACCCGGTTTCTGCCGGATTCTTTGGCCTGGTACAGGGCCTCGTCCGCCAGCTGCAGCAACTGTTCTTTGTTTTTCATGGGGCTTTCTGCACTGTGGGTGGACGTTCCCACACTTATGGTGACTACTGATGCCGTGGGAGAGTGCTCATGGGTGATGCCCAAGCCCTGCACTGCTGCCCGCAGCTCTTCGGCCACGTGAACGGCTCCTGCAGCATGGGTTTCGGGCAGAAGAACCACGAATTCTTCGCCCCCGTAGCGGGCGGCCAGGTCCGTGGGGCGGGACAGAGTATTTTTGATCACGTTTGCTACTTTTTTCAGGCAGTCATCTCCTGCTCCATGGCCATAGTTGTCGTTGTAGGGTTTGAAATTATCAATATCCATGATGAGCTGGGATAGAGGCAGGCCGTTGCGCATGCATCGCGACCACTCCCTGGCCAGGTTTTCCTCGAAGAAACGCCGGTTGGGGATTTCTGTCAGGCCATCCTGCATGGACAGCTTTTCCAGCATGTCCGTCTTGATCTTGAGGTTCATCTGGTTTTTGATCCTGGCCCGGACTATGGTGGGCTTGAAAGGCTTGGAGATGTAGTCCACCGCACCCAGGTTGAAGCCCGTCTCTTCGTCTTCGGCAGAATCCATGGCGGTCACAAAAATTACCGGAATGGAGTTGGTCTTCTCGTTTCGTTTCAGCCTGCGGCATACTTCGTACCCGTCCATTTCCGGCATCATTACGTCCAGCAGGATCAGATCCGGGGGGTTGTCGCTTTCTGCTATTTCCAGGGCCCTGGCTCCGCTGGTGGCCGCCATTATCCTGTATTCATCTTTGATGAGCTTTCCCAGGGCATGGATATTGTCCGGCTGGTCATCCACTATAAGTACTGATCTTTTTTCCTTTGTTTCGTCGGAACTCATTCTACACTTACTCCTGATCTTGAAGCCAGTTCCAGCAGTTTTACGACGGCAGCATCGTGTTCAAAGTTTTCCACCAGCCCGGCCAGCTCGTCAACCTCTTCTACCCCTGCCCGGCTGCGCAAAAAACCTGTAACGGCCTCGATAAGCTCGTCCTGGACCATCTCGCTGTTTTTAAGCAGCTGCAGCATGCTGGACATGGCAGCCACACCCTCTTCCTGGTCTACTTCCCGGGACTGACCTGGAGCTTTTTCCAGGCCGTCCAGCTCTGTCCGGGCCTGATGCATAGCATGGTCCAGTTCCCGGCGCAGTTCCAGAGTTATTTCCCTGTTCTCCTTAAAGGCCAGATCTATGAAGCTGGCAGCTTCAGCCAGGCGCACGGCCCCGACTGTTCCGGCCAGGCCCTTGAGGGTATGCACAAGCCTTGGGCCGTCTCCGCTTTTTCCCTTGTCCAGCTCTTCATCAATGCGGGCAAACTCACCGCTCAACTGTTCCCGGAAACGCAGCAGCATCCTGTGGTAAAAACCGGAGTCCCTGTCGGCAGATCTGAGCCCCTGGGCCAGGTCGAAACCTTCCAGAGACCGGGGCAGAAGGGATGAGTCCTGCTCAGGCTCCATTTTCTGGACTTTGACTGAATCTCCGGCTTGCAGCCATCTGGCCAGGGTCCGGTAAAGACTGGTGCTCTCTATGGGCTTGGACAGGTGGTCCCGCATTCCGGCCTGCCTGGATTTATTTCTGTCCTCCTCCATTACAGCGGCGGACAGGGCTATAACCGGCAGATCCGGGAAACGCTCCAGTATTTTCCTGGTGGCCTCAAAACCGTCCATGACCGGCATCTGCAGATCCATGAGCACCAGGTCAAAGCTGCCGGCCTCAACCATTTCCACCGCCTCGGCACCGTTTGCGGCCAGGCTCAGGGCGGCCCCGGTCTTTTCCAGCATCTGCCAGGCCACCTCCTGGTTCAAGGCATTGTCTTCAGCCAGCAGGATGGAATATCCCTGAAAAGAGGGTATTGTAAACTGCTCGTCATCGCGGGTATAAGAAGGCGCTTTGCCGGTGGCCTCTGCAATGGCGTTGAATATTGAGGAGGCGGTAACAGGTTTACTCAGAAAACAATTGAAGCATTCAACACTGTCTTCCGGCAGTTCACTGCGCTGGTAAGCACTGACCACCACAAAAGGGGGCCTGTTGCCTTTTAAAAATCCCTCGGCATACAGCCTGTCAATCTCCCTGGCAGCCTGCAGCCCGTCAAGTTCGCCGGGCATTTTCCAGTCCATGAAAACAAATTCATAAGGCTCGCCCGCCCTGTCCGCAGCCACTACCGCGTCGACAGCCGACCGGCCGTCATGGGCCTCTTTCACCTGAAACATGCAGCTTTCCAGAATATTTCGAAGAACCTGCCTGGCTGCTTCATGGTCGTCCACCACCAGTACCCTGTGGCTGTCAAACCCGATACACTCTTGAGTTGTTTCGGATTCCGGGGCCATTGGCAGATCAATCTCAAAATAAAACCTGCTGCCCTGCCCGGGTGTGGAATCAACCTGGAGTGTGCCGCCCATGCGCTGCACAAGCTTGTGGCTGATGACCAGGCCCAGCCCTGTGCCCCCGTACTTGCGGGTAGTGGAGGTGTCTGCCTGGGAGAATGGCTGGAAAAGCCTCTGGACCTGCTCATCATCCATGCCGATACCGGTGTCTTTTATTTCAAAAAGCAACCGGACTATTTTCGATTCAGAGTCCCGGTCTGCTGCCTCTAACCCCTGACCTCTGTCCCCTGTCCCCTGTCCCAGATCCTGACTTCTGACTTCTGTCCCCTGATCTCTGACCTCTGACTCCTGACTTCTGACCTCTGACTTATGAACCGCCAGTTCCACGTGACCTTTTTCCGTAAACTTCACAGCATTTCCCAGCAGGTTGGTAAACACCTGTCCCAGGCGCAGGGAATCACCTTTGAGTATTCTGGGAACATCCGTGGAGATGTTGAATATGATTTCCAGGCCTTTGTCCTCTGCAGTGGAGCCGAACAGGGTCTTCATCTGATCCAGCAGTTCATCCATCCTGAAGGTGTGCATGTCCAGTTCCAGCTTTCCTGCCTCAATCTTGGAATAATCCAGGATATCGTTGATGATGCCCAGCAGCATGCGCGAGGAGTTGCTGATTTTATTCAGGTAATCCCGTTGCCGGTCATCAAGGGAGGTCTGCAGCAGCAACTGGCTTAAACCTATTACCGCATTCATGGGGGTGCGGATTTCGTGGCTCATGTTGGCCAGGAAATCGCTCTTGGCCCGGTTGGCGGCCTCGGCTTCCTCTCTGGCAAGCTGAACCTGATGTTCGCTTTCTATGCGATGGGTAATATCTGTGGCTATGCCCATTACCTGGCGTTTTTTCGGGTCATGGGACAGCATCAGCGGAACCTTGGTGGTTTGAAACCAGCGCACCTGCCCCTGGCTGTCAGTCAAAGGTTCCTGGGGGATATGTTTTTGTTTTCCGCTTTGCATAACCTCCCGGTCATCCTGGAGAAAGGCCTGTATTTCTTCCTGAGTAGCGGTCATATCGTAGTCTGTCTTGCCCAGCATAGCTTCCTTGGTGGTTCCGAAAAGTTCTGCAACCCTGGTGTTGGCCAGGGTATGCCGGCCATGCCAGTCCTTGGCAAAGATAGGATTGGGAGAGCTGTCAATTATCTGCTGCAGGAAATCTTTCTCCTGGGCAAGCCTCTCCTGAAGCATTATGGACTCGGTTATGTCGTTGGCCGAGGCATAAATGAGACCTTCCCGGGAACTGGCCTGCCATCTGACCCAGATGTAGCCGCCGTTTTTGTGCTGGTAGCGGTTGACCACGTCCCTTACATGCTCCCCCCGGCTCAGACTGCTCATGGCTTCACGGGTTTTTTCCTGGTCCCGTGGATGCACAAAATCAAGCAGATTGCTCCGGGCGATCTCGTTTAAAGGGTACCCCAGGATATCTTCCCAGGCCCGGTTCAGCTTCAGGATACGTCCCTGGAAATCCGCTATCATCAGCAGGCCCAGGGTGACATCAAAAAAACCTTCCAGCTCCCGGGTGGTCTTCTCAAGTTCATCCTGCCTCTTGAAAAGCTCTTCTTCCGCAATCCTCCTGTCAGTGATATCGTGGCCGAAACCCACCACCTCCAGTAGATTTTCTTCCTGGTCCAACCGGTTCAAAGAGTTCCATTCGACTATGCGCTCATGTCCGTCCTTACGGGTCAGGGTCATCTCATGGTTCTGAACCGGTCCATTCTGCATGTCCTGGAATAACTGCCTGACCTGTTCATAGGAGCTTCCCGGGTACAGGGTAGACCACCAGTCTTTACCCACCAGCTCCTGTGCTGAGTAGCCCGTAACTTTTTCCCCGGCCGGATTGACATAGTTGCAGGTCCCATCAGAGGATATGCCGCATATTATCGCAGGCGACATCTGGATAATTCGGGAAGAGTAGTCTCTTTCCTGGCGCAGCTCCTGTTCCGCCATCTTCTGCTCTGTAATGTCCTCATTAATGCCCACCACCCGCACCGGATTGCCTGTCTCATCATGAATGGACTGGGCCATAGCCCGTATGTGCCTTATCTCACCGTCTTTTCTACGGATCTTGAATTCT
Organism: Desulfonatronospira thiodismutans ASO3-1; assembly: GCF_000174435.1. Lineage (NCBI taxonomy): Bacteria > Pseudomonadati > Thermodesulfobacteriota > Desulfovibrionia > Desulfovibrionales > Desulfonatronovibrionaceae > Desulfonatronospira > Desulfonatronospira thiodismutans. Next base: position 159,905 of record NZ_ACJN02000003.1, read on the forward strand.
GAGCGGTAAGCTCCCTGGCCGGCAATCCCTGCCTTAAAATCCTGCTCCGCCTGTTCCCGGTATTCAGGCAACAGGGCATCGGTCCAGTCTTTAACAGAATTTGTGAAATCATCCCGGCTGACCCCGTAAATGCGAAACATGCCCTCATCCCATTCTAAGTACCCATCGGAAATTCTCAGGTCCCATATGCCCAGTTCAGCTGCTTCAGTGGCCAGGCGCAGCCTTTCTGTCAATTCCTGCGTGGCTTGCCTGGCTTCCTTTTCTGCAGTAATATCCAGCCCGGTGCCCCTGAATCCTTTCAGCTCACCTTCTGAATCCTTGACAGGCATCCCGCTCACCCGCTGCCAGATTATCCTGCCGTCCGGGCGTACTGATTGATGCTCCAACCCCTGCCAGGATTCGCCTTTCTCAGCCCAGCCAGCCAGCATTTTTTCAACTCTTCGGGCCTCTTCATGCGGCATGAAATCAAAAGGAGAGCGGCCAAGCACTTCATCCACCCTGCGACCAAGAACATCTTCCACCCTGGGAGTCAAAAAACTGTAAGTGCCTCCAGGGTCTATCTCCCAGATGTATTCCCCGGCGGCCTCGGCAACGTCTCGAAAACGCTGCTCGCTATCCTCAAGTCTTTTCTCATTTCTAAGAAGCATTTGACGTGTCCTCATGAGATCCCTGATCCACAGACCTGCAGATATGACCAACAGGGAAATGGCTGCCAGCCTGGCTATCTCTACAGACACATGCACAAAATCACCAGAAGCGGTCAGCACGAAATTGCTTGCAAAGTCTGTTGCCGCATACAGAAACAGCATGCCCACACCCAGGATAAAAAGGACCAGGAACCTGTTTTCCAGCCCCTGCATCCACGTATGACGGCAGCAGAAAATAAATATCAGGATACCACCCACCAGAAAAACAAAAAGCCCTTCTATCACCATTGAAGTATGTACAACAATTTCCGGCTTTATCTGCATAAAGGAAAGTAAGCCTACGTTTAGCAGGATACCTGCCAGCACAAGCACTGCTGCCAGGCGCTGGGAATGGATCAGCCATTTATTCTGGCTGGAGGATCCGGTATTCATTTTTCTCTCTTGTCATCTCTTTGGAGGTTGAGCTGCGATAAGGTTCAGGGGGCAGCCGTTTCGGCCTCTGGGGGCATTTTTCCCGATACAAATAAGCAGCATCCAGAATAGTTAGCATTTACCAGAAGACACAGTCCTGGATATTTCCAGCCGGGCGGATTAAAGTCAAGAAGAACAACCGGATTCAGCCTGCCCGCTGGTCATACTTTGCCTGTGTATGCCCAGCATGTGCAAAACACATTGCCAACCCTGCACCTCTTATTTATAATCCCGGGCTTTGATCAGCCAGTAAAAATACTGAATACACCGGGGGCAACCCGGTTGATCCGCCAGCATCCCTTTGTCATGTATATTCTGGAACTACAATACGACAATGCCGCTTTGAATGAACAGGGCGTTTTTTCCCTTTCCGGCAGCCATGAAACCCCGGGGCGGTGGAACGTCATAGAAAAAAGCCATGCTCCCCTGCAAGAGGAACTGCTAAGGCTTGTGGCCCTTAGCTGCAGTGGGTGTACTGCTTTTCTGAACCGGCTGGACTTTGACCTGAAAAGTCTGGTGGAAACCAGGAAAAAAAATCTGCACCTTGAGCTTTGCTGGCGCAGCCACATCCCTCAAAACAGGACTGTATTTGCATCCGGCCCGGTAAAAAGCGCTGTGGCCATAACAAAAAAAGGTGCGCCCAGACGTCTTGGCCGGGAAAAGGCCCGGCTTTTGCCGGATAAGTACCCTTATTTGAAACTTTCAAAATGGTGTCCTCCTTCCAGGCATACTGTTTTTGCCTATGGCAGCGGCATAAACCTGTCTAATGCTGACCACGACTTTGATTTCCATGACCCCTTTTTCCAGCTCAAACGCATTCATTCCCTTTTTGACAGCCGGGCCGGACTGACCCATGCACCTTCCTTTCTGGCCAGCCTGCATTACCGGGCGGTCAGGTGCCGCCGCTACATGCCGGCCAGTATCCTGGGGGACCTGCAGAGATTTTTTGCGGCCTGTTTCGGCCTGCAGACCAGTGCATGGATGCAAAAGGATGCAGACATTGCTGCCTTGTGGGAACAGGTCCCGGCACACCTCAAGCTGCCGCTGCTGCCGGTAATGGACGCCGCCAGGCACCTGCATGACGCCCTGCCCAGCCAGCCCAACCCCCTGCACTTTCCCGGGGTTATGATCCTGGACAGCCCGGAAAAGTACTGCCCGCAAGATTATTTCCCGGACTGGATCAAGCTCCTGGAACAGGTATTCCCGGCCATGCAGTTTATCGTGGCTCTCTCGCCCCTGGCTTACCAAAATTTCTACAAAAATTTTTCCTGGGGCACTCTGCCTCAATTCAAGGACTATCACCAGCACTATCCGCCCAGGACAACGCCCTCAGCCCCTTCATCTCCTTTGTCTCCGGGGACCATGCTTATGGTGGACGTGGACGGAAGGCTGCCCAACCTGGCCCTGATGAAGCTTGCCAGGCATTACAGGGAAAAAGGATACCCGGTGCAGCTGGCCAGAAAAGAGGCCTGCGTGCCTGATGCTGAAGCGGTATTTGCCAGCTGTGTATTCAATCTGGATTCTTCCAGAAGACGCTTTTTTAAAATGCAGTCGTTTTACGGACAGAAGTTTTGTGGGGGCGGTTCAGGAGTGGACCTGCACATGAGGCTGCCCGCAGACATAGAGGCAAAGGATCCCGATTTTGACCTCTACCCTGAGCTTCAGGAGCGGGCCCTGGGTTTTTTGACCCGGGGCTGCCCCTTCAAGTGTCCGTTCTGCATTGTCCCGGTCAAGGAAGGCAGACCGCGCCAGGTAAGCGATGTCAAGTCCCTGGTCCAGGGACGGAAAAAACTGATTCTTCTGGATGACAACATCCTGGCCCATCCTGAATGCGAAAAACTGCTTCAGGAACTGGCCGCCAGGAAAATCGCCGTCAACTTCAACCAGACCCTGGACCTGAGCCTGGTGGACGAGTCCCGGGCCGGGTTGCTTCGAAGAATACAGGCCTGCAACGTCAATTTTAAAAGAAGCGTTTATCACTTCAGCTTAAATGACGATTCCAACCTCCAGGCCCTGCGCAGGAAGTACGAACTGCTTGCTTTCAACAGCAAAAACAACGTGGAATTCATCTGCATGTACGGCTACAATACCACCCTTGCCCAGGACCTGGAACGGTTCAAATTTTTACGTTCCCTGCCCGGGGCATATGTATTTGTTCAGCAGTACCAGCCCATCCTCAATGGACCGCCCCCGCAGATGGAAAACTATTTTGACGGTCAGGCAGACCGATACATAGATGAATTGATCAGGATATGTTTCCCTCAATGCATGAAAAGCATGGAAAAATACTACCGATGGCTCAGCAAAAGGTACGTGGAAGCCTTTGGTACACTGCACATGGGCCTGGTGGATACCATCTTCAGGTACAACAATCGGTTCAATCGTGGTAAATACATTGCCAGCCTGGCCGGCACCAGAAAAATAATGTAACCACTCAGGGGGTCCTCGGTGGTGACTCATGGCATTAGGCCAGGGGACTGTCCCCCTGGCCGCCATCTGCCCCCTGAATGGTTACAAAAAAATTTAATCAACAGTTCAGCTCTTGTTAAGGAAAGCGCTATTGGAAAACAATAACCAGCATGCCCTGGTTTTTAAACCGCTGAAAACCATTTTTACAGGTACTTCAAGGAGGTCTTATGAGTGTACTGGCGGAACTGTCCCTTTTTCCAGTGGACAAGGGAGAAAGTCTTAGTCCTTATGTCACCCGCATGGTAAGGATAATCAAGAACAGCGGCCTGGACTACACCCTGCATTCCATGGGCACCTGCCTGGAAGGGGAATGGCCGGAGGTTATGGATGTGGTGGATAAATGCTTCCAGGATCTGCAGCAGGACTGCGGCCGCATCTATTTGACCCTCAAGGTTGACTATCGCAGTGGCGGCAGCAACCGACTGACAGAGAAAGTGGAATCGGTGCATCGCCAGCTGGGGGAGCAGGCCTGAGCTGAAGCTTCACACTGATGCCAGTGCAGCACTGCTCTTTTACAGAGTCTAAATATGGACAAGTTTGCTTTATACATGCTGCACATCTTCAGGCTCAAAAGTCCGCACGGGCTTCCAGTCAACCAGATCGCGGTGGGCTTCGAAAAGATCAAGATTACGCTGAGCATTCAAACACAGCTCAGGAGTAGTTTCCAAAGCCGCAGCAAGTTTTATCGCTATCCAGGGGGTGATCTTTGCATGCCCATTCACAATTCTGCTGAGATGTTTCCGCGAAATACCGGTTGCTTCTACAAGATCTTTCATCTTTATATTACGAGGCCTTACATACATATCACGCAGAATAATGCCTGGATGCGTCGGTCGACGATCAGTTGGAATCATTTTTGCCCCCTTTATTTAAATGCGACTGCAAAAAGTCATTTTTGCAGTCGCAGAAGTCAGAGATCAGAGGTCAGTAAAAACAAAGAGTTATGCAGATTGTTGGTTGCTGAATTCTTAATTGCCTGACTTTTTGCAGGCGCATCCTATAGCATTCAAAAAATCAAAAATTAGCAGAAGCGTAGAGTGATGATCAGTATTGTAACCGTTCAGAGGGGGCCGATACCGGCCAGTAATCACCACCGAGGACCACCTGAATGGTTACTCAGGATTGATTTTTGAGCTATATCCAGTGTTGAACAGCACTTTCAGATTCTTATTGCGAAACTTTGTCAACGGCATAAAAAAGGTTACCAGCCAGGTAACAAAGTGTCAATCATGCACGTATACAATCACTCCCTCAGGAAGCTGAATACATACCGCACCTCGAAAAAGAGGCGCAATCCCCCACGGACCACGCCTCTTTCATTTTTGTACTTTTTTCCAGGCCCCCCGGCCTTTCAGCCTCAATTCAGAAGCCTCTTCCAATAATCCTTATTCAATAATCCACCTGAGTCCCCGAATTCTATTCCTGCATTCCTGCATTCCTCAATTCTTTAATTCTTCAATTCCTGAATTCCTCAATCTCTCAATTCAATCAATCCTATCTCTTCATCTGCATGATGATACCCAGCATGGTGTCCGTAGTCTGGATGGTCTTGGAGTTGGCCTGAAAGCCCTTCTCCGTCTGGATGAGCTTTACAAACTCCGTGGCCAGATCCACATTGGACATTTCCAGGGAGTTGGAGGAAATCTCTCCCAGCCCCCTGGTCCCGGCCAGTCCGGTCATGGCCGGACCGGAACTTCTGGTCTCGGAAAACAGGTTCCCCCCTTCCTTGCGCAGACCCTGTTCGTTGTGAAAGTCAGCCAGGGTCAGGGCATAAAGATCCATAACCTGTCCGTTGTCATACCTGCCTGTAAGCACTCCATTACGGTCAATTTCGATATTTTGCAGAAAACCTGTGGTGTAACCGTCCTGGTTCTGCATTAAGGTGGTAGAGGAGGAGCTGTACTGAGTAGAAGCCTGTGCTTCACGCCTGGTTTCTTCAAATTCTGCGATATTGTCGAAATTGAAATCTGTATTGCCAAACTCAGTCAACTCTGCAGGACTTTCAGCGCTTCCTGCCTCCCAGTTGCCGGTCTGATTGCGTAAACCAAAATTCATTTCTATATTCTGAGCACCCTCTGCCCCAGTAAAGTTCTGTCCTTCAATCCCCAGAAAATTGGGAGTAAATACAGGATAACCGTTATCTGAAAAATCTGAAAGGCTCCAGTTTGAAAGATCGCTTGCAAAATCTCCTCCTGCAATCGGTTCACCAGTGTCATCATCATAGACCTCTGTTCCCAGTGTGTAGGCACTCTGATCTATTAACTCCCCACCTGGATTAAAAGTTAAGGCTCCGGTCATAAGTACACCTCGTTTTTCTGAGTCTTCCATTCCCTCCCTGTTATCATGTTCGGGATTAACCGTAGTCATGAACTCCCAGTGCTTGTTTCCAGAGGGATCATCAATTTCTACAGGGTCAAAGTAATTGGTCAACTCATAAGATGTACCGTTCTCATCATACACTTTCATTGTACTCTGGTATGCATACCTGTTGTCACTAATGGGATCATCATCATTAGTAGCATCCCAGTTGTGCCACATAGCTGAAAAAGGTTGTCCCTCCTTGTAAGATGTAACTCCTAGCTCTGACGCAGTCTTTGAACTTAAATTCTGAAATTCAAAAGATAACTCGTCAATATTATTTCCATCATCATCTTCATTTTCTACGCTTATATTCAAAGTATTATTTTCTGAATCGTAATCTGCATTTATGTAGTCTTCTCCATTTAGCTGCCTGACAAGATGATCAGCGCTATCAAAATCAAAGTTTATATCAATATTATCAGCTCCATCAATTACTAATTCTGCATCAAAATTTCCTCCACGCTGCAGGTTTACTGCTGCCTCATCGAAATCTATATCAAGATCGTCGCCTCCATTTATATCAGGAGGATCGATTCCTATTGGTTCACGCCATCCACCATCATACAAAGCAAAATCTTCCAGATCCTCATTCCAGCGCAATTCATATGGATCTCCATCAGGCGGGTTATTAGGATCATCCGGATCAAAACTTATATCTCCATCATCCAAACCAATTCTTATCACTGTACCGTCCTCATCCTCCAACAACCATGGATCAGCCGGGTCATCTTCGCTTAGGACAGCTGTGAGATAATCGTTATTGATTTGCAAATTGGCTTCGGTACCTAATTCATCGTCTCCCGTCAGTGGTGTTGATGCATTCGACGATCTTGCTTCACTGCGTGAGTCCAGGTTCACCATCTTGTCAACCTTTCTGGTCTGCTCTGGTGGAGACTGAAAGTCATCAAGGCGGATATCTCCTGGAGCACCCTGGATTTCGACCCCAGTCTCAGTCTGAATTATTTCATCATCATCTGCTACTCCTGGAGGATCCTCTCGCACCTCCCAGCCCTGGACAACATTGTTGTTAGGATCCACGAGGTACCCTTCCTCATCGAATCTGAAGTTTCCGGCCCTGGTATACAGATTCTCATCTGTACCTCTGGCGCTGACCTGAAAAAAACCATCACCTCCTATGGCCACGTCGGTGGCTTCATTGGTGCTTTCCAGGGAACCCTGGGAAAAGTCGTTCATGACCGCTCCCACACCAACGCCGCGGCCCACCTGGCCCACGCCGGCCCCGGTATTTATATCCTGGCTCATGAAGTCCTCGAAATGCATTCGCGAGCCCTTGAAGCCCACCGTGCTCACATTGGAAATGTTGTTGCCGATGGTACCCATTTTTTCCCCGTGGCCCTTGAGACCGCTTACTCCGGTATACATGGAAGATGATAAACCCATAACCGCCTCCTGTTATTTATCTTCTGTATTGTTATTGTTGCTGTTGCTGCTTCCGTCTCCCACCACCTCGCTCACATCAGCAAAGCGAAGCATGCGGCCGTCGCTGAGGCGCAGGTGGGGCTGGCCGTCCTTGTCCTGGACCCCGGATACACGCCCGGTCATCTCGGTATTGACCATAACCGGCTCCCCATTGGGTCCTTCAGCGCTTATGCTTACGCTGTAATTTCCGTCGGGAGCTTCGGCACCGTCAAAGTTCAGCCCGTCCCATTCAAACTCGTAATCACCGGACTGGCGGGCTGACTTCTCCACCGTGCGCACCATATTCCCGTTTTCGTCATAAATATTAAAATAAAGGTTCTGGGCAGTGTCCTCCAGGTTGTAGAATATCTTGGAAGCTCCTGACCCGTCCTTGGAAATCCCGTCTCCGTCAGCGCGGATCTCCTTGCCGATAAAGCCCACCGCCCCCAGCATCTCCTGGCGGGCCTGGTTCTCGTTCATGGATTCCATGCCCTCGGAGATGTTGGTCAACTGCTCCAGGCTGGAAAACTGAGCCAGCTGGGCCACGAACTCCTTGTCATCCATGGGGTCCAGGGGGTCCTGGTTTTCCAGCTGGGTGATCAGGAGCTTTAGAAAATCCATCTTGCCCAGTTCCGCCGGATCCTCGTCTCTGGGGATATCGTTGTTTGCAAAGTCCCGTTCGTATCCGCCCAGGAGATTGCTTGCTGCGCCTATATCCATTTTTTCCTCCAGGTATTTAAAAATTTTGTATTGTTAAATCCGGCATCTTCCGGGAACCGCAAACACCGGAATTGCAGACCCTGGCCGCTTCACGCCCGCCAGGTCCCTCAGGCAAAAATGCTTAGTCCTGTGCTGGACATGTTCTTGCCGAAAACAGTTTCCTGCTTCTGGGGCTTGAAAAGCCCCTTGCCCTCCTGCTCCATTTCCCTGAGCCTGGCCTTTTCCATGGCCTTTTTCATACGGTCCCTGGCCTTGTTGTGCTCCTCGCGGCCCTGCCATGAACCCGGCTGATTATCCGGCTGCTGGGTATGCACATCTATCTTGCCCACGCGTAGCCCCTGCTGCTCCAGGCTGCTGCGCAGCTGGGGCAGATTATCGTTTATGACCTGGGCCACCTCGTGATTGGAAGTGCTGACCATGGCCCGGACCTCGCTGCCCTGCATTTTGAGCACAACAGAGAGCATGCCCAGGTTGGGAGGATTGAGCTGCAGGGTCATTTTGCTTTTGCCCTGGCCCATATCCTTGAAAGTTCCGCTGCGCACCTGCTCCATCACCTGCTGGGAAATCTGCTCACGCTGTGCGGCCTGTCCGCCCTGCCTGGCAGCCTCACTCGCCTCCCTTGCCCCGGCTGCGGCTGCTGCGGTTCTTACTTCCTGTGATGTATCAGAACGTACCCGGCTCAAAAATTTCTCCCAGGGATCCTGATTATTGCTGCCTGAATCCCTGCCGCCGTCTCTGGATGCCTCCCCGCTCAAGGCCTGGTCTCTCAGCTCCTGGGAATCCTTCACAGCTGAGTAGCCGGATCTTTCATTGCGGCTGTCCTGGTTTTCCCGGCTGGATTTGGAACCCTCGGACCTTTCCGAATTTTCACGGCCGGAATGCATGCTTTGAGATCTTTCAGACTTTTCCCGGGTATCCTTGAGCTTCTTTTCTGCCTCAGGATTTGCGGAAGCATTGCCACGCTCTGCGCTCCGGCCCTTACCCTCTTCCTTGGCAGCCTCGATCATGCGCAGAAGAGAATTTTCCTCCCGCGAAAGCCTGCTGCCTGAATCGCCTGCTGCGTTTTTAAGGCCCTGAAGCAGGCCATCGGCCCGGCTTTCCCGGGAGTCCTGGCGAATCATGCCCAACAGGTTCTTAAGATCAGACCTGCCCAGCTCCTTGTCTGCGAATGCACTATACTCGCTTCTGTCCCTGCTTTGCGCCCTGAATCCCTGCAGCAGTGATTCAAGCTGGCTGCGGCTTAAAGATACCCGCTGGCCGTCTTCCATTTTGTCTAGTCTTGAGGCAAGCTGTTCCGCCACCCGGTCCAGCCGGCCCTGTTCCACATCCCGGATCAGGTCCTTTCTCTCCTGGGCATTAAAACCAAGCTCGGACAAAAAGCTGACTAAATCCTGTCTCTGGCCCGAGCTTAGCTCCATGGGCGGATGACTGTCCGCCATGTCCAGCCTGGACACCAGCTCGCGCCAGCTAAGCTCGGAATTATCCACCTTTTCCTGGAGTTTTTGCAACTCACTGCTGTCTATGCCCTGCTCCAGAAGCATCTCTTTTATGGCATCGAGTTCTTCCGGGGTGATCTTTTCATCCCACATGTCATCCATTTCCCCGGACATGAGATCTTCGCTGCCCCAGCCTTCCTGCTTTACAGACTGCATGAGCATCTCTGTCATTTCCCGGTCCAGGCCCAGTTCGTCCCCAAGCTCACTCCAGGTCAGACCAGACTCTTGAAAGCTATCTTTGAGTTTCTGAATTTTCTGCTCGCTTATCCCCTGCTCCCGAAGCATGGTTTTTACGGCGTCCATGTCCTCTTCAGATATTTTTTGATCCAGGCGTAGCCCTGCCGATTCGTACTTCCGGGAATCACCTTCACGGGAGGCATTTTTTACAGCCTGCATGAGCATCTCTGTCATTTCCTGGTCCAGACCCAGTTCATCCCCAAGCTCACTCCAGGTCAGACCGGATTCATTAAAACTCTCTTCAAGATTTTTTATTTCCTGCTCACTTACACCCTGCTGCCTGAGAAAATCCTTCACACCGGCAAATTCTTCCCGGCTGAGCTCCTGTTCATGGCGGCCTTCACCTGCATCAGGGAGTGGATTATAATCGGAAGGCAAAGGACTCTTGTTGTTCTGGGGGGACTGCAAAGCGTCCTGGAAAACGTCCCGGAAACCATCGTTGAACTCACCTCCGCCAAACCTGGAGGAGTTCATGCCCGGCAACAAGTCACCGGAAGATTGCGATATGTCCATAAGGGGAAAATTTTGCATGGTTGTTCTCCTTGGCAGGGAATATATCAATTCCTGTTCCACAATCAGGAGAACCAGGCAAAAAATCTTGCAGATGTATGGCTGAGACTTAAATCAAAACAAAAAACAGGTGACTGTTCACCTTGATAATGCTTTTGTCGGCTCGGTATCGGGATCAGTACCGAAAAGACAAGAGTGGGGAACAGATACTTGTTTCTTATAATCATCTTCACATTTCGCGCTTGACGCGAAGTGTGCAAAAAATTTCGCTTCTTTGATAAGGGGTGAAAAGGAAAGATGAAAGGCAGGGCTGAGGGGCTAACTCTGCTCCAGGTTCAAGCTGCGGGAAATTTCTTCAAGGGAGGGATAGGTTGCAAACAGGTCCCAGAGATTGACCAGCTTCAGGGTCTTGATGACCTGTTCCGAGGGGTTCAGCAGGCAGAATTTTCGGCCTTCCTGCAGACTGCGGTTGTTCAGGGCGGTGACAAAGCCTATTCCGGCACTGTCCATAAAGGCCACCCCGGACAGGTCCAGGGCCATCACCTGCCAGGGACGGCTGAAAAGGTCTTCGAATTCTTTCTTGAGGTCATCCACGATCTCCATGGTCATCTCCCGGGAGATGTCCACTATGAGCATGTTGCCCTTGTCCTCTATATGCACTCTTTCCATTGCTCAGGCTCGACTTTTTTGGTGAATGAAAAAACATTGCTGTCCTCTACCCGGGAATAATCAAAGGTATGCATCACCTGGCGCATTATGTAGATGCCCCGTCCGGATTCCTGGTTGTTATCCGGAAGAGTCCAGGGACACTGAAACTCCCGGCCCCAGTCCCGGACCTGCAAACCCACCTGTTCATTCTCAACTATATCCAGCTTTATTTCCAGTTCTCCCGGCAACCCCTGATACGCATGCAGAGCCGCATTGTTGCAGGACTCCGTCAGCACCAGCTCAATATCGAACAGTACATCAGAAGTTACAAAGGTGTCCAGAAAAGCCTTTACCCCCCGGGCAATCATCCTGGCCCGACAAGGTGTCACTGTATCTTTGAGGATCAGCTGCAGCATCCAGACCTCCAGCCCCTTAAAGATTTGTCCTGACCCACAGGGCGGTGAGATCATCCCTGAACCAGACACGGTCATTGCCTATACGCTTAAGCCTTTCCTTGAGCGCCTCGAGACCGAAACAATCCTGGAGGATCATCTGCTGCACCTCGCTTCGAAACCTGTCCAGACCAAGGATCTCCCCGGGGGTCAATTCCCACTCGTAAAAACCGTCAGTATACAAAAAGGCTTTAAGGCTTTCTTTAAAGGTGATCTCCCCTGCGGATATGTCCAGGGGAAAAATTCCCAGGGGCCTGCAATTGGGCTGGGCCTCGTGCATTATTTCCTGGTCGGCCAGAAAGAACCCAGGGCAGTGCCCGGCATTGATATAAGAAAGGGAACTCGCCCCAAGGTTCAGGTCGCAGGCCAGCAGGGTGACAAAATCAGCCTCGCCCCCCACTATCTGACACAGATCGGTGTTTACGAAACCCACCACCTGCTCCAGGGGAAAATAGTTACGCCAGGACATGCGGAAAATAGCCCGTACAGTATTCATGATGAAAGCGGCCCTGGCCCCGTGCCCGGAAACGTCAGCCACAACGAATCGCAGAGTGTCCGGACCTACAGGAAAAAAATCGTAATAATCCCCGCTGGCCCTCCCTGATGGCAGATACATCCAGTCCAGGTCAATACCGGGAAACTCAAATCCGTCCCGGGGAAGCAGTCTGGCCTGAAGATCGGCCACCATGTCCATTTCTGTGGAAATGACGGCATAGGCCTTGCGCAGCTCTTCCAGAATAAGAACCTGCCGCTTGGCCACCCTGACCCTGGCCTGAAGCTCCTCCCGGACAAAGGGTTTGAGTACAAAATCGTTGGCCCCCTGGTTCAGGGCCTCCACCTTGACCTCGGTGGACTCCTCTCCGGTGAGCACCAGGATAAAGACATCCCTGTCCACTGAGGTATTGCGGATATGCCGGATCACTTCCAGACCGTCCATAACCGGCATATGAATGTCCAGCAGTACTATGTCCGGGGCAAAAGCGGCAAATTTATCCACCGCCTCCTCCCCGTCGCAGCTCTCCTCTATTTCGAATTCATCACCCAGTAGACGTATGAGAAACTTCCGGTTGATGCTGGAGTCCTCGGCAATTAGAAGCTTTACTTTTTTCATCAGTCCCGAAAATTATCTATTCAAAATCCCGGCTGTCCAGCATAATGGTCACCGGTCCCCAGTTGCAAAGCTCCACGTCCATGTCCGCCCCGAAAAAACCTGCATAGACCCTGTCCCATGACTGCTCCACCCGGCTTACAAAAGATCCGAAAAGCTCCTGGGCTTTGTCCCCGGGCATGGAATCGGAAAACCCGGGCCTTCGCCCTTTGCGGCAGTCTGCATACAGGGTGAACTGCGGCACCAGCAGCAGATCCCCCTGGATATCCGCCAGGCTGAGGTTCATGCGCTGGTTTTCATCGGGAAATATCCTCAGGTTGAGTATTTTTCCGACCATGGTCTCCCAGGCCCTGGTCCCGGGCAATCCGGCATCCTCGCGAAAAAAACCCACAAGCCCGGTCAGGCCCCTGTCAACCCTTACCTCTCTTGGCTCTTGGTCCACCACAGTCTTGACCCCGGCCCATTTTGTCCGCTGCAGAAGTACTCTCATAAAATATCAAACATTCTCACAGGAAGCCAGAAAACACGTTTCTTTGTCGCCGCTGCTTTTTTTCACCCTGTACATGGCCTTGTCCGCCAGGCGCATAAGATCTTCAGCACTTTCGGCATCATCCGGGTAAAGGCTGATGCCCATACTGACCCCCAGCTGATGTTCCCCGGAAGGCAGAATATATGGCCGGGAAAGCTGCCAGGCAACCTTGCGGGCAACCTGCTTGGCATCTTCCAGCTTTCCTGTGTCTGTAAGCAGGATGACAAACTCATCCCCGCCGAAGCGGGCAACCGTATCAGAGGCCCTGACCAATTCTTTCAAACGCCGGGAGACCAGAGTCAACACCTCGTCTCCTGTGCTGTGCCCATAATTGTCGTTAATGGCCTTGAATCCGTCCAGATCCAGAAACAAAAGCGCCACCCTGTTTCCCGTTCTTTTGGCTGCGGCGATGGCCATTTCCATGCGGTCCTGAAGAAGGTTCCTGTTGGGCAGGCCGGTGAGTCCGTCATGCATGGCCATGTGCTCAATGCGCTCCTGCATCCGGCGCTGCTCGGTTATGTCTATCCCCGTGCCCAGCACATAGTCCGGGTTGCCCTCCTCATCGTTTATAATACAGTTGGACCAGGCTATAAGCCTTTTTTCTCCTGCCCTGGTCAACCAGTAATTCTCAAAGTGATGGGGCAGGTTTGCAAAATCAGGGCTGAAAAAAGACCTGACTGTTTCTGCTTCTTCAGGGGGAATGAGCCTTTTGAAAATCTCTTTCCCCTGCAGATCCTGGAAAGAATACCCTGACAGTCTTTCGCAGGCCCTGTTGAAATGTATAATTCTGCCTTCATTGTCCAGCAGCACCACCAGGGAATCCACAGTATCCAGGAGCTTGGATACAAAGGCCTTCTCCCGGCGCAGGCGCTGTTCTATTTCCCGGCGCTTCTTGAGCTCTTCCACGACCTGGTCGCGGACTTTCCTGTGCTCAGAGATCCTCTGGTTCAGTTCGGTTACATCCTGGATGGTCACTAAGGCCAGTCTGGTCCATTGGGAGCTTTCCTGTACCCTGATGGAGGCGATGGTAGTGTTTTGAAGCCTTTTGTCTCCATCCCGGTTGGTGATGGGGATAAACCAGCCGTGCAGGTGCGAGGAAAAAACAGCAGGCGGCCCCCCATCCAGTACTGCCTGGATCCTGGGCTCAAACCGGGGCTGCTTGAGTTCAGGATACATATCCGGGAGCCGCTGGCCAATAACAGTTCTGGCATCATGTTCAGTCCATTCCTGCATGATCCTGTTCCAGAACTGGATACGCATATCCTGGTCCAGAATAAAAATACCCAGGGGAAGCTGGTTTAATATCCAGAATCTATCCTGAATTTCATGAAAAATCATACAGGATCCAAAGGATTGCAAGGTGAATCATCGGCCCGGCTCCCTGCATGGGGACCGGAAAGGCTGGATTTGAAAGCAACAGAGTCATTCTCCGGCCTGCTTTTTGACAAGCATGTCCAGCATACTGGAAAGCTCGGTCATGGAGTTGATGCCGAAAAGCAGAAGAATGTCACCGGCGATGGAGTGCTCTCTGACTTTGAAATGGGCCTTGGCCAGAATTATGGAGTGTCCTTCACCGCCTTCCTGCTGCAGGAGGTCATGCACGCTGGTCTCAAACATGAAATCCGGGAGTGAATACTCCAGGTCCATGCTTAGAATGTTGGCAAAATTGCCCAGGACGCTGTTGAGCACAATATTGCCGATCTCAGTCAGAGCCTCGCTGCGAATGGAGTCCAGGTCCGTATCCCCGGGCTCCTCCTGCACCAACAATGTGACCAGGTTCAGGGCGCTTTCAGGAGGGAATAACAGGGCCGCCTTCCCTGGAACCGGACCTGAAAACCTTAAAATAACAGTGGCCAGGGAGGATTTATCTAAGGGGGCAAGCTCCTGCTGAACGTCCTCCGGCTCCAGGACCTTGATTTCGGGAACACTTAGCTCCACGTGCATGGCCAGCATGGAGTTCAGGGCATTGCCTGCCTGTCCCACGCCGATATTTATGATTTCAGTCAGGGCATCCCTGTGCAGATCATTTAACATAAGCCTGGGTCCTTATCTGGAACCGAGGTGATTATTAAGCACCTCGAACATTTTTTCATCATTCACCGGCTTGTTCACCAGCTCCACCACCCCGTGCTCCTGACATTTCTGCCTGGTGGTCTCCTGTACGTCAGCGGTGACAACCACTACAGGCGTTTTGACATGTTTACTCTCCAGCACCTGCAGCACCTGGAAGCCGTTGATATCCGGCATAAGCAGGTCCAGCAGGATCAGGTCCGGCTGCAGTTCATCTATCTTGCGCAGGCCTTCCCGGCCCGAAGCCGCTTCCACGGCTTCATGACCGGACTGCTGCACAATTCTTTTCAGTATGGTTCTTTGAAAGACCGAGTCCTCTACTATCAATACCCTGGCCATGTTTTCTCCTTAGCTGTCCTTGTAGCAATGGCTTTCATCGGGAAATTCACCGTTTTGAACCTCCCTGCGGTAACGCTCCACCGCCTCGGAAATAACTCCGGCCAGATCGGCGTATTTCTTTACAAACCTGGGCCCCGGTCCGGTGCTCATCCCCAGCAGATCATTTATCACCAGAACCTGACCGTCGCACTCCAGTCCGGCCCCTATGCCGATGGTGGGAATGTTCAGGCTTGAAGTTATCCTGGAAGCCAGTCCCGGCGGCACAGCCTCCAGTACCAGGCTGAAGCAGCCGGCTTCCTCCAGCTTGCGCGCCTCCTGCACTATTTTTTCCCCGGCCTCGCCCCGGCCCTGGACCTTGAAGCCTCCAAAGTGGGCAATGCTCTGCGGCGTAAGCCCCAGGTGGCCCATGACCGGTATCCCGGCTTTTACCATGCCCTGGATCTGAGGCAGAATGCTGTCCCCGCCTTCCACTTTCACCGCTCCGGCCCGGCCTTCTTTGAGCATGCGGCCGGCATTGATCACCGCTTCTTCCACGCTTACCTGGTAGGACATAAAAGGTAGGTCGGCCACTATCAGTGAATTACCGGCAACCCTGGTCACAGCCCTGGTGTGGTGCAGCATTTCATCCATGGTCACGGAAAGGGTATCCTCATGCCCCAGCACCACCATGGCCAGAGAGTCCCCCACAAGAATCATGTCGATCCCGCCCTGGTCCACAAACCTGGCCATGGCACTTTCATAGGCGGTAAGCATGGTCAGCTTTCTTTGTCCCTTGGTCTTTATAACTTCCGGCACCGTCATCCTTGGCATAACTTCATCCATTTTTTTACAGGGTTATTAGGTAGCTCCCCGACTGCAGGCATAGCCAGGGGTCAATTTCCAACGGGTCTGCACTTTGCGCATTTGCACTTTTCCGGCCTCCGGCAATTTCTTTTTGAACCTATTAAGTGCCGCCTGTCAAGAGATGGCCAAATTGACATGCAGGGCACAAGCATTTAAAAGGCAGCGTAAGCATGGAGAAAAGAATATGTATGATCTACTCAAGGAAGAACCGGGAAAGGACTTCAGTCCGGATGCTGCTTCCCTGGAAGAAACCCGTGAGTTCCAGAGCAGGCCCAACCTGCTGTGCTCCGGGTGCCTGAGCAGGATAACCAGCCAGGATGCGGGCATCAGTATCAACGGCAGTCAGAAGCATGTTTTTGTAAACCCACACGGGCTCGTATTCGAAGTCGGCTGCTTTTCCTGGGCTGTAAACTGCCTGGGGACCGGACCAAGCACTGCTGAATTCTCCTGGTTTCCAGGATTTACATGGCAGATCGCGGTGTGCATATCCTGTCTAATGCACCTGGGCTGGCGTTACTCATCCGGAGACTCAGGCGAATTCTACGGACTTATCATGGACCGCCTGATTCTTGATACCTCGAGTGAAAAATAGACCTTGATTTTTCAACATGGCAATGCTTTTATCGGTGTCGACGTCGATATCGAAAAAGGATTATGGACTGTAATTATTCACCCCATCTGCTTCAGCTGGATAATCTAAGCGTCTGGTTGCGGATTCATGGTCCGGGGGCTTTGCAAACTGGGCGTAAACTGTATAAAGGACGCGTAGTCACGCCTTTGGCGTGATTAATCAAAACCGTAAAACACCAAACCTGATTCAATGCATGTTACAGAATAGATCCTGGCTATCAAACCAGTGTGTAGGTTTTGATTTACGCTTCCTTGGAGTGAGTTTTTACGTCCTGTTTGCAAAGTCCCCGGACCATGGTGAATAATTACTATGGATTAAGGGGATAACCGCCACCATTCTAACAGCCGCCGAGGTGAAAATAAATCACCTGTCCAGAAGATACATGGGATCCACTGCATCTCCCAGCACATAAACCCCGAGATGCAGATGAGGGCCGGTAGCCCTGCCGGTCATGCCCACTTCTCCTACTTTCTCACCCTGGGATACAAAGACATCCTCCTGCACATCAATGCTGCTCAAATGCATGTAAAGAGAATGGATGCCCTGGCCGTGATCCAGGATAACCGTCTTCCCTCCGTAATAAAAGTCACCGGTGAGCACCACCCTGCCGTCTGTTACGGCCTTTACCGGCGTGCCTTCAGGTCCCCTGAAGTCCACTCCCTGGTGCGCGGACCTGGGCTGGCCGTTTAAAAACCTCTGAACGCCGAATGGAGAACTGACGTCTCCCGGAACAGGCTCTTTAAAATCTTCTTCCCAGTACCTGTCCATGGTCAGGGTGCTAAGGGCGGAGCGGATCTGCTCTCTGTCCCGGGCGATGCGGTCATGGACCTCCTGGGGAGGGGTAACCATCTCCTCGGGCAGGCTCAGGTGCTGCTCCGGGTAATCCTTGTCCTTTACAGATATTTTAAAAGTCTTTTCCAGGCTTTCTCCATCCAGGTCAAACACCAGGCTCAGTTCATGTTCTCCTGTTTTATCCAGTCCGGCACCAAGAAGCACCCTCTGCTCCCCGGGCAGATCCACGGGAACTGCAAACTCCCTGTCCATCCAGGCGACCTTTATTCCCGCCGGCTTATCATCAGAACTGATATCCACCCAGAAAGGTTCACCCCGGCCGACTTCAGAGGGGACCTGTACATCCAGGGCATAAACCGGCATAGCCCAGAAAAAAATCAGCAGCAGGGAAAAGAGAATTTTCCTGATCATTTGCTCATCCTAACGCGGGCCATGTCCGCAACCCAAATAAGAAGATTATTGAACCACAAAGACACGAAGATCACAAAGTTTAAGACAGTAAGGAGGGTATTTTTTGAAAACCGGGAAACGGTTTTCAAAAAGGATGCCTTTTCATTTGCCGTTTTCCCGGCAAATGAAAAACCCTTTGTGCTTTCTTCCTTTGTGTCCTTTGTGCCTTCGTGGTTCAAACTTTCTTGTTTTTTGTGACATGGTTTCAGGATTAAGTCACTGACATGATTGACATTTGTATACAATTTGACAATCCGTGATCATAACGGATAATGGTCAAAGCCATGCAATACGGCAACAAAAGCGAACATACCCGGAGCAAGTGCATCAAATGCGGCCAGTGCTGCCGCAGAAACAGCCCGGCCCTGCATCAGGAAGATCTCCCCCTTATAACCGGAAAAAGCCTCGGCCGAAACACCCTGATTCTATACCGCAGGGGAGAACCGGCCCTGGACAATGTCATGGGCACTCCCGTGCTCCTGGGCAGGGAAATGATCAAAATCAGGTCAGCAAATGCCGGTCACCGGGGATGTCTGTTCCTGGACCAGCATTCCGGGCATTGCAGCATTTACGGTTCCAGGCCCATGGAGTGCAGCCTCCTGGAATGCTGGAACCCTGACCCCCTGATGAACTACTACCAGAAAAACCGCCTCACCAGGGCGGATATATTTCCCAAAGGCTCGGCCATGGACGAGCTCATCTGCATGCACGAGGAGAAATGCCCTGTTACAGAACTATCTTACATGCTGCAACAGGAAGTAAACGCCCCCGGGACGCTGCGTGAAGAAATAAACAGCCTCCTGGCTTTTGACGATTCCTTTCGGCAGGGCTTTCAGGAAAAAACCGGGGCTCATGAAGAGGACATGCTCTTCTATTTTGGCCGTCCCCTGAAGGAGCTGGTCCGTCCCCTGATGGATTTCATGTAACCATTCAGGGGATGCCTCAATCGGCCTGGGGACAGTCCCCGCGACACCTTTTCTGCACCAAATGCAAAAATTGTAGACGCAAAGTTTTGTGGACCTGCACATTTAGTACTTAGCGGGGGACAGTCCCCAGGCCTGGTGCCAGCAATCATCACCGAGGACCCCCTGAATGGTTACGATTTCATTAAGTTAAATCCAGACGGCACCACCTGAAAGTCACTCCTGCACCAGCTCATCCGCCCTGTCCCTGGCCATACTGGCAAGGTCTTCCCCGGCCTCGGCCATAGCCTGGATGGAGTCCCTGGAAAAGCCTCCCTTCTCTACCCTTCTAAAAATCCACTGGACCTGGTAGAGTACATCAAGGCCGGCTTCGGCAATTTGCGGCGTTGAGACCCGGTCCACTATCTTGCCCCTGATGTTTTCCCTCTGCATGATAAGCTGTTTGATCCTTGAAGCCAGCTCGCTTCTTCTTTCATCGTCGGACTCATCCAGCTGCCAGTATTCAAAATATACCGAGTTGAGCTCCTCCACGGTATCCAGGTAGTCGCGCATACGCTCAAGCACCGGCTCTTCACTGGACGTCCTGGAAAAAACATGGGCAAGATGCTCCAGGCGCTGAGCCACAATCTCCAGCATTTCCACTGTCTCTCTGTTCTCAAGCTGCCTTTCCTGCAGCCCCTGGGAAGTATGCACCTCCCGTGGCTCTGTTTCTGCAAGGTGCACCAGTCTGTCAAAGAGTTCCGGGCCATAACGCCGGACCACCAGGTCGATGACTTCCGGCTGCAGCAGGTGCCCAAGGACCTCCTCCCTGGCCTGGAGCACATCCTGTTCCTCGTAGCTAAGACCGGTTAGCTCAGTTGCATAATGCATGTTCAATTCTCTGAAGCTCAGGGTAAAGCCGCCCTCTTCTGCGGGAGACACGGCCGGATGATAATTTCTGAATATCAGGCTTGCCAGGTCCCTGATGAATCTATCGGTTATCACCTCGTCATCTGGAAGCTCCTCCGGCTCCCTGGGTTCCACCGGATCCTCGGGCTCTCTTTCCAGGTGCTCCCTTAAAGGGTCCAGCCCGGTGACATCCACCGGGTCATCCGGCTTTTCCACCGGATGCATGGTAATATCGGGATCATCCGGCTCAACCGGAGGCTCGCGAAACTGATAATACCACACCAGGGCCCCCGCGCCCAGGATAACAATGGCCAGAACAGCTGAAATCAGTACTTTTTTGCCCATAAATTTTCCCTCCCGGGAAAAACTGCCTTAACAGGCAGCAAGCATTGAATTAATCATAACCATTCAGGGGGTGCCGCAATCACGCCTCTGGCGTGAGTACCAGGAACTACAACTGAGTGCCCCCTGAATACTTGCAATTTATCTATACCTGAAAAGCAGTATCCTGCCAGGAAACAGGTATCCTGACCTTTTTCCCGGCCTTGTTTTTAAACAGAAGATAACCCTTATCCCGCCCGAAAAGATACAGGTCCCGGGTAACGGACACATCCTGGCGGCAATACTCGACGATTTTGTCCAGTTCGCCTTCTTTCCACCACTTCAGGGCCATAAGGCCGTTGGCGGACTTGTTCGTCCCCAGGGTATGCCTGGCCAGGTGATCCAGGGAAAGGCGGTGTCCCAGCCTGGCCTCAATCTCCCTTAACATGTCCAGGGTGGGCAGAGAAGAAAAATCATAATCCGATAACCCCTGCAGGACCCTGTAGTCGAATTTGAGCAGGTTAAAGCCCACCACAAGGGAAAAGTCTTCCAGAAATGACCCAAGATCGGCTGCCTGTTCCTGGTCAAAGGTAACAAACTCCTGGTTCCTGGAATCAAATACCACTGCAAAGCTGACCCCCATGCGGTGGCAGTTGCCCCATCCACCGACTTCCTGTGCCGAATACCTGGTTTCTATATCTAACACGGCATAGGGAAGTTCTGCCTGGTCACTCTTTGTGTATCCGCTGTCAATTTCCATAGAGCCTTCATCAGTTTCAATCCTGCAGGAAACATCCTTTCTCTTTGCCTCCCCGCACCGCTCCCCGGCAAGCACTGCCAGCATGTGCATGGCTGCCTCCTTGTCCAGGGGCCTGTTGCCTGATCCGCACTTGGGAGAATGAATACACCCGGGACACCCGTTTTCACAGGTACACGAAGACAAAATCCCCATGGCCCTGGCCACAAGCCTGTCCCCCAGTTCAAAGGCCTGCCTGCAAAGGCCGATACCCCCGGGAGTACCATCGTAAATAAATACTGCCCCCTTATGCAATTGCTCATGCACAGGGGATGCAATACCGCCCAGATCATTGCGGTCGGTCAAAATGATCAGGGGCATGCACCCGATGAGGCCATGTTCCAGTGCATGCAGTCCCCCCATGAAGTGCAGCCTGCGATCTTCCACATCGCGGCGCACCTGGCTGTCCAGGGTAAACCACATCCCCTGGGTCTCGAAAACCAGCGGAGGCAGATCCAGGGGGATAAGCCCGATGCGGGCCTGTCCCCGGACAAGTCTCTTCTCATAGGCGCTCACATGTTCGGTTACCTTGAGCCGGCCCAGGCAGAGTTCTCCGGCGGCTGTAGCCCTAGTGGCCTGCACCTCTACAATTTCAGTGTATTTCTCGGTGATGGGCCTGGTATAATAGTTTGCTTCCGATTTTGCCGCGTAAACGGCAAAGGTCTCCAGATCCAGGTCCTGAACCACGTAAGTCTCGCCCATATGCAGGTAGACAGCTCCGGGATGGGTTTCCTTGAAGGCCCTGACCCCGTCCACTTCCCCCAGGTACTCCCCTGTGGAATGCTCAAAAATATTATAGGTCTGTCCTGTACCTCGAAGATCCACGTCCTTGTGCGGATACCTGGCCCGGGTATAGTAAAAACTTCTGTCCCGCGAAGCCAGCAACTCGCCATCTTTTTCCAATGATTTAATACACTTTCCAGCTTCATTGTCCAGCATCATTTCCTGCAGTGCAATGGGTTTTTCTGCTGCGGCGCATACCAGGTGTCTGCGCATTATGCTGGGATTGTCCGGATTGATGACCGCACTTTCCGGCTCCAGACTGAAAAATTCCCGGGGATTTCGAAGCAGGTACTGATCCAGGGCGTCCTCATGCCCGATGAGCATGATGGCACTGTCTCTGCCACTTCTGCCCACCCTTCCCCCGCGCTGCATGGTGGCCATAACCGATCCGGGATAGCCCACCAGCAGACACAGGTCCAGGTGGCCGATATCAATGCCCAGCTCTAAGGCACTGGTGGAAACAACCGCCAGAAGCTCGCCAGAGGCAAGCTTCTGCTCGATCTCCCGGCGCTGTTCCGGGAGAAACCCGGCCCTGTAGGCACTTATATATTTCTTAAGCCTGCCGGCCCGCTGGGAAGCCCACATGGCAATGAGTTCGGTCATCTTTCTGGACTGGGTATAAACAATTGTGCGCAGGCCAAGCTCCAGGGCCTTCTGCAGAACCCGGATGGCACTCTGGGCCGCGCCCTGCATCTCGGGATCCAGAAGCAGAAAATGCTTTTTACCGGCAGGAGCACCCCCTTTCTGGATTACTTCCGGCTCATGTCCGGTCAGGGCCGAGCAGAGTTGTCCCGGGTTGGCTATGGTGGCTGAACTGAATATAAATACCGGTTCACGTCCGTACTGGGCGCAGATGCGCCTCAGCCTTCGAAACACCCAGGCCATGTTGGACCCCATAACCCCGCGATAGGTGTGTACCTCGTCCACAACTATATATTTGAGCGCGGAAAAAAACTTCTGCCAACTGCGGTGATAGGGCAGAAAAGAACGGTGCAGCATATCCGGGTTGGTCAGGAGGATATTTGGAGGTTTACTCCTGATCCTGGCCCGGGCCTGGGGGTCGGTATCCCCGTCGTAGACTGCAGAATCAACATGAACCTTGCCTGCCAGCAACCGGGCGAATTCCTCCAGGCTGGTCAGCTGATCCCGGGTCAGGGCTTTTAGGGGAAAAAGATAAAGGGCTCTTGAGGCGGGATCGTTTATTATGGATTCCAGGACAGGGATGTTGTAAATAAGAGATTTGCCGCTGGCAGTGGGCGTGGCCGTGACAACGCTCCGGCCCTTTCGAACCAGGTTTACCGCCCTGGCCTGGTGGGTATAAAAATTTTCGATGCCTGATTCTGTCAACGCCTGCTTAAGGGGAGGGGGCAGTCCCTCAATGCCGGAAAATTCGGCTTCTCTGGCCGGGATTTCCTTGACAGCCACTGTGGAGAGCCCCTGCAGGTCTCCCTGGCCCATCTGCTGCAATAACTCGTCAACACCGGGCATTTGAGCTTGTCTCGTACTCACTTGGGCTGGATATTGTACTTCTTTAGCTTGTACTGCAAAAGGCTCTTGGAAATATTCAAGAGCTCCGCTGCCTTAACCTGGACAAACCCGCTTTTAACCAGGGCTCTTCTGATGAGCGCCGCTTCGATCTTTTCCAGGGTTCCGGACAGTTCCAGTTCCACCGGCAACAAATCCACCGCGCTCTTGAACTGGGCCTCTTCGTCCTTGATTTCGCTTGGCAGATCCTCCACTCCTATTTCTTCCCTGGAAGCAAGCACCATGCAGCGCTCCACCACGTTTTCTAACTGGCGCACATTTCCGGGCCACTCGTACGCTGTAAGATATTCCAGGGCCTCGGGGGCGAATTTTTTTAGTTCCTGCTGGTTTTCAGAGGAAAATTTCTGCATGAAGTGTGCAACCAGAACCGGAATATCCTCACGCCTTTCCCTGAGGGGGGGCAGGTTTATGCCCACCACGTTCAGGCGGTAGTAAAGGTCCTCGCGAAACTCCCCCTTTTCCACCGCCTGCTTGAGATCCTTGTTGGTGGCTGCCACCAGCCGTATGTCTGCATGAATGGTTCTGGAACCGCCTACCCGCTCAAAGGCCTTTTCCTGCAGCACCCGCAGAAGCTTCACCTGCAGATCCTGGGAGAGCTCGCCCACTTCGTCCAGAAACAAAGTCCCCCCGTCGGCAAGCTCGAACCTTCCCTTCTTCATGGCGGTGGCCCCGGTAAAAGAGCCCTTTTCGTGTCCGAAGAGTTCGCTTTCCAGGACCCCGGGACTTAAGGACATGCAGTTGATGGAGATAAACGGACCTTCCCGGCGCGGGGAAGAATAGTGTATGGCCCTGGCTATGAGCTCCTTGCCAGTGCCCGATTCCCCGGTAATCAACACCGTGGACCTGCTCGGCGCCACTTTGGACACCATCTGCAGAACCTCCCGGATACTTCTGCTGTTGCCCACCAGTTTGTGCGGCCCGTACTGCTCCGCCAGGGTCTGGGTCATGAGCCTCTTTTCCTGCTCAGACTTGGACAGAAGGGCCGCCTTGCGTACAGAGAGCATGAGCTCGTCATTGGAAAAGGGCTTGGAGATATAGTCAAACGCCCCGCAGCGCATGGCTTCCACCGCCCCGTCAATACTGCCGTAGGCGGTCATGATGAGTACCGGGATCTGGGCATGGTGCTTCTGGATATGCTCCAGTATATCCTGCCCGCTTATCCCGGGCATTTTCATGTCCGTAATAACCACATCCACCTCGGACTCATCTAAGTAGTCCAGGGCCATCTGTGGATCATTCAGGGCTGTGACGGTATACCCCTCTTCCTCTAAAATGGTTTCCAGGATCAGAAGATAATTCTTTTCGTCATCTATAACCAGAATATGGCTGTTCATGTCTTTCTCGAGCCTAACGGCTTTGCTGACTGTTCTGTTGGGTGCTGAACCGCACTTGGACGCTGGCTCCGCCCTCGGGGTTGTTACTGATATAAAGCCCTGCTTCATGGTTTTGCAGGATCCCGGCCACAATGGCCAGCCCAAGTCCGGTTCCGGTATCCTTGGTGGTGTAGAAAGGCTCCAGATACCTGTCAATCATGGTAGGCTCGAACCCGGGGCCGGTATCGGTCACCACCACCAGGGGTGCATCATCCCAGGTGATCTTCACCCTGATGACGCCTCCCCTCGGTGTGGCCTGCAGGGAATTTACGAAAATATTGTAAAAGGCCCGGTAAAGCAGGTCCTTGTCCCCCATGACATGCATGTTCTCAGGAAAATCCTTTTCCAGGGTTATATCATGCTTGTCCAGCTCAGAGCCCATAAAAGAGATCAACTCATTCCATATGCGCACCAGGTCCACCTGGTCCAGCTTGGGCTGCTTGGGCCGGGCATAATCAAGAAAATCGTTCACAGTCTGACTGAGTCTCTTGGACTCGTCAAATATGGCCTCTAAAAGCCTGGCATCCGCCGAGCCCTGCTTTTTGGCCCTGTTGTACAAAATCTCGCTGCTGCTGCGGATAATCCCCAGGGGGTTTCTTATTTCATGGGCGATGCTGGCCACCATGCGGCCCATACTGGCCAGTTTCTCATTTTGATGCAGCTCTTTTTCTAAGCGTTCCTTTTCGCGTATCCTCTGGTCCAGCACCTTGTCCGTGCGCAGTATGATCATGTACAACAGGAAAAACAGGACAAGGGAAAAAGTAAATGACCCGATAATGATAAGCCACTGAAAATGGATTACCGATTCATAGTCCGAGGTAATATCCTGGTGGAATTCCAGTATGCCCATGATGGGCTCATCCTTGACCCCAAGAGTTCTTTCCGCCCGCAGGGGATATACAGTCTTGAGCACGATGGAATCAGGCTCCAGGCTGAACCTGAACATGGCCTGCCAGCTGGAGATATTTTTCTTGAGTTTGAAACTATGGCGTCCATGCTCAAAGGTGGAGGCCACAAGCCTGTCAGCAAGTTCATCCTGTCCCACCAGATCCTGGTCTGTAGAATAGGAAACCACCCCCTGGTGGTCATATATACTCACATCCAGCACATGAAAACTGTGTATGGTGGAACGCACCACCTGGTCCAGACGCTCGTACTGCGCTTCCTGGCGCAGTTCTATCCGGCCGAATCCAAGCACCGTGGGCAGGGTGAACCTCTGATATATCTGGTGGTTCAGGTTTTCCGCCAGGAGCAGTGCAAACTCATGGTTTTTATTGATTATAGCCTCCCGGGCATAGTTGGCTATAAAAACCGACAGGGCGAGACTGGAGGCCAGGATGATAATCAGGGAACTCCATGAGAGGAACTTAACAAAAGGAAACGGCTTCACCGGATCAGAGCGTATAAGAGATCTGAACAACCTGGAACACCTGCCTCAATTCATATAATTTAAGATTCATCACAACTGTTCATAGCTCATTGTTTTTGCTGCCCCCCTTTAAATAACTACAATGCCAGTTCAATTATTCCAGAATATTGCTGTCACACAATCTTGTCATTTTATGAGTACAGCACGGCCTACTCCCCTCCTTGGTTAAGGAGGGGTCGGGGGTGGTTGGTTCTAAATGGTAACTTCCTTATTATCAAGTTACTCGAATGTTTCTGTCACACAAGCCTGTAATTTTATGAGTACAGCACGGTCTACTCCCCTCCTTGGTTAAGGAGGGGCCGGGGGTGGTTCGTTCTAAATGATCACTTCCTTATTATCCAGATACTCGAATGTTTCTGTCACACAAGCTTGTCATTTTATGAGTACAGCACGGTCTACTCCCCTCCTTGGTTAACTGAGCCTCGCACACGCTTGACACCGGGGCCATGAGGAGTTAAGCGTTATGGCATGTATATCAGCGGTCAATATTTCTCCAAGGATACGTTGAATTGGGTCCAGGCAACGATCAACGAGCAGCCTTCCATGTCCATGCGCGAACTCTCAAGGCTTGTTTGCCAAAAGCTGGACTGGAGAGCCGCCAATGGAAATCTTTGCCAGGTAAGCTGTCGAAAAACTCTGGCTGAACTCAACCGGAGAAACATCCTTGAGCTTCCCCAGAAAGAACAGTTTTATGATTTTCAACAAAAAAAGGCTGCCAGCAATAATTTTGAGCCTCCAAACGTAGATTGTACACTGGACCAGTTGGGTGAAGTCAATGTCTATCCGGTAGCAAGCCGGTACAGCAAAGATTCCAAGCTCTTTTTCCACCTGCTGGAACAATACCATTACCTGGGCAACGGTTCTTTGTGCGGGGCACAAATGAGATATCTTATACACAGCTCCACCTATGGCCACCTTGGTGCCCTGGCCTTTGATTCAGCTTCCTGGGCAGTCAAAGCCAGAGATAAGTATATCGGCTGGAGTGAAGCCGCCCGAAGAACAAATTTGCATCAGGTGCTTAGAAACGCCAGATTTTTAATTCTGCCTACGGTCCAGGTTTGTAATCTGGCCTCCTACGTTTTATCCATAGCCCTGGCCAGGCTGCCCCAGGACTGGGAACAACGATACAATATACGCCCCGTTCTGGTAGAGACCTTTGTTGATCCAGGCAGGTTTTCCGGCACATGTTACAAAGCTGACAACTGGACTTTACTGGACAACCAGACCGCCGGTCGCAGAGACGGAGTTCCAAAAAATATTTTTCTCAAGCCTTTGTGTTCCAACTGGCGTGAAGTTCTTTGCCGTGAACCTCAAAAGAAATTAGGCGAAATTCCTCTTCCGGAAGAACCAGAAAACTGGGCTGAATACGAGTTCGGGGCCATTCGCCTTTACGATGATCGTCTAAAGCAACGACTTTTTAACATTGCCCAGGATTTTTTTGCAGACCCTGAAGGTGATATACCAAAAGCCAGCGGTTCCAAGGCCCGGACAATGGGAGCCTACAGGTTTTTTCAAAACCCCAGGATAAATATGGATGTAATACTTGACGCTCACAAAGAGGCCACAGTTGAACGTATCAAAGAACATCCCGTGGTCCTTGCTCCTCAGGATACCACGACCTTGAACTATAGTGCGCATCCCATGACCAGTGACCTGGGGCCTATATGTACCAGTGAGGATACCCTCATCGGCCTACTCCTGCACGACACACTGGCCTTTACAGAAGAAGGCATACCCCTGGGTGTTCTGGATGCCCAGTGTTGGGCCAGAGATCCAGAGGATGAAAAGAAAAGAGAACGGCGTAAAGAACTGCCCATAGAGCAAAAAGAAAGCATTAAATGGCTTCGCAGTTTGAAAAAGTCTGCGAAGTTCAAAAACTCTGCCCGGATACCAAGCTGGTAAGTATTGGGGACCGGGAATCGGATATATACGAACTCTTTTCCAGCGCTCTGGAAGATCCACAGGCTCCGCGGCTGCTGGTCAGAGCTGAAAAATCGCGTAATCGCCAACTGCACGATGATTCGCTGTGGGAATATGTCTTCAAACAACCTGTAAGCGGATCACTTAAAATACACGTTCCACGCAGTGGGTCGCGTAAGGCCCGTGATACCTGGATGGATATCCGCTTTACCCAGGTAACCCTCAAACCGCCCAAGCGTTTAAATAAGCATGGCCCGGCAACTGTCTGGGCTGTATATGTCCTGGAGCAGGAGCATTCCGATCCTATTGAATGGATGCTGCTGACCACCGAAGAGGTGCCGGACTTCCAGACCGCAAAAAGATGCGTAAACTGGTATGCAAACCGCTGGGGGATTGAGGTTTATCATAGAACTCTTAAAAGTGGCTGCCGTATAAAAAACCGTCAGCTGGGCACTGCTGATCGCCTGCAGGCATGCCTTGGTGTAGACATGGTGGTTGCGTGGCGTATTTATCATCTGACTATGCTTGGCAGGGAGATTCCCGATGTACCATGCACAGCTTTTTTTAGTGATGCCGAATGGAAAGCCCTTTGCTGTTATGTATACAAAACCTCCACGCCTCCAGAAGAACCACCATCACTGCAGCAATCAATATATATGGTGGCAGGAATAGGAGGACACCTTGGACGTAAAGGCGACGGTCCTCCTGGAACCCAAACCCTTTGGCGAGGCCTGCAACGCCTGGATACAGCCACAGAGATGTACACAATTATGAATCCGCAGGCTTATCCCAATATGCCCTCCGGACCCTGACCAGACCCACGGTGTCATGTGTGGGTAAAGGTCAGCCTTGGTTAAGGAGGGGCCGGGGGTGGTTCGTTCTAAATGATCACTTCCTTATTATCCAGATACTCGAATGTTTCTGTCACACAAGCTTGTCATTTTATGAGTACAGCACGGTCTACTCCCCTCCTTGGTTAAGGAGGGGCCGGGGGTGGTTCGTTCTAAATGATCACTTCCTTATCCAGATTCCCGCAGGTTCGGCTATATCGCTGTCACAAAAAATTGTCATTTTATGCCTGCGGCACGGACCACTCCCCTCCTTGGTTAAGGAGGGGCCGGGGGTGGTTGGTTCTAAATGATCACTTCCTTATTACCAAGTTACTCGCAGATCAGGTCCCGGGCCGCCCTCGTGAGACACTGACTTCTGCCCCTAAGCCCTGAGCCCGGCCAGAAAACCACCCAGCCTCTGCAGGCAGTCCTGCAGCACCTCGTCGCCCACAGCATAGGAAATACGCACACACCTGTCGTCGCCAAAGGCCTTGCCCGGCACCAGGGCGATCTTTTCCTTCTCCAGCACAGCCTTGCACAACTCCGTGGAGCTGTCCACCCGGTCATTGTAGAAGGCATCCACCCTGGGAAAAAGGTAAAAAGCACCATCAGGCCGCGGGCATACAGCATCCTTCCAGGAACCGATTATTTCCAGGGCCAGGTCCCGACGCCGGGCAAAGCTGTCGCGCATTGTCTCCACCATCTCGAAGGACCCTTCCAGTCCGGCCAGGGCCCCTTTCTGGGCAAAAGAACAGACATTGGATGTGGACTGCCCCTGTATTTTGCTCATGGCCTTGATTAAATCCTCATGGGCCAGGATGTAGCCTATACGCCACCCGGTCATGGAAAATGTCTTGGATAGGCCGTTGACTACGGCCACGCCATCAGGATGCTTTTTCCAGAAACTGCAAAGAGAGGACATCTCTGCCGGAGGATAGACCAGTTGATCATAGACCTCGTCGCAAATGACAAAAATATCCCTGGAAACGGCCCAGCGGGCGATATCCTCAAGTTGTGCCTGACTGTAATGACACCCTGTGGGGTTGGAGGGGGTATTTAATATAAGCACCCTGGTCCTGGAAGTCACGTATTTCTCCAGATCTTCCTTTTTAACCAGGAAATTGTCTTCCGGCTCCGTGGGTACGATGACCGCAGCGCCCTCTGCCAGCTGTACCATGTCCGGATAACTGACCCAGTAAGGACCGGGGATCAACACTTCGTCCCCGGGATCAACCAGGGCCTGCAGAAGATTATAAAGACACTGCTTGCCTCCGTTGGAAACTATCACCTCGTTTTGCGTACACTCAATACCATAGGTCCTGGAAAAATATCCAGCCACAGCCCTTCTCAGTTCCGGCATGCCGGGCACAGCGGTATACCTGGTAAATCCCTTGTCCAGAGCTTCCTTGGCAGCGGTTACTATATGATCAGGGGTTGAAAAATCCGGTTCTCCAACCGCCAGGCTGATTACATTTTCGCCTTCAGCACGCATCTCCTGGGCCTTAGCGTTTATTGCCAGGGTTGCCGAAGGTTGAATACTCAAGACTCTTTTGCTAAAGTTCATTTTTTCATGCTCCCTTAGAAATGGCTCAATGTTATTGATCAACACTTTAAAACCCCGGTTAATGCAAGCAAGTATCAAGGACTTACTGCTTCGCATCCGGCCGGGCGGACAGTGCACGTCGCTGCCACAACTGAAAAACGGATAGTATAATAATAAAACTTTCGTTGAAGGTAAATGTTTATTTGCCCCGACGTACCGGAGGAAACCAGTGAAGGTATTAAGAACCCCAAATATGGAAAGATGCATAGGGTGCTACTCATGCTCCCTGGCATGCGCCAGGAATGTATACAAATCCCTGTCCTGGAAAAGAGCTGGCATTCAGATACGCTCATCCGGCGGAATCAGCACGGGTTTCGAAGCCAGGGTATGCCTGGCCTGCGATCCTGCTGCCTGCGCAGCGGCCTGCCCCACCGAGGCCCTGCGTCAAAGACCCGGCGGAGGTGTTTTCTTCAAGCAAAATAGATGCATCAACTGCGCAGAGTGCTCCAAAGCCTGTCCCGTGGGTGCCATATACTTTGATCCCGTGAGGGAAACGCCGGTGCTCTGCATCCACTGCGGCAGGTGCGTTTCTTACTGTCCCCACGAATGCCTGGAAATGGTGGATACCGCCAAGGAGAAAAAATAATGACAAGCAGCTTCAAAGTAATGGTGGTGGATCTTGGCAAAAACAAGTCCTCCCTGGAATATTTCGATGCCCGCCGGGAATGGATCGGAGGCAGCGGCCTGGCTGCCGGTCTTTTCAGTCATTTCGGCCTTCCCGGCGAAGACGCATTTCATCCGGATCAGCCTCTGATTCTGGCCATCGGACCCCTGACCGGCTACTTTCCCCTCATGAGCAAGACCATCATGGGATTTATGTCCCCCTACAACAACCAGTACGCTGAGTCCCACGGCGGTGGAAGATCCGCCCTGGCTCTAAAATTTGCCGGATACGACGCCCTCGTCGTCCGGGGAAAGGCTGAAAAACCCACCTGTATCGGGCTGGGCTCCAGAGAAGTTCACATACAGGACGTGCACTTTTTAAAAGGCATGGATATATTCAAAACAGGCAAAAAGATGCGCAGCCTGAAGCCCACCAATCCAGGGCACAGAAGCATCCTGCGCATCGGCCCCGCCGGGGAAAACCTGGTGCGCTACGCCTGCGTAAATGTAGACACCTATCGCCATTTCGGCCGCATGGGCAGCGGTGCGGTCATGGGAGCCAAGAACCTCAAGGGCATCATCCTGTCCGGGGACAGCCACGTGGACCTGGATCCTGACCTTAGCAAGGAATACAACAAGGTCTACAAGGATATCTATAATACTGTGGTGCAAAGCGGGGCCATGCGCAAGTACCACGACCTGGGCACCCCGGAAAATATCCTGCCCCTGAACGAATTGCAGGCCCTTCCCTGGCGCAATATGCAAAGCACTTATGATGAAAATGCCGGGGGTATATCCGGGGAAAAGTTCGGCCAGGACCAGCTGTTAAGGCAGGTGGCCTGTGCAGGATGCCCTGTGGGATGCATTCATATAGGTCTCTTGCGCGAACGCTTCGGCCAGGAGCACGAATACCTGTACCGCCAGGTTTCCTACGACTACGAACCCATCTTCGGCATGGGCACCATGCTTGGAGTTGACACGGCCCCCGGGGTTTTGACCCTTTTGGAGGACGTGGAAAAAATGGGACTGGATGCCATCAGTGCCGGGGTTGCCCTGGCCTGGGCCACCGAAGCCCTGCAAAAGAAAATCATCACCAGGGAACATACCCTGACAGACCTGGAGTTCGGCAATGTTCAGGCTTACAGGGAGGCGCTGGATCACCTGACCCGGCAGCCCAATGAGTTTTACCAGGCACTGGCCGGGGGAACCATGAAAGCCGCAGAAAAATACGGCGGCGAAGATTTTGCCTGCGTTCTGGGTCAGGAAATGGCCGGGTATGCCACCGGGGAAAACTACTTCGTCAGCCAGGCCTTAGGGTTCAGGCATTCTCATCTGGACACCGGAGCATACGGCCTTGACCAGGAACAGGACTCCAGAAACATAGACAAAGCCATAGAATATATGCAGGATCAGGAGGATTACAGGGTCCTTATGTGTTCCATGGTCGGCTGTCTCTTCGCCCGCAAGGCATATCCCAAAGAAAATATTCTCAGGGCCTTGAATTCCCTTGGATATGATTATACACAGGAGGAACTGGACGCCTGTGTGGAAAAGATCAAGCATCACCGCTGGGCGCTAAAGTTCAGGACCGGATTCAAACCTGAAGACGTCAAAATTCCATCCAGGTTCAAGGAGATAACCACCTGGAAGGGCAAAACAGACCCGGAGTATATGGACAAGCTTAAAAGTAAATACCAGGAAGTACTCCGGGAAATGGCCAGTGCGCACGAAAAGAGGCAGGGAGAAAATCAATGAACATTTACGAAATGGTGGCCCGCTCCAGGAGCTATCGCCGCTTTTACGAGAACTACAAGGTCAGTATGGAGACCCTGACTTCCCTGGTTGATCTGAGCAGGCTTACTCCGTCTGCGGCCAACCTGCAGCCACTCAGGTACATCATCAGCAATGATCCTGTAACCAACGGGTCCATATTCGAAACCCTGACCTGGGCAGCATACCTCAAGGACTGGCCCGGTCCGTCAGAAGGAGAAAGGCCCTCGGCCTACATAGTGATCCTGGGAGAAAAGAAACATTCCAAGACCGCTGCCTGGGACATGGGCATAGCCGCCCAGACCATCATGCTGGGTGCAACAGAGGCCGGTCTGGGGGGCTGCATTGTAGGCTCCATCAAGAAGGAAGCCCTGTCTGAAGCCCTGCAGGTCCCTGATGAACTGGAAGTCCTCCTGGTCCTGGCCCTGGGCAAGCCCAAGGAAATGGTCCTTTTGGAAACCCTGAAGCCCGGACAGGACATCAAGTACTGGCGGGACAGCAGAAAAGTGCACCACGTACCCAAAAGGCCCCTGGAGGAAGTACTGATAAAAAGCTTTGAAAGACAGGAAGAACAGTAGAAACTTTCTAATCCTTAAGTTCCCGGGGCGGGCAGCTCCCCGCCCCTTTTTTTGATACAGTCCTGCCCTTTTCTCCTGCAACTAGATCAATATATCTTGCGCTGGCTGAAACTCGTCCCCAGTACGCTGAAGGTGTTTTCCACTATGAATATGGCCTGCGGGTCCACGGAAAAAACGGCCTGCTCAAGTCGCTTGAGCATGATATTGTTGGTTATGGCCATGATTATATTCTTGTCCTGACCGGTATACCCCCCTCTTCCCCTTAAAAAAGTCGTCCCGATCTTCAGCCTGTGCATCAGGTCTTCTGCAATTTCTTCGTTTTTATCTGAAATCACCAGCACCAGCTTTCTGTTGTTGAACATGCTTAATGTGTATTCCACGATATAGGACATGATGAATACAAGAATAAGTGAAGCAATCACCAGATCAATGTCCAGGATCAGAAGACTTATTGAAAACAAAAAGAAGTTGAAGACAAAATAAAATTTTCCGATTCCAAAATTAAATTTCTGATTAAGCATGATGGCTATTACGTCCAGCCCGCCGTTGGATCCCAGGGACCTGAGGACAATGCCGCAGCCGAACCCTCCCATGGCCCCTGCGGCGATGGCCGCATACAACTGGTCCTGGATACCCAGGTCTATGCTGATCCCTTCATATGCCAGAGTTGCCACCACCATGGCAAAAAGGCTGTAACCGAAAAACCTGCGGCTCACATAAAGCCAGCCCAGGACAAAAAGAGGGATATTGATCAGAAAATAAAGCACCCCCGCAGAGATTACAGGCGTGGAATAATATGTAAGAAGGCTTACCCCGAATGCCCCACCGGGAATAAACTTGTGATGTACCATTATCCCCTTGAGGGCTATGGCAAAGATTACAGAACCTAGGGCAATAAGCAGAAGGTTCCACCAGATGGTATAAGTAAATCTTAGAAGATACGAGGACATGTCCTCCTCCTGCAAAAATCATTTCAAAACTGTTGACTTTTTCTGCCGCATGCCGGTGCCTCAGTAAAAAACACCCGAACTGTTACAGAACCCAAAAAACAAAGGCCCCCGAAGGCTGCGCAAGCAACCCAGGGAGCCGTGAAGACTGCCGGCATACGTGTTCAGAAATTTTACCGATTTTTCTCATGACCGGTCAAGGAAATTATCCCACGTGCCTGCTTTTTAAAAAAGCAAAAAAATGCTGGCTATTTTGATTTTGCTCAAGTAATATACATACGAGTAAAAAATTTGTAACTATTCACCACCTGAGGACGAGTAGCCAGGGTCCGGCTGATCCCCACCGCTGATCGACTTTTTTCAGCTTCTTCGTTCGGCACCAGCCCTTTGTCCCCCGGGAGGAAGAGAATTAATGTAACCATTCAGGGGGTCCTCGGTGGTGATTACTGGCACGAGGCCTGGGGACTGTCCCCCGCTAAGTATCGGCTGTGTTTGTACACAAAACTTCGCGTCTGTAATTTTTGTAATTGTGCGTAAAAGGTGTCGCGGGGACTGTCCCCTGGCCGGTTCAGGCATCCCCTGAATGGTTACGAATTAATAATCCTGGTCTTTACCGGGTTTTTGAAAAAAAATATCTGGTTAAAGCCAACAGCTTGAAAAATTCATTCATAACGATTGGTTACACATAACTAATTAAAATAAATTGTCTTTTTAAGGCAGATTATTTCCAGGAAACCCCGGGGATCACACCTGCAGCTCTGATTTTATCTTGATATTTGAGACCATTACATTTTGGGTTGATAAACGATATATTTTATAATAAGTACGATACAAATCAGAAGGAGGGAGCAACGCATTCCCTACAGAACAGCATATTATCGATATAAAAATGACGAGTTTTTTACCAGCAAAATATACCAATGTTCAACACAACTTACTGCCTGAATCACGACAATATAGGCATCCTTAGTATACTGTGGACATGAAATCCCGGCACCTGAAAAGTTCGCAGTTATATCTTGAATAGTTAGAGAGAATCTTAAACAGCATATACAAAGGAGAAGACGCCATGATAGGATCACAAGGCAAGTATTTTTTCACCTCGGAGTCTGTATCCGAGGGACACCCGGACAAGGTATCCGACTATATATCGGATGCGGTCCTGGACGCCCTTCTGGAGAATGACTCCGAATCCAGGGTGG
The DNA here is from genome assembly GCF_000174435.1 of Desulfonatronospira thiodismutans ASO3-1. NCBI lineage: Bacteria > Pseudomonadati > Thermodesulfobacteriota > Desulfovibrionia > Desulfovibrionales > Desulfonatronovibrionaceae > Desulfonatronospira > Desulfonatronospira thiodismutans. The sequence goes on from NZ_ACJN02000003.1 coordinate 195,608, forward strand.
CCTGCGAGACCCTGGTCACCACCGGCATGGTCTTCATCGCCGGGGAGATCACCTCCCAGGGCTACGCCGATCTGCCAAGCATTGTCCGGGAGACGGTCAAGGACATCGGCTACAACAGCTCGGACATGGGTTTTGACTGGGAGACCTGCGCGGTTATCTCATCCATAGACAAGCAGTCCCCGGACATCGCCCAGGGCGTGGAGAGAAAGTCCCCCGAGGAGCAGGGGGCGGGAGACCAGGGCATGATGTTTGGCTATGCCTGCACCGAAACCGACGCTCTCATGCCTGCGCCCATTCACTACGCCCACAAGCTCAGCCGCAGGCTGGCCTTTGTGCGCAAGAAAAAAGTCCTGGACTTTCTGCGTCCCGACGGCAAGACCCAGGTGGGCCTGGAGTATGAAAACGGCAGGCCCAAGCGCATCGACAACGTGGTGGTCTCGGCCCAGCATGACCCAAACATCGCCTACCAGGACCTGTCCGATGCCATCAAGAAGGAAGTGATTTTTCACACCCTGCCCCCGGAGCTTATGGATGAGAAGACCAAGATATACATCAACACCACCGGGCGCTTCGTGGTGGGAGGTCCCATGGGGGACTGCGGCCTTTGCGGACGCAAGATAATAAACGACACCTACGGCGGCATGGCCGCTCACGGCGGGGGGGCCTTTTCGGGCAAGGATCCTTCCAAGGTGGACCGTTCCGGGGCCTACATGGCCCGCTACGTGGCCAAGAATGTGGTAGCCGCCGGCCTGGCCGAGCGCTGCCAGGTGCAGATAGCCTACTGCATCGGCCTGGCCGAGCCTGTCTCGGTACTGGCCACCTCCATGGGCACCGGGCAGGTGGATGACGAGACCTTGACCAAGGCGGTGCGCGAGGTATTCGACCTGCGCCCTTATTTTATCATAAAACGCCTGGACCTCAAGCGTCCCATCTACCAGATGACCACCAACTACGGCCATTTCGGCCGGGAAAAGCCGGAATTCACCTGGGAAAAAATAGATGCGGCAGCGGACCTCAAAACAGCCTGCAAGCTGTAACGACCCGGGCATTGCTTCTTTTTTTCGATTACAGTCAAGTGACGCTTTCAAAATAAATAAAACAACAAATCATCAAGGAGGAATATCATGTCTGAGAAATTAGGTAAAATAGCCGACGGACTGCTGCACGGTAAAATTGACGAGGTTGGAGAGCTGACCCAGGAACTTATAAACGACGGAATGGACCCTGAAGAAATTCTGCAGAAGGGCCTTTTTGCAGGCATGGATATTGTCGGAAAGAAATTCAGGGACTGCGAAATGTTTATCCCGGAAGTCCTGCGTTCAGCCAAGGCCATGCACGCAGCCATGGAAAAGCTGCGCCCGGTGCTCTCCGAGGAATCCAGCTCCAAGGCCGGTACAGTGATCATGGTCACCGTCCAGGGCGACCTGCACGACATCGGCAAGAACCTGGCCGGCATGATGATGGAAGGGGCCGGATTCAACGTCATCGACATGGGCATTGACCGCAAGACCGAAGACATCGTGGAAATGGTCAAAAAGGAAAAGCCCCAGATTCTGGGACTGTCCGCCCTTCTGACAACCACCATGCCCAAGATGGGCGAGGTCATAAACGCCCTCAAGGAAGCCGGCATCCGCGACCAGGTCAAGGTCATCGTGGGCGGAGCCCCGGTAACCGACGACTTTGCCCAGGAAATCGGGGCCGATGCATACGCCCCCAATGCCTCCATCGGAACCGAAAAAGCCCTGGAGCTGGTCAAGGGATAGACCCCGGTCATCCTTATTCTTTCTTGTAGAAACGCATACACAGGAGTCTAAATATGCCCAAAATCAATCAAACCATACAGACAACCCCCAAGTTCAGGGTTTTGTCCGAGAATCAGATCGAGATGATCTATTCTGCGGCCCTGGACGTTATACAGCGTACCGGGGCCAGGTTTCACCACGATGAGGCCCTGGAGCTGTTTAAAAACAGCGAGGCTGTGGTTTCCGACGGCAACCTGGTCCGGGTGCCCATTTCTCTGGTGGAAAAGGCCATCAAGAGTCACCCCCGCAAGATCAACCTCACCGGCAGGACCGCAAAACACAGAATCAAACTGGAAAAGGACACGGTAAACTTCGGCACGGGTTCGGACCTGCCCTTTACCTATGACCGCGAAACCGGCGAACGCAGGCGCACCAACTACAACGACGTTGTAAACGCCGCCCGCATCGTGGACTTTCTGCCCAACCTGGACTTTTTCATGTCCCACGGCATAGTCCAGGACGTACCCAACCCCCAGACCTACGATCGGCACCAGTTCATGGCCATGCTCAAGGGCTGCACCAAGCCCATGGTCCTGACCTCTGTAGACGGTGAAGGACTGGAGGATCTGTGGAAAATGGCTTCTTTGTTCCGGGGAGGGGAAAAGGAATACCGCCTGGAGCCCATGTTCGTTACATACATTGAGCCCATCTCTCCCCTTAAAAACGACAATACAGCAGTGGAAAAGCTTCTTTTCTCCGCAGAAAAAGGCATTCCCTGCATGTATACCCCATGCCCCAGTTCCGGAGCCACAGCCCCGGCCACCATGGCCGGCATGCTGGTGCAGTCTCTGTCCGAAACCATGATGGCCTCGGTACTCACCTATCTCAAAAACCCGGGCATGCCCCTGGTAATGGGCGGAGTGACCACTGTCCTGGACATGATCACCACCACCTACTCCTACGGCGCACCGGAACTGTCCCTGGCCTCGGCAGCCAATACGGATATCTCCAAGTGGCTGGGCCTGCCCATGTTTTCCACCGGCGGATGCACCGACTCCAAGGTCCTGGACGAGCAGGCGGCCATTGAATCCGCCACAAGCAACTACTACGCCTATCTTTCAGGAGCCAGCCTCGTGCACGACGTGGGCTATATCGACAGCGGCGTCAATGCCTCCCTGGAAAGTCTGGTCATGAACGACGAAATTATCGGCATGATCCGCCAGATAGGCAAGGGCATCAACACCGAGGACGAATACCTGGCCCTGGACCTCATAGACAAGATCGGCCCCGGCGGGGAGTACCTTACTTCAGAGCATACACTGACTCATTACAAGGACTGGTTTCAGCCGAGGCTCCAGGACCGCTCCGATTACGAAACATGGGTGCGCGAAGGCAAAAAGACCATGAATGATCGCATCAAGGAAGAAACTGAGCGCATTCTGCAGGAGCACCAGCCCGAGCCCATTGACGACAAGCTCCAGAAGGAACTGGAAAAGATTATTGATGCCGCTGAACAGAGGCACTCCAAGTAGAACCTCCAACCCAAGACACAGGCTGTGCTCAGCCTGCAGCCATTTTCGCCCAAGGAGGATTAATATATGGCCAGTGATAAAACCAACTGCACAGTAAACCGCAGTCCAAGGTTTTCCTTTCTATCAGAGGATCAGAAGCAGACCATATTTCACGGAATGCTCAAGGTCCTTCAGGACACCGGGGCCAACGTTCACCATGAACAGGCCCGGGAAATATTCAAAAAACATGGATGCAAAGTCGACGGCATCCGGGTATATATCCCCCCCAAACTGGTGCGCCAGGCCCTGCAGTCAGTGCCGCTCATGACCACCATTTTCGACTGGGAGGGAAATCCACGCATCTATATCGAGGAAAACCGCAGCTATTTCGGTCCCGGCCCTACCCTGGTATACTTTCGCGACCCCTATACCATGGAGCGCCGCAAATGCCTGCGCCAGGACGCCACAACCGTGGCCCGGGTCTGCGACGCCCTGCCCAATATAGGCTTTGTGGAGGGCCTGGTGACCATAAGCGACGTCCCCCGGGGAACTGATGACGTATACGAGTTCGCGGACATGATCCAGAACACCACCACCCCCATTATGGCCTGGTCCTACCAGCGCGGCGGGGCCCGGGATATCCACCGCATCGGCTGCATCATGGCCGGCGGGGAAGAGGCTTTCCGGAAAAAGCCCAACTATATCCTGTACAGCGAGCCCATCTCACCGCTGGTGAGCGATTTCCACGCCATTGACAAGCTAATGTACTGCGCCGAACAGGGCATTCCCCAGGACTACAGCCCCTGCGCCATCGGCGGCGGCACAGTCCCGGCCACCCATGCCGGGCAGCTGGTGGTGGCCCTGTCCGAATCCATGGTGGGCGTAGTTCTGTCCCAGCTCATTAATCCCGGCACCTGCATCATCCTGGGCGGGGTGCAGTCCATCCTGGACATGCGCCGGGGCATTTACGCCTACGGAGCACCCGAGCTCAATGTACTGAGCGGAGGACTCACGGAAATGGCCCGGTACTGCGGCCTGCCCATGTTCGGCACAGCCGGGTGCACCGATACCAAGGTCATGGAAATCCAGTCCGGCATCGAAGCCACCCTGCAGATCCACACCTCCATGCTCACGGGCGCCAACTTCGTCCATGACTGCGGCTACACCGAGTCAGGCAAGACCGGAGACATATTCCAGACGGTGATGGACGACGAAATCATCAGCATGGCCCGCATCATAGAGGACGGCATAGAGGTCAACGAAGAGACCCTGTCCGTGGACGTGATAAACAGGGTGGGCTCCGGAGGCCACTACCTCTACGAAGACCATACCATGAAATGGTTCCGCAAACACTGGCGTCCCACCCTCATGGACCGGCAGAGCTACGAGGACTGGGTCAAAAACGGCAGCCAGACCATGCAGGACCGCATCATCAAAAAAACCAGGGACATCCTGGAAACCCACGAAGGTCCCATTTCCAGAGTCCCCAGGGACGTGCAGAAAGATGTCCAGAAAGTGGTGGACGAAGCCGTGGAAAGAGTGGAACGGGAAGGACTGGATTAATCTGTAAAGAGGGGGGCCGGGCACATGCATGTCCGCCCCCTTTATAATAAAAGTCTAAGGCGGGCTATGCCCGCAACCCAATAAATAAAAGAGTTTTTGACAGGATTAACAGGATTAAGAGATTGATTAAGAGAAAAACATTTTTGTCCTGGCCGGAAGCCAGGCCAAAAGGTAATCACTCCAGCACTCACTTTTTTCCGGCACTCATGAAGAAGAAAGTGAGTGCTGGATGGTAAATTCAGTCAGCGGCATCAGGCCGGTGGCTGATTATCCTATCCATCCTGTTAATCCTGTCGTATCTGTTTAGCGCTTTGCATGTGGCATGGGGACTGGCTCTTCCGGGACCCACTTGTCCCAAAAAATGAGATGTTTTAAGCACAAAATGATGCTCAAGTGGGTCCCGGAGTGCCTGTCCCCTGCTTTCCTTAAAAGCGCTAAACAGATACATCCTGTCTAAGTTTCTTGTTTTTTATGACAGGGTTTCAGGAGTAAGTCACTAAAAAACAGTTCCCAATAAACAAGGTAACAACAAAGGGGACGTGGAGCCGGGTATCGCCAGGCTTCTTGTCCGTTCCCGTGCTCCATTCCCCATACTTTTCAATCTAAACCTCAGACCCATACCCTGAATATAATGACACAATCCAGATTAAGCACCCGCAATCCCGCAGACGGACGGGACATCCCCAAGTCCGGCCGGGATTACGTGGTGGGCATTGATACCGGGGGCACCTACACCGACGGGGTGCTCATGGACTACGGCACCAGGGAGGTTCTGGCTTCAGCCAAGACCCTGACCACATATGACGACCTGACCCGGGGCATAATTGATGTCCTGCACAAAATTGACATTGATGCCCCTTCCAGGGTCAAGCTGGTGGGCATCTCCAGCACCCTGGCTACAAATTTCATCGCCGAGGGTAACACCAAGCCTGTGGGCCTGATCCTCATGGGTTACGACCAGGATCTCATTGAAAGCTACGGCCTGGACTCCAGGTTCGCCACCGGCAATTACGCCTATTTTCAGGGCGGTCACAACGCCCAGGGCGAAGAACAGTCCCCCCCGGACCTGGAGGGCATAAAGAACTGGCTCAAAGACCAGCAGGGCCGGCTGGAGGCCCTGGCCATTTCCAGCTATTTCAGTCCATTGAACCCTGAGCACGAAGAACAGGCCATGCAGGCTGTACGCGAAGTTACAGACATCCCGGTGGTCCTGGGGCATCAGCTGTCCACCCAGCTTGATTCCATAAAAAGAGCCACCACGGCATCTCTAAATGCCTCCCTGGTGGCGGTGATGCATGAATTCATCCAGGCTGTTAAGGCCTCCCTCAAGGACCTGGGCATCAAGGCCCCGCTCATGATAGTCAAGGGGGACGGATCACTTATGCCCTACACCGAGGCCGCCCGCAAGCCGGTGGAAACCATCCTGTCCGGCCCGGCGGCAAGCAGCATAGGGGGACGATTTCTCTCCGGCCTGGATTCGGCCCTGGTGGTGGACGTCGGCGGAACCACAACTGATATGGCCCTGATTGAAAACGGCAACATTACTGTATCCGGACACGGGGCCCGGGTGGGCCTCATGGAGACTTCTGTCCAGGCTGCCCGCATCCGCACAGTGTGTATCGGCTGCGACAGCCGCATAAGCATCAACTCGGCCAAGGAGTTTCAGGTGGGTCCAAACCGCGTGGTCCCTCTGTCCCGCCTCGCTGCAATGTATCCGGAAGTGCTGCAGGAACTGGAAAACCTGGGCCGGGGGCGAGACTGCAGCAAAAGCCAGTCCGATATTGAATACTGGTTCCAGGCCCGTGAGGTGGACCCGGATGATCCCGTTCTGGAGCATCCGGCTAAAAAAGCAGTGCTGGATCTTGTTGCACAAAGGCCTTTGACCCTGCACAGCCTTCTCAAGAAGATGCGCGTGAACCATCTGGTACAGCTCAATGTGGAAGACCTGCTCCAGAAAAGAATCATCGGCGTATCCACCCTGACCCCCACGGATCTTCTGCATGTCCGGGGCGAACTGGACCTGGACAGCCAGGAAGCCTCCAGGGCTGCCTTTAAGTATATCTGCGGGCTGTACGGACTGGAGGCCAAGGAATTCAACTCCAGGATCATGGACCACATTGTGGCTGAAATGACCAGGGAGGCTTTTATTTTCCTGGCCAGGCAGGGACAGGAAGACCTGCCGGAAGACCTGGACGGCACCTGGTCCAGGTGGCTTTTTCAGGAAGGACTGCTGCAAAACGATGCCTACATGGGGATAAGCCTGACCAGCCGTTTTCCCCTCATCGGCATCGGGGCCCCTGCGGAAATCTTCGTCAGCAGAGTAGCCCGAAAACTGAACGCCCGCTTTGAGCTTCCCAGATGTCCCGGAGTGGCCAATGCCGTGGGAGCGGTAGCCGGCTCGGTAATTGTGGACAAGGAAGCTCTTGTGTTTTTGCAGGAATCCGATTCTTCCAGATCCTACATTGTCCAGTTCGAGGGGGAAAAAAGCTCTTATGCGGAAATGGAAGAGGCCCTGGCCTACGCAGAAAAAACAGTCAAAAGAGCTGCCAGGTGGTCCGCAGAGGAATCCGGCGCGGAAGAACCAATGGTAAGCGCCAGAAAAAACATCGAAGGCACCCTGCACCGGGTACAGGCCCGCGCGGTAGGCAACCCCAGCCTTTCAGAGCAGTTCGGATAGTCAATTGTAACTTCAACTCAAAAACCCTGACCAGAGAGACGCAATGCAAAACCAGTACATTCTTGCAGCAATGGGCAGCAACAGACCCGGTGTTGTCGCGGACGTGACCGGTTCCATATACAAGGCCGGATGCAATATTGAAAATTCCTTTATGACCCTCATGGGCGTACATTTTACGCTCATGATCCATGTCATTGCCGAGGACGAGGACAAAGCGGACAGGTTGAACAGAAACCTTGAATCCCTGGAGCAAAAAGAGGACCTCAAGGTGCATATATTTCCCATGGAAAGCGATGAAATCGAAATCTCCAGGGCCAGAAAAGACCAGCCCCGTTACGAAATAAGGGTCCGGGGCCAGGACAAGGCCGGAATAGTGTACCGGACTTCCAAGCTCCTGGCCAGCAGGGGCATCAATATCTTGAAGCTGAGCACCAAGGTGGACCGCTCCAAGCATCTGCAGCAGCCCATCTTTACCATGCGCATAGGAATCGAGGTCCCCAAAAATGTCGACGGGCACTCCCTGCGCATGGACCTGGAGTCCCTGGCCGAGGATACTCAGGAGACCTTCACTTTAACCCGTAAACGAGACTAAACCAAAAGGCTTATTTATGCCACGAATTACTATCCAGCCCATAAATATCCGGGCTGACGCAAGGGAAGGCGAAACCCTGCGGGATATCCTGCTTCGCAGGGGGGTATACGTGGAAAGCCCCTGCAACGGCAACGGCACCTGCGGCAGTTGCGGAGTCTGGATTCAGGAACACCAGCAGGTGCCCTACACGCCCAACGAAAACATAACAGAGAGTGACCTGGAAAAGGGATACCGTCTCAGTTGCCAGGTGGTTCCTGAAGAAGATCTGACGATAAACCTGCCCATGAACTTTCTGCGCGACGCCAAGCGCTTCCGGGAATCCCAGACCATTCTGGAAGGTGAAATCGCCCCGGTTTCCAGGCTGGTCAGCGCGGTGAAGATCCTGGACGAGCAGGATTATCCGGAGATGCTGTACGACAACTTTCCCGAGCCCCGGGTACTCAAGGTATGGGAGGACGAATATGAGCCCAAGGGACTGGCCATTGATCTGGGCACTACTACCATAGTGGTCACCCTGGTCTCCCTGGAAACCGGTGTGGTTCTCTCCACCGCCTCCAAGCTGAACCCTCAGATCAGTTTCGGCCATGATATCATGACCAGGATACAGCACGGCTCCACCCAGGAAGGTCTGCATGAGCTGGCTCAGGCAGTGCGCAAGGGCATAAACGAGCTGATCTACGAGGTATGCGTGGATTCGGATTCCAAGCGAAAGGAGATCCTGGATGTGGTGCTTGGGGGCAACACCACCATGCTGCAGATAATAGCCGAGATAGACCCTGCTCCCCTGGGGCAGATCCCCTTTACCGTGGATATGAAGTCCGGCATCAGCTACCCGGTGCAGCAGTTCGGCATCAAGGTCAATCCTGATGCCCGGGTGTACATTCCCCCTGTCATGCACGCCTTTATCGGTTCGGATATCACTGCGGGCCTGCTTATTCACAGCGACTTTTTCGATGACACCAAGTCGGTTCTTTTTGTAGACGTTGGAACCAACGGCGAAATAGCACTGAATTATCTGGGCAGACGTTTGGCCTGTTCCGCAGCGGCAGGGCCGGCCTTCGAGGGCATGGGCCTTTCCTGCGGAATGCGGGCATCCTTCGGCGCTGTGGAATCAGTCAAGAGCAATTCGGACAGTATAACTTTCTCCACCGTGGCCGACAGCGAACCAAGAGGCATTTGCGGAAGCGGCATCGTGGATCTGGCGGCTGCTCTTCTGCGCCTGCAGGTAATTGATCCTACGGGAAGATTCTGCTCCCTGCCGTGCAATTCTGTCCCGGAAAGCATAAACACCCGCCTGAAGGAGGTGGATGGTCAGACAGTGTTTGAAATCGGTCCCCAGGTATCCTTCAGCCAGCGCGACGTCCGCCAGATCCAGCTGGCCAAAGGGGCCATCAGGGCGGCCATCGATGTATTAATGGACGAGGCAGGATGCACTGTAGACGAACTGGACAACATAGTCATTGCCGGAGGTTTCGGCTTTTATCTTAACCCTGAGAACCTGGAAACCATCGGCATTATCCCAAGAGGGACCAAGGACAGGGTGGAGTTTGCAGGAAATGCCTGCCGCAGCGGGTGCGTCTGGATGCTAACGGACATATCCTACCGCCGGTTTCTGGAGATAAATCTGCAGGATATCGAGCATATCTCCATTGCCCAGTCCCCGAAATTCATGGAACTCTACGCCGAGAGCATGGAATTCCGCGATGCCGAATTTGAAATAGCCGGCAAATCCTGATGCAGATACCTATCTGACTAATTTCGTAACAATTCACCATCTGCTTCAGCTGGGCAAACCAAAGGCTGGTTGCGGATTCATGGTAACTATTTACCTTATTTCAACATTTTTATGTAAAAAAACAACAGGAGGAGAAAATGCAGATAGTAGGAGAACTTATCAATGCCAGCAGAAAAAGTGTCGGCGAAGCCATCAAGGCCCAGGATGTGGATACCATAAAAAAGCTGGCCAGAGATCAGGCCGAACACGGAGCCGATTATATCGATGTCAATGCCGGCATATTCGTGGGCAAAGAAAAGGATTACATGGACTGGCTCATAAAACTGGTACAGGAGGAAGTTGATGTACCTTGTTGTATAGACAGCCCGGACCCTCTTGTAGTAGAGTCCGCCCTCAAGCTGCACCAGGATAAGGCAGGCGTGCCCATGGTCAACTCCATATCCCTGGAAAGTGAGCGCTTTGACAACCTGCTGCCCATAATATCCGAACATAAGTGCAAGGTTGTGGCTCTTTGCATGAGCGACGAGGGCATGCCTGAAACCGCCGAAGACCGCTTCGCCATAGCGGAAAAACTGGTCAATGTACTGATGCAGAAAGGTGTCAAGGCCGATGACATTTACGTTGACCCCCTGGTTCAGCCCATCTCCACCAACAAAATGTATGGTGTGGAATTCTTGAATTCCATAGAAATGATCATGACCAGGCTGGAAGGTGTGCACACTGTCTGCGGCATGTCCAACATATCTTTCGGCATGCCCAAGAGGGCCATCCTCAACCGCAACTTCGTGGTCATGGCCGTGCTTAAAGGGCTGGATACGGCCATCATCAACCCCATGGACGCCAACATGATGGCCAATATAATCGTGGCAGAGACCCTGGCCGGCAAGGACGAGTTCTGCATGAACTTCCTTGAGGCCTACAGGGCCAACAAGTTTGAACTGTAACCAAGGACGGAACAACTAAGAATGCTCAAGGGAGAAGATACCGGAGAGGATATCGGCGTCGAATCGCGTTCCCCGCGGGTGGTCATCGCCTGCGGGGCTCTAAGACCGGAACTGGAGCATCTGCGTCAGGGGCGTGAAAAAGAGGTGCAGACATTTTATCTGCCTCAGAACATGCACCGGGCACCGCATCAGCTTCCGGAGCTGATCCAGGAAAAAGTGGATCATGCCTCTAAATACGCCTCTAAGATCATCCTGGGATACGGCCTGTGCTCCAACGGAATTGTCGGCGTCCAGGCCCCGGAGCAGGGTCTGGTGATTACCCGGTCCCATGACTGTGTGGCCCTTTTTCTGGGCTCCCTTGAGAAGTACAGACAGATAAGCCGGGATCATCCCGGTACATATTATCTCACCCGGGGATGGCTTGATGAAGGCAAAGACCCTCTGGGAACCATGGAAAACGAATATATTCCCAGGCTGGGACGCGCCTGGGCCGAATGGGGAGCCAGGGAGGAAATTAAGCATTATACCCGGTTTGTTTTCATAAATACCGGGGTCGGGGATATAGAAGCCATGAGGGAAAGGTCTATGGAAAACGCCCGTTTCTTCCACAAGGAATACCAGGAGGTCCAGGGAGACCTTGAATACCTCCGTCGGATCATGTTCGGGCCTTACGACAAGGAGTACTTTTACCTTGTCCCTGCCTTTGAAAAGGTCCAGCAGCGCTGGTATGTGCTGGACGATGCTGAACCCCAACCCGCAAACAGCTAAGGAGTTTTTTCATGAGCGACAATCAGGAATCAGTAATAAAGACCTGCAAATCATATTACGACAGTCACGATGCATGCATCTTTTACACCGAAGTCTGGGGCGGCGAGGAGCACCATCTGGGCATCTACCGCCGGCCTGAAGACACCCTATATGAGGCCAGCAAGAGAACCATAGACCGTATGGCCTCTTACTCCCGCAATCTTAAAGAACTGAAAGACAAGGCCCGGGTGCTGGATCTTGGCTCCGGATACGGCGGAACTGCAAGGCACTTGGCCAAAACCTTCGGTTGCCGGGTGGTGGGCCTGAATCTAAGCGAAACGGAAAACAACCGCCATCGTGAAATGAACCGGGAGCAGGGACTCGACCACCTCATCGAAGTGGTGGACGGCAACTTTGAAAATGTCCCTTACGAGGACAACTCTTTTGATGTAGCCTGGTCCCAGGACGCCTTCCTGCACAGCCCGGACCGCAAAAAAGTGCTTGGCGAAGCCGCCCGGGTTATAAAGCCGGGAGGGGAGCTCATCTTCACCGACCCCATGCAGACTGAGGATGCCTACGCAGAATACTTAGACCCCATTTTAAAACGCATCCACCTGACCTCCATGGCAACACCCACATTCTACATTCAGGCGGCTCAAGAAGCAGGGCTCAAACTCAAATCCTTTGAAAACCTGCAGGTACAGCTTGCCAACCACTATGCCAAGGTTCTGGAGGATACCATAAAAATGGAAGATGAGCTGCGCAAAAAAGACGTCAGCCAGGAATATCTGGACAACATGAAAAAAGGCCTGCAGCACTGGAGCACCGGCGGAAAGCACGGCCACCTTACCTGGGCCATTTTCTGCTTCGAAAAAGCTTAGATTTCCTTGCAATCTTATTCGATGAAAGGGGATGGGCTTGCCCCGCACTTATATTCGCGGCGCCCACCTTCGTTCGTGCCGCGAATATAAGTGCGGGGCAAGAACTCCAGGACAGTCAACCAGCAAGGTTATCCTGCACTTCAGGTGCGAGTAGCCCCCCAGTTCTGGACAACTGGATCATGCGCAATCTTTAAACAGCCGGGCTACAAGGCGCATGTGGCCCTTTTCCTGCTCGGAAAGCCTGAAAAAACATTCTGCTGCCTCCCGGGGATAGTCTTTGTTTTCTGCCAGATTGCGGTACATGTCATAGGCCATGGTTTCAATTTCCAGGGCAACCTCGAGAAAATACAGGCACAACTCTGACTGATTAAGGTGTTTGAATTTTTGAGCCCAGCCGCTTACATTCAGGCCGCCTTCAACAATACTGTCCTCTGCTTTGCTGAAAAATGAGTCAAAGTCCTCATCAAACAAGTGTTTTCCCTGGGCGAAAATAACCCGGGCATGCGCCCTTTCAAGCCCTGCCAGCTTTTGAAGCTGGTCTTTAAGGCTCTCATCTCTGATACTTTCCAAAAATCCCGTATAGAATTTTTCCGCACCCTTTTCCAGGGACACGGCCCTGCTCAAAACTGTCTTTAAATCACTGGAACCGGAGAAAATGTCCACCCTGGGATAATCCGGCAGCACTCTATTCTGATAGGCAGTTATTCCGCCCTCAAGATTTAAAATGTCTGTATCAAAAACCCCGCTGTCCCTGGCCAGAACAGCCGCTGTCATGGACCTCTTACCGCTTCGGCAGTAAAAGACCGCCTGCCTGCCCGGATCCAGCTCCCCAAGCCTTCCCTCCAGTTCATGCAGAGGTATCAACCTGGCTCCGGGAATATGTTCCTGGGTATATTCCTGGGGCTGACGCACATCCACCAGCACATACTCGCTTTCTTTGTGCCGGGCTGAAAATTCAGCCAGTTCTTCCGGATAGATATTTTTTATCTCCGCCTTGCTCATCTGTTTTCCTCCATTGTTAACATTTCACTAACCCTGGCCGGTCGTTTTGTTTTTGCTGCTTACAAACAAATACGGGGCGAGGCTTGCCCCTGTACTCACCTAAAGCTGGCTACGCCCGCACCCCATTTTTTTCACGCAAAGGCGCTAAGATCGCTAAGGAAGGCAGCCTTGTCCAAAGCCGTGTCCCGGTTTTGGACAATACACCTGCTTCGCGTCTTTGACTTTGCGTACTTTGCGTCTTAGCGTCTTTGCGTGAGAATTTTTTTGTTTTTAATGACCCCAGTGTATTGGAAGAAAATACACGGGGCAAGCAAGGTTTCAGGAGTAAGTCACTAAAAGTTTGATGACGTCATGATTTTTCCATGCTCAAGAATAGCCGGAATGGCCGATTCCAGTGGAACGAAGCGCACCGGACGATCCTGCACCATGACAGTCGTATCCAGGGTTAGATTGACCACGAACAAAACTGACGGCTCATAGGCATCCAGGAAGCTCCTGGCGGAACGAGAGACGGCCGGACGACTCATGCGGCCGGCCTTGACTTCTACGGCGATGACTTGATGGCCGTCACTAAGGACAAAATCCACTTCAGCTTTGGAGGTGGAACGCCAGTACTGCACGGACCATCTAATTGGCAGGTTCTTGAGCAGCTCGGACAGCAGCCAGTTCTCCACCAGCGCCCCGGTGTCCGGTCGCTCCAGGATATCCGGTTCTGAAACTTGACCCAGTAAGACGTTACGAATGCCGTTGTCCACAAAGTAGCATTTGGGATTGCGGGTCACTTCAGAACGCTTTCCCTCCTTAAAAGGCAAAATACGTCGTACAATATGGGTTTCTTCCAGGATATCCAGATAATTCTGGACTGTCTTGCGATTCACACCGCAGTCCTGCGCCAGATTGGACATGTTCAGCAGGTTGCCGACGTCAAAGGCCAACAGCTTCAACAAACGGCGAAAGGCGTCTGGATACCGGACCTGGAACATGTCTGATGCGTCGCGCAGAATGAATGCCTCAATCAGCTCCCAGAGCACAGCCTCCGGAGCAGACGAGAACCAGACTTCCGGATACCCACCAAAAGTCAAGTGCCGCGCAAGCTGCCCGCGACGCTTGTCCATGACCAATGCCGGCGGCAAAGTTTTGGAGGGCGCAGCAGTCTCTTCCAGGGAAAACGGCAGAAGTCTATGCCGGATGGATCGACCAGCCAGTGACTCTCTAGTCCTGGCCATCAGGTGGAAGCTGGAGGAACCCGTAACTAAGATTTCTTCCGCATAACCCAGGTCCACAAGCCCTTTCAGGAACAGCCCGGCCTCGGGAAGGTGCTGGGCCTCTTCGAAAAATAGAGGTACAGGTCCGGGTACAAGTTCTTTTAGATCGCGCAGAAAAGGAACCGCCTCTTTGCACCAGGAGCGGATCAACATGTCCTCGCACAGGAGAAACAGCGGATGCCTGCCGGATTTTTGAAACATGCGCCAGGCCAGGGTTGACTTTCCGGCCTGTCGTGGCCCGATGAGCAGCCGCACCTTGGGCTTGCCGAGCATAGGTTCTTCAAGGCGGCTCTGCGCAAGGGAGCGCTGTACATAATTTTCAGGAATGTGTAATGCGACAAATTGCGAAGGCGTCACCTCATCCCGCAGCCAGGGATTCAGAAAAAGTATGCGTTGAACTAAGTGACTGTCCATATATTCTCCCTTACGCCCTGGTCATTCTGCCGACGGGCTACTGCGCAGAGTCTGCAATGGCCATGTCGAGCGATCCCAAAAGCAAGAGACCATGTGTTTTATGCACGCTTAACACTGCCAAATGGTATCGTCAATACCGTTTAACGGGGTTATTCGCGACCAGTCCATGCTTCAATCTCTACTTTCATCACCCGCTCGCACCACCCCCTCAGGCATAGTGGAACAATAATCTCCATCATCTTCCCCGGTAACCATTCAGAGGGTGCCGGAACCATGCAAATAAAGGCCTCTTGCTTTACAGGCGGGCAATACTTTTCTGGGGCTTTTTTTTTCTATAAATGTTGGAGCTTCTTTGAAACCCCTGCTATCTGTCAAGCCAAACACTCTCCTTCTCCCCCTTGAAATCCTGTAGTTTTCCTTTATAATTCAAGCCATGCCCCAAACCCATTATCTTTCTGAAAAGGATGTTTTCCAGGCCCTGGAAGAGGGAGCTTTGCTGCTCACAGTAAACCGCAGGCTGAGCCGCAGCCTGCTGCAGCGCTTTACCAGCCACCAGGCTTCAACTGGCCGCACCGCCTGGGAGACTCCGGATATCCTGCCCTTGAGCAGCTGGATCATGCGCTGCATGGAAGAGATCACCTACCACCACCCGGATGTTTCCCACCCCTTGCCCATCACCCGGGACCAGGAGCTTTCTCTGTGGGAGGATATCATCCGGCAGTCCCCGCACTCCCGGGGACTTCTGCACCTGGAGGAAACAGCCCGCCAGGCGGCCCGGGCATGGACCCTTTTTGAGCAATGGAACCTGCAGGACCAACAGGACCCGGCACTCTGGAGCTCTCCTGACCACAGGGCCTTTCTGGAATGGAGCACTGCTTTCAGGGATTATACCCAAGGCCGCGGCTGGATGGAGGAGGCAAGGCATACCCGGCATGTGGCCCGCATGTTTGAGAAGGGCTGCCTGCCTTGCCCCGCACACCTGGTTCTGGCCGGCCTGGAAAATCTAAGCCCGGTTCAGGAGCATATCCTGGATGTCCTGGATGGTCTTGGCTGTAAGATAAACCACCTGGAACCCGCCCGCAACGACCCCGCAATAACCCTGATGCCCCTGGCAGACCGGGAGCAGGAGATGCGCACCTGTGCCCTGTGGGTGCGCACTAAGCTTGAATCAGACCATGAACAGCGCATAGGGGTGGTGGTCCCGGATCTCTACTCTGTGCGCCAGGAAATCATACACACCTTTGATGCGGTTTTGCATCCGGATACTGCCTTTGAACCCCTGCCCCCGGAAAAGCGGGCCTATGACCTGTCCCTGGGAAGACCGCTGTCCGGCTATCCCTTGATACGCTCTGCCCTGCACCTTCTGGATCTGCGCCTGGACCCCCTGCCCCTGGAGACAGTCAGTGCCGTCTTGAACTCCCCTTTCCTGAAAGGGGCAAAAAGTGAAACACCAGCCCGCAGCGGCCTGGAAACACTGCTGCGCAAAACCCGCGAACCACAGATCTCTTTTTCCTTCCTTCTGGACAAGGCCGCAGACAGTTCAAAATCCTGGTCCTGCCTTGTTCTTGCCCGGAGCCTCAAGGCCTTTCAGGCCAGGATCAAGGAGCTGCCATCAACCCAGCCTCCCAGTGCCTGGGCCCAGGATCTTGATCTTTTGCTGCAGGATCTGGGCTGGCCGGGGGACATAACCCTCAGCAGTCATGAATACCAGACCGTGCAGGCCTTCAACGCCTGCCTCAAACGCCTGGCCGGCCTGGACCGGGTAATGCCCTCCACGGGCATGTCCCAGGCGACTCAGACACTCAGCCGGATACTTAATGAGACCATATTTCAGCCGGAACCGCCTGAAGTCCGGGTACGCATAATGGGCATGCTGGAAGCGGAAAGCGAATCCTTTGACGAGTTGTGGATCATGGGGCTTACCGACCAGGCCTGGCCCCAGTCTCCCGAGCCCAGCCCCTTTCTGCCCGTATCTCTGCAGAAACACCTGGATATGCCCCGTTCAAGCCCGCAGCATGAACTGGATTACGCCCGCAGGATCATGCACAGGCTTTTGCAGAACACCTCCCGGGCCATACTCAGCTACCCCTGCCGGGAAGAGGATCTGGAACTTTTGCCCAGCCCCCTGTTAAGGGAGATATCAGGCCTGGAATTCAATGAGCCCGGGCTGTTGCCCGACCCGGACCCCTGGGCGGGACTTTCTCCAGGGGAGCAGCTTAAATATTTCCAGAATGAACAGGCCCCGCCCTTGAGCCAGGCATCCCGGGCTCCCGGAGGAACCGGGGTGCTTCGCTCCCAGGCACTCTGTCCCTTCCAGGCCTTTGCCCGTCACCGCATGCACGCCCGGAGCCTGGAAGAACCAGTCGTGGGCCTGGGTCCCCCCGAGAGGGGCATAATCATGCACGCGGCCCTGGAATATTTCTGGCAATCCTGCCGGGATCAGGCTGCTCTTCTTAATCTGACAGGCGACAGGCGTCTGCAGATGATTGACCAGGCAGTGGATCAGGCCATCCGGGAAATGCATTCCCAGAGGCCGCAGACAATGACCTCCCGGTTTCAGGAACTGGAAAGAGAGCGCCTGCAGGATCTTTTGCAGGAATGGCTGGCCCTGGAGGAACAAAGACAGCCCTTCCAGGTGCAGGAACTGGAGAAACGCTCAAACATCAGCATCAATGGGCTGGAGCTGAATGTCGTGGCCGACAGGATGGATCGCCTGGAAGACGGAAGGCTGGTGGTAATTGACTACAAGTCCGGCAGGCATGCCATGTCCGAATGGTTCAAAAAGCGCCCGGTGGAGCCCCAGGTCCCCCTTTACACCCTGTTTTGCCCCGAACATGTAGCCGGGGTTTATTTCGGGGTTGTGCGCAAGGGAGAATGCGCCTTTGTGGGCCTGGGACAGGAGGACGGCATAGTGCCCGGCTGCAAGGGCTTTGCATCCCATAAGCTTACCAGTCATTACCAGCACTGGGACGAACTTTTGCAGGACTGGAAAAAAAGCCTGGAAAAGCTGGCCCAGGAATTCATGCAGGGCCAGGCCCGGGTTGATCCGGAAAGCCCTAACGCCTGCCGCCAGTGCGACCTGGAATCTATTTGCCGCATATTTGAAACCGGACAACCTTTTACACAGGAACCCCCTGATGTCACCTGAAATTGAAGACGCAGCACAGCGAAGTCAAGCCCTGGACCCTAAACGTTCATTCATAGTCCAGGCCCCGGCCGGATCGGGCAAGACCGAACTGCTGACCCAGCGCACCCTGGCCCTTCTATGCACTGTCCAGGCCCCGGAAGAGGTGGTGGCCATCACCTTCACCCGCAAGGCCGCCGGGGAGATGCGCACCCGCATCCTGCAGGCCCTCTCCCGGGCGGCTGACGGGGAAACACCCGGTGCACCCCATGAAAAGACCACCCTGGACCTGGCCGCCCGGGTCCTGGAAAGAAGCCGCAGCCTTGGCTGGGAACTGGAATCCTCCCCGGGCAGGCTGCGCATTCAGACCATAGATTCTCTTTGCTCCGGGCTTGTATCCCGCATGCCCCTCCTCTCCAGCCTGGGCGGCCAGGGAAGAATAAACGACAATCCCGGGGAAATGTATCTGCAGGCGGCCCGGTCCACTTTGGCCCAGCTGCACAACTCTTCCCCGGATGCAGGGCATTGGAGGGAATCCATCCGCGTCCTGCTTCGCCACCTTGACAACGACCACGACAAGACCTGCCGCCTCATAGCCGGCATGCTCCCCCAGAGAGAGAAATGGCTTCGCCACCTGGCCGACCCGGGCAACAGCCGCCTGCAGCGACAATACCTGGAACAGGCCCTGACCCGGGCGGTAGAGGAGGAACTAAAGGAAGTAAGCCGGCTCATGCCCTTAGAGGAACTGCCAAGGATTGCTCGCCTGGCCGGGTTTGCAGCTTCAAACCTTCAGGATGAGGACCAGAAGTCCACCCTGGAAAGACTGGCCGGGCTTGACTCCCTTCCAGGCTGCAATTGCCGTGACCACCCGGCCTGGTTAGACCTGGCCCGGTTCTGCCTAACCAAGGGCGGGACAATCCGCCGCACTGCAGACAAGAGTCTGGGTTTTCCCGCCCCCTCCGGCACCCGGGACCCTGAACTCAAGGTCAGGCTGGAGGAAATGAAGGCGCAGTTCAAGGCCTGTATGCAGACTCTGGCCTGCATTCCCGGACTGGAAATGCGGCTGCAGGAGGTACGCCTGCTGCCCGGGACCACGTATTCAGGCTCCCAGTGGCAGACCCTGGAAGCACTTTTTGACGTGCTTCGCCTGGCCGCGGCCTGCCTGCAGCTGGAATTTCAGGACCAGGGCAGCGTGGACTTCACCGAGATCACCACCCGGGCCAGGCAGGCCCTGGGCACGGATGAGGACCCCACAGACCTGGCCCTGGTCCTGGACAGCCGCATCCAGCACCTGCTCATGGATGAATTTCAGGACACCAGCATCTCCCAGTACCAGCTCCTGCTGGCCCTGACCGCGGGCTGGACCCCGGGGGACGGCAGAACCTTCTTTGCAGTGGGGGACCCCATGCAGTCCATCTACGGCTTCAGGGAGGCCGAAGTGGGCCTTTTTCTCCAGGCCAGAAGCCAGGGTCTGGACCATATCCCCCTTGAGCCCCTGCGGCTCACGGTCAACTTCAGATCCCAGGCCGGCATAGTAGACTGGGCCAACCAGGCCTTTCCCCGGGTCCTGCCCGAGGTGGAAGATCAGATGACCGGAAGCGTGCCCTACTCCGGCTCCCATGCCTTTCTGCCCCCCCTGGAAGATCCTGCCGTACAGGTACATCCATTTTTCGATGCAGATTTCCAGCCGGAAAGCAGCCGGATTGTATCCCTGGTCCAGCAGGCCAGGCAGGAAGACCCCGGAGGCACCGTGGCCATCCTGGTGCGAAGCAGGCCCCACCTGCAGGCCGCATTACCGGCCCTGCGCCAGAGCGGCCTTGAGTACCAGGCCGTGGAAATAGACCCCCTGAGCCGCCGCCCGGTAATCCAGGACCTGTGCTCCCTGGCCCGGGCCCTGACTCACCCGGGGCACAACCTGGCCTGGCTGGCGGTCCTGCGCGCCCCCTGGTGCGGTCTGGACCTGGAGGACCTGGCCATCCTGGCCGCGGACAAGGATGCTTTCATTGTAAACCGCATCCAGGACCAGGACATTTTGTCCAGCCTGAGTCCTCAGGGCCGAAGACGCCTGGACAGGGTCAGGGAAATCCTCTTGAAATTTCTACAGCAAAGGCAGCGCAGCGGACTGCGCAGTCAGGTGGAGTCCTGCTGGAAGGCCCTGGGGGGACCGGACTGCCTGCACTCTCAAAGCCAGCGCCGGGACGCGGATGTTTTTTTCAGACTGCTGCAACAGCGTCTGGAACACTCTCCCCACAGGGTAGTAGACGAACTGGAAAACGCCGTTGCCGGGCTTTATGCAGGACCGGACACCTCCGCCGGCCAGGATCTGCAGGTCATGACCATCCACAAGGCCAAGGGACTGGAGTTTGACACCGTTATTATCCCCGGCCTGGGCCGGGCCCCGGGATCTGACGAAAACCCTCTCCTGGTCTGGATGGAGCGTACTTCGCCCCGGGGACACACCGACCTGCTCATGGCCCCCAAAACCGCCACCGGTGAGGATAAAGATCCGGTCTATGCCTATATCCAGCGCCTCATGGCCCGCAAGACCAGCCACGAGGACGGCAGGCTTTTGTACGTGGCCTGCACCAGGGCCAGAAAAAGGCTGCACCTCCTGGGTCATACCGGACTGACGGAAAAAGGACTGCCGTCAAAGCCGGCCGGAGGCTCTCTTCTGGAGTCTTTGTGGCCGGCGGTAAAGGACGAATTTGAACGGGCTGCGGCCACCCCCCGGGATGATGCAGATACCCGGGAAGAACACGGAGCTTCAGCAGGGCAGACACTTTACCGCCTGCATCAGGACTGGCAGCCTCCCCGGCTCCCTGCAGGAATCACCACCCCTTCAGACAGCCGGCCGGATCCCGGACAGGAAAGCATAGTCTTTGACTGGGCCGGGGAGACCATCCGCCTGGCCGGCACATGCGTGCACCGCTGGATGCTGACTATGGCCGAGGAGGGAATTCACAAGTGGAGCGTAAAGAAAATCCGGGGGCTCAAGTCTGTCTTTGCCCGCCAGCTAATGGACCTGGGCATGCTGGAAAAGAGTCTCGAAGAAGGGGTGGACCTGGTGCAGCAGGCCCTGGAGAACACCCTGAACCATGATACAGGGCGCTGGATTCTGGGGCCAAGGCAGAGGGCGCGCAATGAATACGCCTTGAGCGGCCTGGACAACGGCCAGGCTGTTGCCGTATCCATGGACCGCACCTTTGTGGATGATGCCGGCCTGCGCTGGATCATAGACTACAAGATCAGCCGGCATTCAGGAAAAGATGTGCAGCGTTTCCTGGACCAGGAGCAGGCCCGCTACCAGGAGCGCATGCAGACCTATGCCCGGCTCATGCAGGCCGCAGAACCAGGGCCTGTAGAGCTCGGCCTTTATTTTCCCCTGCTCATGCAGTGGAGGCACTGGCCTGCAGGGGATTATTCCAAGTTGCAATCAAGATGATTTTTCCAGACAGTTATGAATATCACTATATTCGGAAAACCAGAAAAAAATTTTACCATAGAGGAAACAGAGGTACACAGATTTAGCAGTGTCATCTTATGCCTTTTTCTCTGTGAATCTCTGTCATCTCTGTGGTGTCAAACATTTGATGACAACGGGCACAAAGATCATCTTGAATGCAAATCGGAATTAGACTTACTCCTGAAACCTTGCTTGTCACGCCTCTGGCGTGATAAATCTTCTTCCAATACACTGAGGTCACAAAAAACAAGAAAATTCTCACGCAAAGACGCCAAGTACGCAAAGTTAAAGACGCGAAGCAGGTGTATTGTCCAAAATCGGGCCACGGTTTTGGACAAGGCTGCCTTCCTTAGCGATCTTTGCTTGCCCGGTTAAATGCGTAAGCACCTCGAAGAGGATTTAACTGGGCGCCTTTGCGTGAAAAAAATGGGTTGCGGGCATGGCCCGCGTTAAATGCAAATGTTAAAAGTCAAAAAAACATCTTCGGATGGGAAAGCTTTAAAACCCTGGCAGCCTGAACTTCATGGTCACCTCTCCGGTTTCCCTGTCCACCTTGAGCATGGGTTTGTCCTCTTCAGTCTTGTTCAGCTTCTGTCCAGTGGCCATTTCCAGAAGCCCGCTCATAAATTCCAGTCCCTGATTGAGCACAGCCTCCATCTTTTCCGGACTTTTATCAGGGACGCCAGGCTCACTTCCGGTGTCATGCCGGGACTGGCCTGCATCGTTTGCGGCCTGACTTTCCTCAGCCATTGCCGTCTGCTCACCCCCGGGCCTGTCTTCGGGTTCAGACGCGCCCTGGACCTGCGTCCCTGGAAAATCTTCCTGCTGTGATTCAGCCAGGGCCTGGGGATTTAAAAAATGCGGCGTATCCTCGGGGATATCCTCGGAGACCCTGGACTCTTTACCCCCAAGGTCTTCCTCCATTTCCTGGCCCATCATGGCCCGGAGCTCATTTAGCATCTGGTTGCGCTTTTCCCTGGAAAACTCCACCATATCCACGCCGCCGTCAAACACGCCGCTGAAAAGCTCGGTCTTTAGATGAATTCCGGCCAGTATCTTTTCCTCAATGCTGTTTTTGCTCACCAGGTTGATGACATTTATGCTGGTGCTGGTCTGTCCTATGCGGTTCACCCGCCCGATACGCTGGTTCAGCCGGGCCGGGTTCCAGGGCAGCTCGAAGTTCAGCACGCAGTCCGCTGCCTGCAGGTTCAGCCCGGTCCCCCCGGAATCCGTGGACAGAAAAACTTTGCACTCCGGGTTATTGGTGAACTCGTCAATCAGGGCTTGGCGTTTGTGCACCGGAATCTTGCCGCTTAACTCCACAAAGTTGATGCCCATTCTGGATAGCTGTTTGGCTATGAGGTAGGTCATGGTGGTCCACTCGCTGAAAATGACCATCTTACGCCCGCTTTGGACCACGATTTCATCCAGGATGCCCTCAAGTTCCTTTAGCTTGGGCGAGATCCTGGTGTTGCGGTCCACCAGGTAGGTGGAATCACACACCCGGCGCATCTGCAGAAGCAGTTCCTGTATGCGGCGAACGTCCATGGGGGTCAAAAACTTCTTGTTTAAAAGGGGCAGCAGGTACTGCTTGTACCCGTCGTGCATCTTGGCCTGAACTTCGGACAGATCTAAGTAATAGGTATTGGTGACCTGGTCCGGCAGATCCTTGAGTACATCTTCCTTGCGCCTGCGGATTACCAGAGGCTTTAACTTTTCATGCAGAAGATCCAGGTTTCGATACCCCAGGATCTTGTCCTTTTTCTCGCGGCTGAGCATAAAGTGATCCGCTGCAAACTTCCATAGCGGGGCCAGCATGTGCGGCTCCAGAAACTGCACAATGGAGTAAACATCCTCCAGCTTGTTCTCCAGGGGAGTGCCCGTAAGAACCAGTGCATGTTTGCGGGGCAGGCTCTTGACCACATCTGCGGTCTTGGTGGCGAAATTCTTGATCCTCTGGGCCTCGTCCAGGATGACCAGGTCAGGCTTGAAGCGGCGCAGGGTACTCACATCTCGCAGCACAGCCTCATAGTTGGTTATCTTGAACAGGCTTTCATCCTGAAAATAGGTCTGCTGGCGCATTCCGGCCGATCCGGCCACCACCACGGCCTGCTCCCGGGTAAATTTTTCAATCTCCCGCTTCCACTGCTCCTTGAGAGAGGCCAGGGTGATTACCAGGACCCGGTTGAAGCCGAACACCTCTTTTTTTAAAATACCCAGGGCAATAGCCTGCAGGGTCTTTCCCAGACCCATCTCATCACCGATCAGTGCGGCCTTTCGATACAGCCCGAAACGCACCCCCTCTATCTGGTAGGGATAAAGGGCCGTACTTATGCCCTCAAGAGAGGGAAGCTCTTCCCGGGAAAGCTCATCTACTTCCTGCTTCAAAAGATACTCATCCACCCGGTTGTGCACTTCCTACCGGATGCGCACCTGCTTGCGCTCCCGCACCGCATCCATAAAATCCAGCATGCGTCCCAGGTTTTCAAACCTGAAAATGCCTTCCTGGTCAAAATATTTCTCCAGTACCGGGGCAATCTCCTGAATCTCGCCTGGAGGGCGTTCACAGAAAAGCCTGGGCAGGCCCTGGGCAGAGTCCCAGTATACATCCACAAAGGGAAAGAGTTCCTCCCGGCCCTGCTCCAGATCCTTTTTTCTAAGGAGCTGTTCCTTAAGGGCCAGAAGGTGCTTGCAGGTGCCCAGCTGATTGGTATTGAAATCCGGGCAGGAACAATGTCCCAGCCCGTTAGCCGGGTCATGCAGGGTTACCCTGTACTGCCTGCCCTGCTCTGTTTCCAGGAGATGATCCCCCTTGATCATGTCCCCGCGGATCAGTTTGAACTCTTCTTTTCTGGCCCGGTTGCGGCGGTCCTCCATGGCTTTTTCCCGGATTTCTTCAGGAGTAAGATAGTCCGAAAGCTTTTCCGGCTCCTGGGTACTGGACTTGTCCTGCCAATCCTGGACCCGGTCCAGCACATCCAGGGCCACTGCCACCACGTGCTTGCACCCCGGGCCGGGATACGGGCAGTCGCAGGAACAGTCCAGGCCATTATCCCCCACAACCACTACAGTGGAATAGTCCCCGTAGTTGCCGTCCACCTGGTACTCATACCTGCCCTCTTCCGGGAGGGCCTCCATGCACATGTAGGCCCCGTCCTCGTATAAAGTGCGCCCCCGCTGAAAAATCACACTGCTGTCAGCCACCTGGTCGCGAATTGTCAGCTCATCAAAATCAAGCATATTCAGGCTCCTGTCTTGAAATTATCATAAGTCATCGCCGGGAAGTTTCTTTGAAATCCATGCCTTCTGTCAAGTTAAACAGGGCCTGTCACGCCCGGTCCAGATACGCCTGCCAAAATTTTTTTTTGCAGGCGCATCTTCATAGCGCTTTCCGGAGTAAGCCATCTGGAACCGGGCTTGATAATCAAAGGCAGATAAAATCCCCTTGTCAAAATCAAGCGTAAGCATTCAGGGGGTCCTCGGTGGTGACTAATGGCACAAGGCCAGGGGACTGTCCCCCGCTAAGTAATGATTATGCAGCGTCACAAAATTTTGCGTCTGTACTTTGTGAATTTGTGCAGGACAAGTGTCGCGGGGACTGTCCCTTTGGCCGGTACCTGCCCCCCTGAATGGTTACAATCAAGCTGTAAAAAATATGCCATTTTTTCCAAGGGGCTGTCTTTGTATCGGAATTGCATCAGGCCTGCGCCGTATGCAAGCAGGAACCGGTACACGCCCAGCCTCTCCCACTGAACAAGGTACACCAGTTCATGAAAATATAGACTCTCGGTCTGACGGGAGTGGCCTATAGTGTTCTTTAAATAATTACTTTTTCATCCGCTCGTTAAGCCATCTTTTCAATGAACTGGGACTCTCTGCGGATCTATGTCCGGCTATAATACCAGAAACCGTCAAGTCTTCGTCCAGCTCAGGCCAATGAATGTATTCACCGTCTCCAATGATTTGATAATTGTTTCTTTCTTCCGGGGTCCCATACCACAAGCGTGGATACCACATTAAGGGAACTATGGTTGTGCGGCCGTCAGTAAGATCGATTTGTAGCGAAGCATCACTGACAAAAATATTTTGAGCCCGTGCTCCCTGTTTTTCAACGGCTAAAGAACTCATTCCATTTCTCCATGAAAAATTGTTGATTTCGTTGACCAGCTTTGCAATGGCATTTAATTCATTGCGTCCAAACCCGCCTATGTTCTGCAGCACAACCGGATCAAGCCAGAGTTTGGCAACCATTTTTTCCCGTTGAACATGTATATGTGGAGGCTCTGCCTGATCAAGGGCCACAAAGAAAAAACGGTATGGACCGCGCCTTAACACTGTGGGCATGCTTTATTCCTTTCCATTTCAATCTGCATCCTCCATCCCCTCCGAAATTGTCGGGTGTAATCTGCATTGGGGAAACCCTGTCTGCAGCCAAGGCATCAACTGGAACTTGTTTGCACATTTTTATTTGTTGTCTTACGTGCCGCCAAAAGTCAATGATGGGTTTAAGCGGGTTAGCGGGGGGAACATTTCCATGCGCTCCGCTGCACATTCAGCGCTTGACCTAAAGTGTGCAATAATCAACAGCAATCCTTCCGACCAGTACGGATGGCGATTTACTTTATTGGCTGGGTCCGACCCGATCTGATCACCGAACAAACAGTGGACAAATGCAGTGCCAACTTATTCATAGTGGGACCACATGCGAATGATCTTGACCACTTTTTCATCATCTAAAATCTGATACACTAAGCGATGTTGTATATTTATACGACGCGAACAGGCTCCAGTTAAGTCGCCTGCAAGCTTTTCACAGGGAGGAGGTGACTGATAGGGGTTTTTACGCAAAATTTCCAGCAATATCTGGGCATTTGACTGCAATTTCGCAGCTGATAATTTTTTTGCGTCTCTTTGAGCCTGCTTGGCAAAAACGACTCTCCACATTACCACTCAATTTCCTCAGAGCATTCTTCAATCGGAGTGGCCAGGCCTTTACGAATTGATTCGCGCATCCCAGGGATATTCAGCAGGTACAGAGTTTCCTGGATGGAACGCCAGTCATCTTCCGAGACCAGGACGGCGCTGCCCCGTTTACCTGTTATCACAATCGGCTCGTGGGATGTCTTTGCCTCGTCAATCAGGCGATAAAGTTTGGATCTTGCTTCAGTTGCCGTTAATGTGGGCATATTTGACCTCGACAAACAATGTTTAATTTTTAATTTAGTACGACTTAACGTACGCTTTGTCAAGTGAACAAATTTTAGCATAACGCCAGGCTTCAGCCGCCGGGGAGCAGCAGCAAAGCGAAGCGGGGCCGCTGTTTCCCGGTCGGTGATGCTGTGGTTGTGTGTGGTGCCGGTACTATCGGCTATTGACTTAGCTTTGAGCTGGCAATTCGATTCAGGCTGATACCGGATTCGGCCGCCTGAATAGCTAACTTTCTGTGGACATGAGGCGGAATCCTCACCATAAACTTTCCGCTATAACGCTTGCATGCTATCGGTTCAGGAATAGTTTCTTTGTTTTCACCCATATCAGATATAACCTCTGCCACCGTCTTCCGGATACCCTTTAAAGCTTTCTCAGGCGTATCCGCCAACCAGCTCAAGCCTGGAAATTCAGCACATAGTCCAACATATTCATTATCCTCTTCAGACCATGTAACCCTGTATGTATATTTATCATTTTTTTGTGCCATGATTGCCCTCCAGTTTTTCAATAGCCAAAAGAACCTGTTTAACCTGATATGTTTTGGCCTTTCCTTTCGAATTTTGAATATTTACTCGTGGATCACCCTCCCATGGAGTTTTGTAAATTCGATGGCTGCTTTTTTTCTGTCGGGGTTCGCCAAAAAAATGGTCACAAATCTTGCATAAATCAGAATAGCGAACATCCTTGGGGTTCCACCGAATCTTTTCAAGCATGTCATCGATTTTTGTCATATTAAGATAGCATCAATAATGATATCAATGTCAATAGGTAGAAGCATTTTTATGACACATAACGCCGCTAACCCCATGTGTAAGGATAGTTGTCGCCCTGGAGAATAGAACTTTAGAACCACTTTTTCCATATCAAAATGGCGGTTCTAAGACTCAAAATCAAGCAAAAAAAGAACTCTTATCAAATATTTTCAATATATTGGCTTGGTCCGACCCGAACAGCCGAACAAAGAAATTTGAATGATTTTCAAAATATGAAGGCAGGCGCAGTTACGACTTTAGGATATCTTTGATCTGCTGCAGTTCATCCCTGATGTTTGCAAGGATGCCTGCCATGCGGGCTTCTTCTTCCAGGCGCATTTTTGCTCCCTCGATGGTCAGCTTGTCCTGGTAAAGAAGTTTTTTGATACGGGCAAGGAGCTGAATATGCTCAGATGTGTAAAGGCGCTGGCCCTTGGGGGTGCGCATGGGGCGCAGCTGGGGGAACTCGCTTTCCCAGAAGCGCAGCACGTAGGGTTCAAGCTCAAGAAGCTCTGCGGCCTGGCCTATTTTCAGATATTCTTTTTCCTCTGACATGGGATAAAGATTAACCAGGCCGGCACAAAAATCAAGGAAATCCCACCGGCAACTTTTTAAGAAGCAGATCAGCCAGCTTCTGCTGCTCTTTGTCCACTTCGCTGTCCTTGAGGGTCCTTTCAGGATGGCGGTAAGTCAGGCGCAGGGTAAGCTTCTTTTCCTGCTGTTCCGGTGGCAGATAAACATCCACCAGGGAGAGATCTTCCAGTATGTCCAGCCCGGCGTTTTCCACAACCTGGCGCAGCTGGTCATAGCCAAGTTCCATAGGGGTAACTACGGTCATGTCCCTCTTGACCACGGGGAACCTGGGCAACGGCTGAAACTGCGGCCTGGAAAGGCTGCCGAGGCTTTGCAGTAAATCCAGGTCCAGGTCGCAGTACCAGATATCTTTTCTGGCCTTGTACGCCCTGGCTTTTTCCTGGCGCACCCGGCCTAGCATCCCCAGGCTTTCTTCCCGGCATATGCACTCCACCGCCGGATCCAGGTAAGGATGCTCCTTGTGCAGGACAAAACGTCCCTCATGGCCGACAAAAACTCCCAAAAGATTTTCCACAAGCCCCTTGAGGTCATAAAAATCCGCGTCATCTTCAGGATGCGGCCAGTGCCCCCTGTGCCTGCGCCCGTAAAGAAGAAGGGCCAGGCGGTTGTTTTCCCGCACCCCGGTCTCTGAAGACTCGTCCTGTTCAAAGCTTCTGGCGACTTCAAAGAGCTTGAGCCTGGTATTGCCCTGGCCCAGGTTGTGCTTCAGGGTCTGCAAAAGCCCCGGCAGAAGATGGGTACGCATCACGTCCTGCTCTTCGCTTAAGGGGTTGAAGACTTTTACCCTGCCTTCCAGGGGAACCCCCAGAAAATCCAGGTCAGACATGCCCACAAAACTGTAGTTGATGACTTCCTGCAGACCAAGGCCTCTGGCCCACTGCTTTATATCCCCCAGAAACCGGTATTCGCTGTCCCAGGCTTCCTGGTGCAGGGATTTCTGCACCTTGGGCAGGTGCTCCGGGGTCTTGTCCAGGCCGTAAATCCGACCGATCTCCTCTATGAGATCCACTTCCCGGGTGATATCCGGGCGATAGCTGGGAACTGTAACCTGCATCCCCCCGCCCTCTTCCTGTACTTCACAGCCAAGAGAGGTCAAAACCCTGCGGCAGTAATTCTGGTCCACATCCAGGGCCAGCAGGCTGTTGGCCCGCTCGCGGCGGAAATAAACCTGCACCGGCTTGCAGGGCCTGGGTTCAGCCCTGGATACTCCCTGGTACACCCTGCCCAGACCCAGCTCCGACATGAGCTTTGCTGCCCGGTCCAGGGCAAAGGGGGCATTGGCCTGATCCACGCCCCGCTCGAAACGGAAAGAGGATTCACTGTGCAGCCCCAGTCTCCTGGCGGTCTGCCTGATGTCTAAGGGGTTGAATACAGCACATTCCAGCAGCACCTCGGTACTCTGGTCATTTATTTCCGTATTGGCCCCGCCCATGACTCCTGCCAGGGCCACGGGCTTCTCGCTGTCCCAGATGAGCAGATCGCGGTCATTTAGTTCCCTTTCCTGCTGGTCCAGGGTGGTAAACTTAAATCCCGGCCGGGACCGGTCCACCCTGATTTTATGGCCCTCCAGGAGGTGGCGGTCAAAGGCATGCAGGGGCTGGCCCTGCTCCAGCATGACGTAGTTGGTTATATCCACTATATTGTTGATGGGCCGGACACCTACAGCCATGAGCCTGTAGCGCATCCAGTCCGGGCTGGGCTTTATGGAGCACCCGGAGATTATCCGGGCCTGGTACAGGGGGCATCCCGAAGGATCTTCTATATCTATGTGCACTTCATCCGGGCAGTGCCTGGACTTGTCTTCCTGCAGCGCCGGGTCCGGCTTGTAGAGGGGCAGGTCGAACAGGGCGGCCACTTCCCTGGCCAGGCCCAGAACGCTTAAACAGTCAGGCCTGTTGGGGGTGACCCCGATATCCAGGACGAATTCCTCCAGGTCCAGGGCCTGACAGAGCCCTGTTCCCGGCACAAGGGAGTCGTCTAAGACCATTATCCCGGATGGATCCTGGCCCAGTTCCAGCTCTGTCTCGGAACAGATCATTCCCTGGGAGGTCTCACCCCTGATTTTGCTTTTTTTTATCACCTGGCCGCCGGGAAGCTCTGTCCCCTCCAGGGCCACGGCCACGTTCTGGCCGGCCTGTACATTGGGAGCGCCGCACACTATGCTGAGACTTTCACCAGAGCCCGTGTCCACACTGCAAAGGGACAGTTTGTCCGCCCCGGGGTGCTGTCTTTTCTCCACAACCCGGCCCACCACCATGGGTGCCAGATGGGTAAAAGGCCGGACAATCTCCTCCACCTCCAGGCCCACCATGGTCAGCCTGTGGGATAGCTCGTCTATGCTGCCTTTGTAAGGTGTAAACTCCCGCAGCCAGGATAAACTTAAAAGCATCTGCAGTATCCTTGAGGATGGTTTTGGTTATTGTGCCTGGAAGGCTCAGGCGAACTGGTTCAAAAACTTGATGTCGTTTTCAAAAAACATGCGCAGGTCATTGATCCCGTACTTGAGCATGGCCACCCTTTCCACACCCAGGCCGAAAGCAAATCCGGTATACATTTCCGGATCATATCCCACCTGCAGAAACACCTCGGGGTCGATCATGCCGCATCCCAGCACTTCCACCCACCCGGTTTCCTTGCACACCCTGCAGGTTGTGCCGTCTTCATTTCTGCCGCGCCCCTGGCACATGACGCAGCTGATGTCCACTTCTGCACTGGGCTCGGTAAAGGGGAAGAAACTGGGCCTGAAACGCACCTTGACCTCGGAGTCAAAAATCTGCTGGGCAAAAGCGGTCAAAGTGCCTCGCAGGTCAGCCATGCTGACATGGGTATCCACCAGGAAGCCTTCAATCTGGTGAAACATAGGGGTATGGGTCAGATCTGAGTCCCTGCGGTAGACCTTGCCCGGGGCAATGGCCGCCAGGGGGGGACGCCTTTTCTCCATGGTCCTGATCTGAAGCGGGGAGGTATGGGTGCGCAGCACTAAGGACTCGGAAATGTACAGAGTATCCTGCATGTCCCGGGCCGGATGTCCCGGGGGGAGATTTAAGGCCTCGAAATTGTAGAAATCCGTCTCCACTTCCGGTCCGGTGACGATTTCAAAACCAAGGCCTGTAAAAATATCGCTTATATCCTGGATCACCCGGGTCACTGGATGCACAGACCCCATATCCGGGGTGCGACCCGGCAGGGTGGGGTCAAAGGTTTTATCTCCCTCAGAAGCGGCCTGCTTTTCCAGCTCTGCTTTTCTGCTTTCCAGGATTCTGCCCAGCTCGGTCTTGACCTCGTTGGCTGTCCTGCCGGCTTCGGGCCTGTCTGCAGGGTCCAGCTCCGGAAGCCTGGACATGATCCGGGCCAGCCTGCCCTTGCGTCCAAGGAAAGCCACCCTGGCCTCTTCAAGGTCCTGCAAAGAAGAAGCCTGATCCAGAACATGCTTAAATTCCTGGATCAGGCTTTTCAGGCTGGAATTGATTTCCTGGACGGCATTCATCAGTTGGCCCCGGTCCTGGCCATCTCCGCCAGCCGGGCAAAAGCGGCCTTTTCATGTACAGCCATGTCAGCCAGAACCTTGCGGTTCAGTTCCACGCCGGCCTTGCTCAGCCCGCTCATGAAACGGCTGTAGGACATGCCGTGCTCCCGGGCTGCGGCATTGATGCGGATTATCCACAGTTTGCGGAAATCGCGCTTTTTCTGCCTGCGGTCCCGGTATGCATAGCAAAGGGCCCTTTCCACAGTTTCCTTGGCAGTATAAAACAGCCTGCTTCTGGAGCCACGGTAGCCCTTGGCCATCTTCAAGTATTTCTTATGCCGCTTGTTGGCGGTCTTGCCTCTCTTGACCCGCATAAGTATCTCTCCCTGTTGTATTATTTCTTATGTTCAGCTTTAGCCGGGTAAATTGAAAACGGCATCCCCGGCAAATTTAGAAAGTTTCCATCCGGAAAGCCTTTCTTTCCGGATGTTGAAGCTATTGGTTTTCTTTACGGAAACGAGGAGTTTTTTCTTTTGGCAAGGAAATCAAGCAATTATGAGGAGGCGTATCTTAATACGGTGACGAATAATTGTGCAGATTGACGCCGCCAAAAGGAAAAAGAACCGTTTCCGGATGAAAACTAGAAAGCGTGGGGCAACATCCTTTTAACAGAGGACATGTTGGCCTTGTCCACGATAGCCGGCTTGCCCAGCCTGCGCTTTCTTTTGGCATTTTTCTTGGTCAGAATGTGCCGCTTGTTCTGCTGCCGTCTTTTGACCTTGCCGCTTCCGGTTATGGAAAAACGCTTGGCGGCGCAGCGCCTGGTCTTTATTTTAGGCATGTTATCCTCCTGGAGTTAAAATCATATTGTACAGATGGTAAATCAGGCCTTTTTGGGTCCCACCGGGGAAAGAAGCAGGTGCATGGTCCTGCCTTCATAGCGGGGTTCCTGTTCCACCCTGGCCACGTCCGAGGTCTGCTCCACCACCTTGTTTAAAATATCTGCTCCGCGGTCCTTGTGAGCCATCTCCCGGCCCCTGAAAAAAACCGAGACTTTAACCCTGTCTCCTTCTTCAATAAATTTGCGGATATGGCGGACCTTGGTGTTCAGGTCGTTTACGTCGGTTTTGGGACGAACCTTGATTTCCTTGACCTGGACTCTGGACTGCTTTTTCTTGGCTTCCTGCTTTTTCTTCTGCTGCTGATACTGGTATTTGCCGAAATCCATAATCCGGCATACAGGGGGATCAGCGTTGGGGGCCACTTCCACGAGATCAAAGCCCGAACTCTGAGCCATGTCCAGGGCCTGGCCGGTGTCCATAATGCCCAGCTGCTCGCCTTCGCCATTGATTACACGTACCTTCCTCGCCATGATCTGCTTATTGCGGCGAGCCTTAGTAGAGGTATCTATAACTCAATCCTCCCTTCTTAAACGGTTCATCCATGTCCTGAAAAATCTGATCCGCAACTTCCTGGATGCTCATAAGCCCCAGGTTTTTGCCGCCCCTTAAACGCACGTTCAGGCCAGACTCCTGAACCTCCTGGTCTCCGGCCACCAGCACGTATGGAATCTTTTCCATCTGGGCCTCGCGCACCTTGTACCCAAGCTTTTCGTTACGGTCGTCCACTTCCACCCGGATACCCATCTGCCTAAAGCGGTCCGCACAATCATGAACATACCCGGCCTGGGCATCGGTAATATTCATGATACGGGCCTGCACAGGGGCCAGCCATGTGGGAAATGCTCCGCCGTAGTGCTCTATAAGCACACCTAGAAAGCGCTCTATAGCACCAAGGACCACTCTATGCAACATTACCGGCCTGTATTTCCTGCCGTCTTCACCGGTATATGTCAGGTCAAAACGCTCCGGCAGGGTGAAATCGCATTGCACCGTGGCGCACTGCCATTTGCGGTCCAGGGCATCCTTTAGCTTGATATCTATCTTGGGGCCGTAGAATGCGCCGTCCCCTGGATTTATCTCATAGGGCATATCCAGTGCATCCAGGGCGCTGGTCAGGGCCCTTGTGGATTTCTCCCATGCCTCGCTGGATCCGATGTGCTTTTCCGGACGGGTGCTCACCTCCACCACGTACTCAAACCCGAAAAGTCCCATGACGTCCCGGACAAAATTGACCACCCCGGTAATCTCGTCCTGCAGCTGATCCGGACGGCAAAGGATATGCGCATCGTCCTGGGTAAACTCCCGTACCCGCAGCAGGCCGTGCAGAACGCCGGACTTTTCATGCCGGTGCACCCGGCCCAGCTCAAAATAACGCAGAGGCAGGTCGCGGTAGCTGCGCAGCTTAGATTTGTATATAAGCATGTGGGAGAGGCAGTTCATGGGTTTTACGCCGTAGACCTGCTCATCTATGTGCGTAAAATACATGTTCTCCCGGTAATTATCGTAATGCCCGGACTTTTCCCAGAGCTCCCTGCGCAGTATCTGAGGACCCTGCACAATCTGATACCCGCGCCTTAAATGCTCCTTGCGCTCAAAATCCTCGAGAATGGTGCGGATAAGCGCCCCTTTGGGATGAAAAATGGGCATTCCCGGACCGGCCTCTTCGCTGAAACTGAAAAGATCCAGCTGCGCCCCCAGTTTGCGGTGATCGCGCTTTCTGGCTTCCTCCAGGCGGGTCAGATGCTTTTTGAGCTCTTTGTCTGAGGCAAAAGCTGTGCCGTAGATCCTCTGCAGCATGGGACGTTTTTCATCCCCGCGCCAGTATGCCCCGGCCACAGAGGTGAGTTTGAAGGACTTTACATAACCTGTGCTCGGCACATGCGGACCGCGACAGAGGTCGATAAAATCACCGTGCCTGTATAAAGACACCTCATCTTCTTCCAGTTCGTCCAGGATCTCCAGCTTGTAGGTCTCGTTCATATCCAGAAAGACCTTTTTGGCTTCTTCCCTGGACATGACCACCCTTTCAAAAGGCTGATCCTGGGCGATGCTCCGGGCCATTTCGGCCTCTATCTTCTCCAGGTCTTCCGGGGTGAAGGGACGTTCATAATCGAAATCGTAATAGAAGCCATGCTCAATGTCCGGGCCGATGGTCACCCTGGCCGACGGAAAAATGGTCTTCACCGCCTCGGCCATGATATGGGCCGCACTGTGCCTGAGCACCTTGAGTCCTTCCGGGCTGGAAAGGGAAACCGGCTCAAGCACCCCGCACTGCTCATCAACCTCCGAACCCAGGTCGTACAGGCGGTCTTCACAGCGGCAGGCCACCGCTTCTTTAAATTTTT
Source organism: Desulfonatronospira thiodismutans ASO3-1 (assembly GCF_000174435.1). Classification (NCBI taxonomy): domain Bacteria; kingdom Pseudomonadati; phylum Thermodesulfobacteriota; class Desulfovibrionia; order Desulfovibrionales; family Desulfonatronovibrionaceae; genus Desulfonatronospira; species Desulfonatronospira thiodismutans. The sequence continues at coordinate 230,538 of NZ_ACJN02000003.1, forward strand.
TCCCGGACAGGGCCTTGGACAGGATTTCCCGGCAGGTCGCCCCGGTGCTCAACTGGATCTCTTCCGGGGCTCCGGACACTTTAACCATTTTTTCTCCAGTTTATAAACAGATAAGGGAGGCTTGGGACCTCCCTGGCAAAACAGTAAGCGTGGTAGGCGCGAGGAGATTTGAACTCCTGACCCCTTGCGCGTCAAGCAAGTGCTCTCCCCCTGAGCTACGCGCCTGTAGTGCTGCTGAGCGCAAATACTTATCAGCATTGATAACCCTCTGTCAAGAACCTGGGAGTTAAGAGTTATCAGTTATTTGTTAAAAGTTGATAAAAAATCACGCCCCCTGACCTCCGACCTCTGACTCCTGACCCCTGACCCCTGACCCCTGATTTCTGATCCCTGACTCCTGACCCCTGACTCCTGACCCCTGACTACATCCCATCTTCCGGGGCCAGGCGCAGGGCCAGATCCAGCGCCTTTTCCAGGCTGCGGGGACTGGCCCGGCCAGTGCCGACAAGCTCAAACCCGGTGCCGTGGTCCACTGAAGTCCGGACCACCGGCAGCCCCAGGGTGACATTTGCGCACCGGCCGAACTCCACAAGCTTCAGGGGAGCCAGCCCCTGGTCATGATACATGGCCAGCACGGCGGAAAACTCGTTATTCCAGGCCCGGTAAAAAACCGTATCCGCAGGAAAGGGGCCCTGAACATTAATTTTTTCGCTTCTGGCCTGTTCTATTGCCGGAATGACGGTTTCCGTCTCTTCAGTACCTGTCTTGCCGCCCTCCCCGGCATGAGGGTTCAGGCCGCACACCGCCAGGGGCTTGTGCCCCTCACCCAGCCGGACCATGAAGGCGTGGGTCAGGCGCAGGCAGCGCAGTATTTTTTTCTGGGTGACAAGCTCCGGGACCAGGTGCAGTGGGGGGTGGGTTGTGACCAGGCTTACCCGCAGCCTGTCTCCGCACAGGTGCATGCAGACCTGGTCCTGGGCCATGCCGAACTGGTGGGCCAGAAATTCGGTATGACCGGGAAAGTCGAACCCGGCCTCCTGTAGAAGATTTTTGTTCAAGGGACCGGTGGTCAGCACAACGTTCTGGTTGTACTTTAAAAATTCACAGGCGGTGCTCAGGGAAACACCGGCAGCAAAACCGCCCTGGACATCCTCTTTTCCCGGGGCAGGCTCAAAATCCTTCAGCCCTTCAGGCTCAAAAAGATAAATCCCGGGTTTATCAAGCCTGTCCCGGTCCAGGGAGTCAATCCTCTTCCAGAACTTCTGTGCATCCATCTGCCTGCAGTGATGTTCCAGGGCTTTTTCCGGACCAATGACAAGCAGAGCGTGATCCCGGACAAACCTGTCTAAGTCTGCAAGCATGAGCAGTTCCGGGCCAAGGCCGTTGGGATCCCCTGGAGTATACAGAACAAGAGACATAAGTTAGTCTTGTTTCCATCCGGAAATTCTTTATTTCCGGATGCTGAAATTGGTGGTTTTCTTTCCGGAAACGAGGAATTTTTTCTTTTGGCAAGGAAATCAAGCAATTATGAGGAGGCGTATCTTAATACGTTGACGAATAATTGTGTAGATTAACCACGCGAGGCGCGTGGCAGGCTCAGCCAAAAGGAAAAAGAACCGTTTCCGGATGAAAACTAATCTTGAGGGGAAAGCTTCAGACATTCCTGGTAAAAAAGGCAGCCGTGCTGGTCACACTCACCCTCCACCACCCTGGCGAAACAGTCTGAATTGCCCTCGGCAATCTGTATCAGGCGAACCGCCTGTACCTTGCTTACCGCGTAAGGCAGTTTTACGGATCTTTCCCTGGCCAGGTCCCTTATCTCCTTCATTTTCATAACTATAACCTCCACCGGGCATGCTTTTTACACGCCTCAATTATGCTCCTGGAAACCAGGAAATACAAAAATCAGATTTCTCCTGTGCCATCTCCCAGTTCCTGGTACAACCGGGCGTATTCACGGGCGGATCTGGACCAGGAGAAGTCCTGGTGCATTCCACGTACAACCATCTTTTTCCAGGCATCGGCATCCTGGTACAGGGCCAGGGCATTTTGAATCGCACCCCAGAAGGATCTGGCCGTGGGTTCAGGGAATACAAAGCCCGTTGAATTTTCCTCGGGGTAGGGTATTATTGTGTCTTTCAACCCACCCACTGCTGTTGCCACCGGGGGAGTGCCGTAGCGCAGGCTGTACATCTGGGTCAGCCCGCATGGCTCATATCTGGACGGCATGAGAAATATATCCGTGCCGGCCTGTATCTTGTGGGCCATTTCCTCGGTGTACCCCACTATACCAGCCACGTGCCCGGGGTAAGCCTCCACCAGGTTCATGAGCTCGTTCTCGTACTCGGCGTCACCTTCTCCCAGGACCACAATGCCCACATCCTGGCGGACCAGGTCGGGCATAAGCTCGATTAGAAGATCAATGCCTTTCTGGCTGCGAAACCTCCCGATAAACCCCAGGACGGGCCGGGAGAGGAGCCTTTCAGGCAAACAGAGGGTCTCCAGGAGTTCTTTTTTGCACAGGTACTTGCCGTAAAGATCCCTGGAGGAATAGCCGGCCTCCAGATACCTGTCCTTGGACGGGTCCCATACATCGTAGTCGGAACCGTTTAAAATCCCCACAAGGTCCTTACTGCGTTTCTGCAGGACGCTTTCCAGGCCGCAGCCGTATTCAGGAGTCAGGATTTCCTCGGCATAGGACGGACTTACCGTAGTGATCCTGTCTGCGTAGGAAATGCCGCCCTTGAGCAGGTTGAATGAGTCGTAAAACTCAACACCGTCCATACTCCAGGCATCATACGGCAGACCGCAGTCCCAGAAGAGGCGCACGGAAAAACGTCCCTGGAAAGCCAGGTTGTGAATGGTGAAAACGGACCTGGTATTCTTCCAGTACGGGTCGGTCCTGCGCTGGTAATAAAGATAGGGTGAAACCAGGGCTGCATGCCAGTCGTGTGCATGAATTATTCTGGGAGCTTTTCCGAAGGCCTTCATCAGGGACATGGCCGCCCGGCAGAAAAATATGAAACGCTCGCAGTTGTCGAAATAGTCCCCTTTATATGTGCAGTAGTAATACCTGCGGTCAAAGTACTCCCCTCTGTCCAGGAAATAAACAGGCATGCCCCTGAATTCCGCCTGCAGGACATCGGTGGTGATCCCCGGCCAAGGATACCCGACATTCAGGTCCTCGTAAACAAGCCTGGGGCTGTAGGCGCTGGTGGATATGCGGCCGTAAAGCGGTGTAATTACGCATACGTTGTAGCCCATATTGTGAAGAGTCAGGGGCATCACCCCCAGTACATCCGCAAGCCCTCCTGTTTTGGAGAAAGGGTAGATTTCAGAAGCCACAAAACATATATCAGGTGGAGAATACATAAGCCCTCAAGGAAAATTTAGACTGGTTGCCGGTGGTTACTGGTAGTGATCAACAAAGTCGGGAAAATTCTAACTCAATACGCCATAAAAAAGCAAATCAAAAAAATTCTGCTGCCAAAGTAACTATTCACCAGGGTCCGGAGACTTCGCAAACAGGACGTAAAAACTCACTCCTATGAAGCGTAAATCAAAACCTATACACGAGTTTTTAAGCCAGAATGATTTATATAACCTGCTCTAAATCAAGTTCGGTGTCTTACGGTTTTGATTAATCACGCCACAGGCGTGACTCCGCGTTGTTCAGATCCCGCACTTACTTTTTGGCAAATCTTGATTTGAAAATTGATCAGTCATAGAAAAAGTAAGTGCGGGACCCTGTTTGCAAAGCCCCCGGACCCTGGATATCAGCGGTACGCAGAGATTAACCAATGTTATCAGATGATGAATAGTTAGCTGCAAAAAAACTGTATCGTGAAAAAAGGCAGGCAAAAAATCACTGCTGCATCAGGTAGCCCATACCCCACAGTGCGCTCATTTGAGGGTCCGGCGACAGTTCGATCCTGTCTGGAATCAGCCAGGGCCTTGTTTTCAGCCTGAAGTTTATGCTTTGGGGCACCACCTCGGAAAAACAGGGTCCCAGCCTGCTCAGCCCCCCGCTCAGGCCGATATTTTTTATCCCGAAAATGGAGACCATCTGGCTTAGAAAAAGCCCCAGCCTCCTGCCGTACTGCTGCATGGTCACAAGAGCCTTTTCATCCTTTTTCTCAAGATAAATATCCAGATCTTTCAGGCTGGCCAGGGAAAGTCCGTTCTGCATGGCCAGTTCTTTCAGGGCAGCGGCATTGAGCCAGGTCTCGGCGCACCCTGTCTGTCCACAGCCGCACCTTTTTCCCCTGTTTGGCCCCATATAGACATGTCCCAGCTCAGGTCCTGCGTCCAGCCTGCCTCGCCATACCCTCCTGTCCATTATGACCCCTGAACCCAGCCCTGTGCCCAGGGTAAACACCAGGGCATCCTTTTCCCCGGCCAGACAGCCATTGAATATCTCCCCCAGGGCCGCGGCCTGGGCATCATTCTCCAGGACGGGCCTGATGCCGAAAATCCCGGATACGAATCCGGCCAGGTCAAACCCCTTGAGTTCCGGCATGTTGGTCGGGGTAAAGTATATGCCCTGTTCCAGGTTCAAAGGCCCTGCACTGGCGATGCCGATATTATTTACAGCCCCCGGGGATTTCTGCATCACATTCTGGATGAGTCCAGCCAGGGCCTTTTTGGTGCCTGCCAGCTCTCTGGGCCTGGGCACGTTCAGCACCTCCCCGCACCGGCCATCCCGGTCCATCCAGGTACCCCGGATATTGCTTCCTCCAAGATCTATGCAGATATACATACCGGGCTCACTTGAATCTATCCAGTTTACAGGTGAAATCAGCCAGAATCTCTTTATGGTCAAAGGCCAGTTCCGGAAGGTTGTCCAGGTCGAAAATGCCTGCTCTGCCGGCGTCGTCTCCGGGGCTCAGCTCCTGTCCGGCCAAAGGGTGTGCCACAAACACGACGCTCATGGTATGCTGCCTGGGATCACGCCGGGGATGGGAATAAACACCTGTTAGATCAGTCAGGGTTACCTGGAGACCTGTTTCCTCCAGGGCTTCACGGACAGCAGCGCTTTCCACCGTCTCCCCGTAATCCACAAACCCGCCCGGCAGAGCCCAGCCATGGGGCGGATTCTTCCTTTCTATCAAAACGATGCCCCTGGGCGGAAAGTGAATTATAATATCCACAGTGGGCACAGGATTTCTAAATACTGCAACCGGATGCCCGCAGGAGGGGCAGGGCTTTTCAATGGACATGCCAGCATCCCGGGTTTATAAGTCATATGGATCAAACGCTCACATTCAAGAACTCTCTAATGAAAAAACTTCCTTCTGACAACATTATATTGACGCATAAAGGCGCTCTGGGGGATTTTCTTCTGGCCTGGCCGGCCTTTCTGTCCATAAGGACCTTTTTCAGCCAGGCGGAAATATTCTGGCACGGCAGGGATGACTTCCTGCCCTGGCTGCGTCCGTTGAACATTAAAAAAGTGCCTCACCGGACAGCCTCTGCCTTAGACGGGCTTTACAGCCGCTCAACATGGCCGGAATCACTAAGAAAATCTACGGTATTCTGGTTCGGGCTGGACCGGGTTACAATTGCCTGCAGCCATCCACAACTCTTTTTCCTGACTGCAGTGGATTTTGCCCGTAAAAGACATGTCCGGTATAATTATCTGTACCAGCTTGAGAAGCTGGGAATTTCTTTTTACCGGAATTGGCAAGAAAGCTGGAAGGATATGTTCGCCAAGCAGGATACGCAGGACCTGGCCCTTATTTTTCCAGGCTCAGGCAACCCGGCGAAAAACTGGCCGGTAAAAAACTTTATATGGGCCGGGAAGCGCTTTCAAAGCGCAGGGCTGAAGCCCCTGCTGGTGCTTGGCCCTGCCGAGGAAAAAAACGGTATTTCCGAAAGCAGTCTGCAGCAGACAACATGCTCCAGTCTGGAAGACCTGCAGGGCCTGATCCTCAAGTCGCGCGTGCTGCTGGGCAACGACTCCGGACCTATGCACCTGGGAGCCATGTTCAGCAAGCCGGGGCTGGTCCTCTTCGGCCCCACCCCTCTTTATATGTGGCGTCCACAGGGAATGAGGGTCCTGAAGTCCCCGGCACATTGTGCCCCCTGCTCCAAAACGGCCCGCGTCCAGTGCCAGGAACCCACGTGCATGCAGGCCATAACCAGAGAAAAGGTCCAGGCCTGGATGGATAAATTTTTGTACTGTCAGCGTACCGGCCTTTGATTTTCATACCCCCAAAACAAAACCGGCTTCCCTGTCTGACATAACAGAGAAGCCGGCTTTGGCAAAAGGAGGAAGAAACGTTATTTAAATAGATGCAATCAGCGGGCCAAAACTCATGGGCTCATAAAATCCAGGCTGGCCCTCGCTTTTACGACTCACCCCCTTCTTGTCCAGGTAAAAAAAATTTGACACCATTACCAAAGCCCCCTCTCCGCCTCCATACAGGGTAAAATTTTTTATACTTTTCCCAGGCCAATATATCACTACAGCGAAACTTATAAAATTTTATGCCTGCCTCAATTGGGGACAGGCACCCCTCACTTATTTTTATTAAATGATCTTGGTTTTATTGGAAAAAATATGTGAGGGGAGCCAGTCCCCGGAGGTAAATAAATAAGTTTCGCTGTAGTGATATTAAGTAAGACACAAGCAATCCGCGCCAGGACAAAAAATCTCTACCCTTTTTGTAAATATTCACCATTTGCCACAACTGATCAATATAACATCAAGCTGCAAGGTCCGGGGGCTTTGCAAACTGGGCGTAAACTGTCTGAACGACGTAGAAAGCGTTGATCAAAACCGTAAAACACAAAACCTGATTCAAAGCATATTACAGAATATACCCCGGATATCGAATCAGTGTGTAGGTTTTGATTTACGCTTTCTTGGAGTGAGTTTTTACGTCCTGTTTGCAAAGTCCCCGGACCTTAATTAATAATTAATTATATCTTTCTTTCTGCACCCTGCCACCACGCGGCTCAACGCGGTCAACCATGATCTGTTTTGTACACCGTCTCCCACCCCCGCGATTCGAGATCCTGCCTGGATATCCTGCCTTCTCTCAAAATTTCAATTTTACCGCCCCCAAAAACCCTGACCAGGGTCGAGGGCAGCCCCCCCGCCGGGGCGTGGCCATGCTCAAAGACCATGTCCACCTTTCTAAGAAGCTCACTGTCCAGTTCTTCAAACACTGCGCAGGATTTTTCACCACTTATATTGGCGCTGGTTGCTATAAGCGGGGTCCCCGCGTCCAGGCAGAGTCTCGCCGCATCCTGATGCGGTGTGACTCTGATGGAAACCATGCCCTGCTCATCCCTTACACCGGGGGCAAGCATATCCAGGGCCCGGCAAAGTATGGAAACAGGGCCAGGCCAGAACTGCCCGGCCAGCTCAAGACTTTCTGGATCCATGGCCACAAAACTCCTGGCCTGTTCCAGGGTGCCTGCAATGAGAGGAAATGGCTTGTGCACCGGCCTTTTTTTCAGCTCCCTGATTTTCTGCACCACTGCCTTGCTGGTCCCGGTTCCGCCCATGCCCCACAAGGTTTCCGTAGGGTAGATTAGAATTTTTTCGGATTTAATAATTTGAACCGCTTGAAAAATTGACCCACTCATATTAAATTCCATTTAATAACTTCCGATAAAGGTAATAACAACCCGGCCGGCAAAAGTCTTGAACAAAGGATTTTTTCATTGTTGGCAGGAAAGTTGCTTTTTTAATTTCAAAGGCAAGAGCCTGGGTAATATTTTCCACCCACGAAAGGAGCCGCCATGAAAATCAATTCAGAATACCAGAACCAGATAAATCAAAGCCAGGAAAGCACTCAGAAAAAGAAGCCTGCTGAAGAATTCTCCAGGATGCTGGACCAGGAACTATCCAGAAGCACCGGTGCCGGGCAGGGGGAAAAGGCTTCAAATACAGCCAGGGCGGATATGCTGCATCCTGCCCAGCTTCTGGGGAATTCCATTCTAACCCAACAAAAGCAGGAACCTTCTTTTATGAACCAGATGGATGATCTTCTTAGCAAGTGGGAAAATTATGCCGCTGAAATGAACTCCCCGGAATCCAGCCTCAAAGAGATATACGGCCATCTGGAGCACATCCTTGAAGGCGTGCGCGAAATGAAGGACTCAAAGTCCTTTGAGGACCAGCGCCCCGAGCTCAGGTCCCTGGTGGAAGAACTGGAAGTCCTGGCCACAGCCGAAGTGGTCAAGATAAACAGGGGGGATTACCTGGCTTAACCGGCACCGGACCGGTGCAGCGGCTTGTGCGCCAGGACGCTGTATTCCGGTCCTGCGGGGGTAAGGCGGCTCTGCCAGAGATTGATCCGCTCCGCGTTGAACTCGGGCCAGCCCATATTTTCCACGTAATCTGAAAATTCTTTCCAGGGATCATCAGCCACGAAATTCTTTATCCGGGCCAGGGTAAGATGGGCCTTGAAAGGCCTTTTTTCCGGCTCAAACCCAAAGCCCTCAAGCTCCTTTTCCAAAGTACGGGCCAGGTTCATCAGCTTCTGCACCTCCCCGTCGACTCCAAGCCAGGCCACCCTGTACTGCCCAGCGCTTCCGAAATACCCGCTTTTGCTTCCCTGAAGACAGAAATCTTCAAATTCAACCCGGTCCAGGCAAACCTTTACCTGGGGCAAAAGATCGTCCTGCACTTCCCCCAGGAACCTGAGGGTAATATGCCAGTTCCCCGGCCTGGTCCAGGAAAGCCTGGACCTGAACCTTTTCTTCCATTCATTGCGTGCCTGCCCGAGCATCTGCTGATACACTTCCGGCAGGGGAATTCCAAAAAATATTCGCATAACTTTGTTTTCCGTTACCTCTTTGCGGCTTCCAGGTTCATATCCTGCAAATAATCCACAAGTCCCTGAACAGCGTATTCAGCAGACTGCATTTTCACCTCTTTCCTGCTGCCCTGAAACAACTTTTTCTCCCCACGGGTCCGGCCCAGAACAAACCAGCCAAAACATACAGTGCCCACGGGCTTATCCTGTGTCCCGCCACCGGGGCCGGCTATCCCGGAAACAGCCAGGGCCGCTCCTGCCCCGCAAAGACCGGCCGCGCCCCGGGCCATGGCTTCGGCGCATTCAGGGCTTACCGCCCCGTAAGCATCCAGAAGTTCCCGGTCCACATTCAAAACAGAGATTTTAAGCTCATTACTGTATGCCACCACCCCGCCCAGATACCAGTCTGAACTCCCGGGCTCATTGGTGATAAGATGCCCTATGAGTCCGCCGGTGCAGGACTCGGCAGTAGCCAGCATGATACTCTTCTTCTTCAAAATATCCGCCAGCAGGCTCATGTCTGATTGCACAATAGGCATTAGCAGACACCTTGTTTATCAGTTAAGCAAAAAATTCTCCACGATGGGCCAGCCTGTGTACACCTGGTAAAGGGCAACCCCCAGAAGAAGGACATTGTTCGCCGCATGCACCAAGGGCAGGGCTGTCCTTCTGGCCTTGCGCCGGTCCATGTAGGTTCCGCTGACGTAGGCTATGAGCATAAGCGGGGTCATGACCATGGCCCCCTGGTTATGATCGGCGAATATGCCCATCATGCCCATTTCAGCATTTACGGCCATCTTGCCCACCGCCAGTCCCAGGAGCCAGCCGATGATCACCCACCTGCCCATGACCACGTGCCGCTTCCAGTTGAAAGGCACCCTGTGACCCAGGTGAGCGCTTCTGAACCTTTGCAGTCCCAGATAAAAAACATAAAATGCGCCTATAGTCACCAGGGCCTGAAGAATGGGATGAATCCAGAGCATAAAGTCCTCCTGCCGATACTGCATACGGCTTTTGTTCTTTATTACAATCACGACATACACATGAGCAAGGACAAATATTATGACAATCCACTTAAATTTACCTTAAAATGAGAAAAAATTACAGTAAGTTGAAAAAATTTAATGAAACCCTGGATTAATTTAAAATTTTAGGTTAATATTGACAGTTCTGAGCAGGACATAGCAATTTACCGATGCCAGAATGCCGTTCACCTGAAAGAGCTTCGTTCATGCTGGCTGTTTGCTGAAGGTTCTGCATATGTAATCGTGTTTGGACTTAAAAACAGCATAAATTCTAGTTTTTAATCCAGGTTAACCCTAAACTCAGGAGCAGTACAACTATGTGGGAAATCAGACTGCATGGCAGAGGAGGCCAGGGGGCAGTTACCTCGGCAGAGCTTCTGGCCCGCGCCGCTATTTCCAGGGAAAAATTCGCCCAGGCTTTTCCCAGCTTCGGCCCGGAAAGAAGAGGAGCACCGGTACAGGCCTTTGTCCGTGTGGACGACAAAAAGATTCGCAAAAGGGAAAAAATTTATCAGCCGGACATGGTCCTGGTCCTGGACCCTTCACTGCTGGATGTCGTCAATGTTGCTGAAGGACTCAAGGAAGACGGCATTGTTGTCGTCAATTCACCCCAGGACAGCGCAGAGCTCAAGCAGAAGCACAACTGGCCCGGAGCATACACAGTGGATGCCACCAAGATTGCCATGGACATTCTTTCCGTGCCCATCACCAACACCACCATGCTTGGAGCCCTGCTCAAGGCTTCAGGCATACTGGAACCCCAGGACATGGAAGAGGTTATAATGGACCGTTTCGGACCCAAGCTTGGCCCCAAGAACTTTGAGGCCCTCAAAAAAGCCTATGAGCTGGCAAACTAAATCAGGAGTTGAATATGGCTAATCTAGCTTTATGCGCATGGGAAAAACTGGAACTGGGTACAGCCATCACCGAGCCGGGCAACGCAGCCCAGCTCAAGACCGGTGACTGGAAGACCCTGCATCCGGTGACTGACCAGGAAAAATGCATCAAGTGCGGCATGTGCCAGGTTTTCTGTCCCGAGTTCTGTATCCATGAAGACAGCGAGGGATTTTACCCGGCTGATCTTTATTACTGCAAGGGCTGCGGCATCTGCGCCAACGAATGCCCCAAAAAGGCAATCACCATGACCATGGGCTAAAGCCCGGGGTCAGCAGAATATGTACAGAAAAAATAATCATCCATCTTAAAGAACGGAGGAAAAAATGAGCAAGGCTATCGGGTTGGAAGTCTCGCTGGCCGTCGCGGAAGCGGTGAAGCAGGCCAACGTGGACGTTATTTCAGCCTATCCCATCACTCCTCAGACCCATATCGTGGAAGAGCTGTCGGTATATGTTGCCAATGGAGAACTGGATGCGGAATACATTCCGGTGGAATCCGAGCACTCGGCCATGAGTGCAGCCATCGGCTCCAGCGCGGCAGGAGCCAGGTCCTACACGGCCACTGCGGCCCAGGGACTGGCCTATATGCATGAAACCCTGTTCATAGCTTCGGGCATGCGTCTGCCCATAGTCATGACCGTGGCCAACAGGGCCCTTTCCGCGCCCATCTCCATCTGGAACGACCACAGCGACATCATGGCTGAACGGGATGTAGGCTGGGTTCAGTTATTCGGGGAAAACGGCCAGGAAGCATACGAACTGTCCATCATCGCCTTTAAGATCGCCGAAGATCACCGGGTGCTTCTCCCGGCCATCGTCAACATTGACGGCTTCATCCTGACGCACATGATTGAGCCCGTCACTTTCCTGGACCAGGCCAAAATCGATGAGTTCCTGCCTCCATTCAAGCCCGCCCTGACCCTGAACCCGGAAAAACCGGTGACCATGGGGCCTGTGGGCGTGCCTGAAGTATACACCGAATCCCGCAAGCAGTGCGAGCAGGCTCTATGGAATTCCCTGGAGGTTGTCCGGGAAGTGTTTGACGAATGGAAGCAGAAGTTTGACCATGAGTACAAGCTCATCGAGAAAAACGGCGATCCTCAGGGCAAGACACTCTTCATAACCATGGGTTCCCAGGGTGAAACCACCATGAACGCCGTGGAAGACCTGCAGGCCCAGGGCGAATCAGTGGGCCAGGTCCGCATCAGGCTTTGGCGGCCTTTCCCCAGGGAGGACTTTTTGCAGGCCATCAAGGGAGCAGAAAAAATTATCGTCATTGACCGGGCCTTGAGCCCCGGCGCGTACAGCGGACCTGTGGCCCAGGAAATCCTGGCCCTTCTTTATTCCCAGGAGACCAGGCCCAGGGTGTACAACGTAATAGCCGGCCTTGGCGGACGCGACGTGACCGTCAACGACTTCAAGGAAATGTATGCCCAGGCCCAGAAGGACAGCCTGGATCCAAACTATACAATATGGGGGGTTTGTTCAGATGCTAAATAGTAGCGCCCTAGAAAACTTGGAAAAAATAACCCAGAAAAACATGCCCAGAGAGGACATGATTTCTCCGGGTCACAGGGCCTGCCAGGGATGCGCCGAAGTCCTGGCCATGGCCATGGTCATGAAAGTGGCCGGGCCCAATACCATTGTGGCCAACGCCACTGGATGCATGGAAATCATCACCTCGCCCTTTCCCCAGACCGCCTGGAAGATTCCCTGGATGCATGTGGCCTTCAACAACACCTCTGCCGTGGCCTCGGGCATTGAAGCCGGTATAAAGGCCCTGGAAAGAAAAGGCAGAATTCCCGCCAAAAAGCCAAACATCATAGCTGTAGGCGGCGACGGGGCCACCTTCGATATCGGGATTCAGGCCCTGTCCGGTGCCCTGGAGCGGGGACACAACTTCCTGTATCTCTGCCTGGACAACGAGGCCTACATGAATACCGGAGTGCAGCGCTCCAGCGCCACGCCCCTGGGAGCCATGACCACCACTTCCCCGGTGGGATCAAAGTTCCAGGGACAGCAGACCTGGAAAAAAGATATGCCCGGCATTGCCGCAGCGCACAATATACCTTACGTGGCCACTGCCAACCCGGGATTTCACCTGGATCTCATGAACAAGGTGCAAAAGGCCCTTGCTGTTGACGGTCCGGCTTATCTGCACGTCTACTCCGCCTGTCCCACAGGCTGGAGGAGCAAGCCCGAAAAGAGCATAGAGATCTCCAAGCTGGCGGTGCAGACCAATATCTTCCCTCTCTACGAGATAATCGAGGGCAAGCTGACCATCACCAAGAATATCAAAAAACCCAAGCCGGTGGTTGATTACCTCAAGACCCAGAGAAGGTTCGCCCACCTGAAAGAAGACGACCTCAAGTTCATTCAGGAACAGACAGACGCCAACCTGGCCAGGCTGAAAAAGCTCGAGGCCGATTCCAGTCCTGAATAAATTAAAACTGCAGGCTCCGCCGCCCGGAGGATAAATACAGCCCGGGCGGCGACCCGCATGCAATTTTTATCCTCTCCATTCCTGCTCAATCCCTTCTCAGCTATTGACATTTTCCTTTTTATCCTGTTGGATATTCAGGGTTATACAGGGGATTTTTAACCCGGCATCCAGCAATCAGCATGCTGAATCAGCATATCTGGCTTGTTTCCTCCCCTTTTATGATTTTATTCACAAACTTGTGTTTGCAATTTTTTTCTTTATAAGGATAAAAAAGGGATAACAATTAAGGAGGAATTTTACTATGGTCGGACTTTATATCGGATCTACGCACGGCTTTTCCGGCAAGAACCTCATCACCCTCGCCCTGGGCAAAAAATTCAAGGACGACGGGATCAAGATCGGGTACATGAAGCCTGTTGGTGCTGTACCAAGGGAAATTGAAGGCAGGATGGTGGACGAGGACGCTTATGAAGCCCTGAAATTTTTGGACATAAAAGTGGACGATCCGGCCTCTGTTACACCGGTACTCATATCCCAGGATTTCATGCAGAAAGCATATACCGGCGAATGCCTGCTCTACATGCAGGACATAAAAAAGGCCTTTGATCAGCTTCATAAAGACAACGAGCTCATGCTCATCGGAGGCTCGGGCAGCTACCTCTACACCGGTAAATACTGCAACCTTGACGGTATGAGCATAAGCCGGGCCCTGGGTTCCAAGGTGATTCTCATTGACCGCTACAAGCAGGAACTCAATTACGACTACCTCATTGCAGCCAAGGAAATGCTTGGAGACGACCTGGTGGGTGTAATTCTAAACGACGTCCCCGAAAATTTCATGCGCGAAGCCAAGGAATATGTAACCCCCATGCTGGAGCACAGGCAGGTCAATGTACTGGGGACAATCCCCCACGATCCCCTGCTCAAGGCTATCAGTGTTGGAGACCTGGCCAAGGAACTCGGTGGCAGGATCATCTCCATGCAGAGCAAATCGGACCAGGTGATTCAGAACTTTCTCATAGGCACCATGCAGATTGAAAACTTTATGGCCCATTTCCACAAAAACAAGAACTCTGCGGTCATAGTGGGCGGTGACCGTTCAGACCTGCACCTGGTGGCCATGGAAGGCAACTGCCCCTGTCTGATCCTCACCGGCAATATTTACCCCAACGATATCGTTCTCACCAGGTCCGAAGTCCTGGGCATCCCGGTTATAGTAGCTCGTGAGGACACCTTCACAGTAGCCCAGAAAATGGAAAAGATCCTGAACCGCACCAAGCTCAGAGAAGAAGTCAAAATCAAGCAGGGCTGCCAGGTGGTAAACGACAACCTGGACTACAAAACCCTGTACAAGAACCTGGGCATACAAGGCAAAGGATAGCTTTTTTCAGCATCACAAAGCCTGAGGACACTAAACATCCCTTTGTCCATCAGCTTCAGAACAAAAAAGGGGCGTCTCATCAAAGACGCCCCTTCCTTATTGTTCCCACGCTCCGCGTGGGAACATTCTTCGGACGCTCCGCGTCCAAAATGACCGCGGGAGCGCTCAGGCTAATCCGCAATTCTTTTCCTCTTATTCCAATCTGCAATCAAGATGATCTTAATGTTTATCACTACAAACCCTTTGGCAATGCTTTTCTTATCTGCGGAGATCTGCGCAATCAGCGGCCAAGATTCTTTGCCTTTGATGTTATCAGTTGCATGAAGAAGAAAGATGTTAGCCGCTGATCTACGCTGATAAAATCATTTTGATAGCAATCTAGAATTACTTCTGCAGACAATACACTTCCAGCTTGTCCATCTGGAAATTTGCTTCCTCTACGAATGAACTGCCGACTTTCACGCCGTTTTCATTCTGTTCAATATGCTCTGCTCTGCATTTCAGCCGAAAAAGGGTACTGTTGCCGGACAGGTATGAAATCACTTCAAACTCGGACTGCGGCTTTGCAAACTGCATACCTCCGTTCTTTCCAGCAGGTACCACCAGCCTGAGACCTCCCCTGGAAATATCAAAAATTGTGGTGGATATATATCTGCCCATGTCAAAATCTTCCCCGTTGCCGCCATTCTGGGTCTTTTCATACACCAGTGCCGGAATCACCACCTTCTTCCGGGCAGACTTTCTTTTCTCTTCCAGCTGATCATAACCATTTCGGCTTTCAAGGTATTTGGTAAAAATATGGTTCAAAAGAGTGCTCAGGCTGAGGCTGTTTTTTTTTGCCAGCATCTCGAGCTTGTCCAGAATATTTTCTTTAATATAGACTGTTTTTTCCAGATAGCGGGTCATCTTGTCTCCTCCATTTATCCCCGGATTATGCATCACCAGGATTGTTCCTGATTATCAGCTGTTGACGCACCTGGGGTAACCATTCAGGGGGTCCTTGGTGCTGACTGATGGCCGGTACCTGCCCCCCTGAATGGTTACCACCTGGAACTAAACGGTCAAGTTATGTCTTTAAAGTGGCTCACCCCGGGGATCAGTAGGTAAATCTTCTGGCCTGTTTTCTCTGTACCCTGCCCAGGATAAAGCCTATAAGCGCGGTGAAGGCTATGGTGCCGCCCCCGGCCAGGAACCAGTACATGTTCTTTTCCGTGCGCAGCTCCTGGTTTTCCTGTTCAAGGTCCATGATATGCACTTCTTTCTGCTCCAGGGACCTGGTGGCGCGCTCCAGGTCCTGCTTGATACCGTCAATGTTCCCGGAATCCTCCAGCAGGGTCTGGTATCTCTTTGTCAGCTCACTCAGTTCCTGTTCCAGGGTCATAAGTTTTGTCCTGACTTCACTGTTTTCTTTTTCCAGATCAGCGGCCTTTTGTTCGCTAACCGGAAGCCTTTCCTGCAATCGGCTGATGTTTGATTCCAGCTGACGGATGACCATTTCCCTCGGTGTCCTGTCCATGGCATACTGTTTCAGCACCCATCCTTCATTGCCGTCAGTGATGCGGACACGGTAGTAGTCTCCGGACTCCTCCAGGACCTGAAATGAGGTGCCCGATGGCAACATCCTGACCACCCTGTGCTGGAGGCTGGGGCCGGTACGCATGGTGATGCTCAGCTCATCAGTGACATATAGGGTTCTTCCCTGAACCTGGCTGCACAAAAGAAAAACAAGAATCAATATCATTGGAATTATTTTGAAGAACATTATCCTGAGCCTCTTTCTTTAAATTTCGGACGATATTTTATCGTTTCCGAAACTTTGTCAACATACATTTGCAAAAAGTAACCATTCAGGGGGTCCTCGGTGTTGATTACTGGCACAAGGCCCGGGACTGTCCCGCACTTATTTTTTTAATGAACAATTGACAGATGTAAGCGTTAGTTGTGACTTACTCCTGAAACCTTGTCACAAAAAACAAGAAAAATTTGAGCCATGACGGGGTTTAGCACTTGGCACTGGGACTGTTTCATTTTTGGACACTAAGCTCAGGTGCTCTCCCCGCCGCGCATGCGGCTGATGCCTTTTCCTTGCGGGTTCTTATTCCCGCAAGGAAAAAACATGCTTCTTCAATCTCTTTTATCTGTGTCAATCTGTGTGATCTGTGGGCTAAAAACTCTTTTCTTATCTGGGTTGCGGGCAAAGCCCGCCTTGGAAAATAAGTGCGGGAATGTCCCCAGTCACGCCAGAGGCGTGATTCCGGCACCAGCCCTGAATGGTTACTGCAAAAAACTTTCTGGAGGCGCATCATGGCGGACCCGTCGGGCTACTGTGTAAGGTACTGACTCAGCTTGTCATGACTGTCCGCCGGGGCTTGCACAAAGGAGCCTCCAACCTTGAGGGTGTAATCGTCCCTGGAGGCGTAATGCGGGATGCACTTGAAGCGGGAAAGTTCCTCCGATCCTGAAAGATAACAGATTACCTCATACTCGGACCTGGATTTAAGGAACTCGATTTTACCCTCCCTTTCCAGGGGAAAGGCAAGACATATGCCCCCAACGGAAATATCATAGACCGTGGTGGCAAAGTACCTGCCCACATTGGGATCATCTGACCCTTCATAAACCATGGCCGGCAGGACAACGCTTTTTCTTCTGAATCTTCTTTTATCATCAGCTTTCATGTCTATAAATTCCTTTTCCTGGATATAATCATTGAGTATACTTTCCAGGAGAACACTCGGGCGTAGATTTTCCTGCAGGGCGACAAGATTGAGTTTATGGTGCAATTCTTCCTTGATGTGAACTCTTTTTTTGCTTTGGCCGGCCATTCCCTGCTCCTCCCATAAATATTTCATTCCAGATGTACCTGAAAAAAGTCGGGGAATGAAAAATTCAGAAATCAACAATCTACATAACTCTTTGATTTCACTGATCTCTGAACTCTGATCTCTGACGTCTGTGACTGCAAAATTGACTTTTTGCAGTCACATCATTCCACGCCACCCGAAATATCATAGGAAATTACATGCCAAATATAATAACCTGTTATTTTCCTTATGGTTACGATTATTTTCAGCACACAGGCCAGGCCGGAATGCATAACTGTCTGCAATTTGAGGACATAGCTGATATGTAGCCATTCAAGGGCGGTCGGTGGTGGCTAATGGCACAAGGCCAGGGCACTGTCCCCGCGTAACCCATCAGGGGGGAGACATGCCAATTTGCCTGTCTGCCATGCGGGTAATGCCTTGCTAAGGATCTTTGTTCTTCAAAACCGTGGGTGCGGAGCACCCCAGTGAAGCCTGTAGGCTTCCCGTGCCTAAGAATTTTTTTTGGCACTGGCAGCCTTGGGCTGCACACGGGCGGCTCTGCCGCTCACGGCTGGGCTGGGGAGTACGCCTCAGGCCTATTCCCGGTGGCGATTGCTGGCACCCCCTGAATGGTTACGCTGATATGACTGCAAAAATTCTTTTCGCAACCACATCAAGGATGATTGGCATGTTTAGAGAAATAAGTACGGGGAGAGCCAGTCCCCCTCCGGGCTGTATGCCTCCAGGCAGGAAGCCATGCCACATGCAAATGTCTGAACTGTTCTTTAGCACAATTCTTGAATAGGGAACTCAATGGACAATAAAAAGCAGGCAGAAACCGATAAAAATTCTCCGTTTTCATCCAGGCCTGTCGTCAGGCTGGAGGCTCCGGTTCTTCCCCACTATGTCAGAACTCTCCTGGATGAACTGGAACTGAGCATCATCCTGCTCAATGAAAACGACCGGATTACTTATATAAACCAGACAGTCATGGATTTTCTGGGCCTGAAAGAAGAGCAGCTTCAGAGTCTACGCGAGTCCCCCTTTTACCTGCTTGGGCCATTAAGCCATATCTACGAATCATACAAACAGAAAAAAGTCCCTCAAAAGTTCGAATATATCCCTGTAAACCTTGGAAACGACAGGCAAAAATATATATCCGGATTTATCAGACCTGTTTACAAGGATGATTTTTTCCTGGGCACCCTGTGCACTTTTCTGGATATAACCGACCTGATCCAGTCCAAGGATTTTCTGATAGACTACTTCTTAAGCCTTGAGAGCACCCTGGCCAGAAAAACCAAAAACCTGGTCAAGCAAAACACCAAACTGCAGCAGGAATTAAAAAAGCACTTTGCCGACAAAAAGGAACTATCCAGTTCCCTCAAACACATGCAGAAAATATTTCACAGACTCAATTACGGGACATGCAGGTTTACGCCTGACGGGATGCTTCTGGAAGCCAACAGGGCACTGTCTGCCATGCTTGGATTTTCTTCTCCCCAGGAACTTATGGATGCAGTAAACCTCCAGGGATGGGAAATTTTTCATGACCAGGAATTATGGCAACTGACCACTGAAGAAATTATTAAAAGGAAAAAAATCATCCGCATCGAAGCCCAGCTGAACCTGAAAAAAAAGACTGCCCTCTGGGCCGAGATTTCAGCTTTCTCCGTAACTACAAAGCGCGGACAAACCGTTCTGGATATGATTTTTTCGGACATCTCCAAAAGGAAGGAAAACGAACTGCTGCTTTACAGCAAGTCCACAATGGACCCCCTGACCGGCATACCCAACAGGGCCCTCTGGAGTGACCGCCTGGACCAGACCGTAAAAAAAGCCAGACGATACTCAGAGAGCTTTGCAGTAATCTACTTAGATCTGGACGGCTTCAAGGAGGTCAATGACCGTCTGGGACACGAATACGGGGACAAGGTTCTCATAACCGTGTCCAGAAGACTGCAGAAAAAAATAAGGGAATCGGACACCCTGGCCCGCATCGGCGGAGATGAGTTCTGCATTTTGGTAAACAACATCAAAAAGGCCAACCTGTCCCGCATGGCCCGATCCATAATAGACAGCCTGACCAGACCCATAAAGGTCAACAAGTCCCAGCCGCAGGTGGGCGTAAGCATCGGTATATGCCTGTTTGACGATCCGGACCTGACTTCAGCAGAAATCATGCACAGGGCGGACAAGGCCATGTACATGGCCAAAACCCGGGGCGGGAACAGATATATGATCCACGGTAACGATGCGTCCGGCCAGCAAGACCAGCCAGAGCCTTCAAAGATGTGACAAAAATGTCTTCAGGGTGGTTGTATGCCAGGCAGCATTATAAAAATCCGCTACCCAGAATAATGGCAATTATGGTCACCAGCTGGGCAAACATCAGTCCCGTCACCCAGCGCAGAACCTTTTGATTGCCGGCAGCGATATCCGTCTTTAACTCAGTGCGCAGCCTTTCTATCTCTATCTTCATCTCCGCCCGGATCTGCTCTATCTCTTTTTGCAGGCGCAGTTCGCTTTCACGCACTCCGCTGGCTGTAGCCAGATCCTTGAGCTCGGGGTAACGGTCTTCAAGGCGCTCAAAGGCCCCGGCTATAATTCTGGCCCTGGCCCTCTCGTCTTCAGCGGCCAGGAGGCTGTCGTAAAGGTCAATAACAGAAGCTGGCTGGCTCATCTATTTCTCCTTTTCTGGGTGCCTTTATGTTTTGCTATACAAGCATTTCATAAATGCATTGTCAACAAAAACGCTTCCACTCCCTCATACCTGCCGCAAAAAACGTAAATAGATGCAGCCATTCAGGAAATGCCGTAATCGGCCTGGGGAAGTTCCTCACCTATTTTTTCTGATAAACAATTTAGAGCTGTCAAAAATGATTTAAACCAGCGTAAATCATTCCACTCTGCCTGCCATGTGTACCTTCTGCCAGTACACCGGGGTAAAATCAGCGTCTTCCCGGATATTAAGGTTTGACAAGCACTTTCCGGAAGGTTAAGCACCTTGAAGGGGTGTTGAACTTTATTCTTGTCCAGGCAGAGCAGCATTTATAAATGTCCATTTGATGTTCAGCCATTCATACTCACCAGCACTGCAAAAAATACATATCCAGCCAAACCCGCCGCAAGGCGGGGACGGAAAGCCACGGGCCCCCGGGATTTAAAAGTCATAGCATACGCGGGCAGCCGGGTTGCCGGATGAAGTCCTCTGACAGCTGCTCTGAAGTTCTTCATTTGGTTGTCCATAAGAGGCTTTTAAAACCTGTAAAATGATTATGAAGGGTGGAGAATCATTTCCATAATGGCAACCCGAAATGATATCGATTCCACAGAAAAACTCTTAAATCTCATCCGCAAGGGTCCTTCTCAGTCCGTTACAGAAGGTCATGCTCCCAGACGGTCTGCATCACCTCTCTGGACAAGCTTGAGAAACCGCGTCCTGCCTTTCAGGTCCACAAAGGTGATGGGACTGGAGATTCTAAGAGACAGCCTGCACCTTGCCCTTTCCGAGCAGACCCGTTCCGGATGGAGGCTTCTTCATGCCTCCTCAGTGGATATTCCCGCCGACATGACCGTTGATACCCCGGAGTTTAAAGATTTCCTGCAAAACCAGCTGCAGGACCTGGATCCCCGGAAAACAGCAGAAGTATGGTTCGCCCTGCCCGCATCCAGAGGGGAGATCTGGAGCATACGTGTTCCCAGGGTAAAAAAGGGCATGGCCAACGTGGTGTACTGGTCCGCCCGCAAAGAAAAAAACTTTGACCCCCAGCAGCATATTTTCAATTTCCGTCTGGGCAGAGAAGTAGATGAAGGCGGAGTCCGCAAGATTCAGGCCGAAATATGCCTGGCCCCGGCGGAAGACATCCAGAAGTACAGGCAGCTCATCACCGACACAGGCTACAGGCTGCGCGGCATTACCCTGCCTGCTGCCTCCCTGGACAATCTTTTCCAGCATGCACGTGATGATTACCTGGATAAACCCTACGCTATACTGTATATTGGGGAAGACAGTTCCTGTATAAAATTTTACAGTGCTGGAACAGTTCTGTTCAGCCGGGTTATAAGGATGGGCCAGGACAGTTTTCTGGACTCCATCAACATGGAGCACTCCCGCCAGGACCAGGAAGGCCATGATCTTTCAGACCTGCAGGTTTCCTCTTCAACAAATCTTCTGGAGGAAAGCAGCGGCAGCAGGGAGAAGGCCCTGCAGATACTTAAACAGCTGCAGCATGACGGTCGCAAATCTTCAGAGGATGATGACAAATCGCCCTCAAGTGCCCTGGACTTGATTTACCCGGCCCTGGAAAGGCTTTCCAGGCAGCTCGAGAGAACCATTGACCAACTGGTCAAGGTAATGGACCATCCCGCTCCAGAAGAACTCTTCATCTGCGGGAAAATTGCCTTTCTGCAGGGTATTGCGGACTTTTTCAGCCAGAACCTGGATATTCCGGCTCAAATACTGGATGTGCCCTCTTCACCCAATGTCCAGGTTGAAAACACCATTACCGAAATGGAACCGGACGAGCGCCTGTCTTTGGTATCCACTGTGGGGCTGACCATGCCCTGGTCCGGCACGGTCAACTTCCTGCACACCGCCATGGACAAAGAGAGGGAAGCCGCCGCCATGCGCAACACAAATCTGGTAGCCGCCGGTTGCGCTCTGGCCTTTGTCGTGGTAGCCGGTTACTGGGCATGGATGGGTCACCAGCTGGAGCAGGCCAGGGAAGAAACCCTCTCTCTGCAGGATCAGCTGAGTGAATACAGCCCCAGACTGACCCGGGATATGCTGCAGGATCTGGTGGAAGAACACCAGGACTTCAAGGATACGGTAATAAACCGGGCCCAAAGGCTGCAGGCGGTGGCCCTGATTGGAGAGATCGGTCGCATAACCCCGGATGATTTCAGGCTGCTGGAAATGATTCTGGAACTGGACAGTCAGACAGATGAAGATGAGCGTCGTCAGAACCTCATAGTTGAAGGCTTTATCCGCGGCGAGGGCGACAACTTTGAAACCAGGATGACCAGCTACCTGGTAGACCTTAGAAACTCCCCTCTCTTTAGAAGTGCCCATATCCATAGAAGCAGCAGGGGCACCCTGGAAGAGGAAGGTGAAGTATTCAGGTTTGTTCTAAATATTGATCCGGAGAGGATCTAGAAATGAAATGGCTGGCCTCAGCGGCTGCAAAAAGATCCCTGGGCTATATTGCCTTTACCGTTCCCGTCCTGGGCCTGCTTATCGTGCTGGGGGTCATGCCTGTCAGGGAAGATCTGACCTCCCAGGAGCAGGAAAAGGCCCGTCTCCAGGCGGAGATAAAGCGCCAGGAAGTTTTTCAGCCTTTGTATGCAGAGATAATGCAGCGCAGGGAAGAGCCGGAGCCCCCGGACGCTGTAAAAGATCACCACAGGGACATTGCAGATGCTCCAAGTATTGACGTTATAGCTGACAGGCTGGGAGCAATGGCTGCAGACTCTGGCCTGGACAATATCTCATTTTCTCCGGTTCCCCAGTCCCTGGACAACGACTCCGGACTTTTGCTGGTAAACGGTCAAATGCAGGGTCCTCTGCAGAATTTCAGGGAACTGCTGCTTCGGCTGGCAGGCACTGAAGCCTTTGAAGGCCTTGAGGACCTGGAAATCCACGGCACTGAATCCTTACCCCGGTACTCACTGAGCCTCTGGGTCAGGCTTTAAGGATGCGGCTTGTAAAAGACCGGCCCGGAAATACAAAGCGTAAGCTTAAAAAAATATATGGGCATCAGAGAAAAAATACTGGTTACAATGATGGTCCTGGCCCTGGCATACGGTGCCTTTGAGCTGTTTTATTCACCTGCGGACCCTGTTGAAGAAAAAGATCCGGAACAGGAGGTCCAGGAAGCGCAGCAGTTCAGCCAGAGCATGAGCCAGGACCTGCAGGAAGCAGACATAACCGAGGCCCAAAAGAGAATACTGCAGGCGGCCGCCCGGGACTGGCCCGGGGAGATCTTTCACGAATTTCCCGATGCAGAGCTCCTGGAAGAAGAAACAGTCCAGGAAGAAACTGACTTCGGCCCTTTGCGGTACAGCGGATATGTACAGATGGGTGATCAAAAGATAGCCATCATCAATGCCCGCGAGTACAGCAGGGGAGAAGAACTCAAAGATGAGCCGGCCAGAGTAGTGGAAATCACCTCGGAAAAGGTTCTGCTGGAATCCCTGGAAACCGGGCAACAGGTGCCGGTGCCCTATGAGGGAGACTGATCCTCTGGCCGCCAGGAGCAGGTGGATATAATACCGCTTTGCATTCTGCAGACAGATAGGACTGCGTTTGCATCAGACAAACATTTTAGTTACAACTCACAAATATTATATGCGTCACATTTACATAATCTTAACCAGACATGAAAAAAAAGTTTTCGCTCTGACAGCTGCATCTTCCCGAACGTACTCTGTCTGCACCCTGCTGATCCTGTTCATCCTGGCAGCAGCCATTGCAGGCTGTACCGGCACAAGGGATCAGGAAGAGCCTTTCATGACCCAGTGGTGGGATCTGGCAGAAGAGTCCCGGGGACACACCCACGAGGTTGAAGAAAGAGAATCTCTGGATATTGAGCCATCACACATTGACCTTGAAGACATTGAACCCGAGCCTGCCCATGAACTGCCCCGGGACAGGGTCACCCTGAACATGCAGCAGGCTCCGGTGGCCACAATACTTAGGGCCCTGTCCAGAATAGCCGATCAGAATATCATTGTCAGCGAAACAGTTGAAGGTACGGCCAACCTCAATATCAGAGATGTCCCCTGGGACCAGGCCTTTAAAAGCATAATCGCCTCCCAGGGCCTCAGCTACGTCTGGGAAGGGGAAATACTGCGCATCAAAAGCATGCAGGACCTGCAGCATGAACTGGACCGGGCCGGCCTGAAGGAGGATATCGGCCGCAGAAAACTGGCTGCCGAACTCACCGCCCCCTTGATGCACCGGATAGTCAAGCTCAACTATGCAGACCCGGAAAAACTTCAGGACAATCTCATCCGTTTTCTTAGCCGGGATGGCGACGGGGAACCCCACGGGAGTATAGTCGTGGACGAAGAGACCAACTCCCTCATGATTCAGGCCACCAGGAATGACATGGAAAGGGTGCACAAGGCTATCAACCACCTGGACCGTCCCAGGCCCCAGATCCTCATGGAAGCCAACATAGTCGAAGCCACCCAGCGAACCGCGCGGGAACTCGGGGTACGCTGGAGCGGCAGATACGTTACTCCATTATCTTTCGAGGACGAGGTGGGGTTTGGAGATCTTTTAAGAGATGAAGCAGGCTATACCGGTGACATGGATCTTTCTGTAATCTCCGCCCGTCTGCCGGGGAGCGTACTTTACGCCCACCTGCAGGCACTGGAAAGGGATGGAGAAGTAAACATCCTGACCAGCCCCTCCATCACCACCATGGACAACCAGATGGCCTTTACCGAGCACGGCCAGAGAGTACCTTATGAAACCGTTGATGAAGATGGAAGCCGCACCGTGGAATTCGAGGATGCAGTTCTGCGGCTGGAGGTGGTTCCAAGCGTCATGGAGGGCAATCACCTGAAAATGGACATCCGGGTAAACAAGGACGAGGTGGATTTTACCCGGGACGTCCGCGGCCAGCCGGTGATACGGACCAAACACACTGAAACCAACCTCGTGGTCCGCGATGGAGAAACCATTGTCATTTCCGGGCTTTCCAAGGAGACCCTTTCGGACACCGAGCGAGGAGTCATGGGCCTGAGGGATCTCCCGGGCCTGGGCTGGTTGTTTAAAAGTCGGGAACAGGAACAGGAGATGGAGGAGTTTCTCATTTTCATCACCCCCACCATTCTGGAACCCCAGAGACGCTGACAAGCCTGGCGCAGGTAATAGAAAAGTGGACTAACTCAAGGTATTACAGCTTGTAAAAGAGCCTTTTATTGTTCCCACGCTCTGTCCCGCCAGGGCGGAAATATATTCTTTCTTCTTATTGTTCCCACGCTCTGCGTGGGAACAATCTCCGGACGCTCCGCGTCCAAGAAGATAAAGAGCGTGGGAACGATCAAGAAGATAAAGAGCGTAGGAACGATCAAAAAAAGATCATGTAATACTCTTAAGGCCTTAGATATGGACTACTATAAACTCCTGCAGCTTGCCAGAGAGCCATTCGCCAACACCCCGGACCCGGACATGTTCTATCCGGCCAATCAGCACGCCCATTGCCTGCAGAAGCTGGAAGTAGCTGTCCGGCTGCGCCGTGGGCTCTGCGTTGTCAGCGGCGAAGTGGGCACCGGCAAGACCACGGTATGCAGATATCTTTACAGGTATCTGTCCGGGGATGATCTGTTCTGCACCCACCTGGTCCTGGATCCCTGCTTTGAAAACTCCTCGGATTTTGCAGCCCGCCTGAACCAGGAGCTCAACGGCCGGGAGGCATCCCTTGGCTGCTCCAGCCAGTGCCAGCACAAGGAACAGATCCAGGAATTTATCCTGCGCCTCGGAGAGGAAGAAGGCCGCATAGTCACCCTGATAATCGACGAAGGGCAGAAACTTTCTGAGGACTGCCTGGAGTTCTTGCGGGAACTGCTCAACTTTGAGACCAACGAACACAAGTTGTTGCAGATAATTATCTTTGCCCAGGATGAGTTCCTGGATATCCTGAAGCAGATGCCCAACCTGCAGGACCGGGTGGCTCTTCATTACCGCCTTGAACCCTTGAGCCGCAAAGACACCACCAGCTTTATCCTGCACAGGATCCAGGCCTCATCCACGGATCCTTCCAGACCTCCGGCGGTTACTTTTTCCCTGGCAGCCAGGAGGCTTATCTACAAAATGACCAGGGGGTATCCGCGCCGGATAATTCATCTGGGCCACAACATCCTGCTTACCCTGGTCATGCTGGAACGTACCAGGATCACCCGCAAAGTGGTCCACCGGGCGGCGGACAGTGTCTCCAGCCGCGAGATACCCCGGAGATCCTCCAGACCCCTGGCCCTGGCAGCCGGTACAGTAGCGGTGCTGCTGGCCCTGGGCTTGCTCTACCAGGCCGGACACCTGGAACAGGCCAAATCCCGCTGGCTTGCTTTCATTGCTTCGCATTATGATGCCGGGGATCCCCCTTCTCAGGACAGCAGTCGATACCGGGCTCCTGTCTCCCCAGCCCCGGACAGTTCCCCTGACCAGCAGGATCGGCCGGTACCGGCATATTCTTTAACGGCAAAAAACAGCCCTGACAACGACAGTCAGCCTGTCAGCACCCTGGATGCCTCTGCTGACCGGGACACCCTGGGCAAAGTCACAGTCATCAGCCGGGAAAGCCTCTGGACACTGGCGGATGCAGTCTACGGCAGAGGCAGTGTCGCGGCCGTGCAGCAGGTGGCTGAGGCCAATCCCTGGCTGACCAATCCGGACATAATCCACGCCGGGCAGCAGATCACCCTCCCGGTCATCTCCCTCAAAAGCCCGTCTTCAAAGCAGCAGGTCTGGATCAGGCTTGCCTGGGCCAGGGACCTGGACCAGGCCTACCAGCAGGCGTACAATGCCGGGCTGGACAGCTTCAGGGTGCTGGCCCTTAATGATGCCCAAGCTGGATTCGCCTTCTGGGTGGTGCACCGGGAGTCCTTTGATGACCCATCTTCGGCCCGGCAGGTTCTGGACAGTAAATCAAGCTCCCTGATCCAGGAAGCGGAGATAGTCTCCCTGGAAGATTTCGACCGCACCTGGAAGCTGGCCGGGCTTGAATAAAAGCATATTATTGAATAATATCAGGATAACAGTTTAGCCATTTACATGTGGCATGGCTTCCTGCCTGGAGGCATACAGCCCGGAGGGGGACTGGCTCTCCCCGCACTTATTTTTAAAACATGTCAATCATCCCACAGAAAAATAAGTGCGGGGGTGCCTGTCCCCTGCTTTCGTTAAAAAGAGCTAAACTGTTACATAGCAGGAGACTTAATCTATGCGTACAAAAATGCGCCTGGGAGAAATGCTCATCCAGGAAGGTCTTTTGACCCAGCAGCAGCTGGAAAAATCCCTGTCCGCCAACAGGGGGACCGGGCTCAAGCTTGGCCAGTTCCTGGTACGCAACAATATCTGCCGCGAGGACAACATTGTGGACATGCTCAGCCGCCAGCTGCGCATTGACCGCTACGATCCCTCCCGCTATCCGGTGGACAGCAGCCTTGCAGACCTTATCACCTCCGACCAGGCCAGGGAGTACAACACCGTTCCCCTGGCCAGATCCGGAAAGCTGCTGCGTGTAGCCACCCCGGACCCCCTGGACCTGGAATCCCTGGACGCCCTGGAGGTGGTCACCGGCCTGGAGATAGAGCCCGTGGTCTGCACCGAGTCAGACTTCGAGCAGGTGTACGGCTCCTTGTACGGCATGTACTGGAACATAGATGACGTCCTGGAAGACGTGGAGCAGGAGGAGCTAAGCGTCGAGGACCAGCAGGGAGGCGGCGGAGAAACCCAGGACATACACACCCTGGAAGAAGAAGCAGACCAGGGTCCGGTAATCAAGCTGGTCAACTCCATCCTGGCCCAGGCGGTGAAGCAGGGAGCAAGCGACGTGCATCTGAGCCCGGAAAAAAACAGGGTCCAGGCCAGGTTCCGGGTGGACGGCAAGCTAAGGGAAGTCCCTTCCCCGCCTTTAAATATGATGCCTTC
This sequence comes from Desulfonatronospira thiodismutans ASO3-1, assembly GCF_000174435.1. Taxonomy (NCBI): domain Bacteria; kingdom Pseudomonadati; phylum Thermodesulfobacteriota; class Desulfovibrionia; order Desulfovibrionales; family Desulfonatronovibrionaceae; genus Desulfonatronospira; species Desulfonatronospira thiodismutans. Next base: position 258,521 of record NZ_ACJN02000003.1, read on the forward strand.
CATTGTTTCCAGGATCAAGGTCCTGGCCGGAATGGACATTTCCGTATCGCGCATGCCCCAGGACGGGCGCTTTACCGTGGGCATGAAGGGCAGGGAGATCCATGTCCGGGCCTCCTGCATCCCCACCATACACGGGGAAAACGTGGTCCTGCGCCTTCTGGACCTGAGCGCCAGGACCTTTGAGCTGGAAGAACTGGGCATGAACAGTGATGATTACCAGAAGATGAGCGAGGCCATTGACACTCCCTATGGCATGATCCTGGCATCCGGTCCCACCGGCAGCGGCAAGAGCACCAGTCTGTATGCCATCCTGCGGCGCATAAACCAGCCGGACATAAATATCATCACCCTGGAAGACCCTGTGGAATACCGGGTGCAGGGCGTGCGCCAGGTGCAGCTCAACACCCGCTCGGGCATGACCTTTGCCTCGGGCCTGCGCTCCATCCTGCGCCAGGACCCGGACGTGATCATGGTCGGGGAAATGCGCGACGCCGAGACTGCCCGCATAGGCGTGCAGGCGGCCATGACCGGGCACCGGGTGTTGTCCACCCTGCATACCAATGACGCTGCAGGCGCAGTGGCCAGGTTCATAGACATGGGCATAGAGCACTACCTGGTCTCCTCAGTCCTGGTAGTTTCCTTTGCCCAGCGCCTCATGCGTAAAAACTGCTCCAAGTGCGCAAAACCGTACACACCGTCAGACAGGGCCCTAAAGGCCATGGGCCTGGAAAACTCCACTGACTGCACCTTTATGCAGGGCCAGGGCTGCTACTCCTGCATGAATACGGGCTTTAGCGGACGTACAGCCGCCTTTGAGGTCTTAAGGGTTGACGACGAAGTCCGGGAAATGATCCAGACCGGAACCACCGGAACCCAGATGGGCCGGAGTCTCTCCCGGTCCGGCAAACTGCATGACCTGCGAAGCGACGCCGCCCGCAAAGTCTGCCAGGGGATGACTACTGTGGAGGAGGCCATGACTGTCGTCATGACTTGAGCCCATGCCACCATTTAAGTACAAAGCCATAAACGATCAAGGTGCCACAGTCTCCGGCACTATAGATGCCGCAGATCCCGGTGAGGCCCAGGAAAAGCTGGTCCGGCAGGGGCTTATTCCGCAGCAGGTCAGTACATCCAGGGAAGTGTTCGGGGATTTGAGCGGCAGGATCAACCTGTTTCTGGCCCGGGTCAGGCTCACAGACCTGGTCATATTCACCAAGCAGTTTCGCACCCTGATGAAGGCCGGCCTGCCCATGGGATCTTTGCTGGATGTCCTGGAGGAGCAGACCGAAAACCTGAAGCTCAAAAGAACAGCCGCCAGGATGAAAAAGGATATCCAGGAGGGTGGTACCCTGGCCGAGGCTTTTGAAAAGGAGCCCCAGATATTTTCTCAGTTGTACTGCAACATGATCCGGGCCGGCGAAAGCAGCGGACGCATGGTGGACGTACTGGACCGCCTCATCTACCTTATGCAGCACGAGCACAAGGTAAAATCGGATATAAAAAGCGCTCTGCGCTACCCGGTCATCGTGGTCATCGCCCTGTTTGCGGCGTTTCTTTTTCTGCTCACCTTTGTCATCCCCCAGTTTGTGGGCATATTCGAGGGGGCAGGCATTGAACTGCCCCTGCCCACGCGCATCAGCCTGGCTCTTTATCAGTGGATAGTGGTCTACTGGCCGGTGAGCGTGGGAACTGTCATTTCCCTGGCTGCAGGGCTGTATATCTTTTTGAGGACTGAAAAGGGGCAGTACGTCAAGGACCTGGTATTACTCAGGATCCCGGTGCTTGGCCCTGTTCTTCTAAAAGCGGCCATGTCCAGGTTTGCCTCCATCTTTTCCATTCTCCAGGCCAGCGGAGTCTCAGTCTTAAACGCCATGGACGTACTCACCGGGACCATAGGCAACAAGGTCATTTCCGGCGAATTCCAGCGCATCCAGGCAGAGCTGCGCCAGGGCAGAGGGATATCCGGCCCCCTGGGTCAGTCCAGGTTCTTCACCCCCATGGTCATCAGCATGGTGGCCACCGGGGAGGAAGCCGGAAACCTGGACGAAATGCTCTCCGAGGTCTCCATCCATTACGACGACGAGGTGGAATACGCTGTCAGCCGCATGTCCGAGACCCTGGGTCCGGTACTCATCGCCATGCTGGCCGGGGTGGTGGGCTTCTTCGCCCTGGCCATCTTTCTGCCCATGTGGGACATGGTGCAGACCATTTGATGGAAAGGGGCATTCTTATTGTTCCCACGCTCTGCGTGGGAACATTCTCCGGACGCTCAGCGTCCACGAATGACCGCGGGAGTGGCCCAAAGACATTCCCTTTTTCTTATGATCCAGCACTCACTTTTAAATGCTTTTATTTTCCTGGTACTTCTCCATTGCCAAAAGTGAGTGCTGGATCGAAAGACGTCCCCACGCAGAGCGTGGGAACGATAAAAGAAAAGACAGATACCGGATATGCAGACTTACAAAAAAGAAGAACTGATGATTCAACGGATATCGTGAGGAATTTCATTTCTGTCCTGGAAAGCATTAAAAATAAGAAAAGAGACAAGATCGCTGTGCTGCGGAAAATAAGCTTGAAGCTGTTATTCTTACCATTGAAGAACATGAAAGAATACAGAAACTTGCCGACATCATGGAGCATCTGCAGCTTTCTAAGTTGATTAAAGAACGAGAAAAAACACCTATAGACGAGTACGTTGATTTTTAGCAGCTTTTATCCAAGCACGGGCTTGGAAGAGATGAACTATAAGCTCAAATTCAATGTTCAACCTGTTCTGCACTTGACATTGTCCATGAAAATTCATACTCATCATATGAATTTTCATGCATGATCACGCCTCCAGGCAGCAGCACAACATGAGCCAGACAGTCATTCCAAGAGCCATTGATCTTCACAGGATCACCCGACTGATGGAAATATTCCCGGTGACCGCCATCCTTGGCGCCAGACAGTGCGGCAAGACGACCATGGCCGGTTTTTTCCATGCCGACCACCTCTTCGACCTGGAAAATCCCAGGGACATGGCCAGGCTGGAGACCCCACAGCTGGCTCTGGAAGAACTCACCGGGCTCGTAGTCATCGACGAAATCCAGCGCCTGCCTGATCTCTTTCCCCTGCTCAGGCACCTTGTAGACACCATCCCGGACCAGAAATACCTGATACTGGGCAGCGCATCCAGAGAGCTTCTTCGGCAAGGCAGCGAATCCCTTGCCGGTCGGATGGGCTTGTACCATCTGGGCTGCCTGCACACCCTGGATGTGACTTCTTCCAGTGACCTCTGGCTGCGTGGCGGCTACCCCAGGGCCCTTCTGGCCAAAGACGATTTCTCGGCCTTTCTCTGGCTTGAAAACTATATCACTGCCTTTCTGGAGCAGGACATCCCGGCCCTGGGCATTGTAATTCCCGCCAGAACACTGCGCCGGTTCTGGTCCATGCTCAGTCATTATCACGGGCAGCTGCTCAACTACTCTGAGCTGTCAACTTCCTTTGGCATCAGCGACATGACGGCGAGGAAATACCTGGATATCCTGGCTGGAACCTTCATGGTCCGTACACTTCAGCCCTGGCACCCCAACGTTTCCAAACGACTGGTAAAGCGCCCCAAGCTCTACATCCGGGATTCGGGTCTGTTCCACTCACTCATGGGCATCGACTCCATGGACACCCTGCTGGGCCATCCTAAGCTCGGGGCCTCGTGGGAGGGATTTGCCCTGGAAAATGTTTGCTTCTGCCTGGGCAAACACGACCAGGAACTGGCTTTTTACCGCACCCATGGAGGTGCTGAACTCGATCTGTTCTGGAAGCACGGTGGACGAAACTGGGGAGTGGAATTCAAGTTTGCCGACGCCCCGCGAAAAACCAAATCCATGGATGTGGTCAGGAAAGACCTTGACCTGGCTCATCTCTGGGTAGTCTATCCAGGTCGGGACAGATACAGGCTGTCCGAGGATATAACCGTACTGCCGCTGCGCGACATCCGGGCCGGGTGGGAATACAGTATTGTTCACACGCTCTGTCACGCCAAGGGGTGAGAACATTATAAAAGAAGCAAAAAAACTGACTTTTTGCAGGTTCAGCTTGCCAGGCTTGCCCGCCAGGATTACAATGTCATGTAAACTAACGCGGGCCATGCCCGCAACCCAAGAAACAAAGAAACCTTAACCGCCAGTTCGCCCTGGTTGAATGGCTACGCCTACACTTCGGGATCACCGTAACGGAGGAGAAAATGAGCCCAATAGAAACCGATCATGAAACTATTAAAAGGATATTCAAGGAGTCTCTGGCTGAGACCTTGCATGAAAACAGGCAATTGTTTGAGGAAATAATCACGGACGTGTTTGAGGATCTCGCCCTCTCCGAGGCGATTAAAGAAGGAAAGGAAACTGAAAAAGTAAGTCGTGAAGAAATATTCAGGACTTTGGAGCAAAGGCAGTAAGTAGAAATAATCTTTACAATAATATTGACTTCTCGTTTTGTGCAGACGCCGATGGCATAGAGTGGGGTTAAAAACTCTTCTCTTATCGTTCCCACGCTCTGCGTGGGAACGTTTTTCGATCCAGCACTCACTTTTGGCAATGGAGAAGTACCAGGAAAATAAAAGCATTTAAAAGTGAGTGCTGGATCATTTTGGACGCGGAGCGTCCGAAGAATGTTCCCACGCGGAGCGTGGGAACAATAAGGCAACGTATAGGTTATTATTACTTACTTCCAAAGTCAATGAAGGTTGCCTTCAGAGCCAGCTTCCACCGCGACCTTAAGAAGGTAAAGGATAAAGCTACACTCCAGATGGTGGGCACCACTTAAAAGGATATTGTTCCCACGCTCTGTCCCGCCAGGGCGGGAGAACATCCCCCGGACGCTCCGTGTCCACAGAGAAGAGATATTGCCCACGCAACACCCCAGTGTATTAAAGGAGAATACACGGGGCAGGCCCGGAAGGACACGGAAAATTTTGAAGCGTTGCGGAGCAACGAAAATTCCTCCTGGAGGTTATTCAGAAATTTTTTGGTATAAGCGGTGAGGCCCGGTATGGCGGGTGATATCATCGGCAGGTACGGCAGAACCGGTCAGGATGAACTGGCCAGGCTACCCCCGCTCGTCAACCGCAAGCCGGATATGATTCCAGATGGCTGGTTCAATCTGCCATTCATCAATAAGACGCGGGGTAGCGCCCGCCAATACCAGGCGAGGGTCAATGACTACAGCCTGACGGGCATTCTCATCGACATCAAGCAATACTTCACTGGCGGCCAGATTCCGGGCAGTAGCCGTTTTTCCGCAGGCTTTCGGCCCTTCAATGACCACGGCGCCGGTGGATGACAGGTGCTGCCGCAATTCGCCGACCACCACTCTTGAGCGATAGTGCATGCCAGCCTCATAAATCCCGAAACATGAAGATTAACGATTGCAATTACTTTAGATAAATCTTTGCAATGGATTTAGATTAATAAATGCAACAGAACTATTATGTATCTGTTTAGCGCTTTTAAGGAAAGCAGGGGACAGGCACTCCGGGACCCACTTGAGCATCATTTTGTGCTTAAAATATCTCATTTTTTGGGACAAGTGGGTCCCGGAAGAGCCAGTCCCCATGCCACATGCAAAGCGCTAAACAGATACACTATTATGATAACTGCAATTGCGTTGTCAATAGCAATCCGCTGACCACTGGCTCTTGGTCCTGGTTCGGCAGCTGCGCTGCTGCTCCTGGTTCCTGGTTCCTGGTTAACGAAGAACGAAGAACTGTTCTTGATCAAGCATGCTCTTGAAGGAGCATATTAACTAATGTTTCTGTAGATACTCCCTGGTGCTTGGCCTTATTCCGTACTTTTTCAAGAACAGATTCTGCTACAGGAATAAGATAAACATGACGGTTAATATCAACATTAAACTGAACATCTTCCATATAAGCTTCGTAATCAGCAGAATCATGGCTTTCCCAGAAATCTGCCGCATCAGCTATAGAATCAAAAGATACAGGCAACTCATCTCTATGATAATTTTTCATTTTATTTTCTTTTTGCATATATTTTCTTCTCCTTTTCAGTCATATCACGAGCTGATATCACCAGAGCTTCATGTGTTCGTTTATAAATGAAAAATACGACAAGGTATCTGCCAGAATCTGTCCTTCCAAGAGCCCTGTAAACATGTTCTCCCTTGACCTTACCTCTTTCTATCCTGTGAAAAACAGGAAGATCTTTAAAAATATTCTCGACGTCATTCGTAGTGACAGCATGTTTCTTCTCCAGTTTATCGATAATATCAGAAAGCCAGATAATACTATTAATAAGCATGTCGATCTCCCCTCATAAATTGGGCTGATGCAAGCATCCCGCCGATTTGGCAATCACGGCCCAGACGATGCCTCGTAATTTAAATCCATCCCGTATGCGGCTTCGCCGTGGTTCGTGGTGAGGTTAGCAGGACACGACATCACCGATTCACTGACTTCTTACTGTCTTCTGAACATCTGACTTATAAATCAGGATTTACTCTTACAACTCAATATATTTCTTTGCAACAATCTCAGGCGTTATTCTTGGTTCTGCGGCTTCGCCGCTGTTCCTGGTTAGTCGTTCTTGGTTCGGCCTTCGGCGTTCCTCGTTCCTGGTTCCTGGTTCGTGGTTCGTAGTTAATGATGAACGCGGCTTCGCCGTGGATCTTGGTTTTATGGGCAAATTATGCTGTCGGTAGTAGTCAAAGCACAGGGTTTCGGCGCAGCGTTTGCCCTAATCATAGCAAGCCCGCCGACCGATGGGATTAACATTACCCCAATAGCTTTCCGGCTGGGGAATGTAAACTCAAAACATGCAGACTATGCTATCTTTACACTTCGCGATTAATTTCGGGGAAATACTCCGCGTCCACAGAGAAGAGATATTACCCACCCCAGTACCATCACAAGGATGAGCTACCCCTATAAAATCGGCAGAGCCGGCACTTCGTGCATTTCATGGGGCAGCCGCAACACCCCAGTGTATTAAAGGAGAATACACGGGGCAGGCCCGGAAAGACACGGAAAAGTTAATCCCCCAATCCCTCAATTCCTAAATTCCTAAATTCCCCAATTCCTTCCTAAATCCCTGCCTCTTCCCCATGCCCCATGCCCTATGCCTTCTTCCCCAATCCCCCAATCCCTCAATTCCTAAATTCCTAAATTCCCCAATTCCTTCCTAAATCCCTGCCTCTTCCCCATGCCCCATGCCCTATGCCTTCTTCCCCAATCCCCCAATCCCTCAATTCCCTGCATTCCAGTCACCCATCTTTTTCCATGGATAAACGTTCAGCTACCCACATATTTACCAGCGTTTGAGGCAATAATCCCCGGGAACGGGCCTGAGATTCAACCTGGCTGAATATATCCGGGTCCAAAGTGATACGCCGCCTTTGTTCTGCCCTGACCTCCAAATGCACTTCACTGGTTTCATTCCAGTATTCGGCCAGGCTATGAGTATCCCAGAATTCAGAGACAGCCTCCAATGAATCTGCCTGAGAAATGCTGGTTTTTTGTGGATATTCATTTTTTTTCATAGAGTCTCCTTTCTTTCTTGTCCATATCTCTTGCGCTTTGTCATCCCTGTCCTCGTTTTCAAAAAAAGTTATCCCACCAAAACAGTATGTTGAAAATACAAGACCAAAACCACCATAATCGTTGATTACTTATGATAATAAGGCAATATGGGATTGAAAACAAGAACCCTCTAAGAGCCAGAAACCCGGCCACCCTGGAACACAATCCGAGGCAGGCCGGCGATCTACCTTCTTATTGTTCCCACGCTCTGTCCCGCCAGGGAGGGAGAACATCCCCCGGACGCTCCGCGGCCCAGAGAAGAGAATTTGCCCACCCCAGTACCATCACAAGGCTGAGCTACCCCTATGAAATCGGCAGAGCCGGCACTTTGTGCATTTCATGGGGCAGGCGGGGCAGGCGGAACACCCCAGTGTATTAAAAGAGAATACACGGGGCAGGCCCGGAAAGACACGGAAAAGTCTGAAGCGTTGCAAAGCAACGCAAATTCCGTGTGTTCCGTGTATTCCGTGGGCAGATTCTTCAGCCCCGAAGGGGCCTCTTTATTGTATCCAGGCTCTTTCTATCCAAGGCGGGTGAACATTATAAAAGAAGCAAAAAACTGACTTTTGCAGGTTCAGCTTGCCAGGCTTGCCCGCCAGGATTACAATATATTGAACAAACAAGGTCAAAATCAGAACTCAGGCTCAGTCTCCAGCTGGCAGCTAACCGGACATGACAACGAAAATGGACGATAACCTGATTGCAAGGCTGGTAGATTCAGGAAATTACCAGTTCAGAAAACATGCTGCAGAAAGAGCTGCTGAACGGGGAATCGACCCTCTTGATGTGAAAGAGGCCATTCTCAACGGAAAAATTATTGAACATTACCCTGATGATCCCAGAGGATACTCTTTTCTGGTCAGCGGTAAATCCCGAGAGATCAAATATACACACATCGTGTGCGGATATCAGGATGGTATCTTATGGATCATCACGGTCTATGAACCTGATCCTGAGGACTGGCATGACCCATACCAAAGGAGATGCTGATTATGAAATGTTTTGAGTGCGGTGGAGAAGTCCTGAAGACCCTGGGTGCTGTTAAAATGGCCTGCCCCGATGGCGGCTTTATAATCTTTAAAGACATTCCCATGAATCAATGCCGTCAATGTGGAGAACAGTACATTCCCGGCAAGTGGGCAGAAAAAATCGGTTTCATGATGCGCAACAGGGAAAGCCTGACTCCCTCAGAAATTATCCAGGTGCCTGTTGTCACCCCGGCAAGTGATGCCTGTGCCTGAAATAAAACCATGTAAACTAACGCGGGCCATGCCCGCAACCCAAGAAACAAAGAAACCTTAACCGCCAGTTCGCCCTGGTTGAATGGCTACGCCTACACTTCGGGATCACCGTAACGGAGGAGAAAATGAGCCCAATAGAAACCGATCATGAAACTATTAAAAGGATATTCAAGGAGTCTCTGGCTGAGACCTTGCATGAAAACAGGCAATTGTTTGAGGAAATAATCACGGACGTGTTTGAGGATCTCGCCCTCTCCGAGGCGATTAAAGAAGGAAAGGAAACTGAAAAAGTAAGTCGTGAAGAAATATTCAGGACTTTGGAGCAAAGCCAATGAAGGTTGCCTTCAGAGCCAGCTTCAACCGCGACCTTAAGAAGGTAAAGGATAAAGCTACACTCCAGATGGTGGACAACATTTAGAAGGATATTGTTCCCACGCTCTGTCCCACCAGGGCGGAAGAACTCCCTCCGGACGCTCCGCGTCCGCAGGCCTGTCCCTTGATTCTCCGAGTCTTCTAATGCCTAAAACATCAACTCGGGCAATACCCTTTCGGCTTTTTGTAGACAGGCAGTAAGCTGATCCCGGGGCATTTTATCCGGATCCGAGATTTGACCAACAATGATTTCCAACTGATTATGCAGTTCTGTAGGCATCTGTCCTCTCTCCCAGCACTCTTCAACAAGCTTGATCAAGCTTATGGAGGCGAATGCCAGTAAAGGATCATCTTGGGTAAACAGCTTTGTATTTTTCTTTTAAGAGATCAAGTTGCTTGGGCGAAATCGGGCTTTTCATGACTGCTCTCTTGGGTCTGGGTATATTGCGCTTCGTCCAGAAACTCTTCCTTGCAAAACAATGAAACCACAGGGCAATCTACTTGTCCCTTGATATTCTCAATGCCCTGGAATTCCTGCCGGTCTATAAGCACAACCACTCCGGATATTTGCAATTCGTTCTTACGGGCCTGCTCAATGGCCTTAATCGTAGAACCTCCGGTGGTCACTACATCATCAACCACTATCACTCTATCCCCGGGAAATACATTACCTTCTATCCATTTCACTTCCCCATGGTCTTTCAGTCCTTTGCGAACCACAAACTGATTGATGCGCTGCCCTTCCTGCCAGGCTACGTGCATAACAGCCGCTGCAATGGGATCCGCGCCCAGGGTCAAACCCCCTATCCCTGATACCTTCCACGGCTTAATCGTTTGCCATATCAACTCTCCAATCAATGCCGCACCTTCAGGGTCCATAGTGGTTTTTTTGCAGTCAAAATAAAAAACTGCTCAACGTGCCGGAAGCCAGTGAAAAAACCGGTTTCTGGCTATACTTGAAGCTTTGCCTTTTTATAATCTCTTTGAGTCTATCTCTTGGATCCATGACCACTCCATCTTAACGTTTGCTTAAAGAATATTTTCATACAGAAATCTGGCTGATGTCAAGCTATATTGGCGGAGTTTTTAAAAATCATGGAAATTCTTATCGATCCCACGCTCTGTCCCGCTAGGCCAGGAAAAATCCCCCCAGGCGCTCATCGTCCACAGAGAAGAGATTTTGCCCACCCCAGTACCATCACAAGGCTGAGCTACCCCTATGAAATCGGCAGAGCCGGCACTTTGTGCATTTCATGGGGCAGGCGGGGCAGGCGGAACACCCGGAAAGACACGGAAAAGTCACTCCCCCAATTCCCCAATTCCTGAATCCCCCAATTCCCCAATTCCTGAATCCCCCAATTCCCCAATTCCTGAATCCCCCAATTCCCCAATTCCTAAATCCCTGCCTTCTTCCCCATGCCCCATGTTTACCCCGTGAAACAGCCCGAAGGGCTCCCTGTCGCGGACAGGGGTTTCACCGGGGCCCCATCCCTTAATCCCTCAATCCCTAAATCTTCCATCCCTCAATCCCTAAATCTTCCATCCCTCAATCCCCCAATTCCGAATTCCTAAATTCACACCCTGGCATACGATTTGCTTAAATATAAATGCATCACAGTCACGACAGTTCTTTGACAGCAGCGAAAAATGATCCAGGCCAAGACAATACTCGGGCAGGACAGTTCCAGGTAAAGGAAACATGTTAACGACCCAATGTTCCTGCAAAAATCCCTTAGTCAACATTTTGGACACGAGGACGCAACCACAAACCACTGTTTTCACTGAACTCTGTTCTCAAAAAACCGTCCTCTATCTGATGCAGAAGGACTTTTTTCATCCGGCATGACCCAGCCCGGCAACAAATCAGGGTATTGACAGAAACAGTCCAACTGTCTTAATAATCAATTAGAGACCATCTTTCCAGGGCCGCGGCCCAGGACAAGGACGATTTTAACACAGCGCCTGCGGGCGCAAAAATGGAGGATTTTTATGGAAAGTGTAGCGCAAAGAAAAGGACAGGGCGGTTTTACTTTAATTGAATTAATTGCGGTATTGGTGATTCTTGGCATTCTGGCGGCAGTAGCAGTACCCAGGTTTGTAGATTTCCAAGATGAGGCAGAGATAGCTTCAGCAAATGCCCAGGGAGCAAACATAACTTCTGCTAGCGCCCTTAACGCTGCCAAGGCTCAAGTATATCAAGTAAGTGCTTTCGGTACTATTGAACCTAATCCAGTAAATGTTGAAGATTGTAGTTTAGGGGAAATACAAAAGTTGGAAGATGACTTTATGGCTGAATTTGACACTGAACAATTCGATATCGACACTTCAACAGGGTTCGACGAAGAATCTGTAGGAAAATTTTTATTGCATACTGTAACAGACCACGAAGATCCTGACGATTTTGAGACTGACACAGTAGATTGCTGGGTAATTATTGCTGATGAAGACTAATTGGGTCGGACCGGGCCAACCCTTTGAATTGTCAGGACAAATGCTAATTGGGTCGGACCGGGCCAACCCTTTGAATTGTCAGTACAAACAACCTGAAAAACCTTGATTTCTGACCTTAGAGCAACGTTTTTGACCACAAAATCGTTGCTCTAAGGTTTTTTGTAACCATTCAGGGGGTTCCTCGGTGGTGATTACTTGCACAAGGCCCTGGGGACTGTCCCCCGCTAAGTACTAACTGTGCAGTCTCACTACACTTCGCGCATGTACTTTTTGTATTGCCGTGCTGAAAAAGGTGTCGCGGGGACTGTCCCCGGGCCGTTTGAGGCATCCCCTGAATGGTTACGGTTTTTTCATCCCTGCTGCCATGTCCCGGCTTTTCATTATTCCCAATCTCCCCTGCTCCATACTCTTCTTTCTCCTGCTCTCTTCCATTCATCGCTCATCATTCATCATTCCTTCTTCCCCATGCTCCATGCCCTTCCCACTCCCATATACCCACACCTCCACACACCCCTGCCCTCCAATAATCCCTCAATCCCTCAATTCCCGAATCCCTGAATTTTATGCCCCATGCCATTCAATATAACCTATTGACTTTTACACCCTGTTTCCCCATATTCAAATTTATGACAATCAAGAACAAAACCTGTTCCCCGAACATCCCCAGCCCCTCCAGGGGATTTACCATGCTGGAGATCGTCGCAGTCCTGGTCATCCTGGGAGTGCTGGCAGCAGTGGCGGTGAACAGGTTTACTGATATCGGGGCTAAAGACGTGGCAGCGGCCAACACCCTCAAGGTCCACCTGCGCTACGCCCAGCTCCGGGCCATGGGGGATGTGAATGACTGGGGGATTGAGATCGAGGCGGATACGTATACACTTGTAAGGGATAATGGAAACGTTCCAACAGGTAATAGTCTTCCAGATCTTCCAGGTGCTCCATACCTCCCAGGTGAAGACAGTTATAAAAATGAAAATCTTGATGCAACTCTTTCTCCTCAGGATACCATCATGTTTAGTGCCGCTCGTGGCAGACCTTATCTGGAAGGCAGTGATCCTGAAAATTTTCCCAACCCATATGAGATAACCGTTGGTAACAGTCAGACCATAAATATAACAACTGAAACCGGATTTATAGAATAATGTTTTGCCCGGCTTGATGGCAAAGACCGCCCAACAGCCGGCCATTCTTATAAATGACTTTAATTTCATATAATTTTTATCAAGGCATTGCTGTTATGCAAGTTTCTAATTTCCTGCATACAGCACGGACTGCTCCCCTCCTTGGCCAAGGAGGGGCCGGGGGCGGTTGTCTAAAGATCCCTTCCCTAAACCCTGACCATCTTGGAGATATCGCATATATGATCGAACTCCCAGAGAAACAGGTCAGTGATCAGCTGAATGCAACTGCCCCGCATGAAGTAAGGCAATAAGGATTACGGTACTATCAAAATGAACAAAAAAAGCAGAGGGTTTACCCTCCTGGAAGTGATAGCCGTCCTGGTGGTGGGCGGGATTGTAGCAGCGCTTCTAGTCCCTTTTATGAGCTCGGCGGTGGTTGACAGCCATAAGCCACTGGACAATTTGAGAAGCTCCAGCGGAGTCAGCTCGGAGATGGTCAAGGTTATTGCCAATTTCAAACCGAACTGGAATCCGGTGCCGCCTCCATGTGATGGCCTTGAAGGAAAGATCGAGGATTTTGTTGAAGACAAGGAAGAAAATGAAGAAGAGTGGAATGCGGAATTTGCAGATGATTCACCGCGCATATGTGGTTTTGACGATAATTTTCTTGAATGTGACTCTGACCCACTACCTACTGATAGAGTGCTAGAAGTAACCTTACAAGATAAAGACAACCCCGGCTTTAGATTCACATATTATTTCCCTTGTAATTAACTTTTTTTGCAGTGAGTTATGAATAAACAATCCGGATTCACACTTGTTGAGCTTATTGCTACCATCACCCTGTTAGGCATTGTATCCGTAATTGGTGGAATGTTTCTGGTGCAGATTGTCCAGAGCTATCAATGGGCCGGCGACAACTACCATCTGGCACAGAAGACACAGGTTGTGATGACCAGAGTCTCCAATGAACTGCAAACAGCAGGAAGCTTTGGGTATAACTGTCGGCGCGATGATGAGCTGGAATATACAACGCACAATGGAGATGACGTAACAATAAGCAGAGACAACTCTAATCTTGATTACCAAACGAATAATTCCTCATATACTCTGGTTGATGGGGTCTCGGACTTCCAAGTCGAGTACTTGAGTAACGGAGTATGCAGAATAACCCTGGAAATAAGCGGAGCTAACGATGCTCTCCAAGAATTCTCTTTTGCAGTCGCACCGACCTATTTAAGTGAACCATAAAAAATGTAAAATTCATGACCAATACACATTTGAGACAGAAAAAAAACGTAGCAATATGCGGTGCTCAAAGCGGTTCAGTGCTTATGTACCTGGTAGCCGTGATCGTGGTAGCTGGTGCGTTGAGTGCAGGCCTGGTTTCTCTGACCACCACATCTACTTTTACTCAGTTAAGCCAGGGCAACTCTGAACAAGCCAGGTACATGGCCATGGCCGGGTATGAATATGCAAAGAAACGTTTGCATGAGAATGCTCCGGATATTGACATAGACGAAATTGCTGATGAGGATGAAGGATATTCTTTAGGTGATCATGGATCTTTTAAGCTAAAGTTAGGGGAAATTGATAACGATCTTTTTGCAGGTCGTTACGAGATTGTCTCTGAAGGCATAGCCTACAAAGGCACATCAAGACAAGCAAGCTATAAAATAAAAGGAAAATTCTCACCGGGATTTATAGACGTACCCTATGCTGAAATGAGCGAGAAGGAAATTGAAAACTTTATCCACCACTCAGCAGTAAAAGTTCCGGACGATCAGAATAGAGATGACTGGGAACCTGATTCGGATCCCGACAACCGTGTACCAGACGACGTAAAGGTCTTAAGATCTTCTGTTGGTGGTTCCATGCTCTTTGTTCCTGTTCCAGCCACCAACGATTACAATCAGTATATCGTGCGTGCTGTGGTCAGAAACAGCGAGGCTGATTCTGAAGGATACGCAGTCTTTTTTGATACCGAGCTAAACGATGAAAACAAGCCAGATCCTGGATACAGCTTCAATATGGATCCTGATGCTGACGAACTGAGCATCAGAGAATGGGATGATGGCGAGAGGGCTGATGAGCCAGAGACTGAAGTTGATCCAGAAAAGATAGAAGACTTTGATTATGAGGACTTTTATTATATTGAAATCAGGGTTACTGGCAATAGCAGAGCTGCAAGAGCTACTATTTACGATCTGGAAGACGGGGCGAATTATGACTACACTCCAAAAAATATCAGAAATTTTAAAAATGATGGTCCCTGGAACCTGGACAGTGACCTGTCCCTTTCCCATAGTTTTAGTTTTGACTTTGATTTCACCTCAGAAGAGCAAATCTATGCTGGCTTTAAAATCTTAGGAGACGAGCCAGTATATTTTCATCATCTTGAGATTGAGCTTATTCATGATGATGGACAAATTATTATTATTGATGACGAGGGCAACCGAATTGAAGAGGAGTTTTCTCCGATATTAGAGCTACCTACTGATGAACATGAAAATTGGGTTGAGTTGGAAATAAAATCAGGAGTAGGCACTCAGGAATATGATGAATTCGATTTTTATGCTCCAGAAGGCATTACTGTTGAGTCTGGCGTGGAATTTCTTTCCGAATCTGCACAAGGAAAAGTCAAGCTTGAGGCTGACAGCGGAGATATAAATATTGAAGATGGTGTTGTTTTTTCAACTACCGATAGTGCTGGCAATGATCCTGAAGAAATATATATTAAAACATGCGGCAATGTAGACATCCAGGGCGCTCAATTCGACGCCAGGAGATACATTTATATTGAAGCTGGAGGGTCTATAAACGCTAGAGATGCAGATCTGACTGTCTCTACAAATTCAGCTCAGCTGGGTATTGATTTTGTGCTCAATAAGGAGTGCGCGGATATAGAAACCGGGAATATAGAGGTTGAAAATCTATATATGGAATTTTTGAACAGAGACCAGCAGGCTGAGGCTGATCCCTGTGAAGCCATAGAAGGTGATTTAAGAGATCTCAGCGATAATTTTGATTGTCCTTAGAAGCATTTTACCCCCACACTCTGACCCGCCTACGACAGGAGAACATCTTACGAACACTCAGCGTCCACCTAAAGAGACCCAAGGAGCAGCCAGTGGTACTAATCGCCCGTTTTTCAGGGTATAGAAACCAACAGGGTCAGACAAAATAAGATTTACAATCCTTTTTGTATCGGCTAAACATTCTTCCGCCAACACCAGACCTCATCCCAGGGAATTCGCCATGCCCAGACCGGCAAGACTATACGAACTGATAAGTGCATCAACACTTAAACTGCAAACGTCTAACTCGGGCTTTGCCCGCAACCCAATAAAGAAAAGGGCTTTTTTGACAGGATTAACCACGCCAAAGACACGTGGCAGGCATAGATTAAGAGATGGATAAAGAAAAAAAACATTTTGTCCTGGCTCCCAGTTTAATGCCCTTCGGGCTTGCTCTACGAGCAATTAAATCACGCCACAGGCGTGACAGACGGAAGCCAGGCCAAAAGGTAATCACTCAATCCTGTTAATCCTGTCCAAGTTTCTTGTTTTTTGTGACAGGGTTTCAGGAGTTAGCCACTGATCAAATCCTTATTGCCAAACCCAGCCATCTGCCTTAATCTTAATTGAACTGACGTCTTTAAACTATGAGCAGTTAAAGGTGAGCAAAATGGAAACACGAAGATATGAGCAGGTTTTATCTGACATCCAGGCCCTGCCTCTTTCTGAACAACTCCTCTTATTAGAACAAACAGCATCATTAGTAAGAAACAAGGCTGCTTCTTCATCTAAAGCCAGGAGCATCATGGAACTTAAGGGAATGGGGAAAGATTTATGGAAAAAAATAGATGTAGATAACTATATAGCTGAAGAAAGAGCATCATGGAGAGAATAAAAAACTCTCTGGCGCTACCGTCGGAATTGATACCGCACCTCTGATTTACTTTATTGAAGAAAAGCTCCCTATCTTTGTGTATGATGTTTCTGCAAAAAGCCTCTTTTACAGACGCAGTTGATGGTTGACGGTTGACAGTTGACAGAAAAATCAAATAGTTAGAAAAATACGTTCAGGGCACAAAATCAACTTTTCGACTTTTGCAGTCATATTATAGAAGCATGCCCGGTTGGACAGTGTTCAATCAGGTAAGTTTCAGGATGGCAACGATCAACCCGCCAACGGTCACGGTGGTCCCGAATGACCAGATCAGCAGGCGGTCCATGCGTTTGGTCAATGCCATAAAGCGCTGGTCAAACTGTTCAAAACGCTTATCCACCTGCTCAAAGCGCTTGTCCACCTGTTCAAAGCGTTTATCCATCTGTTCGATGATATACTGGATCAGCTCTCTCTGATTTCGCAGCTCCTCCTCCACCCTGACCATACGCTCCCGCAGCTCGATTTCATAGACCATGGGCGGTTTGCCCAGGCTCTGCTCCGCAAGCCACTGGGACATATACTCCTTTAGAAAGGAAACCAACAGGGACAGACAAAATATACTGGACTTTCATCCTCATTTCGGCTACCTCTTTTTCCATAGACATCAACCCTCACCCCATGGAGGTTCACCATGCCAAGAAACGCCAGATTTACCCTGCCTCACAGGCCCACGGTCTATCACGTGATATCTAGAACAGCCCTGTCTGGCTTGCCTTTGGGCGATATCGAAAAGAACCGCCTTCTGGAGATTATCAAGTATTTCAGCAGCATTTATTTTGTAGATGTCCTTGGATTTTGTATTATGGGCAACCACTGGCATCTGGCTGTAAAGATTTATCCAAGGGACTACGCTACCAGGCAGGAGGTCCAGGAAAGGTTTGTCAAACGCTATGGCGAGGATGTTCATTTCGGAGACCAGGAGATAGAAAAATTCAGCAAGAAATGGACTGATCTTTCTGAGTTCGTCCGGGAGATTAAGCAGACCTTTTCCCGGTATTACAATAAGAGGCATAACAGGCGGGGCTTTTTCTGGGGTGAGCGATTCAAGTCCATGATTGTTCAGGAAGGAAGCACCCTTGTGAACATGCTGGCCTACATAGACCTGAATCCCATTCGGGCTGGTATAGTCAAAAAGCCGGAGGATTACCGCTGGAGTTCTCTAGGGTACCATGTTCAAACTGGGAACAAAGACGGTTTCTTATCCATTGATTTTGGTTTCAAGGAATGGAACGAGTTTGACCCCCAAGAGATTGTCCGCAAATACAGACAGTTTGTTTACGAAACCGGGGCTGTGGATGCTGGAAAGGGCAAGACCATTGATCAAAAAATAGTAGAAAAAGCCCGCAAAAAGGGCTACAAAGTATCCCGAGTAGAGCGCTTCAGGTACAGATGCAGGTATTTTACCGATTCCGGAGTTATCGGCGGCAAGGACTTTGTCCAGGAGGTATTTGACCAGGTCAAGCACCTGCTGGGCTCCAAGGACAAGCGCAAATTCACGCCCGTAGGCGGTGTGGAGGGGGTTTATTCCATGAAAAGGTTGGGTGAATCCTGAGGTCAACTTTTTTACAGCGAAGCCAGGGACAGAACCCGTGCTAATCCGGCATTACTGGATTTGATCCATCTGCAGCTACAACAGACTATAATCCTGATCAAGTTGTCAAAAAACACGTATGGGACATTATGCTGTGAATATGGTTTTCTCACTCCAGGCTTGACTCAAGGTTGGGTAAAATTTATTGTGAACCATCAATCCACATTATGGTACACAAGGAGATACAAAAATGAAGTCCATCACCATTCATAATCTTGATGACCCTCTGGATTGAATGCCTCAACCCTCTTTAAGTTGTGTTATCTATGAATCGCAATAATATTTTCAACACTATCAAAAAATACCGTGAAAAATCCGGTGATGAGTTCGGCATTCTCAGGATAGGTGTATTTGGCTCCCTCGCTAAAGGGCAGGAAAATTCTGCAAGTGATGTTGATGTAGTTGTAGACTTGAACAAACAGGACCTTTTCAGGATTATCGGAATCAAGCAGGACCTTGAAGATATCCTGGTACTCAAAGTTGATGTAATAAGTTACAGACCCGGCATGAATAAGTTTCTAAAGGAAAGAATCGACCAGGAAGCTGTCTATGTATGATCAGAGCCTTGCAGCACACCTCCTCAGCCAGGTGCATGAGGCTTCCATGACAAAGCACACCACAATTTTATCATGAAGAAGACCGCAGAGCGGTCAGGGGATGCTCCGCATGCAGAGCGTGGGAGCAATGAAATAAATTGCTAATAATTTCACCGTATGGGGCATTAACTATGGGGGCAAATCCGATGAAAATTCACAATGACGAACCTGTGTTAGTAAAAATAGAAGTGCCTGCCCATCGTCTGCACAATGCAGAGCAAATTCTTGATCAACTGGGCTTGGACCCCAGCCAGGCCATCAACATTTTTCTGGCAAAAGTAGAGCTATGTCAGGGACTTCCTTTTGATGTATCCCTTGGAGACAGTGCGTTGCTTAGCCCATCTCAACAGGCGGATGAATGGAGTGAGGCCTTTGGCGAGTACTAATCCAAAAACAGGTGAAGTATGGTATGCCGATCTGGGCATGGAAACCAACAGGGACAGACAAAATATACTGGACTTTCATCCTCATTTCGGCTACCTCTTTTTCCATAGACATCAACCCTCATCCCATGGAGGTTCACCATGCCAAGAAACGCCAGATTTACCCTGCCTCACAGGCCCACGGTCTATCACGTGATATCTAGAACAGCCCTGTCTGGCTTGCCTTTGGGCGATATCGAAAAGAACCGCCTTCTGGAGATTATCAAGTATTTCAGCAGCATTTATTTTGTAGATGTCCTTGGATTTTGTATTATGGGCAACCACTGGCACCTGGCTGTAAAGATTTATCCAAGGGACTACGCTACCAGAGAAACCAACAGGGACAGACAAAATATACTGGACTTTCATCCTCATTTCGGCTACCTCTTTTTCCATAGACATCAACCCTCACCCCATGGAGGTTCACCATGCCAAGAAACGCCAGATTTACCCTGCCTCACAGGCCCACGGTCTATCACGTGATATCTAGCGTGAGTTTATTACGGTTAGTCCCAAAATTAATCGTAACACCTTGTAATATATGTAAATATTAAGGTTAAGATTTGTATACACTGAACGGTATTTTTGATTTCATCGGCAACTCGGCAATTCCCATTGCATCTGCAAGCTCCTTGACATCTGGGTCCATCTCCTCAAGCTGATATGTGGCTCTGTAGCGCCCTTTTGATTTTTGGGTCGGGGCATCGATCAGAGTGGCCAGACGAATCTCGGATAGTTTTTCCAGCAAAGTATGCGGAGACCGAGAAAAGCCGGCATTCTCCCGGGCATGCTTGAAAGCCACCATAACCAGGAGAAAGGCCACCAAACATATGAAACCGTGCACCTCTATCTTTTGATCAGTCCAGTGATATTGAGGTCGCCATGCCATGTGAAACGGGTTCTTCATATTTTTAAACACGTACTCTATATTGGCCTGACCCCAATAAGCTTTGATGATTTCCTCAGTACTCCAGTGATGCCTGTTGGTGATAAGGATGCGGCGTCCAAACCGCCACTTTTTAAGTTCTTCCAAGTGGTCGTAGTCGATCCAATACTGTAGTTCGAATGCATCTTCCTGCAAAAAAGTGAGCTCCCACTCCACGATCCCTTTGGGCACACAGGAGGAAATAAGTGAATCAATCTTTTTCTGGATTCCGGCTTCAGTTCGCTTTTTTCCTTTTTGGGTCGGCATCTTGATGGCTTCTTTTAATTGATCAAGTTCGCTGCAAAGCTTGGAGAGGCCTTGCTCCAGGCCTCTAATTTGACCATCTCGCAGCTTTTCAGAGATGTAGACCACTGCTGTCAGGTCGCTTCCCCAGATTGTTGTGCGCTCCTTGTAGCAGGGAACACTTTTATTCCCTATAAGTATTTCTTGCAGGTTCAGATTGGCTCTTTCAACCAAATGCCTGTGTTGGTGAACAGAAAGCGCTCCGACAAAATAAATGGTCTGGTCTACCTCTTTAAGCATTTTTTTTGAATTGTTCCCTTGATCCAGAACAACGGTAATGTCTTCAAGGGAGCCACTGAGCCTTTTGAGTCTGTCAGAAAACCTTGCGAAATGCTCTTTGAAAACAGTTTTGTCGTTTAAGTTCCCCTGGTATGTCCTGTGGTATATCGGGAGCTGATCCTGGCGTGAGACCAGGAGCAAAAGGCCAAACTGCCTAAGGTCAATTCGTCGCTGCTTGTTTTTTCCTCGCTTAGCCAGTGTGCACCGTTCATTGGTCGAAGCGATGTAAGTGAAGAAATTACTTGTATCATAGAGCAGGGTATCCATGGAAAGCAGGCCATGTTCATAGAGGGTGTCAACGATCTCTTCTTCAATTGCAGGAATGGTTTCTGATGGAAGGGCATCCATCTGATCCCAGAAGTGCTGGCTGTCGATCTTGGCCAAAGACATTCGTAAAAGATACGAGAGGCTGGTACGCTTGGCCCATCCCTTATACCAGTTTCTTTTACTGGTTGGCTGACAGATTCTACCCATGGACGCAAGGACAATAGAACCTCCAACAGTAAACCCATCTCTGATTTGTTTATTTGGCACATGGCGGTTGATAATTTGAACCAGGTCAAGGGATTCTATCAAATTGAGTAAGTAGGCTACCAGTCCATGCGAGTAACTTTTGACCTTGTGCGGCCCTGCCCCTTCTTGAAGCCGCTTCAGGAGGTTTTCAGCAGTGCCGAGATGCTCCAGGACAACAGGGCGTGGTTTTCCGTTGATCCGTCTGGATTCGACTATGGCCCAGTAGTCCCTGCCTCTTGAAGGTTTCTTTTGAATAGTTGCCATTTCAGTGTATACATACACATTGAAAGGCCCATATGTCAACCCCAAATTAAGCATAATTTGTTGAAAATTAAGAATTTTTTATCGAATAGAAAGAAGTCTGTTCGATACATATTTCAGTGTATACATTTTTAATTAAAGCAACATATTGAAAACATTGAAGATGTCCTCGAAAATTGCGCTAAGCGTAATAAACTCACGCTAGAACAGCCCTGTCTGGCTTGCCTTTGGGCGATATCGAAAAGAACCGCCTTCTGGAGATTATCAAGTATTTCAGCAGCATTTATTTTGTAGATGTCCTTGGATTTTGTATTATGGAAACCAACAGGGACTGTATTATGGAAACCAACAGGGACAGACAAAATATACTGGACTTTCATCCTCATTTCGGCTACCTCTTTTTCCATAGACATCAACCCTCACCCCATGGAGGTTCACCATGCCAAGAAACGCCAGATTTACCCTGCCTCACAGGCCCACGGTCTATCACGTGATATCTAGAACAGCCCTGTCTGGCTTGCCTTTGGGCGATATCGAAAAGAACCGCCTTCTGGAGATTATCAAGTATTTCAGCAGCATTTATTTTGTAGATGTCCTTGGATTTTGTATTATGGGCAACCACTGGCATCTGGCTGTAAAGATTTATCCAAGGGACTACGCTACCAGGCAGGAGGTCCAGGAAAGGTTTGTCAAACGCTATGGCGAGGATGTTCATTTCGGAGACCAGGAGATAGAAAAATTCAGCAAGAAATGGACTGATCTTTCTGAGTTCGTCCGGGAGATTAAGCAGACCTTTTCCCGGTATTACAATAAGAGGCATAACAGGCGGGGCTTTTTCTGGGGTGAGCGATTCAAGTCCATGATTGTTCAGGAAGGAAGCACCCTTGTGAACATGCTGGCCTACATAGACCTGAATCCCATTCGGGCTGGTATAGTCAAAAAGCCGGAGGATTACCGCTGGAGTTCTCTAGGGTACCATGTTCAAACTGGGAACAAAGACGGTTTTTTATCCATTGATTTTGGCCTCAAGGAATGGAACGAGTTTGACCCCCAAGAGATTGTCCGCAAATACAGACAGTTTGTTTACGAAACCGGGGCTGTGGATGCCGGAAAGGGCAAGACCATTGATCAAAAAATAGTAGAAAAAGCCCGCAAAAAGGGCTACAAGATATCCCGAGTAGAGCGCTTCAGATACAGATGTCGGTATTTTACAGATTCCGGGGTTATCGGCGGCAAGGACTTTGTTCAGGAGGTATTTGACCAGGTCAAGCACCTGCTGGGCTCCAAGGACAAGCGCAAATTCACGCCCGTAGGCGGTGTGGAGGGGGTTTATTCCATGAAAAGGTTGGGTGAATCCTGAGGTCAACTTTTTTACAGCGAAGCCAGGGACAGAACCCGTGCTAATCCGGCATCACTGGATTTGATCCATCTGTGGCTACAACAGACTATGATTCTGATCGAGTTGTCAAATACACGTAATCCTCCCTACAAACAGGCAATGCTCCCTCGGACTACAAGGATAAGAAATGAAAAAATTCGAAGAAAATTACCAGCGTATGATCGATGACAGACGTTCATTCGATATTCGATTCTGGCAATCTCAAGGTGATGTTGCCATTTTTAAAGCCGTAACAGAAATGCACAATGACTATCTTTTGATACGAGGGAAAAATGCTGATGAGTCCCGACTTCAAAGAACTGTTGAAACTTTTCGAAAAGCATAACATTCGATATCTTATTGTAGGCGGCTATGCAGTAATGAAATATAGCGAGCCTAGATTTACAAAAGATATTGATATGCTTATCGCGACTGATCAAGAGAATGCGAAAAGTGTTTATCTGGCATTAAAAGAGTTCGGTGCTCCACTGGAAAATATTGATCAAGACGATTTTGCTCATGAGGGATACTTCTATCAAATGGGGAGACCACCCTTGCGAGTCGATATTATGATGTCAATCCCAGGAATTGAGTTTGATGAGGCATGGAATAACCGTGAAGTGGTTGAATTAGATGATCTTAAATTATTTTTCATATCGCGATCCGATCTCATACGCGCAAAAGAAAAGAGTGGAAGGCAACAAGATAAGATAGATCTCAAGATACTAAAGGAAGCCGAACGATTGGATGCACTCGACAAAAAATAGCCTGCCAGCGCAACAATACTGTTCGCGGGGATGCTCAGTGCAGCTGAGGCGTATCAGGGAATGCCGGTGACTATGATGACGGTTTTGTCCTTGGCCGGTACAGACGCCGTAGAGGCATGCCCGGTTAGACGGTGTTCAATCAGGTAAGTTTTAGGATGGCAACGATCAGTGCGCCCACGGTTACCGTGGTCCCGAAGGACCAGATCAGCAGGCGGTCCATGCGTTTGGTCAAGGCCAGAAAGCGCTGGTCAGCTTGTTCAAAGCGCTTATCCACTTGTTCAAAGCGCGAATTCATGTCCTGGCGCATCTCTTCAAAGCGCCTGTCCACTTGTTCAAAACGCGCATTCATGTCCTGGCGCATCTCTTCAAAACGCTTATCCACCTGCTCAAAGCGCTTATCCACTTGTTGAAAACGCTTGTCAACCTGTTCAAAGCGTTTATCCATCTGCTCGATGATATACTGGATCAGCTCCCTCTGATTTCTGAGTTCCTCTTCCACCCTGACCATACGCTCCCGCAGCTCGATTTCATAGACCATGGGCGGTTTGCCCAGGCTCTGTTCCGCCAGCCACTGGGACATGTGCTCCTTCAGAAAGCTGATCTGTTCTTGAGTAAAAGGCTCTGTGGACATGGAACATCTCCCTTTTCCTTTTATTATAAGCCAGACTCAAGCAGCATGCAAGCCCTTTTTCCCCATCCCCCATGCCCTATGTTTGTCACGCCTGTGGCGTGATGAAAAAGCCCGGAGGGCTTCCTGTGCGCAGACAGGAGTTTCACTGGGGCCCCATGCCTCTATATCAACTTCCCCACTTTCCTCTTCATTGGTGCAGTGAGTAAAGGAAGATATAAGGGACATTATGTTGCCAGTTGTATTAAGTTGCGAGGAATATCCAAGAGGGACAGGAGAAATATGTTAATCAATCCCTGGGTCGATGTAGATGTTCTGTAGAGGTTTGCCTGAAAAATTCTTTTCTTCTCTCGCAGAGGCCACCAGGTTACGCAGAGGTGAGAAAGACCATTTATTAGGGCAACCGCTTGAAGCCCGCTAAATCAAAATGACGATCAAACGTAAACACTTGCTGGACATGCCTGGATGTCATGAGCGTAAAGGAGACGCAGTCTGTGAAGGACACGACTTGATCAGAAAATTTTGCGAACAGCTTCAGAGCACGCAGCTCATCCTCTCTGTCGGGCCGCCATATCTGGAAAGCATGTGATGCATAGATGTTATTCAGCCGCTCGGCGGCAAAAATATTGCCGGCTCTTCTTCCCAGCAGAGTAGCGGTTTCGTTCAGCACAAGGCTGCTTGTGGCAAGTCTTTCATGGCTTTTTTCCAGTTCGGCCCATATATTCAACGCATGCTGATGAAACTGGTCTTTGAGGAGATAACGCGCCAGTAATGGACCAGTATCAACGAATATCATGAGACTCGCCATAAAGATATTCATCGTGTTCAGCGCTAAAATCGGGAGGGGAATCGCCCTGATAAACAGCCTTGTCCGCGTAAAAGCAGTCCTGCAAGCCATTGCCGGCTTCAGTGCTGTCAATTTCCTTTTGCAGGGCTTCCCGGATGAGCTGTCCCAGGGAGACTCCCATTTTCCTGGACTTGCTGTACGCCCGAATCTTCAATTCCCGGGGAAGCATAATTGTTGTGCGTTGCATATGATCACCTTTCATTATGTAGCCATAATATTTCATGCATAACCCTTCGTCAAGCAGAACGTTTTCAAGTTCCTTGAACCTGCTGTCATAGATCTGCCGGATCAAGTCCTCCTCTGCGACGTTTAATGGATGAAGTGCAGGATGATAGTTTGCTGATTTTGGTCATTGATATTGGTCACCGCAGGGAAAGATGCCAGCGGTTTTCTGAAAGAATCCCCGGAGTGATGGGTGTGTGGACCACAGCTCACCGACTATTGACAACGAATTCCAGAATGCCTGTATCTAAGGCGGGCTATGCCCGCAACCCAATAAATAAAAGAGTTTTTTGACCCCAGTGTATTGGAAGAATATACACGGGGCAGGCAGGATTAACCACGCCAAAGAAGCGTGGCAGGCATAGATTAAGAGATTGATTAAGAGAAAAACTTTTTTGTCCTGGCTCCCAGTTTAATGCCCTTCGGGCTTGCTCTGCGAGCAATTAAACGGGACAGGCGGAAGCCAGGCCAAAAGGTAATCACTCCAGCACTCACTTTTTTCCGGCACTCATGAAGAAGAAAGTGAGTGCTGGATGGTAAATTCAGTCAGCGGCATCAGGCCGGTGGCTGATTATCCCAACCATCCTGTTAATTCTGTC
The DNA here is from genome assembly GCF_000174435.1 of Desulfonatronospira thiodismutans ASO3-1. Classification (NCBI taxonomy): domain Bacteria; kingdom Pseudomonadati; phylum Thermodesulfobacteriota; class Desulfovibrionia; order Desulfovibrionales; family Desulfonatronovibrionaceae; genus Desulfonatronospira; species Desulfonatronospira thiodismutans. The sequence goes on from NZ_ACJN02000003.1 coordinate 284,561, forward strand.
TAAGGCCTGCCACGCGTCCTGCCACGCTTCTTAGCGTGGTTCGCGTGGTTCTTGTTTTTTATGACAGGGTTTCAGGAGTAAGTCACTGACATGATTGATCCTTGACATGGAGCTGAAGGATTAATTATTCTCACACTTATAACACATAAGGATCGTCAGTGTCAGGGAGGTGGCAATGAATATTACTTTATCCGCGGACAAAGAGCTTATCCAGAAGGCAAGGGAGTACGCTGCCCAGCGGGGAACAAGCCTCAATCAGTTGATCCGGGAATATCTGGAACATACAGCTGCAATGGGAGACAAGGAGTCCAATGCCCGGGAGTTTGAGCGGCTGGCCAGAGAGTGCGGCGGAACAAGTCCGAAAGGATATGTTTTCGACCGCGAAGATGCTCATGGCCGGGGGGAAGACGGGCCATGAAAAGGTGTTTCATAGATTCCAACATTGTGGTCTATGCCAATGACACCCGGGCCAAGTCCAGGCAATCGCGGGCTATAGAGACCATCAGTGCTTGCATGAGGGCCGGAAAAGTTACAGAGAATATGGGGACATTATGTTGCGAGTTTACCCGGTTGAACATTTATCCGGTTAAATCTTCTTCCATTTAACTGGACGGCTGTGCCGTAGCCCTTCGGTCTGTTCAACTGGGTGAAGTTATGTTGCCAGTATCCCGCTATACCCCGCCTGCCTTTAGTATTTTTTTAACGCACCCTGCATGCCCCGCCCTGATTAAATGCTCTAAAGGAAGTTTCGGCTCAACAGAATGGATCCACCCCGCCTCACCCGGTATAGACATATATCCCGCATACCCCGCCCTTGAGGTAGTTCCCGGAATGTTCAGTGATCAGGCTCCAGTACTCAGCACTGATCCCTGATTTTTTCTTGACCCCGCATGAATTCTTTCCATTCATTTTTCTTCTTTCCAAAACTACAACTTCTTGAGTATTGGGAAAAATACCTTCCCCATTTCATGCTTGGTATGTTTTGGGCAATTAAGCATCGCAACATAAGGTTAGGGCCAGGTCTCTGAGACCAGCAAGTGATCAATGAGTCATCGGTCTCCGGCGGTTCGGCGGCTGCGCTGCGGTTCCTGGTTCTTTGTTAACGAAGAACCTTTATCCAGTCCCCTGCCATTGACATCCTGCAATAGTCAGCATAGAAAAGTAGTATATATCCTACTTTAATACCCTGGAGGTTGGTATGAAAGTCAAGACATCCATCACTTTATCCAAAGATATTGTTGAAAAAATTGACTCCTTATCAGAGTCCTATGGCAACAGGTCTACTCTGATCGAAAAAGCAGTCCGGGATTTAATTGCGGCCCGGGAAAAACTGGACCGGGATCAAAGTGACCTGGAGATTATTAACAAGCAGGCAGATACCCTGAATTCTGAAGCCATAGATGTTCTGTCTTATCAGGTTGATTTATGAAACGCGGCCAGCTTTACCGGGTTTATAAAGCCCCTGGCAATGACCCTAAAGCCTTCCGGGTGTTTGTTGTTGTCAGCCGTCAGGTGCTCCTGGACTCGCGTTTTTCCACTGCCATTTGCGCTCCTGTTTATTCCGCTTGCCATGGGCTTTCCACACAAGTTCCCGTAGGAATAGAAAATGGCCTGAAGCATGAGAGCAGCATCCATTGTGATGAACTGGTCAGTATTCCTAAACGCATGCTCAGCGATTTTATCGGATCGCTGAGCCCTACGCAGATGAATAAACTTGATCAGGCACTGGCCATTGCTCTTGAACTGGGCTAAACGAAAAGGTGTTCCTGGTTCGTCGTTCTTGGTTCTTGGTTTTAACGAAGAACGAGGAACGAAGAACGAGGAACGAAGAAAACACCCTCACTCCCGGGTCTCATTACGGTCATACATGAGCTGGGCGATCTGTTCTGAAACCAGGCCCACCATGAACACCACCACGGCCATGGTCATGAGCATTGCGGATGTAGGTCCATAGCGGGCGTCCATGACGATTATCTTGAACAGGCCCCAGCCAAGGCCGGTGAAAAACATGAGGGCGCTGACGGGCAGAAATATGCGCATAGGGGAGAACAGGGTGGCTATTTTGATTATTATCAGAAAAAACCTGGAACCGTCCCGAAAAAGCTTTATCTTGCTTTTGCCCTCCCGGCGGGCGGTCTTGATAGGCACGTAGGTCAGGCTGTACCCTCCACGGATTACGGCCATGGTAAGGGTGGTGGGGTAGGAAAAGGTGTTGGGCAGCATGGAAACGAACCTGCGGGCGATGTCGGCCTTTACCGCACGAAACCCGGAGGTCAGGTCCTCAATGGGCCGCTTGCAGATGTAAGTGGCAAAGAAAACCAACAGGGACAGACGAAAAATACTGGACTTTCATCCTCATTTCGGCTACCTCTTTTTCCATAGACATCAACCCTCACCCCATGGAGGTTCACCATGCCAAGAAACGCCAGATTTACCCTGCCTCACAGGCCCACGGTCTATCACGTGATATCTAGAACAGCCCTGTCTGGCTTGCCTTTGGGCGATATCGAAAAGAACCGCCTTCTGGAGATTATCAAGTATTTCAGCAGCATTTATTTTGTAGATGTCCTTGGATTTTGTATTATGGGCAACCACTGGCATCTGGCTGTAAAGATTTATCCAAGGGACTACGCTACCAGGCAGGAGGTCCAGGAAAGGTTTGTCAAACGCTATGGCGAGGATGTTCATTTCGGAGACCAGGAGATAGAAAAATTCAGCAAGAAATGGACTGATCTTTCTGAGTTCGTCCGGGAGATTAAGCAGACCTTTTCCCGGTATTACAATAAGAGGCATAACAGGCGGGGCTTTTTCTGGGGTGAGCGATTCAAGTCCATGATTGTTCAGGAAGGAAGCACCCTTGTGAACATGCTGGCCTACATAGACCTGAATCCCATTCGGGCTGGTATAGTCAAAAAGCCGGAGGATTACCGCTGGAGTTCTCTAGGGTACCATGTTCAAACTGGGAACAAAGACGGTTTCTTATCCATTGATTTTGGTTTCAAGGAATGGAACGAGTTTGACCCCCAAGAGATTGTCCGCAAATACAGACAGTTTGTTTACGAAACCGGGGCTGTGGATGCTGGAAAGGGCAAGACCATTGATCAAAAAATAGTAGAAAAAGCCCGCAAAAAGGGCTACAAAGTATCCCGAGTAGAGCGCTTCAGGTACAGATGCAGGTATTTTACCGATTCCGGAGTTATCGGCGGGAAAGACTTTGTTCAGGAGGTATTTGACCAGGTCAAGCACCTGCTGGGCTCCAAGGACAAGCGCAAATTCACGCCCGTAGGCGGTGTGGAGGGGGTTTATTCCATGAAAAGGTTGGGTGAATCCTGAGGTCAACTTTTTTACAGCGAAGCCAGGGACAGAACCCGTGCTAATCCGGCATTACTGGATTTGATCCATCTGCAGCTACAACAGACTATAATTCTGATCAAGTTGTCAAAAAACACGTATGGGACATTATGCTGTGAATATGGTTTTCTCACTCCAGGCTTGACTCAAGGTTGGGTAAAATTTATTGTGAACCATCAATCCACATTATGGTACACAAGGAGATACAAAAATGAAGTCCATCACCATTCATAATCTTGATGACCCTCTGGATTGAATGCCTCAACCCTCTTTAAGTTGTGTTATCTATGAATCGCAATAATATTTTCAACACTATCAAAAAATACCGTGAAAAATCCGGTGATGAGTTCGGCATTCTCAGGATAGGTGTATTTGGCTCCCTGGCTAAAGGGCAGGAAAATTCTGCAAGTGATGTTGATGTAGTTGTAGACTTTGAGGCCAGCAAATATCTGATTTTATTGAAATTGACTCTCTAATGAATAGCCAATGGGCAGACAAAATAAGATTTACAATCCTTTTTGTATCGGCTAAACATTTTTCCACCAACACCAGACCTCATCCCAGAAAATTCGCCATGCCCAGACCGGCAAGACTATACGAACTGATAAGTGCATCAACACTTAATCGGCAAACGTCTAATCAAATCCTTATTGCCAAAATCGGCCATCTGCCTTAATCTTAATTGAACTGACGTCTTTAAACTATGAGCAGTTAAAGGTGAGCAAAATGGAAACACGAAGATATGAGCAGGTTTTATCTGACATCCAGGCCCTGCCTCTTTCTGAACAACTCCTCTTATTAGAACAAACAGCATCATTAGTAAGAAACAAGGCTGCTTCTTCATCTAAAGCCAGGAGCATCATGGAACTTAAGGGAATGGGGAAAGATTTATGGAAAAAAATAGATGTAGATAACTATATAGCTGAAGAAAGAGCATCATGGAGAGAATAAAAAAACTCTCTGGCACTACCGTCGGAATTGATACCGCACCTCTAATTTACTTTATTGAAGAAAAGCCTCCCTATCTTTCTGTATTGGAACCATTTTTTGCAGAAATGGAAAAGGGATCTTTTTTAGTTTCAACTTCGACCATTACCTTGCTTGAAGTTCTGGTTTATCCCATGCGTGCAGGTAATTATTCTCTGGCATCTGAATATAAGGATATCCTGCTGCATTCAAAAATGATAACCGTTGAAATTTCTCATTCTATCTCAGAGCGTGCTGCAGGCCTAAGAGCAAAACATAATATTAGAACTCCAGATGCATTACAAATTTGTGCAGCCATTGAAACGGGAGCAGACTACTTTCTCTCGAACGATCTCAGGCTGCCAGATATCCCTTCAATTAAGATAATCACCCTTGATAGTCTGATTTAATCAGCAGCTTGCCGGCCCCGCAAACGGCAGGGTAACGCAAATACCGCGCGTTCTGGACAGTATGACTATTGACATTATGCGCTTTGCCGGAAGTGTAAAACCAATACCCTTCATTTTACACTTCGCGTCAAGCGCAAAGTGTAAAACAAGCTTAAAGGCCATACTTTCTTTTGAAAACGGAAACCGCCCATCTCATGCCCTGAAGGGCCAGAGGTATGAGCTTTCTTCTTATCGTACAGGCTATTACTACTTACTTCCTTGGCGGGAGCATGACATAAGGTGACACTGGGGTCAGCCCCTTATCCTCTCTTGCATCATTTTTGGGAAAAGTGACACCTGTCCTTGGCCGGTACAGACGCCATAGAGGCATACCCGGTTGGACAGTGTTCAATCAGGTAAGTTTCAGGATGGCAACGATCAGTCCGCCCACGGTTACGGTAGTCCCGAAGGACCAGATCAGCAGGCGGTCCATGCGCTTGGTAAGGGCCAGAAAGCGCTGGTCAGCCTGTTCAAAACGCTTATCCACTTGTTCAAAACGAGAATTCATGTCCTGGCGCATATCTTCAAAGCGCCTGTCCATCTGTTCAAAACGCAAATGCATGTCCTGGCGCATTTCTTCAAAGCGCTTATCAACCTGCTCAAAGCGCGCATTCATGTCCTGGCGCATCTCTTCAAAGCGCTTATCCACTTGCTCAAAGCGCTTATCCACTTGTTGAAAGCGCTTATCCACCTGTTCAAAGCGCTTGTCCATCTGTTCGATGATATACTGAATCAGCTCCCTCTGATTTCTCAGTTCCTCCTCCACCCGGACCATGCGCTCCCGCAGCTCGATTTCATAGACCATGGGCGGCTTGCCCAGGCTCTGCTCCGCCAGCCACTGGGACATATGCTCCTTCAGAAAGCTGATCTGTTCTTGAGTAAAAGGCTCTGTGGACATGGACATCTCCGTAAGCGTCCAAACGGGTACACCTATCCATGGGCGGGTATCGTTGGTAGTATTCCCTGGCCCACTGGATATGCAGCAGGCCAGGGGTATGATGGTTGGGATCAGCAGGCAGTGGGGGAAGGCAGGACTTCCGGATCTATGTACTGAGGCATAAGGGCCTTCAGATCCTGCTCGGTCTTGGCCAGGGGCAAGTTTTCAAACAGGTGGCGTAAGTATGCGTAAGGCTCCAGGCCGTTCTTTTTGGCTGTCTCCACCAGGGAGAAGTACATAGCGCCTGCCTTGGCTCCATTGGGATGTCCGGCAAAAAGCCAGTTCTTGCGTCCCAGGGCGAAGGGTCTGATGGCGTTTTCCACCAGATTATTGTCAGGCCGCAGCCGGCCATCCAGTGTATAGCGCACCACTCTGTCCCACTGGTTCAGGGCATAATTTATGGCCGTGCCCAGTTTGCTTTTGTCCGGGGTGGTTTTACTTCTTTCGTCCAGCAGAGTTTTTATCTGGTTTAGTATGGGTATACTTTTTTCCTGACGTTCTTCCTGTATCCGGTCGGGCTTTAGCTTTCTGGTTTCAAAGGACTGTTCCAGGATATATAGCTTGGCGATAAGGTTCAGGATTTCCTGGGCGGTTCCGCCCTTGTGCTTTTGTTTCTTGGAGAGTTTGACCACATCCATAAACTTGCGCCGGACATGGGCCAGGCATCCTACATGGAATATGCCCGGCTTGTCGCCCAGGTCGTTGTAGACTGCATAGCCGTCACTTTGAATATAACCTTGATAGTCCTGGAGGAAATCCAGGGCCAGACCGCTTCGCGTGGGATGATAATCATAAAGGACAGTGGGATTTTCAGGATGGCCGCCAAGGAAAACCCACATATATGACTTGGAAGTGTTGGACCGGCCCGGTTCATCAAGTACCTGTACCGGGGTCTCGTCTATGCCCACCTGGAATCCGAGCATGATCTCCTTTTTGAACAGATCCAGGAAAGGCTCGCAGACCCTGGCCGCATGCATGGCCCAGGAGACCATGGTGGAACGGGAGATATCAATGCCCAGCCTTAAAAGCTGCTTGCACTGGCGATAAAAGGGTAGGCCGTCCACAAACTTGGCTGTGATGATATGAGCCATAAGACCTGGAGTCACTATGCCCTGGGGGATCAGCTGTTCCGGCATGGGAGCTATTTTGACTGCACCCTGATCATCTTCGGCTCCCTCGCAGTTTTTGCAGGCGTATTTGAGACGGATGTAGCGATTAACAATCAGCCTGGCAGGGATATAATCCAGTTTTTCGCTTACTTCCTGACCTATCGGGCTTAGCTCGACTCCGCAGGGGCATATCTTTTCCTCCCCAGAGAGGTCATGGATTATATCCTTTCTGGGAAGATCCTTGGGGATGGGCTTGCGGCCACGTTTCTTACGGGAATGTTCAGGTATGGTGATGGTTTTTTCCTGGGGCGTTTCCACCTCGGTTTCCATCTCAACAAGGCCAGGCATCATGGGCCAGGTCTCTTTGGAGCCGCATTTGGGTTTTTTATCGGATTTGGACCCATAGATGGCTTTTTGCAGGAAGTTCAGTTTCTCCTGCAGGTAGATAAGTTGCTGGTGGTAGTCAGCAACGATATCTTTGAGCGCATCCTTATCATCTGGCAAGTTGTTGATGTCCATAACTGAGTATTCATATACACACAACCATTTGGAATTGCAAGCTTTTTTTGCAAAAAAATCTAAAATAATGTGGAAAATTTTAACTCTTTGTGCCCCCTGACCTGCACAGGGTCCAGACCGTCTAAAAGCCAAACAAGCTGCCTCGCATCAAGCTCCATAACTTCCTGCTTTGATGCAGGCCACTTGAAGCTTTGCTTCTCCAGGCGCTTTTGCCACAGGCAAAAACCGTTTGTGTCCCAGTACAGGATCTTGATGATGGTTCGCTGCCTGTTGCAGAAGACAAACAGATGACCGGAAAAGGGGTCATGCTCCAGCTGAGCCTGGACCATGATGGACAACCCGTCTATGGCCTTGCGCATGTCGGTATGTCCGGTGACCAGATACACCTTGGCCTGACTTACCGCGATCACGTGATCTCCTCCAGAGTACGGACAAGCTTGGCCAGTACTTCCTGCTGGAAATCACCCGGGATATCCACTTGGTAACTATTGACCATCAGGCGCAGAGGCGTATGGGTTTTCTCCTGGACAACCTTCAGGGGCACCGGCACGATGGCATTTTCCTCCTGGGTTTTCCTGGAATAGGTGTGCCCAAGCTTTTTGCACCAGTAATAGAAGGCATGCTTGGACAGTTCTGCCCTGCGGCAGTATTCGGCCTTGGTCAGGCTGCCCTGCCTCCACTTGTTGATATGCGCGGACCAGAATCCGGCCCGCTCCTCAGGCGTGTACTTCTGTGACTTGGTTTGCATAACGGCCCCTCCTTGGTATTTGGGAGACCATTAGCACATCAGGCGGAGAAAAAAAGATGGGGTTAAATGGACGCTTACACATCTCCTGTTCTCATATTTTATAAACCAGACTCAGGAAGCATGCAAGCCCTTTCTTTCCCTACGTCCAATGCAGTGAAACAGGGAGGCGGAAACAGTTCCCTATCCTTTATTCCAGTGCTCCTCGGCCTTTGGTGATAGTGCAGTCGGCTGCAGGACAACACCCTCCTCCTGCAGCCGCCCCTCACATGCCCTGCAGGGCCAGAAAGATGAGCAGCAGCCCGCCCAGGGCAGCCAGAAGACCAAAGACCCTGGGGTGCCTTGCCGTCAGGTTCAGGTAGCCCTGGCGCAGGCGCTTAAGCAGGTTTATTATATCCTCTTTACTGATAAAACGGTTGGATTTTTTTTCCAGGGGCTTTAGCGCGCTGGGCCTTATGGTCACCACGACCCCGATGACTGCTATGGCCGCTCCAAAAATAAAGAAAACCACGGTCAGGGCCTGATAGAAAACAAGTAAGGAATTCTCTGCGGGAGCGGATCCGGACAGAAGCCAGGCTGCAAAACACAAGAGAACTCCCCCCAGGGGAAGAAGGGAAGAAGGGGACAGTCTCTTCTTGCGTTTTATTTCAGCTTATGCTATCCATTCTTCCAACAGCTCAACCACCAGCCTTAAAGGAGGTATCTCATGCCCCGCATAGCCCGTTTTATCCGTAATGACCGCCAAACCGTCTACCATGTCATATCACGTACTGCCCTGCCCGGCCTGCCCATCAAGGATACTGACAAGGATTATCTGCTGGGGCTTATCAAAAGACTGAGCAGGCTTTACTTTGTTGACGTGCTGGGTTTCGCAGTTATGGGGAATCATTTCCACCTGGTAGCCCGGATGCACCCTGAGGATGAAATTTCCAACTCAGACATCATCAAGAGATGGCAGGACTATTATGGTGACAAGGTCGAGATGCCTACTGACCGGATGGCTGAGGTCAAGAAGAGGCTTTGCAGCCTTGGGGCCTATGTGAAGGACATCAAGCAGAATTTTACCCGGTATTATAATAAGAAGCACAGGCGACAGGGATTTTTCTGGGGAGGCCGGTTTAAGAGTATGATTGTCCAGGAAGGCAGTACTCTTGTTAATTTGCTGGCCTATGTGGATTTAAACCCTATCCGTGCAGGTATTGTGAAGAAACCGGAGAATTACCGCTGGAGCTCACTTGGCTACCATACCCAGACCGGCAATAAAGACGGCCTGCTGGACATTGATTTTGGCCTCAAGGAGTGGAACGAGCTGGACCCCAAAGAGATTGTCCGCAAGTACAGGCAGTTTGTTTACGAGACCGGAGCAGTAGACGCCGGCAAAGGCAAGACCATTGATCAAAAGGTTGTGGAAAAAGCCAGGAAAAAAGGCTACAAGATATCCAGGACTGACCGGTTCAGATACAGATGCCGGTATTTTACCGATTCCGGGGTTATCGGCGGGAAGGACTTTGTGCAGGAAGTCTTTGACCAGGTTAAGCACTTGCTTGGTTCCAAGGATGAGCGGAAATTTACGCCGGTTGGCGGTGTCGAGGGTTTGTACTCTATGAAGAGGTTGGGCGCTTCATAGCCAGTGCCTTTTAATTTCCTCTTGCCTGCCCCTTCAACACTACTATATAACCGAGCAGATTCCGTGGATCTATGGATGATAGAAGTGAACTCTTTATTGCTACTTGCCAAATAATCCGGGATGTTCTATATAGTTATATGTTATGGAGAGAAATTGAGTTAACACACTCAAAGTGTTTAATAAAAGGAGTATGGTATGGAGGCAAAGGCAATTAAGGTGGGAAATAGATTGGCATTCATTGTACCTGAACCAATCGCCGAAAAGTGCGGAATTTTTGAAAACACCTCTGTTGATATTTCGCTAAGAGATGACGAAATTGTAGTCAGACCCCAGCGTAAAAAGTATATACTGTCCGAACTTTTGGCAGAAATCACCCCGGATAATATCCATAAAGAAGTAGGCAGTGGCGAACCTGTTGGACAGGAAATGCTTTAATGTATGTGCCTGATCGCGGTCATATCGTATGGTTGAACTTTAATCCCCAAACCGGGCATGAACAGGCAGGTCATCGCCCTGCACTGGTGCTTTCCCCTGCTTCATACAACGGCAAAACAGGACTCGCATTATTTTGCCCTATCTCGAACAAAATTAAAGGGTACCCTTTTGAGGTCATGATCAAAGGCCACACTTCAATCTCAGGTGTTGCCTTGGCTGACCAAGTCAAAAACCTGGATTGGCGCGCCCGTGGGCTGAAGTTTGCTGCTTCGGTGGATGAGAGCATACTCGAAGATGTTATAGCCAAGTTTGAAGCATTATTACGCTCTGCTTAATAAAAGAGAGTGAGCAATGGGACATTGTGTTTACCCGGTTGAACACAAAAAAAGCCAACAGGGACATTATGTTGCGAGTTTAGTTATGTTGCCAGTATCCCGCTATACCCCGCCTGTCTTTAGTATTTTTTTTAACATACCCTGCATACCCCGCCCTGATTGAATGCCCTAAGGTAAGTTTCGGCTCAACAGAATTAATCCACCCCGCCTCACCAGGTATAGACATATACCCCGCATACCCCGCCCTTGAGGTAGTTCCCGGAATGTTCAGTGGTCAGGCTCCAGTACTCAGCGCTGATCCCTGATTTTTTCTTGACCCCGCATGAATTCTTTCCATTCATTTTTCTTCTTTCCAAAACTACAACCTCTTGGAGTAACTGCTCCTGAAGGTTGTATGTCCAAAAAACGCTGCAGTGAGCCGGTGTCTTTTTCCCCTTACCAAACGTAACCCCGACCAGAAGTATTGCTCCAAGCCTGATTGCCAGAGAGCGCGCAAGCGCCGGTGGCAAAGAAAGAAAATGCAGGTGGACCAGGCCTACAGGCTCAATAAAAGGGCTTCAGACCAACGCTGGAGTGCCAGGAACCCTGACTACTGGAATAACTACAGGGAAAACAACCCTGACTATACTCGAAGCAACCGGGAAAAACAGCGATATAGAAACCGGCGCAGGAGGGCCATCGAATCCATTTCCAGCGAAATTGCAAAGCTGGACGCGTTATCAGCTGAAAACAGTGACATATCAGGAACTTACGCCATGATTTCTGTCCAGGATCTGCTGATTGCAAAGATGGACGCGAAAATCGTGAAAATCACAGAAGTATCAATGGGTTGCGCATGATTTGGTCCTGATTGCAAAGGTAGGACTCGATAGCCTCCACTGCCGGGGTGGTGATAGGGAAGTCAAATCTTAATCACTGACACTTATCTCGAGGAGGAAATCATGGCCCAAAGATATTCCAGAGAGGAACTGCAGCGGTTGCGAAACAAGGTTTTGGTCAATGACGTTATTGTCCATATCCTGGATATGCCCTCCAAAGTCAGGGACGGATACTTGCGCTTTCTGTGCCCGGCTTTGCTCCGAGTTTTTGACCGCCTGTAATCCCAGAACCAACCTGGCCAGGTGTTTTCGTTGCGAAAGAAATTTCAACCCCATTGACCTGGTCATGGTGGTCAAGGGCTTAAATTTCCGGGAGGCAGTGGAGTTTTTGCAGGACATGGAACAAAGGCTGGGCAGGTAGAGGTTATGCTGGACAGGCAGATCCAGGACTACCTGGAATGGATGAACAATGCCGGGTATGCTCCATGGACAATGGCCCAACACAGCCAAATTCTAAACCGGCTGCTGGACTTTGTGGTGCTAAATAGCATCCCCTGGGAGCGTACCTTTGCCCGGGATACCTTGCAGGCATTTAAGGACCATGTCCAGGTTAAGTATGCCGGGTTTGTCCTGCGCGGATTCATGCGCTACCTGCACCAGAATGGCATAATCTGCTTGCCGCCGGGTGCTTTGCCTGAAGGCAGAGGCAGGAGCAAGCTCCAAAGAGCCCAGCTGCCCAGGCTTTATGAAGAGTATCTCCAATTCTACACCCAAACCCGCCAAGTAGGAAAACAGCAGATTTACCGGGTCCAGGGGACTCTATCCGCACTTAATGACTACCTGCAAAACCAGGGCATGGAGCTTAAAGATCTGGATGTCTTACATATGGATGCTTTTCTGGCTGAGAGAAACAGGAACTTTGCTCCTGAAACCAGGATCAACCAGCGCTCGGTCCTCAGAGGTTTCCTGCGCTACCTGTTGATGAGGCCAGGTCTCTGAGACCAGCAACTGCTTGTTTTTATTAAGTTTAACCCTCTAAAATAGCCCATTTTCACCCCCCTGGTGTAATTCGCTACGCTCGTGACTGCGTCAATTACACTGGGTAAACTTACAGACAACTTTTGCCTCCGGCGCCACCCGGATCTATACGTAACCATCCAAGATTATTATCAATTAATATTAAAAATCTCTCGGATCAGTTAACCCCTCCCGCAGGCAACGCAAAAATATCCGTATTCCATAAAGCGGATAGTGCCCTACGAGTCTCATTTCCCCCTCACCCGATACGCCAACAACATAACCCTTTCTTACTGCCCCCTACGACTTCCTCACCGCAACCCAACGCTGCAGACCCTCAAGAATAGCCCTCACAGTCCCATATAGAGCTTCCAACCTTTTTCCCGACCAACTTACCTCATCTTTTTTCCTTCAAGGCCGCTATATGGCTTTGTGTGGATTCAAAAATTAAGCCTTCTTCGGTTGTAAGCTTGTAAGAGCACTATAACAAGGAGGTTTAATTATGCCGAGACAAAACTTGACCCCGAAATTCGTAACCAACCCACCTAAACCCACCGATAAACCCAAGACAGATTATTTCGACACACAGGTATCCGGCTTTATCCTGGAGGTAAGATCCAGCGGAAAGGCCACGTATTATCTGCGATACAGAGATGTTGCAGGGCAACTGAAGCAGGTAAAGCTTGGAACGCCTGAGACGCTTAGCCTTGATGGAGCCAGATCCAGGGTTTCCCTGGCACCTAAAAATTCTCCTTGCCTACCTGAAGACTATGCCTTATTCTCCCTTTATGAGTGATACAAGCAAATACCATGATCATACTTTCAGGGCGATACTGGGACGAGAGCCCGTGGCAAGGGATTTCGTAAGGTATCATCTGCCGGAAGAGATAACCAGGGACATGAACCTGGATACTGTCAAGGTGTCCTCCAGGTCATATGTCAGCGACAATCTCAAGGAGAGCATGACCGATCTTGTGATCACCCTGCAACTCAATACTGGGGAGCCTGCGGAGATCTATATTCTGGTGGAGCACAAGAGTGATCTGGATGCCTGGACCAAGATCCAGCTATTCAAATACATGAACGAGGTCTGGCAGAGCTTTATCCAGAAGAAAACCGGAACCCTGCCGATCATAGTTCCTCTGGTCTTTTATCACGGAACAGCCAGGTGGAATTATAGCCTGGAGTTTTCTGACCTCTTTAATCTGCCGTCTAAGCATTACAGGAAGTATATTCCAAAGTTTGAACATCTCCTGCATGAAGTCCCGGAAATCAATAAGAAGAAGGCCAAGACCTCCATTACCCTTGAGGTTTTTCACCTGGTCCTTGAATACATATTTTATCCGGAAAAGAGAGATCAGATATATGAAGCTTTAGAGCTGTTGTTTAAAGGTTTGGATGCCAAAGAGGCTCATGAAATCTTTGCAATCTTGATCAAGTACTTGCTTATAGCCACAGATGAAACGCCCGAAGAGGCAGAAGAGAAGGTCAAACATCTTCCCAAAGGAGGAGAAACCGTGAAGACCACAGCAGAAGTATTAAGACAGGAAGGGTACCACGAGGCAATAAAGGAAAAGCCTATGTGGCAGAAGGAAGCCAAAGTGGAGAACTCTCAAGAAAACCTTATAGATGTCGCCACAGAAGTATACGGCCCTTTACCTGGCTCACTCTACGAAAAAATCAAATCCATTCAATCCCTGGAGAACTTAAGGGCTCTGAACAGAAAGGTGATCAGAACCCAATCCCTTGAAGAATTCTCTGAGCTCGTAAATCGTGCAGCACAGAATTAACCTGTGCCCAGGGCGCAACCGCCATGCTGGCCCAGGCTAACACCCTGCCCCAGATGGCCATGCAGCTCATGGGCTAAACCCAAACCAGATAAACCTTTATCCCAAAAGGGCCGGGCCTCCCCGGCCTTTTTTTGTGCTTTCAAAACCGGGCTGCAATAGGCTTCGACCCGGCGGCTGAGCACGAAAGAGAACTCGCAACATAAGGGACAGTCACTATTTGCGTTTTATTTCAGTTTATGCTGTCCATTCTTCCAACAGCTCAACCACCAGCCTTAAAGCTCAACCACCAGCCTTAAAGGAGGTGCTCCATGCCCCGCATAGCCCGCTTTATCCGTAATGACCGCCAAACCGTCTATCACGTCATATCCCGTACTGCCCATTGAGAAGGAATCAGGAGTCAGGGGACAGGAGACAGAAAGATGGGAGTGCAGTCAGTCAAGGAATTAATCGTTTATCAAAAGGCATACAAACTGGCGATGCACATATTCGAGATCAGCAAAATGTTTCCAGATGAAGAAAGGTATGCTCTGACAAGTCAGATCAGACGTTCTTCACGTTCAGTGTGCTTGAATTTGCGTGAGGCATGGGCCAAGAGACGGTACGAAGCACACTTTATTAGCAAACTTACAGATTGCGATGGTGAAAACAACGAGACAGATACATCTCTGGATTTTGCTAAAGATTGTCAATACATAAAAAATGAGCAACATGCAGAACTAACCTCACTGTGTAAAGAAATCGGCAATATGCTGGGCAGCATGATCAACAATCCCCAACCTTTTATACTTAACAAGTAGATATTCTTTTCATTCTGCTTCCTCCCGACTTCAATCGACCCTCTTCTGCTTCCCCTGTCTCCTGTTTCCTGACACCTATCTTCCTCGTCCCTATCCGTGCTGGAATAGTAAAGAAACCCGAGGATTACCGCTGGAGTTCACTTGGCTACTTCACCCGGTTAAATGCTGCGTAGCAGCCCTCGCACAGATCAGCTCCCCTCCTGTACATCACATCACTACTTTTAAATTTCCCCAAATCGAAATTATGCACATTTTATGTGCGAGGATTTAACTGGGCAAGCACCCAGGCCGGCAATAAAGATCCCAGTGAAATCCCGCTTTGCGGGTCACTTCGAGAATTTCACAGGACAAGCGGCTTGCTGGATATTGATTTCGGGCTCAAGGAGTGGAACGAGCTGGACCCCAAAGAGATTGTCCGCAAATACAGGCAGTTTGTTTACGAGACCGGAGCAGTAGACGCCGGCAAAGGCAAGACTATTGAAAAAAAGATTGTGGAAAAGGCCAGGAAAAAGGGCTATAAGATATCCCGAGTAGAGCGCTTCAGGTACAGATGCCGGTATTTTACCCGGTTAAACACCCAGCACTCACTTTAATATTTTCGGCTCCATCATAAACAAACAAATGGAAAAGTGAGTGCTGGGTCACGCGGAGCCGGGTTTAACCGGGTAAACCGATTCCGGAGTTATCGGCGGCAAGGATTTTGTCCAGGAGGCCCCAGTAAAATGGGAAGAAATTTTACGGGGTAAATATTTGACCAGGTCAAGCACCTTCTTGGCTCCAAGGATTCACCCAGTTAAACAGACCTCCGGTCTACGGCTTCGCCGTGTTTAACCGGGCAGGCGCAAATTCACGCCCGTAGGCGGTGTGGAGGGTTTGTACTCTATGAAGCGATTGAAACAAACTTAATAAAGGTCCAGTAAAAATTGCAGATTTGAATAAAGCTTAGCCGGACATAAATCTGGGTTCACTTCTGCAGTCTTTGACTCAACTTGCCCACGGCGGTGCAATAGGCTTCTATGTCCGTGATGCAAACAAAAAACCAGCCATAAATTTCAATCAGACCTTAGCCGAACTGGTATCCCGAGGCGCATCTTACAGGTACCTGGGCCTGCCTGGTATCGGTACTGGCATAAACCTTGACGTGATCCAGTGGATGGCTATTGATGTCACCGGATTTCTGCCAGTCAGTAACGGAATAATCAGCTGCGGATGAATATATGAACATTTGAATTTTCAAAATATCAACTTTTGCATAAGTTGAGATCTTTGTGAAAGTGCTTGCCAACCCGATTTAAAAGGAATATTCTACCAGTATGAGCACGACAAATATTCATGACAGCACCATCAAGTACTTTTTGTCGGATCGGCTGAATGCCATCAGCTTATTAAAATCCATGCTTCCTGAAGAAATCGTGAAGCAGCTTGATTTTAATAAGATTTATTACGAGAAGGACTCATATCTGCCCAAGAGCCTGCAGGGTTACTATTCCGACCTGGTTGTCAGCGTGCCGACCAAATGCGGTTCATATGTAGCCAAGGTATTTTTCCTCCTGGAGCACAAAAGCACCTTCAAGAAGAATACCCCGCTGCAGTTTCTGAGGTATATTCTTGAGTTCTGGGAGCAATACCAGAAAAATACCGGTGAAACCAGATTGCCGGTTATTATCCCGATATTGATAGCTCATCCAGAGGAGGGCTGGAAGCCCACCAAGGTGTCAGACCTGGTAGACCTGCCCTCTGATGATTTCAAGATTTTCGTTCCTGATTTTAACTTTTTGTTGTATGATGCGGTAAATGATGACCCGGAAGACTACGATTTTGATGAAACTTTAAAAGCTCTTTTTACCCTCTGGCGGTACTCCAGGTCTCCAGAATTCATGCAAGGGGTCCAAAAAGCCTTTCAATTGATAAAGAAGGTTGATCCCAAGGCGCGCTTGCTTGATTTTGTGCAAATGATATTGCACTACCTGGAGGTAACCAGGGACGAAAAGGAATATATTGACATACAAAAGATTGCCGAAACCGAGATAGACGAAGGGGAGGAATATATGGGAACCATAGCTGAAATGTTTAGAAGAGAAGGGGATGAGAGGACAGAACAGAGGTTTTTACAAGAAAAACCTATATGGGAGAAGCAGAGTGAGCTTAAAGCAACCCAAGAAACCCTTATAGATATCGCCACTGAAGCATACGGCCCTCTACCCGATATACTTCACGAAAAGATCAAGTCCATTCAATCTCAGGAGAACTTAAGGGCGCTAAACAGAAAGGTGATCAGAACCCAGTCCATGGAAGAATTCACTGAGCTCGTAAACAGAGCAGCACAATAATAACAAAAGACTCTTCCCATCCGCAAAAAGGTCACACTGTAATGGTGTGACCTTTTTTTGAACTGGGCCAGGTCTCTGAGACCAGCAACTGCTTGTTTTTATTGAGTTTAACCCTCTAAAATAGCCCATTTTCACCCCCCTGGTGTAATTCGCTACGCTCGCGACTGCGTCAATTACACTGGGTAAACTTACAGACAACTTTTACCCTGGATAACATCCTGCACCACACTCAACATTCTGAAATAACACATTATTTACCGCAAAACTCTCTCGAATCAAAAATCACCATTCAAGCATATTATTGCTTGAAAATCCGCACTTTATTCCGAGTTGCGACAACCAAACATCCATGCCAGTGTTCAATGTGATGCGTATTCACCAAGTCCATGAGCAAGCGTTTGATCTCGTTAGCACCAGGGTTTCTCAAGCGCAAAAGCAATATACCATAATGAGTGCCTTAAATAAATTTGCGTGTACCGGAAAAATCCAGGTCTTGCGTGATCAAAAAACGCTGCTCATTTTGGCAAATATTCCAAAGCGTCTTGTCGTCCACACCGACCAATCCTTCATCAATTACAGCATGGATATCGCCGGATATATTCGCCAAGGCGCGTTTGGCGGACAAAGGTATATTTCATCAAGCTTGATTTTCATGAAAAAACGTCGGAACCTGTTGTACCGGGAGATCTTCTTCAGCGGATGCTGCGGCGAACCGGATGGCCGCCCACAAATGTTCCTCTGTCAAAGATGGAAAATCAGACAGGATATCTCCGACTGTAGCCCCCTCGGCCAGTGAAGCAAGTATGGTGCGCAAGGTAACACGGGTTCCGACGAAAACAGGTTCTCCACCACAAATGCCATTATCTCTGATGATTATTCCATCCATAATTCACCTCTCAATAAAATGAACGGCTGTTGGGTCAAGACCTCTGGGGCTTGGGGTCTGCCCCTGATCTGTTTCTGCACCTATCGATGCATGAATGAAAAACAACATTTGTTGTTGAAGGTATGCAAAAAAATATGCAATTGACTGATATCCTTGCTTTATTGATCTCATTTTCCCAGTCAACCCCCAGTTAAGTGTTAGCACCCTTTATTTGACATTTCGCGTCAAGCGCAAAGTGTCAAACAAGCTCCAGGGGCATACTTTTCCACTGCAGCCGGCCATCACATGCCCTGCAGGGCCAGAAAGATGAGCAGCAGCCCGCCCAGGGCAGCCAGAAGACCAAAGACCCTGGGGTGCCTTGCCGTCAGGTTCAGGTAGCCCTGGCGCAGGCGCTTAAGCAGGTTTATTATATCCTCTTTACTGATAAAACGGTTGGATTTTTTTTCCAGGGGCTTTAGCGCGCTGGGCCTTATGGTCACCACGACCCCGATGACTGCTATGGCCGCTCCAAAAATAAAGAAAACCACGGTCAGGGCCTGATAGAAAACAAGTAAGGAATTCTCTGCGGGAGCGGATCCGGACAGAAGCCAGGCTGCAAAACACAAGAGAACTCCCCCCAGGACGGTCACGGGGCCGGTGATCCTGTGGTGGCGGTAATAATAGCGCTCCAGGCGGATGCTTGGATTGACCGCCTGCAACGCTTGACGCACGGGGAGACTAAGCCTGTTCACCGCGCCGGGCCGCACGAGAACCACAATCCCGCAGGCCAGGGCCAGCAGGCCGGCTGTAAGAAAAAGCAGGCTAAGGATCAATGTTTAAGCCTCACAGGGTTATGTCCGGAGTCACCGGGGATCACGCGCTGACAGCAGTGCAATCAAAAGCTGGAATACAGCAGGCAGCCACAAACCTGCCCGGGCTGGACATGTACAGCATTCAATGTCCCTGAGACATCCATAATATGCAGGATGACACAAGAAGTGTTCTATTTAATCCCTGGCTCATAGTAAAGCAGGTTTTTTAGCCCATGACAATTGATGTGATTGTTGTGACAGAAACGTGAATCTGTCCTGTTTTTTGATCTGCTCCCAAGGGTATTGTGAGCGTCCATTTAACCCCATCTTTTTTTCTCCGTCTGAATAGTTACCACCAAATCAAGCTTAGACAGAGATGTATTCAGACAAATCGAATCCGTCTTCCAGAGGATTGAGCACGACAATCCCGGCATAATACTGAGCAATGCTCAAGTCTTCCGAAAAAATGACCTCACAGTCGGCACTTTCAGCAGCAGCTATTATCCCCGCGTCCCAAAAAGAGATTTGATAGGATTTGGAAAGCTCTACAGCGCGGCGGACCAACCTGGGTGCCGGCGTTACCATTCTCAGGATTTCAAGGAGCCTGAGCTGTCTCATGACCACCGGAGTATCCTGATTGAGTTTTTTAAGAGCAATGTTTGCGTACTCCTGAAGAACCTGGATGGAGATAAACCCATTTCCGGCCCTCATGCAAGCGCTGATGGTCTCTATAGCCCGCGATTGCCTGGACTTGGCCCGGGTGTCATTGGCATAGACCACAATGTTGGAATCTATGAAACACCTTTTCATGGCCCGTCTTCCCCCCGGGCATGAGCATCTTCGCGGTCGAAAACATATCCTTCCGGACTTGTTCCGCCGCACTCTCTGGCCAGCCGCTCAAACTCCCGGGCACTGGACTCCTTGTCTCCCATTGCAGCTGTATATTCCAGATATTCCCGGATCAGCTGATTGAGGCTTGTTCCCCGCTGGGCAGCGTACTCCCTTGCCTTCTGGATAAGCTCTTTGTCCGCGGATAAAGTAATATTCATTGTCACCTCCCTCACACTGACGTTCCTTATGTGTTATAAGTGTGAGAATAATTAATCCTTCAGCTCCATGTCAAGGATCAAACATTTTAGATTCAGGCATTCTGGGATTCGTTGTCAATAGTCGGTGAGCTGTGATCCACACACCCATCACTCCGGGGATTCTTTCAGAAAACCGCTGGCATATTTATGCAGAACACTTCCGATTAAAGTCTGGTACGGTATGCCTTCCCGGGCAGCCTTTCGCTGCAATGCGTTCAGATCGTTTTCCGATATACGTATATTGATCTTGCGGGTCTTTTTCATAGTGTTTCTGGCTACTGCCTGGAAATCGGTTTGAGAATACGAGGGGCTGAGCCGGCCCTGCTCATACGCCTCCAGAATCTCACTCTCATATCCGTCCAGATTCATCTTTTTATTATCTTCACTCATCCACCCCTCCCAAATATTTTTTGGTCGCCTTTCTGCTCGGGATAATTGTTTCAAAAATATATCACCCTGTCCGTCAAACACAAAAGGAACCAGATAAGCATATCCTTGCATATCCACAATCATGATTTTTTGACCAGGATACCTTTTTTGATCAGGGTGATCCACTTCAACGACCTTGTTTCCTGCTTCAATCCCTTGTACTATCTCTTCAAACGTAATCCCCCTCTCTTTAGCCAAGAGCTGGTTTTTTTCCGTGTTCCATTTAAAGGACTTCATTATGTTAATTTATGACAAAAGGTATACAAAGTCAATTTAATGCCCGCGTAAAGTGGGGATACTCCCATACACCTCCACATTCTTCTCCCTGCCTCAAGATCATGGCTCAATGCTCAAAGCCCTCTTCCTCACTCACATACCCCCATGCCTTCTTCCCCATGTTCTATGCCCCATGCCTTCTTCCCCAATCCCTCAATCCCCCAATCCCTCAATTCCTCAATCCCCCAATCCCTCAATTCCTCAATCCCCCAATCTCCCATGCCCTATGCCCCATGAGCTCTGCCCCAATTCATCATTCCGCATTCATCACTCATCATTCATCATTCATCATTCATCATTCCCCAATTCCCGATCCCTTAGCGCTTTGCCGGAAGTGTAAAACCAAGCCCCTTCATTTGACACTTCGCGTCAAGCGCATGGTGTAAATTAGGGTCCAGGTGTCAGATATTTCAAATTAAATCCAGATCACAGTAGATGATTGGCGGTGAAAAGGACAGGAGTGCATCAGATACCGGTGAAGAGCATATCCAGGGCAGCAACGATCTGGTTGCGCTGTTCAGAGACAGAACCTATGTTTTTGCCCAGTGTGTTGCTTTTAACAGCGGCCAGCAAATGGGTAAGAAGAATATATTCCCTGCCGTTTAAGATTAACACAGGATTTACAATATTCATCCGCGGGGTTAACATGTTGGGAGGAACCAAAGGAGCGACCACACGAGTCGAAAGATTTTTCAGCATGTCATCCTGCAGATCGAGCAGTAACTCAACCTTCTTGCTCCGGCTCTTGTAAACATCGAACTGAGGCATCAGAACATCCTGGAGCCATCACTCCACAAGCCATGCTCATCCACATAACGGTTAGCCGCTTCCATGGCCTCCCGGTTTTCTTTCATCCAGGTCAGACGATCCTGCTCTTTGAGGATCTTTTGCAGGCTTTGTTCCAAGGTCTGGGACAGGTTGATGTTACTGGAGCGCGCCTTGTGCAAAAGATCGCCCCTGAGGCGTAAATTAACCGGCTGTTTCCGGGTGGTGTTTTCCATGCCTGCCTCCTGTGCGCACAATTTACCCACACTTTGTCCTAAAAAAACTCACGGTCAAGATTGTATGCCTGGGGCATAGGGAGCACGCTGCCAGTATTGGGAAACAGTAAATCCTGAATTCCTGACATTATGCGCTTTGCCCATTGTGTACAACAGCTTGATTTCACTTTACAATTCGCTACAATTCGCGTCAAGCGCAATATGTAAAGGCAGCCATGTTCTGCCTCTACAGATCTTTTTCTATTCATTTTTTACAACAAGGGCAAGTCTCTGTGAGCCGGACACCTCTGGACTGGTTGCACCGCACCCCTGTCTTTACACTCCGCGCTTTGCCGGAAGTGTAAAACCAATGCCCTTTATTTTACACTTCGCGTCAAGCGCGAGATGTAAAGGAACTACTTGTTTGTTGACAATTCTCTGGGTATTTCTTACTTTTGTGCTTAAAGTAATGATTTTATGAGGGAGGTAAGAAATGGCTTTGGAAAGCAAGGTGACCAGTAAGGGACAGGTGACTATTCCCAGGGATATCAGGGACAGTATGGGGATCGGTTCCGCCGGCAGGGTCAGTTTTACTGATCTCGGCAATGGCCTGGTTCTCATCAGATCCTGTGATAAACCTGCTTCGGAAATATTCGGCATGCTCAGTGACAAACCCAGGACGCGCAAGGATGCTCTGAGCATTGAAGAAATGAATGAGGTCATAAAAGAACAAAGGCTTGAAGCGGGCAGTCGCGGGACAGGTGTATGATAGCTCTGGACACTAATGCTTTAGTGCGGCTGGGCGTGGAGGATGATCAAGCACAGGCCGCCAGAGCCAGACGCCTGGTCAGTGATGCAGAGAACCGGGGAGAGAAAGTATTGCTTCTGTCCGGGGTTCTGCTGGAGATGGTCTGGGTTCTTTCTAAGGGTTACGGCTTTCAACGCACTGATATCGCTCATCTTCTGGACGCACTTTTGTCATCTCCGACTTATGAGGTGGAAAATCGAACCGCTGTCCAGGTGGCAAGCCTACGTTACAGAATGGAAGGCGACTTTGCAGATCTTCTATTTGTCGAAATGGCCAGGGACAGAAAGGCAAGAGCCTTTTTCAGCCTGGACAACAGACTGATTAATCTTTTTCCGGACTACGCCCGGAAAATATGAATGCTGCAGCAACAAACATAACGAATGGCCCCTGACCCGCATTCTGAGCCGGCCGTTCACACCATTTTCTCCGGCTACTGTACAAGGGCCCACTTCCAGGCCGGGAGCACATGTATGAGCCCTGCATCGGTATCAACGTACTTTTCAGTATTAAAAGTCACTATGCAGGCCTCAGGAACCTGACATTCCCGCATGGCTTCAGACAATGCTGTTATTTCCCGCTGGGCCGTCTTTTTATCCTCCATCCACGCTGCTGACTGGATCAGGCTGATTTTTCCGGAGGTATCCTGGACATAAAAATCCACTTCGCGCCCGCTCTGTGTGCGGTAGTATTCGATCCACTGTGTTCTACGGCGCAGTTCCATGAACACAAGATTTTCCAGAAGACGGCCCCAGTCGGGAGAAGTGCTCCGGGAACAGGCCCGGATCATACCGGTATCCACCGCGTAAACCTTTCTGGGGTTGACCATCCTGGAGCGCTCTGAGCCCGAATGAATGCAGACCGGGAAAAAAAGATAGGTATCAGCCAGGTAGTCAAAAAACTCGTGCAGGGTGTTCTTACCGCAGGCTATACCTTGTGATTTCAGATCATTGTAGAATTTCTGCACACTGAACAGCCCGGCAGGCGAGTTCATCAGGTGCCGGATCAAATACCGCAGGGCAACAACATTGGAAATCCCGCGACGTTCCACCAGGTCCCGCAGGACCACAACATCCAGATATTCCTGCAGCACCCGGATGCGATACTCATCATCAAGTCCCTGAATTTCCGGGAATCCACCAGCGGATAGATAGGATATAAAACGGTTTTCCAGCAATGCCCGACGTCTGGAACCCGGCTGCCTGTCCATGCTGGTATCTATACCCTCATGCGCCAGGAATTCAGAAAAGCTGAAAGGAAAGATTTCCGTGGTCAGAGAGCGTCCTCTCAGACTGGTTGCAATCTCGGTGCTCAAAAGTCTGGCGGATGATCCGGTCAGGCAGATGTGGGCATTTTCTGAATCAAGCAGCCTGCGGACGAAAAGTTCCCAGCCCTGAACATTGTGAATCTCATCAAAAAAATACACGCACTGTCTTTCTTTTAGCTGTGGATAACGCCGGTAAAAGGTGTCCGGTATCTGTTGCAGATCTGAGGCGGTCATAGGCATGAGGCGCTCGTCTTCAAAATTGAGGTAAAGCGCAGCTTGTGCAGGAAACCCTTCTTTGATCAGATCGCCCATGACTTGATACAGAAACCATGTTTTGCCGGACCTGCGCATCCCGATCACGGTATCGATCTTGCCCGGAAGCCAGGGCAGCCCGGCCTGCCTTGGGGTCACATCCGGCAGTTCCCGTTCATGAAAATCAGCTATCAGCTGATCTATTATAGTCTGCATGCGCAATATCTATCTTTTTCTCAAAGACATGTAAAGTCAAATTTGTCTTTTTATTAGAGATGAGTCTGGATCCTCGTTAAGAAGAGATTTTGCCCACCCCAGTACCTTCACAAGGCTGAATTTCTTCCATTCAACCGGGGTGGGCAGTTTCTTGTGCCCCCGCAGGGGCCTCTTTGTCCGCGTGGCTTACTTTGGTTCCTGGTTCGTAGTTCCTGATCAGCAAAGAACGTAGAGCCAAAAATATATCAGGTATTTATTGGTAAATCCTCAAGCAACAGGTCCCAGATGGTTACAAAACGGACTTCAGTACCATGCCGCCGGATGGTGGTCTGCAGTTTCTTATTAACCACCAGGCAACAGGATGGGGAATATCTGGATATAAAACTGTCAAATGCTCTTGGCACCGAGGGCTTGTCCATATTCTGGAACTTGACTTCAATGGGTATAACTTCTCGACCTGTATCCACAATAAAGTCAATTTCGGTTTTAGCGGTCGTTCTCCAGAAATGGATACTTGCTCCGGTAAACCTGATCTTTTCCCGCAGGATCAGGTAGACAAGATTCTGAAAGACAAAGCCCAGGTCATCGGGCCTGTGGAGATTGCCGAAAATACCCAGAGCGAAATTACGCAGGCCGGGATCATGAAAGTAAACTGTCGGAGCCTTGGTGATCTCACTGCGAAGATTCCTGTAGAATGGACTGATTCTCTGCAGGATATAAGTCTCTTCAGCGTACCAGCAATAATTTTTTACAGTGGGCAGAGAAATCCCCAGGGTAGAAGACAATTCCGAGTAATTTATGATTTGTCCTGCCTGATCCGCCAGAGTCCTGATCAACCGGCTGTAGGACTCGATCTTCTCAACCTTCAGCAGGTAGGCGATATCCCGGATTATGTAGCCCTGATATATTTCGTCCATCTCCCTGTTTTTTTCCCGGGCTAAAGACTCCAGCACAACACGCGGATAACCTCCAAAATTCATATAATCCAGCAGAATATCCTCTGACCTGGCATGCTCCAGTGCAAAAAAATCCGATAATCGCTCCGAGTACTGGTAATCTGTCTTAAAATTTACAAACTCAAGAAGGTTAAGGGGGGATATTTCATAAATCCGTTTGCGGCCCAGCATCGATTCCCTGATTCCAGCCCTGAGGTCTACGCTGCCGGACCCGGAAACAATGAATTTGTAGGGCAGGCCCATGTCCTGAAGCCCCTTTAAAAAGATGCCGGCGTTATCTAAGCGTCCTATCTCGTCAATGAAAACAAATCCTGATTTTCCTGTCTCCAGTTCTATCTTTTTGAGCAGGTGCTGCTGAGAATCAAAAAAAACTCGATCCTGGTCATAATCCAGGCTTAGAAAGACAGTATTTTCCCCGGCATCCTTGAGTTCCTTCTGAATAATCTGCATGAGGGTGGTTTTGCCTGCCTGGCGGGGGCCGATTAAAAAGGCAACCTCCGGACGATGGATATCCCTGCGTAAATCCTCAAGGGCATGGCGGTGGATGACGGTTGTATTCATTGACATCATGCTTAATTAAGTTAAATTAAATTGAAAGTCCACTTTGAATTTAACTAAGTTTTTTTAAAACTGCAGTTTGAAAAAACTGAATTCCTGGCACACTTGGTTCTGCGGGTCGCGGAAGAACTCCCCCCGGACGCTCTGTGCCCACTGAGAAGAGATATTGCCCACGGAACACCCGGAAGGACACGGAAAAGTCTGAAGCGTTGCAAAGCAACGCAAATTCCGGGCATTCCGTGTATTCTGTGTGTTCCGTGGGCAGTCTCTTTGCCCCGCAGGGGCCTCTTTATTGTTCCCAGGCTCTGTCAATCCAAGGCGGGTGAACATTATAAAAGAAACAAAAAAACTGACTTTTTGCAGGTTCAGCTTGCCAGGCTTGCCCGCCAGGATTACAATGTATTGAACAAACAAGGTCAAAATCAGAACTCTGGCTCAGTCTCCAACTGGCAGCAAGCCGGACATGGCAACGAGAAATAATGCGGAAAACAACTCATGTCTTCATCTATAGAAAATAATACAGGTTCTCGGGAAGAACATCTGGCCGTTATCTGCCGGCAATTTTCCATATCCATTATGTACGCTTTCGGCAGCAGGGCAAAGGAGACCCTTTCCTGGCTGAGGCAGGAAATCCAGGAAATGTGTGCTTCCCAGTCAGACCTGGATATCGGGGTGCTGCCCATACCCGGCTTTTATCCATCTCCAAGAGAGAAGGTTGAGCTTTGCATCAGGCTGGAAGATTTTTTTCAGGTCAGCCGGGTTGACCTGGTTATTCTGCCGGAAGCACCCCCTTTTCTGGCGTCAAGAGTCATCCAGGGAGAAAGACTCTATGCGGCGGATGAATATCAGGCTGATGAATACGATCTTTATGTCCTTAGAAGAGCCGGAGATCTGATGCCCTTTCACCGGGAGAGGCTGCGCCTGCTTTTTGGAGAAGACGCATGACCAGGGACGGGATTTCCAGACGTGTTGTTGCTGACAGGGTGCAATGGGTCGAAACCATGCTGGAGAAGATCAGGGAGCTTCCCATTGAGAACCGGGATGAGTTTTTTGCGGATTCCCGGAACGCCCTGGCCTGTGAGTCATGTCTGCGCCGTGCCCTGGAAGCCCTGCTTGATCTGGGCAGACATATTCTGGCCAAGAAATTCCGTCGTGCAGTTGAAGAGTACAAAGAAATCGGACCAGCCCTGGCCAAAGAACAAGTCATAACTGAGAGCCAGGCTCAACTTTTCCGGATCATGGCTGGATACAGAAATCGCATGGTGCATTTTTACCATGACGTTTCCGATGAAGAAATCCGGACAATATGCACTGACCATCTTGGAGATATCGTGCTTGTGCTTGAATCCCTGAAAAGATGGCTCAGAGACCAGCTGCATGGCAGTGATTCAGCTGTTTGATTATTTTATCGTCCCCACTTAGCCTGAGTTTCCTGAATTCCCCAATTCCCCAATTCATCATTCCGCATTCATCATTTTTCAGACAGGATTGTGCCACCAAATGGAAATAAAGAACGCCTCGCGCGGAAGGCGAAAACGTCGCAGAGGAGGACTTGATCCGGCAGATCTATGACAGCAGGTTCAAGGAACTTGAAAACGTTCTGCTTGACGAAAAGTTATGCATGAAATATTATGGCTACATAATGAAAGGTGATCATATGCAACGCACAACAATTATGCTTCCCCGGGAATTGAAGATTCGGGCGTACAGCAAGTCCAGGAAAATGGGAGTCTCCTTAGGACAGCTCATCCGGGAAGCCCTGCAAAAGGAAATTGACAGCACTGAAGCCGGCAATGGCTTGCAGGACTGCTTTTACGCGGACAAGGCTGTTTATCAGGGCGATTCCCCTCCCGATTTTAGCGCTGAACACGATGAATATCTTTATGGCGAGTCTCATGATATTCGTTGATACTGGTCCATTACTGGCGCGTTATCTCCTCAAAGACCAGTTTCATCAGCATGCGTTGAATATATGGGCCGAACTGGAAAAAAGCCATGAAAGACTTGCCACAAGCAGTCTTGTGCTGAACGAAACCGCTACTCTGCTGGGAAGAAGAACCGGCAATATCTTTGCCGCCGAGCGGCTGAATAACATCTATGCATCACATGCTTTCCAGATATGGCGGCCCGACAGAGAGGATGAGCTGCGTGCTCTGAAGCTGTTCGCAAAATTTTCTGATCAAGTCGTGTCCTTCACAGACTGCGTCTCCTTTGCGCTCATGACATCTAAGCATGTCCCGCAAGTGTTTACGTTTGATCGTCATTTTGATTTGGCGGGCTTCAAGCGGTTGCCCTGATAAGAGGGCTGGCTCTTTTGCCACCAGATAGTCCGGCCGTTTTACGGTTTGAGGTCGGCAACAGTGCCTGTCCCTGATGGCCCTTTCACTATTGTCCCCAGCGCTCCGCGTCCACAGAGAAGAGATATTACCCACCCCAGAACCATCACAAGGCTGAGCTACCCCTGTGAAATCGGCAGAGCCGGCACTTCGTGCATTTCATGGGGCAAGCGGGGCAGGCGGAACACCTCAGTGTATTAAAAGAAAATACACGGGGCAAGTCCGGAAAGACACGGAAGTTCTTAAATGTGTTCAGACCCGGGCATGAGCATCTTCGCGGTCGAAAACATATCCTTCCGGACTTGTTCCGCCGCACTCTCTGGCCAGCCGCTCAAACTCCCGGGCACTGGACTCCTTGTCTCCCATTGCAGCTGTATGTTCCAGATATTCCCGGATCAGCTGATTGAGGCTTGTTCCCCGCTGGGCAGCGTACTCCCTTGCCTTCTGGATAAGCTCTTTGTCCGCGGATAAAGTAATATTCATTGTCACCTCCCTCACACTGACGTTCCTTATGTGTTATAAGTGTGAGAATAATTAATCCTTTAGCTCCATGTCAAGGATCAAACATTTTGGATTCAGGCATTCTGGGATTCGTTACCCCAGGCCCTCAAATTTTTCACGCAGGCTTGCCGAAAAGACACCCATGTTCAAGCTGGGAACAAAGACGGATTCTTATCCATAGATTTTGGCCTCAAGGAATGGAACGAGTTTGACCCGCAAAAGATTGTCTGCAAGTTCAGGCAGTTCGTATATGAAACCGGAGCAGCTGAAAGCCGGGAGTCAAGGGACAGCCTCCGGCCCATAGGGGCCTACGCCCCGGGAGAACTCGCAACATAAGGGACAGTCTCTACTTGGCGGCTGTGAGTTTGAGCTCATGGGTTACCGTAAATCCCGGGTAAAACATCGCGTATATTTTTATGATTCGTCGCAGCAGTTGAGGCATTTGCCCGCATCATGGAATGATGTGGTGGGGGAAGATCATTATATTGCTACAGCTCAAGGTCGTAGTTTTTATACACATTTTTTCTATGTCCTATCCGAACCACAATCAGCTCGTGATCTCGCAGTTCACAAACAATCCGGTAGTCTCCAACTCGGTAACGCCATAGCTTGGTCAACTGTCCTTTAAGTGGCTCACCGAGCTGACGTGGATTCTCAAGCCTGGCAATCCGTTGCTCCAAATATTCCCGGACTCGCTTACGGATTTGAGGGTCAATTTTTTGGACATCTTTCCTAGCGGATTTAAGATACTTAATCGTCCACATCTAATCCGCTCCAGAACTCATCGCCATTTATCAGTTCATCATTGCCTTGCCGCAGTTGCTCCAGCCTTTGTTCAGCCAAGTAAACATCTTCAAGGTCATCAAGGTGTTCCATGATAAGTTGTTTGATATAAAACGCTTTGGAGCGCCCCGTTTGTTTGGCCAGATAATCCAGTCTTTGCTCATATTCGTTTGGCAATCGGACAGAAGTAGGCATTTTTTTACCCTCCTGTTATGAATACATGTAGTCAATGTATTCATTTTCTGGCAAATGTCAATGGTGATGAATTTCTTCGCTCCTCCGGCTCTTTATTGCAAGAAAACGGAAGAACTGGGACATTTGTGAGCGCCAACCTGAGTATAGCCAGGTCATCGATGACAGGCTGAAAATCAGCTTTGATGGACCGTTTTTTTTAGCAAGAGTTCTAAGATTCCGGGCCAGGTCTCTGAGACCAGCAAGTACTATCCGAAAAAAATACAGAATACCAGTGACTATGATGACGGTTTTGTCCTTGGCCGGTACATACCCCATAGAGGCATGCCCGGTTGGACAGTGTTCAATCAGGTAAGTTTCAGGATGGCAACGATCAACCCGCCCACGGTTACAGTAGTCCCGAAGGACCAGATCAGCAGGCGGTCCATGCGTTTGGTAAGGGCCATAAAGCGCTGGTCAAACTGTTCAAAGCGCTTATCCACTTGTTCAAAACGCTTATCCACCTGTTCAAAGCGCGAATTCATGTCCTGGCGCATCTCTTCAAAACGCTTATCGACCTGCTCAAAGCGCTTATCGACCTGCTCAAAGCGCTTATCCACCTGCTCAAAGCGTTTATCCATCTGTTCGATGATATACTGGATCAGCTCCCTCTGATTTCTCAGCTCTTCCTCCACCCGGACCATACGCTCCCGCAACTCGATTTCATAAACCATGGGCGGTTTGCCCAGGCTCTGTTCCGCAAGCCACTGGGACATATGCTCCTTTAGAAAGCTGATCTGTTCTTGAGTAAATGGCTCGGTGGACATGGGCATCTCCTTTTCCCCTATTTTATAAGCCAGACTCAAGCAGCATGCAAGCCCTTTCTTTCCCTACGTCCAATGCAGTGAAACAGGGAGCCGAAAACAGTTCCCTATCCTTTATTCCAGTGCTCCTCGGCCTTTGGTGATAGTGCAGTCGGCTGCAGTACAACACCCTCCTCCTGCAGCCGCCCATCACATGCCCAGCAGGGCCAGAAAGATGAGCAGCGGCCAGCCCAGGGCAGGCAGGAGCCCAAGAGCCCTGGGACGCCTTGCTGTCAGGTGCAGAAAATCCTGACGCAGAAACAGAATCAGGCTTATCAGTATATGATTAATATCAAGGGTCGTTGCAGGGACAAGCTCAGGCTGTCAGCGTTTCAGATACTGATGCAGGTATTTTATCGATTCAGGAGATATCGGTGCAAAAAACTTTCTTCGGCCCGACCCTGGCAAAGAGGTCAGTCTATGTATTTTTCAAGAGGAGACTTGACAGAATTCCGTCCCTGGTGTAATAAAATTTAATACAATTGAGGCAGAAGAAAGGGGGGTAGAAGGCATGAGAAGCACTCTCACCATCAGCATTCCAGAAGATGTCCGCCAGGAACTCGACAGGACATCGCAGGAAGACGGCGTTTCTCGGAGCGCGATTGTCCAGCAATCTCTGCGTGATTACCTGTTCCTGAGGCGATTCAGGGATCTGCGGGGCAGAATGGTCCAGAAAGCGGCTGAACGAGGGGTCTTCACTGACGAAGACGTATTCGAGAAAGTCTCTTGAAGCTTGTCCTCGACACCAATGTCCTCATTGCCGCTTTCATAGCTCGCGGCACCTGCCATGAACTGCTGGAGCACTGCGCTCTCAGACACACCATATTCATATCAGACTTCATCCTTAACGAGTTTGAGACCAATCTGGTATCCAAGTTCGGGTTCACAGCCGAAGAGGCTGCAGCCGCTGCCGCGCTTGTCCACACCAGGGCGGTTATGCATTCACCGGAGCCGCTGTCTGAGCGAGTCTGCCGTGACCGCGATGACGACAACGTATTGGCGCTGGCCTTGGCAGCTTCGGCAGATTGTATCGTAACTGGTGACAAGGACCTGCTTCTTCTTGCGCAATACCGAGGATTGCCTGTCGTTGCTCCTGGAGAGTTCTGGCAGTTCGAAAACAGCTACAGGCGGTAAAAGTATGAAGAAACAGGGAAAGGTTTTCTCGACATTAATGACTGACTGTATCAGCAAGCTATCAAAAAACCAGGCCAGGTTGAAACCGTTTCCAAAACCGTTTCCAGTAAGACTGTTCTTGGGAACAGAAACGTAAGCTCTTGATTTTATTGGCGTCCCCAAGGGGGTTTGAACCCCTGTTTTCGGCGTGAGAGGCCGACGTCCTAGGCCGCTAGACGATGGGGACGCTCTGGGTGGTGGGCCGTGCAGGGATCGAACCTGCGACTCTCTGCTTAAAAGGCAGATACTCTACCAGCTGAGTTAACGGCCCCCCTTTGGAAACAAATAAAGATACTCATCCCGGTTGAACTTGTCAACAAAAAATCCGGCTTATGGCTTTCTGATGATGTCCATGCCTCCTGTGTAAGGCCTCAGGACCTCAGGGATCACAATACTTCCGTCCTTTTGCTGACAGTTTTCCATGATGGCCACCAGGGCGCGTCCGACAGCCAGTCCGGAGCCATTGAGGGTATGCACCAGGCGGCTTTTCTTTTCCTGGGCCGGCTTGAACCTTATATCACCCCGCCTGGCCTGAAAATCCGTAAAATTGGAGCACGAGGAAATCTCACGATATTTACCCTGCCCCGGTAGCCAGACCTCTATATCATAGGTCTTGGCTGCGCCGAATCCGAGATCTCCGGTGCAGAGATTTACCACCCGGTAGTGAAGGCCCAGGCGCTTGAGTATTTCTTCAGCATGTCCCAGCAAAAGCTCCAGCTGCTTAAAAGAATCGTCAGGATGGGCAAAGCGCACTAACTCCACCTTGTTGAACTGGTGCTGCCGGATGATACCCCTGGTATCTTTGCCGTGAGATCCGGCCTCGGAGCGAAAACACCCGGTAAAAGCCGTATAGGCCAGAGGCAGTTGATCCTCCTGCAGGACTTCCCCCCTGTGTATGTTGGTCAGGGGAACCTCGGCCGTGGGTATAAGGTAATATTCCCAGTTCTCCAGCTTGAACAGGTCGTCTGCAAACTTGGGCAGCTGTCCGGTGGCGGTCATGCTGTCGCGGTTGACGATCATGGGAGGCATGGTCTCCATATAGCCATGCTCCCCGGTCTGAACATCCAGCATGAAATTTATAAGAGCCCGCTCCAGACGCGCTCCCCATCCCACGTACATGACAAACCTTGACCCGGTCATTTTGGCTGCATGCTCAAAATCCAGCCCCCCCAGCTCGACACCCAGGTCCCAGTGCTCCCGGGGCTGAAAATCCATGACCGGTTTTTCCCCCCAGGTTCTGACCACCTGGTTGTCATCCTCGTCGCTGCCCACCGGCACATCCCCGGCCGGAATATTGGGCACACTCAGAAGCCACTCATGAACCTGCCTGTCCAGGCCCTTGAGTTCCCCATCCAGCTCTTTGATTTTATCGGAAAGCTCGGACAAACCTTCCATGGCCTGGGCCGCATCGCGACCCTCCCTCTTGGCCAGGGCCACTTCCTGGGATGCCTGGTTGCGCCTGGTCTTGAGATCCTGAACTCTCTGGGTCAACTCCCTTCTTTGCTGCTCCAGCTTTAAAAAATCATCCAGATCCTGGGCTGCGCCCCTGTCTTTGATGCTTTTGGCCACCAGGTCCGGGTTCTTGCGAACAAACTTTATATCCAGCATCCCTTCTCCTTTTTGTCATGAAATATAGCCTGCAAACAAAACTGCCTGCCCCAAAAAGCCTGCGATGTCAAACCACAACAGCCTGGAAACACAGGCAGAGGCATGGTCATGAAAAAAAATTTATAAAATGTTAGCACTCGCTCTTGACGAGTGCTAACAACTTCATTATATATCTAAGCGTTTTCAACGAAACCATACAAAAAATTTAAATGGAGGTAACAGTTATGAACTTGAAGCCGTTGCATGATCGCGTACTGGTCAAACGCCTTGAAGAAGAGGAAGTGACCAAGGGAGGAATCATCATCCCGGACACAGCCAAGGAAAAGCCCATAAAGGGCGAAGTGGTGGCTGCAGGCCCCGGCAAGACCGGTGATGACGGCAAAAACATCCCCATGACCGTCAAGACCGGGGACAAAGTCCTTTTCAATAAGTATGCCGGCACAGAAGTCAAGATCGATGATGTAGAACATCTGGTCATGCGCGAAGACGACATCCTGGCAATTATCGAGTAACAAAAAATCCAAATTTCTTAAGGAGGAATCCATATGTCTGCCAAGCAGGTACTGTTCGACGTTAAAGCAAGAGAAAAACTCCAGAAGGGCATGGACCAGCTGGCCAGGGCGGTCAAGGTCACCCTGGGACCCAAGGGCCGCAACGTGGTCATTGAAAAATCCTTCGGCGCCCCCACCATCACCAAGGACGGTGTAACCGTGGCCAAGGAGATAGAACTGGAAGACAAGTTCGAAAACATGGGCGCCCAGATGGTCAAGGAAGTCGCCTCCAAGACCAGCGATGTGGCTGGGGACGGCACCACCACAGCCACTGTACTGGCCCAGGCCATATTCAACGAGGGCATCAAGCTCGTAGCTGCCGGACGCAACCCCATGGCTATCAAACGCGGCGTTGAAAAGGCTGTGGAATCCGTTGTAAAAGAGCTGGAAAACATCACCAAACCCACCAGGGACCAGAAGGAAATCGCCCAGGTAGGCACTATTTCCGCCAACTCTGACCCCACCATCGGCAACATTATCGCCGAAGCCATGAACAAGGTGGGCAAGGAAGGCGTCATCACCGTAGAAGAGGCCAAGGGCCTGGAAACCACCTTAGACGTGGTGGAAGGCATGCAGTTCGACCGCGGCTACCTTTCCCCCTACTTTGTCACAGATGCTGAAAAAATGGTATCCGAGATGGACGACCCCATGATCCTCATCTGCGAGAAAAAGATCTCCGCCATGAAGGATCTCTTGCCCGTACTGGAGCAGGTGGCCAAAATGAGCAAGCCCCTGGTAATAATTGCTGAAGACATCGAAGGCGAAGCCCTGGCCACTCTGGTGGTAAACAAGCTGCGCGGCACCCTGCAGGTAACCGCAGTCAAGGCCCCCGGCTTCGGCGAGCGCCGCAAGGCCATGCTCCAGGATATCGCCATCCTCACCGGTGGCCAGGTAATCTCCGAGGACGTGGGATTCAAACTGGAAAACGCCACAGTCAATGAACTGGGCAGTGCCAAGCGTGTTGTCATTGACAAGGAAAACACAACAATAGTGGATGGTGCCGGAAAGGCCGAAGACATCAAGGCCAGGGTAAAACAGCTCCGGGCCGAGATTGATGAAACCACTTCCGACTATGACCGTGAAAAGCTGCAGGAGCGCCTGGCCAAGATCGTGGGCGGCGTGGCAGTCATCAATGTAGGCGCAGCCACTGAAACCGAAATGAAAGAAAAGAAAGCCAGGGTCGAAGACGCCCTCAACGCCACCCGGGCAGCTGTTGAAGAAGGCATCGTCCCCGGCGGAGGCGTGGCCTACATCCGTGCCCTGCCCTCCCTGGACAGTGTCAAGGCCGATGACGACGACGAGACTTCCGGCGTGGACATCGTACGCAAGGCCATGGTTGAGCCCTTGCGCCAGATCTGCATCAATGCCGGTTTTGAAGGTGCGCTCATCATTGAAAAGGTCAAGGACAGCAAGGACGGCAACGGCTTCAACGCCGCCACAGGCCAGTACGAAGACCTCATTGCAGCAGGCGTCATCGACCCCAAGAAGGTCACCCGCATCGCCCTGCAGAATGCTTCCTCTGTAGCCTCTCTACTCATGACCACAGAGGCGGCCATTGCTGATAAGCCCGAAGACAAGAAAGAAGGCGGAGGAGCCCCTGCCGGCATGGGCGGCATGGGCGGAATGGGAGGCATGGGCGGAATGTACTAAAAAGCCCCTGCTCTTCGTCTTGAATATACCAAAAAGGACCGGGTTATCCGCCCGGTCCGTAACCATTCACCAGGGTCCGAGGACTTCGCAAACAGGACGTAAAAACTCACTCCTACTGAAGCGTAGATCAAAACCTTTACACGAGTTTTTAATCCAGAATATCTTACATAGCCTGCTCTAAATCAACTTCGGTGTTTTACGGTTTTGATTAACGCTTCCTACGTCGTTCAGACAGTTTACGCCCAGTTTGCAAAGCCCCCGGACCCTGGATATCAGCGGTGCGCATAGATTGACCAAATTTATCAGATTGTGAATAGTTACCCAGGCCCCTTTTTTTACAGCTCGACCCTGTCTCCCGGCTCAGGCATAAATCCTGTCACTTGAGCCTGATCAAAATACTTCTGCAGACTATCTTTATGCGTTGCACGCTCATCACGCTGCATATGCACCAGGGCTGTCTGCCTGACCCCTGCCAGGCCGGCCATGGATAACACCCGGGACACGCTGCTGTGACCGGGCATGTCCCCCTCCAGGGCGAAGGCCTCGCATATGGCCAGATCGCATCCGTCAAGCACAGGCCAGAAGCTTTTTTCCAGCCGGCCGTCTCCTGTATAAAACAAGCTCCTGTTCTCTGCATGAAGCTTTATTCCCAGGCTTGGAACCGGGTGCTCCATGGGCACGGCCCGGGCCTGCATGCCCGCCAGCTGAAAAGTATCCCGTGAAGAAGCCTCTGTAAATTCGATCTCAAAACCCAGGCGATCCCACTTGCCTGGATAGGCAAGCTCCATGGCCTGTTTTACTGCCGAGGATGCGCCGCACACCCCGCTTATCTGCAAAGGTTTTATCCTGGCGTGCTCGCTGAAACGCAGCAGGAGCTGGGGCAGACCCAGAAAGTGATCCCCGTGCAGATGCGATATCCATATAGCGTCCAGATCCAGAGGATCATCGCTGCAACCCCAGAAGGCGGATGCGGCGGTAAAGCCGCAGTCCAGAAGGGCTGACCGGCTGTTCTTATCTTCCTTTACCTGGACCAGGATGCTGGTGTTGGGCAGGTTTTCGTCGAAAGCCTCACCCACTCCGCAAAATACTGCCTGCATGCTCATGTGTATAATCCTGACCTTTTTATCCTGGTTGTTCCTGGTAAAGCCAGGATGCAGGCGGTGTTTTGCCCTTGAAAAACTTTTCCACCTCAGGGCGGTCATCTGCGTTTACGTAGAGATTGCCAAGGGGCAGAGGCCGGATCCGGCCGGCGTATATTTTCAGGGCCCGGTCGAAGAAATCAGCCTGAACAAAACAGGCTTTTATTCCGGCAAAGCGCCCCAGGCCCTCCCAGGTGGTGCGAAGGTCCAGACTGTGCTCTCTGTGGGGCGGACAGGTAAGCATATTTCCGGTTTTGATCAATGCCTCAAGAACTCTTGAAGGTAATACCGCCGCCCACATGCCAAGATTTTTCAGGAGCATGGATTCCAGGGCCAGAAAGTAGTGCTCGTCTATTCTGCAGGCCATGGAGACCCCTGGTACATTTAAGATTTCCCGGTCCTGCCTGAACTTCTCTCCCACCACCCTCTGCAGGTCTGCTGCCATTTCGGTGTAATCCGTCAAGGTCATAGGTCAAGTCCCCCTGCGCAGTGTCAAGATAAATATCAGTGCCTCAGTCAGCAATATAGGCTGAAAAAGGGTGGCAGTGCAAGTTTTTTGGCTGGAAAGCTGTGAAGCGTGGACGGGGTTTAAGTGTCCGGAAGTTAAAAAAAGGACAAGGCTGACTATAAAAGGCCTTTACTTTGATTCTGGGTAATATTGAAGGCCACGGAAAACATATGGTGTATAAAATCTACATATTCCACTGAAATGTTTTCCGGGGTGGTTATTCTCGAGGGTGCGAAATTGACGATACCTTTGATGCCGCCTTCCATGAGATAGTTTGCGGCACGCTGGGCTCTTTCAGGCGGCGTGGTGATGACCCCTATCTCAACGTTCATATCCCTGGTGCTTTTGGGCAGCTTGCTGGTACAGTTGACCTCCAGGCCGGCTATCTCCTCGCCGATTTTAAAGGGATCACAGTCAAAAGCGGCCACGATTACAAAGCCTCTTTTGCGCAGAAGGTTATGCCGCAGAAGCGCCCTTCCCAGGTTGCCCACGCCCACCAGGACAACGTTCCAGGTCCGGTCCAGGCCGAGACTCTGCCTGATGGCCTCGCGAAGCTCATGAACATAATATCCGACACCACGGACGCCGAATTCACCGAAATAAGCCAGGTCCTTGCGTATCTGGGACGGGTTGACCCCGCAGAGCTGGGCCAGCTTTTCCGAAGAAATCACCTTGATGCCCTGCTGTTCCATGACCTCCAGTTCCTGTACATAAACTGCCAGCCTGGAAATGGTGGCCCGGGGGATACGTTCGAACTTTAACTGCTGCATAGTGAATTTTTTAACAATGACAGGCCGATAAAAGGGGGAGGGTCATCCCCCTCCCCCTGATGAATGCAATCGGCTTTAGATAAAAGGATTGGCAAAAAGCAGAATCAGGTTGATAACCAGTGCATAAATTGCCAGGGACTCGATCATGGCCAGGCCGATGAGCAGGGTAACAGTAATCTTTCCGCCTGCTTCGGGGTTGCGGGCTGTACCTTCACAAGCACCCTTAAGACCGATACCCTGTCCAATGCCGGTGCCGATGGCGGCAATGCCCATGCCCAGACCGGTGGCCAGAGCGATATTGCCGATGACTTCGGGAGCGACTTCACCTGCAAAGGCGACACTGGCAAGGCCTACAAAGAAAACGGTGTGAAAGATGATCAACAAAGACTTGCGCATTACAAAACCTCCTAACGATTTATTTGTTCGGTCAAAAGACCATTTCCCCCGACTTTAAAAAATGCTCCAGGCTCACCATCAGACTTTCTTTTAATGAGCCTCTTCAAAGGCCTCCTTGAGGTACATCATGGTCAGCATGAAGAACACAAAGGCCTGCATAGTCTTCAACAGCAAAAAGAGTATGAAGATGGGCAAAGACCCCAGGATGGGAGCCAGGATAAACATTACGGCGATGGTGATTTCCTCTGCCCTGATGTTTCCGAATAGCCGCAGGGCCAGAGAAAGCGGCCGGGCCAGGTGGCTGACTATTTCAATGGGGAGCATTACCGGGGCGAACCACCAGTAGGGTCCCATGAACTTTTTAATGTAAGCGGCCCCGTGAATCCTGATGCCCCAGTAGTTGTAGTAGACAAAAACAAAAAGGGCCATGCACGCGGTAGTGTTGATGTTGGCCGTGGCCGCGTCAATGCTTGGTACAAGACCGGATACGTTGAGCACCCAGATATAGATGAGCAGAGTAAAAAGTACCGGAAAAACCCTCCTGCCCTGCTCGCCCATGTTGGCCACTACGAAATCCTCAACAGCCTTGATGAGAAATTCGAAAAAGTTCTGCACTCCCTTAGGCACAAGGGTCATCCTGCGGGTGGCCATCCAGCCCACCAGGACCAGAATTACGATGAAAAACCAGGAGTAGAGGACGTGTTGCGGGATGTTCAGCCCCAGGGCATGGAAAAATTCTCTCAAAAACATCCATTGGTATAAGTCTTCCATT
Organism: Desulfonatronospira thiodismutans ASO3-1; assembly: GCF_000174435.1. NCBI lineage: Bacteria > Pseudomonadati > Thermodesulfobacteriota > Desulfovibrionia > Desulfovibrionales > Desulfonatronovibrionaceae > Desulfonatronospira > Desulfonatronospira thiodismutans. Next base: position 323,511 of record NZ_ACJN02000003.1, read on the forward strand.
TATTAAGCCTCCTTGAATTTTTGACCCACCAGGGTAATGCCGAAAATTAAGACGTTTAGCAGTATAACGCTTAGACCCAAGAGCAAAGCAAAAATGTTGGCGTTCCAGTATACTATGGCCACATATAAAACAAGTCCGGTCAGAATGAGCCGGACATAGAAACTGAAAAGAAGCGGGGTGGCGGCCCCTTTGGCAATATGTACAAGCTCCTGGGCCAGCCGGGCCATAAAGTAGAAATTGAGACTTCCCAGAAGCGCCCCGATCCCGAAACCCACAATCCACGGAACAGGAAAAAAAATGATGAAAACAAAAAGGCCCAGAATGGAGAGATAAAACTGATTGCGCACCAGAAAACGCACCTTGGGCAGAACAAAGCCCCTTTTATACAGAAAGTTTTCAACCAGAGTGTTCATCTTCGCCCTTTTCCTTTTTGTCCTCGGACTCCTGTATCTTTTTCACCTCCATATACATGTTCTTGAATCCGGCTGCAATCCCAAAAATGAGGAAGGCAAGCAGAAGCCACGGCTCTGTGCCCAGCCACTTGTCCAGGAAATAACCTATCAGCAACCCGACAAAAGTACAGGTGACCAGGTGAATGCCCAAAAGAGAGGCCTTCCAGTATTCGCCCCCCCAGCGGGATTTGTCATTGGACCTGAAAATCATATCTCCTGCACCCGGAAGAAAAAAGATGGGTGAACGTGCTTTCGTTCACAATGGAAGCCTTCTATCACACAGCTATATTAAACGTCAATGCAATATTTGAAACCGGGTTTTTAATCTGGCGATTTTTTTGCTGCGGACCTGTGCGCTTGCCCCCCGGAAAAAGCCGTCTTGCAAAATCAACCTTCCATGAATATAGTTGAAATCTTTAGCATCCGGCTTTACCTGCCGGACACAATTTTCTTTTCAGAGGAATAAATGACCAGAAAATTTCAGGTGCCCGCATCCAGGCTGAGCATCAAACTTTCCCCGTCCAGGATCGGATTCAGTCATACCGGAAGGGCCGCTGCCCGCCGAGATAAAAAACATGTTTTTCAGCAAAGGGCCTTTGATGCCCTGGAGCTGACCCTGGCCATCAAGCGCTCAGGCTACAACGCCTATCTTTCCGGAGAAAAAGGCCTGGGCCGCAACCGTTTTATACTGGACTTTCTCCGTCCCAGGGCAGGGAAAATGCCTGCTCCAGGGGACCTGGTATACGTCAACAATCTCCAGGATCCCGATCAGCCCCTGGCCATCACCCTGCCTCCCGGAAGCGCCAGGGATCTTCGCCGGGAAATGCAGGCGGCAATAAAAAAGATCCGGGAATCCATTCCTGCCGGATTTGAACAGGATTTCTACATCCGAAAGCACGGCGACCTCATCAAGGAATATAATGAAACCCGGGAAAATCTGCTTTCCCGCATGGAACACAAGGCCCACAAAAGCGGCTTCAGCCTGAGTGTCGACGAAAACGGCTCTTTGACCCTTTATCCCTTAGTGGAAGGCAGGGCCATGGACCCGGAAGAGTTTGAGAAGCTGGAATCAGAGGTGAGAAAGGACCTCATGCAGCAGAGCAACCGCATCATGGAAGCTCTGCTCGGGCTTTCCAGGCAGATAAGCAGAAAAGAACAGGACCTCAAGGATAACGAGCGCAGGCTGGACCGTGAAGTGGCTGGAGGCAGAATAGACACCTGCCTGAAAAAAATCCGCCAGAAATTCCCGGACAACCAGAAACTCATGGATTACTTAGAAAGTCTGAAGCAGGACCTGCTGGACAATATCGATCAGTTTAAACCCAGGGACCAGTCCTCGGAAAGCTCCCAGGAGGTGCAGGTGGGAGGCCCGGATGCCTGCCTGTCCCGTTACGGCGTCAACATATTCGTGGAACACTGCCGCAACGGGGGCGCCCCGGTTCTGGTGGAGGACAATCCCAACTATTTCAACCTGCTGGGCTGTATAGAGCGTGAGACCGAGATGGGCGCCTACTATACCGACTTCACCCTGATCAAGCCCGGCAGCCTGCACAAGGCCAACGGCGGATTCCTGATAATCCGGGCCGAGGACATTCTCGCCCAGCCCCAGGCCTGGGAAGGCCTTTTGCGCTGCCTGCGCTCCGGCAGGGCTGAAATAGAGGACCCGGCTGATCAGTACGAAATGGTACGCACCCGGACCATCCGGCCGGAACCCATTGACCTGGACATCAAGATAATTCTTCTGGGATCGGATGAACTGTATGAAATTCTGTTAGAAGCAGATGAAAGGTTCGGCAAGCTTTTCAAGGTCAAGGCCCATCTCAGGGAAAGCATTCCCCGCACTGAAGAATCCATCCGAAACCAGAGCATGGACCTGGCGGAAATAGCCGTGAGCAACTCTCTTATGCCCTTTGACCGGGAGGCGGTGGCCGCCCTGGTGGATCAGTCCTCGCGCATTGCAGGGGATCAGCAGAAGCTGTCCCTCAAGTATTCGCATCTTGCCGACCTCATGGTGGAGGCGGACGCTTATGCCCGTATGCATGGCGCTGACAGGGTGAACGCAGACTCGGTATGCCAGGCCCTCAAGTCGCGCAAGTATCGCCTGAGCCTCTACGAAGACGAATTCATGTCCGAATACGAGCGCGAAGCCATAAAAGTGCAGACCCAGGGCAGCGCAGTGGGCAGGGCCAACGGCTTGTCCATAAGCATGTACGGAGATTATATCCTGGCCCTGCCTCATCAGATATCCTGCACCACAGGGGTAGGGCACGGCGGCATAATGGACCTGGAACGCGAGGCCGAACTGGGCGGTCCCATTCACACCAAGGGTATGATGATCATCAAGGGCTACCTGCAGAACCTTTTCGCCCAGGAAAAGCCCCTGGTACTTTCCGGGAGCCTGTGCTTCGAGCAGAACTACGCCCAGATAGACGGAGACTCGGCCTCCGGGGCGGAACTGGCCGCCCTGCTCTCAGCCCTGTCCAACATACCCATCAACCTGTCATACGCTTTTACCGGGGCCATCAGCCAGTCCGGGGCCGTCATGGCGGTGGGCGAGGTCACCCGCAAGATCGAGGGGTATTTCGAGCTTTGCAGGCGAAAGGGCCTTACCGGCGGGCAGGGGGTGATCATCCCCAGGGACAACCTGACCCATCTGATGCTCAGCAGGGAAGTCATTCAGGCGGTAAAGGACAATATGTTCCAGGTATACGCAGTCACCTGCATAGAAGAAGCCATGGAAATCCTCACCGGGACCAGGGCCGGGAAAAAACTGGCCGACGGAAAATACTCCCCCGGTTCCATATACCGCCTGGCTGACGAACGCCTGCAGCACCTGGCCCACCTGGCCGACAAGCAGGTGCCGGGGAAGAGGAAGAAGAAATAAACCTTACGTATTTCCTTCCGGCGTCTTTATCCCGAAAAAAAGAGCATAAAGGACCGGGGCCACCAGGAGAGTGAGCACTGAGGCGAAGGTCAGCCCGCAGATGATGGCAATGGCCATGGACAGCCAGAATATATCCAGAAGAAGCGGGGTCATGCCCATGACCGTGGACAGGGTGGCCATCATCACCGGCCTGAGCCTGCTCACCGAAGCGTTGACAAGCCCCTGGTAAGGTTCTTCACCTGAGGCCAGATTGTTGTCTATACGGTCCAGAAGGACCACCACATTCTTTATGAGCATGCCCGACAGGCTCAGGGTCCCCAGAAGGGCCATGAACCCGAAGGGCTGGCTGGTGGCCAGAAGCCCCAGGGTCACTCCGATCATGGCCAGGGGCAGGACCATGGCGATTATCAGGGGCTGGCGCAGGGTATTAAAAAGAGCCACCACTGCCAGGGCCATAAAAAGAAAGCTGATGGGCACCCCGGAAAAGACCTCCTTCTGAGAATCCCTGGACTGCTCGTATTCCCCGCCCCACTGCATCCTGTAGCCCGGAGGAAGCTCTATGGCCTCGATGTCGCTTCTTATGCGCTCCATAAGAGCCTGCCCCCCTCCCTGGTCCGCTTCGCACTGGGCAGTAATGGTCTTCTGCCGGTCGCGCCTGATGATCACCCCTTCTTCCCAGCCAAGTGTGGCCGATGACACCACCTGGCCCAGGGGAGCGCCCCGGGTCTCGCCCATGGGCCGGACATCTAAGGCGAACATGTCTTCAAGGCGCTGCCTGGATTCTTCCGGGGGGCGCAGGATAATGGGCAGCATCCTGTCCCCCTCCCGGTACAGTCCAGCCTGCAGCCCGTCGAAATTGAGCTTGACCGCCCTGGCGGCGTCCTCCCGGGTCACCCCGAACCTAATCCCCCTGGACTGGGAATAATCCAGGTCGTAGGTCTTGACCATCTGACGCCAGTCGCTTCGCACTTCCCTGGAATCGGGATCATTATACATTATGTCTTCTGCCTGCCGGGCAAGGCCTCGAAGCACCTGCGCATCAGGCCCGCTGAAGCGCACTTCCACGGAGAACTCCACAGGCGGTCCCATGGGAAATTTGCGCACTCTGGGCTGGGCATGAGGATAATTTTCCTCCAGATACCCCCGGGCGTACTCCTTGACCTCATCAAGGTCCGAGGCCCGGTACAGATTTACGATCACCTGTCCGAAGGACGGGTTGGGCATGTGAGGTTCCATGGCCAGGTAAAACCTGGGAGCACCCTCTCCGATAAATGAAGTGACGCTTTCCACCCCTGGATGCTTGAGGATATCTTCTTCCACCTTCTGCAGGTCCTGGGAAGTGGAGTGGATGCGCGTGCCTTCGGGCAGCCAGTAGTCAAGCTTTAGCTGAGGCCTGGTTGAAGGCGGAAAAAAGGTCTTGTCCACTAAGTAAAAACCCATTACCGCCAGGACAAAAAGCAGGGCCATGCCGGCCAGCAGGCTTTTTTTCCTGCGCAGGCACAAATGCAGAAGCCTGCGGTACAGCTGATAGATCCTGCCGGCATACGGGTCGCTTGGCTCCTGTCCCTGAGCTTTGCCCCGCCTGAGAAACATGTGACACCACAAAGGGGTCAGGGTCATGGCCAGGATCCAGCTGGAAATAAGGGAAATGGCGATGACCAGAAACAGTCCCCGGGTGTATTCGCCGGTGTCGTCTGAGGCCAGGACTATGGGCATGAAGGCGAATACCGCCACCAGCGTGGCTCCAAGCAGAGGCCATCCAGTTTCCCTGACGCTCTCCACCGCTGCCTGCAGCCTCCTGGTCCCGGTCTGGATTTTTACCAGCATGCCTTCGGTGACCACTATGGCGTTGTCCACGATCATACCCAGGGAAATGATGAGCGCCCCAAGGGAGACCCTGTCCATGTCCATACCCAGGGCCAGCATCAGGGTAAAGGTCACCAGGATGGTCAAAAGCAGGCCGCTGCCGATGATCAGCCCGCTTCTGATGCCCATGAACACCAGAAGCAGCAGAATGACTATGGTCACGGCCTGCAGGAGATTGAGCATAAAGGTATTTATGGCCTCGGTGACCTTGTCCGCCTGAAAGGCTACAAAGTCTGTCTGCACCCCCACCGGCAGCCTGTCCTGCAGGCTTTCCAGAGCGTCCTGCACCTGCTGGCCCATGTGCACCACGTTGCCCCCGGACACGGTGGAGACGCCTATAGCCAGGGCCTTTTGCCCGTCATGGCGGATCAGTGTGGCCGGGGGATCCAGGTAGCCCCGGCGGACTTCGGCGATATCCCCGAGCTGGATCATGCTTTCCAACTCGGGGTGCCGGGCATAGCCAAGCTCCAGCTCTCTTATGTCCTGAACCGATTCAAACTGCCCGCCCAGCACAAAGCGTACCCGCTCCCTGCCCAGATCCGCTTTTCCTGCGTCAGCGGCCATGCTGCTGCTTTCCAGAAACCCCATGACCTGGTTCATGGACAGGTCCAGTTCAGCCAGTCGGGCCCGGGAAATATCCACAAAAACCGTTTCCTGCTGCTGTCCCCAGATCTCCACCCTGGCCACTTCATCAGCCAGAAGCAGTTCTTTCTGGATCATCTCGGCATAGTCCAGAAGCTCACTGTAGGAATAGTCCTCTCCGGTGAGGGCGATGAGCACTCCGTATACATCCCCGAAATCATCTATTATTTCAGGTTCGCCAGCTCCCGGTGGAAGATCGGGCCGGATGTCGGCTATCCTGTGCCTGAGACGGTCCCAGTGCTGGGGGACTTCATCAGCAGGGATATCCTCTTTGAGATGCACGTGGGCAATGGACACTCCCGGGCGGGATTCGGTCTGGACATAATCCAGCTGGTCCAGGCGCATAACCGCCTTTTCCACATGATCCGAGACCTCGTTTTCCACCTCTGTGGGAGAAGCTCCAGGATAGGGGGTGATTATCACCGCGGTTTTGATGGTGAATTCGGGGTCTTCCAGCTTGCCCATGCTGAAATAGGCAATGACTCCGGCAATGCTCAAGACCAGGGTGAGGAATAGAAAAAAGCTTTTCTTTGTGATGGCCAGTTCTGCAATATTCATCATAATGGCTGGCTGAGGTTATTCCAGAGGCCTTACTTTCTGCCCCTCCTGGATGAAATGGGCCCCGGCAGTCACCACCAGGTCCCCGGCACCAAGACCCGAGAGCACCTGCACTCCGGCGGAGGTCAACTCCCCGGTGCGCACCTGCCTGGACTGCACCCTGGAACTCCCGGAATCATACACCCATACCCGGTCTTTGCCCTGGCTGTCCGTAAAGAGTGCTGTCTCGGGTACTGTCACCAATTGGTCACCGTCTTCATCAGGAGCTATACTTATATGCACCTGGGCGGCCATGGAAGGAAGGGCCCGGATGTTTTCGGGCATGGTGAGAATTGCTGTGGCCTTGTAGCTGAGTTCCCTGGCATCGGTAGAGACCTCTTTCAGCCTGGCCGGCAGGGGAAAGCCCGGGTATGCATCCAGGATGCAGTAAACCTCTTTGATATCATCCTTTTGAACAACCAGCTGCTCCGGCAGGCCGAACTTAACCTCCAGCCGGGTCAGATCCTGGAGGGTGGCTACTGGCTGACCAGCAGAGATATTTTCATGGTTTTCAACATGCTTTTCAGCGATATACCCGGAAAATGGAGCCCGCAGCACCGAGTCCTGCAAAGCGCTCTGGGCCTCTTCCAGGGCTGCTTCCAGGGATTCAATCCTGGACTGCATGGCCTGGATGTCTTCGTCCCTGGCCCCAATAAGGGCCTTCTGAAGCTCCATTTCCAGGTGGCGCTTGCGGCCCCGGGCCTCTTCCAGGGCGGTTTCGGTCCGGTCCAGCTCGGCCCTGGCCACGGCCCCCTGCTCATACAGTTCTTTATGCCGGCGGTACTGCAGCTGACTCTCCCGGACCGCGGAACCGGCGGCCCTGAGCTCCGCCTCCAGGGAAATGACGTCTTCTGTCCTGGCCCCCTCCTGCATGGCTTTGAGGTTGGATCTGGCCTCCCCCAGGCTGCCCTCGAAATTTTGCACCGCCAGCCTGAAATCCCTGGGATCAAGCCTGGCCACCACCTGGCCCTTGTGAACATAGTCTCCTGTGTCCACCTCAAGGCTCTGCAGTTCATTGGCCACCCTAAAAGACATCCGGGTTTCCCGTTGCGGCCTTAACTTACCCGGCAAAATCCGGTTTATTTCCGGGGAAGGCTTCTTGATCTGCATGAGCTTGACCGGCCTGACTACATCCTCGGGCTCATCTTCTCCAGCGGGGACACACCCTGAAAAACCGCCCATTAGCAAAACTGTCAGGGCTGTAAGCAGATAAGGAGCAATCATTTTGGCCATTCCAAATATCTCCCGAAAAAATGTGGCTACTAAAAATTCAATGCGCACCAATGGCGCAGAAGACAGAAGTCAAATGACCACGCCGGGATGCGTGGCAGGCAGAGAACAGAAAATCAAAGGGCTATAGTTACTGTTCACCAGGGTCCGGGGACTTTTTGCAGTTGCATCTAATTGGCCCTGAGACTTATATTCTTTTCGCCCATGGCCCGGTAGATGGAAGCTACTGCCTTGAGAAAATCCGACTCTGCATTTATCAGCCTGGCCTCTGCTGCTGTGAGATTGGCCTGGGCATCCAGCACCTGGGTGCTGGTCCCCACCTGGGCCTCGTACCTGGCCTGGGCCATGCGGTAGCTTTCCTTGGCCTCTTCCAGTCCCTGCCTGGCCACCTTGATTCTCTGACGGCTCTCCTGGATAAGCAGGTAATCGGATTTGACCTCGAAAGACACGTTTTGCAGCAGATCCTCGTACTCGGCCACCAGCTGCCTGGTCTCCTGCCTGGCCTGCTCCCGGGCGTAATATGTCCTGCCCCATTCAAAAAGGGTCCACTGCATCTGCACCCCGGCCCTCCATTCGCTCCTGTCCTCCATGGCCGAACCGCTTACCGTGGGATCATCCCCGCGACGGAAGACATCAAAGGTGGCCCCCACGTGGGGATACATGTCACTGGCGGTGATGCGCTCGTCCTGTAAGGCCATCTGAATGCTTTTATCGGCTATGAATATGTCCGGGCGGTTCTGCAGGGCCCTGTCCCTGGACTCATCCAGATCCAGGGTGAAGGGTACGAACTCCAGGCGGCCCTCATAGACCACCTCCATGTTCCGGGGCAGCCCCAGAAGCATGTTCAGCCTGGATTCCAGGGTATCCACCCGGTTCCGGGCGGAGATAAGTTCCTGCTCGGCCTCGGATACATCCACTTTGGCCTCCAGCACGTGCTGCCTGGGCACCAGTCCTACATCATAGAAAGAACGGCTCACATCAAGGTGGGAATTAAGCCTGGTCAGGGAGTCCTCGGCCACCCGGACACTCTCTCTGGCCGCCAGCAGATCCAGGAAGGAGGTCTGGATTTCCAGGACAAGCTCCAGCTCGGCCCGGCTCAGCTGGGACTTGGACTGCTCATGGGCCAGCTTGGACTTCTCGTAGGTGCTCAGCAGATTAAACCCGGTAAACAGGGGCTGGTGAATATTTATATTCAGCTCCCACCTGTCACGGCTGCCGTGCCTGGTTCTAAAAGGCTCTTGAGGATCACCCGTGGGCACCCTGCTTTCCGGTCGCTCATCCAGCCTGGTATAGCCGTAGGACGAACTCAGGCTGGGGCCGAAGGCTCCTCTGGCCGATTTTGTCCCGTATTCCCGGCCCTTGACCTGTTCCCGCACCGCCTGCAGGGACTGGTTGCGCTCCAGGCCCATCTTGACAGCGGCTTCCATGTCTAAGACAGTCGGACCTTCTGCCCGCAGGCTGCCCACAGGCACGAAAAATGTCACCGCCATCAAAAGCAGGCCTGCTTTTAAAATTTGATACACCCCTGTCTCCTTAAGTTTGTTTCCATCCAACGATTACGCCGGCATTACCCTCTGATTTTTCAGTCCGTTGACTGCCACGCTTTACAGCGTGGCTGGCTGGACTTAATATGCTCTGTCCTCTATATCTGCACATGAGCATTGCGGCAACCATTCAAAGCTGCCTGCACCCTGCTTCTTGCATTAAAATGCAAAAAAAATTATTGTCAACTATAAGTTGCTACTGAAAAAAGCCCTGTGCCTTCATTTCATGTGCGCCTGTAGCTCAGCCGGATAGAGCACTGGACTTCGAATCCAGGTGCCGCAGGTTCGAATCCTGCCGGGCGCACCATTAATTCCAGGATTGGCCCTTCCCGAGCACCAGTACAGCGTTGCTGCCTCCGAAAGCCAGAGACTGCGATATGGCCAGGTTACCTTCAACAGTGATCCGCTCGCTCACTGGAGAAGATGCAGACTCCGGGTCGGCTGAGCTAAAACCGGCACTGCCCGGAACACGTCCAAGATTCAGGCACCCCAGGGTGAGTACAGCCTCTATCCCCCCGGCGGCCCCTAAAGTATGCCCGGTGTACCCTTTGGTGGATAAAAAAGGGATATTCGGCAGAACCCGAGCAAGAACCATGTCTTCCACCCTGTCGTTGTCTTTCGTACCGGTTCCGTGGGCATTGACAAAGGCGATCTGAGATAAATCCGCCTCACTCAGCCGCAGAGCCTGAGTCAGAGCCCTGAACAATCCTGCTCCTTCCGGGTGAGGTGCGGTCAAGTGGTGCGCATCACAGGCTGAACCATAACCCAGAATATGCCCGGAGACATTTTTTGTATCCAGTTTTCTCAGTAAGGGCGATTCCAGGATCATGATCCCTGCCCCTTCCCCCAGGTTCAGGCCGTTGCGGGAAATGTCAAAGGGACGGCAGGGCGAAACGTCCATAATCTTCAAAGAAGCGAAGCCGTTGTAGGTAACCCGGCAGAGCTCGTCAGTTCCTCCGGTTATTACCAGATCACAGACCCCTCCCTGGATCCAACCGGCGGCAACGCCAATTGCATCGGTCCCCGATGAACATGCGTTGACCACGGTCTGACACGGACCATCCAGGCCGAATTTTTCGGCAATAACCGAGGCCGGATTGTTTTTCAGATACCTGCACACCGGTTTTGGATCAGGCTGATTGCCGGCTAGGTATTCACGGTAATAATCCTCGTTGTTCAACGTGCTTCCAACAGTGGTACCAATGCACACTCCTACCTTCAGCCTGCCAAGGTCTCTTGCCTCCCACCCGGCATGGGTCAACGCCTCATCTACCGCACTCAGGGCATAAAGAACAGTCAGCGTATGCCTGTTTTCACTGCTGGAATTGCCTTGACCAAAAAGCTCACGGGGAACTTCAAACACAGGATAAATGTTTAAATGGTCAGTATGAAACCTGCCAGGTTTTGCAGGAGCTATGTCCCGAGAAAAAATTCCGGCCAGACAACTGGGAAGGTCCCGACCTGCCGCACACAGACAGCCCATCCCTGTGACTCGCACAGAACTACCTTGTCTTGTCACTGTTGTTTACGCTCCTGAATAAAAGCGCTCAAGGCGTTGATGGATTGGAAAGCTGTTTGTCCCTCCTCCATATCCTTAATCTCCACCCCGAAATGTTTTTGAACAATCACTACCAATTCCACCGCATCCAGGGAATCCAACCCCAGACCGTCACCGAACATAGGAGCATCATCCTGGATATCCTCAGGGTGAATATCCTCCAGATTCAGCTCCCGTATCAAAGTCTGCTTCAATTTCTGCTTAAACTCCATACTGTTGTCCTGAACTGGTTGAGAAGTTTGGTGTTTGTTGAACACACCTGTCCGTCATTTCTGCCATATATCATGAAAATTGTAGAACTGATAAGGATTGTTGCGTACATACTCCTCAAGATACTGCACAAACTGAAGCACATAGGGCCGCAAGCTGTCCAGATGCCTGTCCTCTGCCGGCTTTACATGGATAACTCCGGCCAGTTCCAGGGCGTATGACCTGGGCCCTGTTTTGCGGGAAAACAGAACTGCAATGGGAGCCCCAGTGGCTGCAGCAATTTTGTAGGCCCCCACCGGAAATATGGCCTCCTGCCCAAGAAAAGGAACCCTTAGCCTATTGCGGTCATTGCCAAAGACTCGGTCCCCCATTACGCTCACAATCTCACCTCGCTGCAGGGCACCAACAATCTCTACTGCACTAGCCGGAAGATTGTCCGGATCAATAATATTATAGGGTGGAGCCTCTTTTTGATGCTCATGATAATGCCGGTCTACATCGCCGGGCTCTCTTTTTATCAGCAGGTGCACTGGGCGCTGGAGCATGTGAAGACTGGACATGGAGGCCTGCCAGCAGCCTACATGGGCATTCATAAGTATCAAACCGCTTCCTTGGTCAAGCAGTTTCTGAATTTGTTCATAAGAATCAAACTGCACATCCAAGCTGTCAGGGCCGAGAATGCCCACTATAGCACGGTCCACCAACACCCTGGCAAAGGAAAGGCTCAGACGGAAACTGTCTGCAAACGCCGCAAGGCCGAATCGTTCCGGGAACCTCCTGCCCAGGTAATGCCTGGTTCTCCTGCGAAGGTCCGGCCTGAAAAGCATGTAATACCCAACCACTGGGTAAGTAAAAAAATAGGCCAGTCTCCGGCCGCCCAGCCGGATGGCTGCATAGAAAAATCTATGTTGCCACCTCGAGGCTATGCTCCGGCTGGACCAGGATCTAGCTTTCTTTTCAGTCATGGCTGTTTAAAAAAATACGCATCTGTTTGCTGATAATCCAGGACATGCCAAAAATGACCACAGCTACAAGGCTGGCCAGCACCGGGGCCAGCACCAGTGAGCCCAGAATCCATTCCCATATTCTCTCCAGACCTTGATAGCCCAGGGTCTGCAGGTTGAACTCGGTCAGAAACCGACCATGTCTAATATAATGTCCCACCTCGATACACAGGGCCGGAACAAACGGGGGCATGCACAGCTGACTGGCTGCAACCGCTGTCACCCTGTTCCATGCCAGATAGCCGGCCACAAATAGTACCGCTACTGTATGGATGCCTATGAGGGGCAGTGTACCCAGAAACACGCCCAGGAACCCGGCCTTGGCCAGTCCGGCAGGAGTGACTTCCTCGCGCAGTAAAATTTTCAGGGAGCGTATGGGGCGTATTACGCTGATGGAAGCAAGCCCCGATCCCCGCTCAACTATCCTGCGATGAGGCCAGGGGAACATAGAACGTATTGTCAGCCGCGTATTCAACCAGGATATTTTCAAGTTGTCCTTGAAAGAACTGAAATGTGAGATGCGCTGTGCTGGAGGAGGATAGTAAACATCTATCGGCACATCCAGAAGCTCTATACCGGCCCATGCCGATCTGACCAGCACCTCGATTTCGAAGGAGTACCTGTCTTCGGTGAATCTTAAATGTGAAAAAAGGGCTGTTGGGTAAGCCCTGAAACCGCTCTGGGCATCCTGGAGTTTCTGCCCGGTCTGAACCCGCAGCCAGAAATTAGAGAACCTGCGACCAAAGCGGGACGATGCCGGAACATTTAGTGTCTCAAAATTGCGGCTTCCCACGATAACAGCCAGGGGAGAGCTAGTGATTGCAGCAAAAAAAACGGGCAGATCCCGGGGGTCATGCTGGCCGTCCGCATCAATGGTAATAATATGCGTAGCCCCCAGTGACCGGGCAGATTCAGCTGCAGTCCGTATGGCCACCCCTTTGCCCCGATTTTTTTCATGGGTGCGGACATGTACCTGCAAATCCGAGATGGTTTCCACTCCTCCGTCAATGCTGCCGTCATCCACAACAAGGACATCTGGATGAATGGCCAGGATATCCGTGACCACCTTTCTGAGGGTGTCGCCGTGATTATAAACGGGTACAACAACCAGGATCTTTATCTGTTCAGACGTCACTGTTTCCAACCACTTGGCTTATTTATATTTGCAGAAATAAGGGTATGCCCGGCATCTGGCCTTCATTAATAATTATCTTGTCCCTTATCCCTGGAGTCAAACTTTTTTTCCCATACCGCCTGACATCCTTTGCGGCTTCTGCCAGCCCGAAAAAAAACAACCTGTCTTCAAGTCAGACTCGCTTAAGCCTGCTTTTCTCTGGAGAACCTCTCCCCGCTACGGGCAAAACGGATAAAGCTTCCCAGGTTGAGCACAAACCTTCGCCAGCTGTCTGGAGAATTCCACAGCATGGCCGCATAATCCACAAGCACCCGGGGGCGCTTGAAATGATCGCGGTAGAAAGAACGGTGCAGTTCCTCCAGGCGCTGCAGGGTAAAACCCTGGGGCACGAACAGGAAATGCATGCAATCCATGCGGCTCCAGTCCTCCTGGAAGTCGCCGTATTCACGGATCGTTCGATAGACCGGCGCCCCTGGAAACGGGGTGAACTTGGTCAGATTAAAATCATCCACAGGCAGAGAGAACAAGAACTGCCTGGTTTTTTCCACGCTGGCCTCTGTTTCTCCCGGCATTCCAATCATCAGCAGCCCTTTGACCCGGATACCGTATTTCTTGATCAGCCGTACGCGCTCGGCCAGCTTCTCCAGATTCACTTTCCGGTTCAAGGCATGCAGCATGTCCTGATCCCCGCTTTCAATTCCCAGGCTGATCATCCAGCAGCCTGCATCTTTTAACCTTTTCAGCAGGGATTCCGTCAAATGCTCCGAGCGGACAGCGCAGTTGAAACTCATGTTCAAGGGCCTGTTGACAAGCATGTCCGTGAGTCTCTCCAGACGCTTCAGCTTGAAGGAAAACTGGTCATCGTAAAAATTGATATGCCGGACTTTGAAGTGTTGATTAAGATAGCGCATATGCTCATATATGTACTCCGCAGAATTGAAACGGTAACTTTTTTGAAAAACGGAACGGTCGCAATAACTGCAGGAATACGGGCAGCCCCGGCTGGTAATGGCGCTGGTGTTGGGGGACTTGGGATAATTGAAAATGGGCAGCGGGTAGCTCTTGGGAAAACCTTCCAGTTTTTCATAGGCAGGGTAAGGCAGCTCATCCAGATCATCCAGCAGGGGGCGTCGACCAGTGAAGACAACCTCCCTGTTTCCCGGCTCCCTGTAGATCAAGCCCGGTATCCCCGGGGCATGGCCGCAGTTTTGCATAAGCTGCGCAAGGGTTTCCTCCCCTTCTCCAACTACTGCATAGTCGATTACCGCATGCTGGTGCATCATCTCTTCCCCCAGGGAGGAAACATGCACTCCTCCGAAAACCACGCGGATATCCGGCAGCAGTGTCTTGGACTCACGGGCCAGCCTGATACCGTCCAGAAATGACGAGGTGGTGCAGGAGAATCCAATATAAGCCGGACGCTTATGTATGAGAATGTCCTTCAGTCTTTGAACTGAATCAGGCCGGGCATTAAAATCCACTATATCCGCTTCAAGTCCGCGATGCTCAAGATAAGAAGCCAGCCCGCACAGACCCAGCGGCGGCATGATGTTGGCCATCCTGGATATATCCCGTCCAGATTTGCCGGAACTGTATCCCAAAGGATGGACCAGTACGATCTTGCTATGATCCACAGGATGCATGAAGAGATCTCCTGAGTTCACCGCTGCACACGGCGCGTTCTCTTTTTCTCGGCTTCTATCAGCTTATCCCAGATAAGGCCGCGATACCCGAATCTGCGCATCACGTTCATACGGTCCTGAGCCTCCTGCGGGGGGAAAAAGCAATTCCTGCAGCCATCTAGGGCTTTGGCCGCAATTTCATGCATTCTGTCCCGCTCGATTCCTGGACTGTGGTAATAGACAGGCCTTAGCAGGGAGGTTGATTCATCCAGAATCCCTTCTTTTATTGCGTGAGCATGCAGCTTTGTACCCGGCAGAATGCGCAGCCCTGAATATACAAACGCAACACAGTCCTCCAGCTTGCCTATATTGCTCAGAGTTTCCCTGATAGTAGCCTCGGTTTCATTGGGTCCGCCTATAATGAAATAATGTGCTACCGGGATACCACGTCTTACACAGGCAGCATTGAATCTCAGAACATCAGAGGAGCAAAACCCCTTGCCCAGACCTTCCAGGGTGGGCTCAGCGCAAGAGTCGGACCCCACTTCCATCCCCAGAAGCCCGGAATGCAGCAGCAGATCCAGATCATCGTCCCTGATCGGATCAGGGCGGAAAAACGCACTCCAGCGCACCGGCAGATTGCGTCTGGCCAAGGCCAGGGCCAGCTCCAGATAATGTCCCCGGCAATCATTGAACACGGAATCGGTAAAAAATATATGCTCCACTCCATGATCTCTGGACAATTTAGCTACATCCTCGACCACTTCTTCGGGGTGACGGGCACGCAAAAAGGGACCTTCCAGGGAGGGATAGCTGCAGTAGACGCAGCTGTGCGGACACCCCCGCTTGGTTTGTAGACCGGGCAGCCCGCTTTCTTTATTGTAATACTCCAGGATATCTTTATCCACCAGAGGGGAGCACAGCTGCGACTTATGCAGAACTTCCTTGCTTCTTACGATGCGCGGACCGTGGCCGTTGTTCTGGATTCTTTCCAGCAGCTTCACAACAGCCGCCTCTCCTTCCCCCTCCACGCCGAAATCCGCGCCAAGATATTCCAGGATGGCTTCAGGCATTATGGAAAAGGCCGGCCCCCCTACTACTATCGGGGCTCTTGTAATTTCGCGGAGGCTGTCAATTATTCTTCTTGTCTGTTCCAGAAACCATCTGCTTTGATCGCTGAAAGAATCTACATTATCAATATTGCGCAGGGACACACCGACAACCCCGGGGGCAAATTCCAGCACCTCTTTGCCAAGCAGTTCTTCAGACTCATTGCTGACCAGATAGTCGAACTGCTTGACCTCGTGGCCGGCATTGCTCAAGGCCGAGGCAATCATGGCCATGCCCTGGGGATAAACCGGGTAGGGCTCAAGGCTTGTGTTCGTGGAAAGCAAAAACACTTTCAATGCAGCACCGCCTGTTTTGTCTTGTTCAACCTGCTTATTCCTCAGGCTGTTTTGCCTGGAAATGCTCTTTTGCGCTTGGGATCATAACGCCGATACGTCCCGTCATCCATTTCCTTGCCGATTACTTTTTTGAACAGATTGGCCATGCGCAACTGATGCCCTCCCTGGCCAAAAAAAGCATCCCAGGCGTAGTAGTAGAGCTCCTGAAGTTTGTCCGGGCTCATTTGCTTGGGCTGAAATACCACCCTGTCACAGGTATATTTGTTCCAGTCATTGCTCAGGATACGATTCTGCTTCTCCAGTTTTCTGCGGATGGGAGTGTGCGGAAAAGGAGTCAGGATAGTGAACTCTGCCATATCAAGATCCTCTTTTATGAGGAAGTCCACCATTCGCTTTATATAGCTCTCGTTGTGATCATCCATGCCCAGCAGAATCGTCCCTTCAATACCAATATCATGATCCTTGAGCATCCTTATTCTTTCCCGGATAGTCTTGGAATCGTCTATAACGGCCTGATACACGTACCAGCATCCAGCCCGGGCAGCCAGATCAAGGATCTCCGGGTCATAAAGCACCGGGTGCGAGATCCATTTGCGTTTCAGCGGGATCATGGCTGTAAAAAACTCCTTGAGCCACTCCCGATCCTGGGCAAGGGAGTTGTCCACGAAAAACAAACGGTTATTGGGAATGGATTCAACTTCCCGGATAACCCTGTCCAGTGGTCGGGGCCTGAAGGAGTTGCCCCCCAGATATCCCACGCAGCAAGGCATGCAATTGAATCTGCACCCCCTTGAAGCATGCACCAGGTCCACCATCTGCACTCCGCGATAATTGTACAATTCCCTCTGCAGTAGACTTCTGCGCGCCGTTCCCACCATGGAGATCTCCGGGGGGGAATTCAGATAGTCATACCTCCTGCGCAGCGCCCCGGCTCTTAGATCCTGGATGACCTGTCCGAAACGGCCTTCCACTTCACCAAGAAACAGGGAATCAGCGTGTCCTGCAGCCTCTTCAGCGTGCAAAGAGACTGCAATGCCGCCCATAATCACGGGGATGCCCATCTCCCGGTACCTGTCCGCGATCGCGAAGGCCCTGGGCAGCTGGCAGGTCAGCATGACTGATAAGGCGGCCAGGTCTGCCGCAGGATCAAAATAAAGATCCTCAAGATTGTCGTCGGTAAAGTCTATTTCAACACCGTCCGGAACTTCAGCCGCAAAAACCACCGGTCCGTGCGGGGGGAGATGAAACTCGGTCTGCCTTTCCAGCTTAGGCCATCTGGGATAGATGAGATGCATTTTCATAAAAAAGCTTCCCGTATTCAGGTTTTGGTTGTGGACAAGCTGTTTTCAAGCACCTGACACTGGAGAACCAGGTCGTCCATGGTGTGGACCTGTTTGCTGCCCAGCCGTATTGAATCAGACTCCAGGCGCACCAGGGCATAGGGTCGGCTTTGAGAGCGCAGTTCTGCCTCCAGCACCACAAAAACCGCCCCGGCAGCATCATGCCGACAGGAATCAAGCCAGGGATCGATTCCCCCGGGAGGCTGGAGGTCGCATGAACCTGCAAGCATCATCTCTGCTTCTCCGTCGTTTAAATCATACAGTGCCGCCTTTACCCCTCCCAGGGAAAAAGGACTCGAACGGTGCAACACATATGAAGGTCCGGTGAGTCCGAAACGCAGCGCCGTCTCTCCCAGGAAGCAGTTTGGCAGAGTATAGGTAAACAGATGTGGACTTGGCCATCGCCCTTGAGTGTCAAACACTGTACCCAGAAAATCCACATCCGTGGATATGCATCCAAAACGGGTAGCGGCTGCGATGCCTGCGGGGTGTTTATCAACCTTTCCGGCCAGGCCGGCATCCTCAAGTGACTTGGCTGCTGCAGCGAGACCGATTTTGGAGAAGGCGTCCATTCTGCCGAAACGCTCATCCGGTGATTCCAGTACTTGTTCCCTGGAGGGCGCCCGCAGCGATTCGCCGGGCGATGCAAACTCCTGCATGCCCCGGCCGGGACCTGTTGAGGTAAGCCACCCCATTCCGGTTAAAAAAGCCTGCATTCTCAACACTCCGGCAGTTTCAGGACAAGGGCCGCGTTGATTCCGCCAAACCCGGAGTTAGTGGTTACAATAACCCGGCGGTCAAGACTGCTGGACCGGGAGGAAACATATCCGGCGGCAGCATCCTCCGGATCTTCCAGTCCCACTGTAGGCGGAACGACTCCGGCATGCAGGGACTTGATGCTAAGAGCCGCCTCCACCCCGCCGGCCGCTCCCAGGGTATGTCCCAGGGCTCCCTTTACCGAGTAGACGGGCCGGGCGCGATCTCCAAATACTGACTTGAAAGCGGTGATCTCCATGGCATCGTTGTAAACTGTTCCCGTGCCGTGGGCATGCACGGCCCCCACATCTCCTGCTGACAGCCCTCCCCGGCTCAGTGCCTGGTTCAAGGCCGCTATCAGACCGCATCCATCCCGGGCCGGGGCTGTTATGTGCACTGCATCGCAGGCCGCGCCCCAGCCTGATATTTCAGCGATGACTGATACAGTATTTTCCCGGACTCTGTCTTCACTGACCACATGTATGGCAGCAGCCCCCTCCCCCAGGCTCAAACCGGAACGGTTGCTGTCAAAGGGGCGGCATGCTGATTTATCCAGGGCGTGAAGCGAGGAAAAACCCTGGTATACGAACTGGGAAACAACATCCGCACAAACCACCAGCACTGACTCGGCCCGGCCAAAAGCAACCTCCCTGGCTGCCCGGGCCAGGGCAATGGTGGATGAGGCGCAGGCCGCGCTGACAGCCAAGCCGGGACTGTCCAGGGACATTCGCCTGCGCACCCGGCTTAAGAGCCATTGGGGAAAGGCGGTTTGAATGTCGGCCGGAATCCCGCGCATGACCTTTTCCAGAGAGTCCACCCCTGCCTTGGTGGTGGCGGCGAAGGGCACAGTATCTCTGGACAGGCCGGGAAAATCCTGCAGCACTAGTTCCAACAGGGTATGTATGCACGATGTGTTGTCCGGCTGCTCCAACAGGGCAATGGTGGCTGCATTTCCGGAAAATCCGCGGTTGATCGGGCCTATGCCTGTACTTCCGCGCAACAGGCCGGCGAAAGTCTGCTCCAGGTTCCCCAGAGCGGTTGCAATCCGGATATCCTGCACGAACACTCTGTTCAAAGCTCGCCTCGCTTCCATCTCCTGCAGAATTCACTGTAAAAGTCCGGAAAAGTCATCAGGATGTTTCTGTCTGCGTCCAGCATCATCTGCACGGTATACCCCCTGGTGGTCACTGCTCCGGCCTTATTGCGTATGATATATTCAGTGTTTATACGAGCGGCTTCGCAATAGTGCTGAATCCCTTCCACTGTGAACTCCTCTGAAAAACCCAGAGGACCGTGGTAATCCACGTGCATCCTTTTTATGGGGACAGACACGTTATGCTCATAAAAAGTCATATAGCCGATGCCGTATTTTTCTCCCAGAGCCATGCGGGCATCCTCAAAGTAACTGGGGTAGCGGCCATGCCAGACAATACCCAGGGGATCCACTTCTTCAAATCTGACCCAGCGGGAGCATACCGCCCTGAGAGGAGGGGGATGGCCGTCAACGCTGGGAAAGTAAGGTTTATGCATCAGGCCGGTCCTTCTGCGAAAGAGAAAATTCGAGTGTGAACGAGGAAGCCGTTTCCCCGTTTACCGTAAGCTGCACGCCAAAAGACAGCAGGTCCTGGCCATCAGCTTTGCATTCCGCCATGATCATCTGCTCTGGAGTTAGTTTACGCAGAAACTTGGCCCGCTTGACCTTTTCCAGCAGCATATTGTTCTTTTGCCCGGGCGGACATAAATCCTCCGCCAGGACAACCCCCATGCAGATCTGCACCACTGCCGGCAATACCGGATCTCCGGGGAAATGTCCTGAAAACCCGACAAAATCAGCAGAAAAGCAAAAATATTGCCTGACGGTCCTGTTGTCTACAACCTCCGGGGAATGGTAACGGGCGGACAAAACCACTTTTCTGACAGCATTCATTTTTCCTGCACCTCGTGTAATACAAGCACCAGCCGGAACCCGGCTCGTTCATCATTATAGATTATACGCCCGGGAAGAGTCATCCCGTCTATATCCTGATACTCGGTATAGTCAACTTGCCAGTTCTCCCGGGGGCAGGATACTTGCGTCAAGCGTCCATCTGCCTGTGTGCACTCCTGTAATACGGGCTCACCTTGAAAACTGCTGTGCACAAGTACGGAATGAGGACCCATGTACACCTTTGCCTCGGATGCTGGCCGGGAGTACAGAAAAATTCTCCGGACACTGCTGGCCACCAGCTGGGCCAGGGGTTCCCGCCTTTCGCCCAGGGCTGACGACAGATAATGGCTTTCAAGTTCCTGCTCCCTCACTGAAAGATCAAAAAGCTTCATCCCCATTTCTGTCAGGCCTGCAATCCTGATTTGCCCGCGATCCCGGTCCACAAGCATCAACCCCTGCAGGACCCTGTGCTCTTCCCGGATTTCCAGAAAGACCGTATGCCTGAGACCCACCGCGCCGCCGGCCCCGGACCAAATATCCAGGCTGCATGAAAGTCCTGTATCAGGGGATACTGCAACGTATTCCTCTGGAGGAGAGAACTGGGAGGCGCATCCACCCAAAAAAAACAACAGCAGAACAACCTTAACCATGATGGTGCTTTTTCTCCAGAGCCGGAACCAGAATAATAGCCGCGAGCATGGCCGGACCAATCCCTGTGAGGATGGTGACCCCAATGGAATAAAGAGCCGGGTGATCAGCCAGAGTCAGTGCCCCGAATCCTGCCAGGGTGGTAAGGCCGGAAACCAGAACAGCCCGCTCGGTTACCGCATTTTCCCTGCAGGTGATGCGTAAAGTCATAAAAATACCGTAATCCACGCCCAGACCAAGAACCAGGAACATGGCCGCTATCGAAAAAAGGTTGAATTCGAGACCCAGCAGGGCAGCCCCGATGATCAGGGAGGAAAGCCCGGCCACCGCCGGCAGCAGGGCCTGGAAAACACGCCGCAGATCCCTGAACAGCAAGGCAGCCAGGGCCAGGACAAAAACGCCGGCTGCAACAAGAAAGCCGGTTATATCTTTACGCAGATCAGCGGCAATATCCTGGCTCAGAAGCTCCTGGGAAACCAGCCTGGCATCCTGAAACGGCTGTACCCCGGAGTCCACCCCGGATGCAAAGAGCGCATGCACCTCAGGATTGTCTGGAACCATGGTCACGACTCTTGATGAGTTTTCCTCCGTATACACAAGCATATCCATCGCATCTCCCAGACCCAGGACATGAAGCTCTTTTTGGGTGACCGGTTGAGGGACTGCAGCTATAAAATCAAAGAAGGGATCAAATGCCTCTGCCGAGAATCCCAGATCCCGGCTTTCCCTGTCAATTATCTCCTTGAGCTTTGTCTGGTGTTCGGACCAGAATTTTTGCCATCCCTCCATGGCCTCTTGCTGCCGGGATTCTGGGGGAAGCAAGGGAGCAAGGCTTATGATTGCCTCTCCGGGCAGCTCTGCAGAAAGGTGTCTGAACAGGTTGTCTGCATTTTTAAGGGACATGTCCAGATCATCGCCCTCAGAAAAGATCATGGCCATGCCGCGCACATCCCCCCATGATTCGGTTACGGCCTGCTCTGCCTCTGCCAGCTCTTCAGGGACCTTGTTCAGGGCCTGCAGGCGACCGTCAAAGCTTATCCCGGGCCAACAAAGCGCGGCTGACAGAACTAGCCCCAGAAAGACGGTTACAGCCGTCCATTTGCCGACATAACTCTGCCTGCGGAATGCCGCAAAAAGCTTTCTTTGCGGAACTGATCCAGAAGCGGACAAAAAAACGGGCAGGACCATCAGGGCCAAAAGCATGGCGGCGCTCAGCCCGGAAATGGTGAACAGAGCTAACTGGCGCTGTCCAGGCAGACTGGACAAAAACAGCATGCTGAAGACACCGCAAGTGGTAAGCCAGCAGAAAAGGATCGGTCTGCACACCCGGGTCAGGGCCTTGACTGCGGTGGGACCGCTTTGAACCGCATAGTAGACATGCAGGCCATAATCAACTGACAGCCCCATGAGTACAGCACCAAAGCCTATTGTGATGCCGGACACCGCTGAGCTTGTCACAGCCACGGCGGCAATACCTGCAAGCAGGGATGCAAAGGGAATGGCATAAACCATCAGCCCGCGCCACGTTCGCACAAAGCCCAGGTACAGGATCAGAATGCCCAGTGCGGAAACTGCCAGCACAACCACAAGATCCTTCTGAATGGTGTCGGCATTGGCGACAGTATATGAATGACCGCTGATGATGTGAGCACGGGCATGGTCTGGAAGCTGCTTTGATATTATCTCCTCAAGCTGCCGGAGCATCTCCCTGGAGCCCCGGGCATCAGTCATGTCCACGGGTGATTCCAGAGAAACGAGCACGCTTTTGCGGTCAGCGCTTTGATACACGCCACTGGATTCCAACACCGCGCCGGCATCATTTCCGAACATATCCAGGAAGCCCAGCTTTTCCAGGACAATCGTTCGCAATTTCAGCGGATCCATACGAATGACCTTCTTGAGTCCTATTCCCTGCAGGCCGGCAAGATCCTCCCTGGCCTGCTCCAGAGACTGGCGCACGGCATCAGGCTCGACCTTCTTCTCCATTCGATCCAGATCCTGTACGCTCACAGTTGCCGGCATCAGGTGCATCAGGTGCTGCATGGCTTCAGATGGAGCCATCTTGTCCGAGGATGAGGGCATGGGTTCAAACCAGGGAGCACCGGCCTCCGAGCGTATATTCACTCCTGCTTGCACAAGGGAGTCCGGGGCTTTACCGTCTTGATCCTCAAGGATTACAAAAATCCTGGACAGCAACTGCGCACTGCTGAGCTTACGGAAATCCTCAGCGGTACGGGAGGAATCGTCGGGGAGCATGGTGCTGATGTCTTCGGAAACGCTGAGGTTCTTCAGCGTGATAAAAGCAAAACTCAGACAAGCGGCAAGAGCCAGAAGCAACAGGAGTTTTCTATGTGCAAGAAACTCAAAGAGTCGAGAAACCAGGTTCTGGATAGACATGGATTAAAACAGCTCATGGTCAAGGTCCTGGTTCAGGCTGACCTCTTCAAAACGGATGTTCGTCCTGTCGCTGTCATGCTCCAGAATCCTTATTTTTTCTATGTGAGTAGATGTGGAGTCGAAGCTGATGAGCACTTTACTGATTATATCCCTGAGCTCCTTTGCCTCCGGCTCGAGTTCGAGGACCATGGGCTCGCTTTCAGCCAGGGTCAAGCTGAAATGATCTTCTATGGCCTGCAAGTCCATGGTGGACCAGGCAAGCATCTGGTCAACTATAACGGACAAAACCGGATCCCTGGACAGCGGGGCGGACTGGGACATGCCGGACTCTTCGCTCCAGCGCCGCACCTGCAAGCCGTCTGAAGAAAAACCGAAGACAGAGGGTTCTTCATAAGCCCAGCGGATTCTACCAGGTCGGTCTATGGCAAAGGAGCCTCTGGAAACCAGGGTTTGATCGAAAACATCCAGATGCTTCTTTTGAACAAAAGAACCGGACACGGTTTGTATGGAATCATGGATTTCATGCAGCTTTTCCAGAACATCCGCAGGAATGGACTGGTCCTTCCCCCATCCGGTGAAGGGCATCAGAATAAACACAAACAAAGCAAGTGCTGATTTGATCATGTTTCAGTCCTGGCCGCTTTCCTGAGAGGCCAGCCAGATTTTCAGCTCCCCGCTGGCCAGTAGTTTGTTCTGACAACGTACTTCACCGGTAAGCAGTACAAAGCCGGCAAAATCACCTGCAGGCCGAATGGATATGGTCAGGTAGTCCCCTGCACGGGCCTCTCCCCAGAAATGCATCTGCTTTATGCCCACCAGGTATCCTTTTACGCCCCGGCCTCCGGACTGGACTGCGGTTTTGCCGTTTATGGCGGCAAAGGCCTGAGCCATGAGTTCAGCCAGGGCTTCCCGGGCAAGAAGGCCGTTTTGGTCTACAAAAATGTTCCCGTCGTGAATCCTGGCTGCCGCCTCGCCCGAGCCGTCATCTCCTGAGCACAGCACTGTATCCACAAGCCGCATGGGGCGTTCGTGAGGCATAAGCCCTTCAGCGGATACAGGTTCTTTTGAATTCATATCTATATCCTCTCGGGGTTTTTCCAGCATAGAGGGTCAGCCGCCAGATAGTCGCCGGTATACTGGTAAGCCATGCCCCTGCAGCCATAACAGTATGGATGCAGTTCGCAATCCCGGCATGCTCCCTTGATGTTTTCCCGGATGTTGCGCAGGTCCTGGACAACCCTGCTTTGGTGCAGAATACGGGCAAGACTGTCCCGGCGGATATTACCCACCTTGATGTTAACGCCGGGGCAGGGAATTACGTCGCCATGTACTGTTACCGTGCAAGTGTAGAGATGGCGCATGCAGGTCAGGCCGGCAACCGGAGGATGGGGCTCCCATTCGAATCCAAATCTCTCTTTGTCCATAAGGGATAATCTTTGAAAAAGATCGCGGATCTCTTCTGGTTCCAGAAAAAGATCAGGGTGTTTTCTGGCCCGCCCCTGCAAAGTAATGGTTTCAAAGTAGGGAACCATGCTGTTTTCTCTGATCCAGGCCCACATCTCGGGCAGTTCGTCAAGATTATGTCTGCATATGACAGTCTGTACGCCCAAGGCAAGTCCTGAAGAAGGGTAGCCGGCCTGTTGCAGATGTTTGAATCCCTGGCTGATATCCTGGAAAGCCCCCGGTCTTCCGGCAAGCCGGTCCTGAACTTCGGGGTTCATGCTGTTCATTTTAATAACAGGACTGACCCCGAGCTCAGCGAATATTTCAGCCGTTTCAGCGGTAATGAGCGTGCCGTTGGTGAAGAGGTCTATGGCTGCCCCGCGCTTGTAAATATGCTGCAGTACAGGCAGGATCTGCGGGTGAGCCAGAGGCTCCCCACCGCCCAGAACGATTATTCTTCTGGCTCCGAGCTCCACTGCCTGGTCAACAGCAGCAGTAATCTCTTCAAAACGCAATTCATTTTCCAACGGCGCGCCGGATTCAGCATAACAATAGATGCAGCGCAGATTGCAGGCCATGGACAGTTCAAGCTCCATGGACAGTATCCGACCCGTAGTCCTTGCTTTTTCAATTTCTGGTTGGGAAAAATGGTTCCCCCAGAATTTGTTGCACTTACTCATACAGTTCTTCCCTGAGGTCAAAAAAAGTGGCTGGTTTGCGTTTACCCTGGACCATGGTCCGGGTCTGCACTGCTTCTGGATCGGTCAGAACAACCTCGGGTTTGATTCTGATTCTGGAGGCGATCCTTTCAGCAACCATGAGAGAGGTTAAGCCAGGAGACCGGGTGCCTGCTACCACCCGGACATGGTCGGACAGGGCAAACCTTCCTGTGACCTCGATATAGAAATTGACAACTTCAGGAATCTCCTGAAGCACAGAGAAAATGGCCTGAGGGTATACAGTAGTGCCCTTTATCTTCAAAAGCTGACACTTGCGTCCCAGAATAGGGCTCAGGCGGGGGGTGCTGCGGCCGCAGGAACAGGGATCCGTGTGCAGAACCGCCATATCCCCGGTCCTGAAACGCAGCAAAGGCATCCCGGCAACCTGCAGAGGGGTGGTAACCACTTCTCCCGATTCTCCCTGCTTCACCGGCTCCCCATCTTTATTCAATATCTCCACCACGATCAACTCAGGGTGAAAATGCCCTCCTTTCCCCTGTTCACATTCGCAAAAAGTCGTGGCCATCTCTGTGCTGGCATAGGTGCCAAAAATTTTTGCACCCCAGAATTCTTGCAGCCTCTTGCCCAGCGGAGACAAAGTAAAATCCTGGTTTCGGACCGGCTCCCCTATGCATACCAGACGCTGCATGCCCAGCGACCTCGGATCTTCCCCCTTTTCCGCCAGGCGCTGGGCTACTGTCAACATCAGTGTGGGCACTCCGACCATGGCCGTGGGCCTGTGGCTTTGCACCAGATCCATGAGTACCGGCATGCTGCTGGATCCAGCACGTATGATTGCGGCACCGATGCGCATCAGCCCCATGAAATAGGCCAGGCCGGCCATGAAACAGCGGTCCATGGCAGCGGCTATAAGGACTTTGTCCCTCTTGTGGATACCGGCAGCCCCAAAGGCTGTTTCTTCGTTGAAAGCGAGCCTGTCAAGATCGCCTCGGGTCTGCTTCAGAGCGGCAGGATGTCCTGTGGTTCCCGAAGTAAGACAGAGATCCGCCACTTCTTCTTCCGCCACGCAGAGGAAATCCTGCGTGTACCCCTCCAGGTCGGACTTGCTGGTTATGGGAAATTTCCGCAGATCGTCCAGCTGGGCGATGCTTTCCTGATCCAGTCCCGAGTCAGTGAATATCTTGCGGTAAAAGCGGGAATTCCGGGACAGATACTGTACATGATTCTTTAAAAGCGCAAGCTGGCGCTTGTAAATCTTTTCCGGGGCGGCAAATTCCAGTCCCGGGCTGAATGCATGCTTCCACGTCATTTGTTACTCTCCTGGCTGCACCGGCGCATATCGGCCAAAGCCTGGTCTATACGCTCCTTGACCTGCTTACGCAGAGCAACATGGTCTGATTCCCCGGAAAAACCTGATGGCTCAATGCTGCCCAGGGCCTGCATGCGCACTGTGGCCGGGGCCATGAAAAATCGCCCCGGAGGCAGGAGCTGGTCGGTTCCGCTTATGCAGACTGGCACCAGAGGCGTATCAGTCTGCACTGCCAGCTTGAAGGCCCCGGAATAAAAGCGCCCCAGCTCGCCGTCCCGGCTGCGATGCCCTTCAGGAAAGAACATCAGGGAAACACCCTGAGACAAAAGCGCACTGCAACGCCTCATAGCCCTGTCCACACCAAGAGACTCCATATCCACATAGCCTGCCAGACGCATAAACGGGGCGTACCAGAACATGCGGAAAGGCCATTTTCGTACTGTAAAAGCCACATTACTGAAGGGCAAGGCACCCATGCAGAATATATCAAAAAAAGACAGATGGTTGACAACGATAATGCAGGGCACAGGGAAACGATCAGCACTCAAACCATCAGTTTCAAAGCGCACAAAAGGAGACATTATGACCATCCAGATCCGGCCGTAAACCCAGATGAAATAACGTACAGTCCGGCCAACATCGCGACCTGCCAGGAACTTGGCCAGCGGCAGGACCAGGGGAGCAAGAAGAATAAAAAAAAGAGTCTGGAGAATAAGCAGAGGATAGACCGTTAGGTTCATGATCAAAGCCTGTATGCTCAATCGGCTGCGGCTGCTTCGCAACACGGTCCTGGAGGGGCCGGTTCCGGAAGGCCTGACAGGGTCAGTCATTCCAGTTCCTTTTTCTTCTCTTCGATAAATGCGTATAGGTCACCCATTGTCCGTATGTTCTGGATGGCTTTTTCATCCCTGAGTTTACAACCAAAGGCATTTTCCAGCACTATAACCATGTCCACGGCATCCAGGCTGTCCAGCCCAAGGTCGTTGTATAGATGTGCTTCCGGACTCATGTCCGCCGGTTCAAGCTCAAACTCCTCGCTCAGAGCTCTGTTTACGGTTTCAATGATTTGCTGCTGCGTCATACGTATTTCCTTACAACCAGAGATGTGTTGACTCCGCCCAGGGCAAAGTTATTTTTGAGCGCCGTTTTCACGGCACATGACTCAAGCGTTTGTACGTGGCGGACCATGGCACAGTCTTCACTGGGAATGTTCAGGTTCAGAGTCGGCAGGCAGACCTCCTCCTGCAACATATTGAGCATGCCGATCATTTCCAGGGAACCGCTGGCAGCCAGCGAATGCCCGAAGTGCCCCTTGAAACTGCTTACCGGAATATCTGCTCCGAATATATGTTCTATGGCTCTGCATTCGGCCGAGTCTCCCAGTGTTGTCGCCGTGGCGTGCGCATTGACATAATCTACTTCATCAGAACCAACTCCTGCACTGGCCAGAGCCATGCGCATGCATTGCTCTATCCGGGCGGAGTCGGGAGTGGAGATGTTCGAAGTATCTGTATTGGAAGCAAACCCGACAATTTCCGCCAGTATCGAGGCCCCGCGGCTCAAAGCTGAATCAAGGGATTCCAGAACGAGGATTCCACATCCCTCGGAGCATACTATTCCGTCACGTCTTTCGTCAAAGGGGCGTGGAGAACTGTCAGGGACGGTATTGAACTGTGTCGATGCTGCATTGATAATATCAAAAATGGCCACTGTCAACGGATGCAGTTCTTCAGCCCCGCCGCAGAGCACAATATCCTGACGACCCAGTGCAATCGCCTCAAAGGCCAGGCCGATTGCCTGCACTCCTGTGGCACAGGCTGCTGAGGGGGCCAGGATTCGGCCGGTGATGCCCAGGGACTGTGCGACATTGGCGGCACAGCTGTGGCCCATGATTTTAAAGAAAAGAGATGACTTGACCCGTTCAACAGAGAAGTCTTGTAAATAATCGGAGAAAAAATCCTGTAGAGTCTGAGGGCTGCTTACTGTTGTGCCGATAATGACTCCAGTCTGTTCCGAACGGCGCTGCTCTTCCCGGACATCTGCCATTTCCAGGGCTTCCATGGCGGCCAGAGTGGAATAAACAGACATCCTGGACATGGACCTTCTGAACTTCCGGGGAATCTGTTTTTCGTCCAGGTCCGGAACCACCCCGGCGATATGACACCGCAAACCCTTGACCGTTTCCAGGTCAGGCACCTGCCTGATGGCGCTGGCACCCTTTTTTAACGAAGAATATAAGATGTCGGCACCCATCCCATAAGGAGAAACAGCGCCCATCCCGGTTACCACGACTCGGTTCAGCGACATTTCCGGACCTCTTGGATAAGTTTCTGTTGGCCAAGAATGACACCGCAGGTCAGAAAAGCTGAGATGGTTCCCCCCAGAATACCCGGCGCCGTCAGGGCCTGACCTGTTAAATACAACCCTCTGATCTTGCTCAGGGGAGTGGGGTTTAATTGACCGTATTTCTGTTTGATCCCGTAGAGACATCCTGAAGGCGCATTGGCGTAATCCCTGAACGTGAGCGGAGTTGCGCAATCCAGCATGGTTAAGGAATGGATCGCAGGAACCTTGCGCAGGACATGATCATGGACTCTTTGCATCAGCGCCTGCTTCATTTCTAGATACGACTCCGGTCGATGCTCGGGCAGGCTGTCCCGCCAGGGGTACATCTCCTGCATTGACGCCGGACAAAGCATGATCATGCCCGGTCGCGACTTTTCATTCTCCAGGCCGGCAGAGGCAAAGAAAAAAGGCCTTTTTTCGATGGCACGCTCCAGGTGACAATAGGTATCCAGATCATCGTCAGGACAAAGAAAGAGATTTTTTCTGCTGAGCATCTCAGGCAGCTGCTCCAGCTCCGCAGAAAACATGAACGCCGAGGTAGTGTCCTCAAAAGCCTGAAAGCGTTGCCTGGTTGCGGGACGGAAAGCTGTCTCTTCCACCAGGGGCAATAATGCCCTGGGGTGAATGCTGGAAATGCACCCTTTTGCTTGAACAGTTTCCCCGTTTGCGAGTTCAACACCTTGAAATTCGCCTGCCCTGACCATGACCTTGGCCACATTACTCCTGCTGAAAATGTCGGCATCCAGATTCCTGAGACGCTGCAGCAGCGTCTTTGCCAGGGTGCGGCCACCCCCTTTGATCCCGTGTACTGAACTGTACAGGGACCCCGCAACCTGGGCATGAACAGACACGGAAGACCTGCCCGGCTCTGTCCCGTACAAAAGATAATGCATGGAGAGAATGGAGCGCAGTCTGGGATTACTGATAAGGCCCTGCAAGAATGATTTGAGGCTTTGGCTGGAGTATGGATCGTACATGAATATGTTGTTCGAGGAGATGTCCAGGTTCAAATGCGGAGACCTGTTGAACTCCTCGCTGACCGTGTGCAGGTAGGAATCAATCCCCTTCTTCTCATGGGGGAAGGCGGAGCACAAACGGTCCCGGAGACGCTCGTACCCGAAGGGGAAGGAAAAACTGTAATCATCGTCTGTGAAGTAAAACGAATCGAAGCACTCACTGTCATAGGGGATTTTTTCCAGATCCTCGGCAATGTTCAAATAGCGGAAATAACTGTCAAGGGCTTCGCCATGTGCAAAGGCACCAGTATAATGAAAACCCGTATCAATATGTATCCCCCGGCGCTTAAACCCTCTCAGCAGGGGAGCAGGCTGGGCAGCCTTTTCCAGAACAGCTACACTTAGCCCCTGTTTACTCAGGATTATTCCCGAAACCAGGCCGGAAATGCCTGATCCGATTACTACATAGTCGTATTTCATGTTCCGAAACCAAGGGTAATGCAGGCATTGGTGCCCCCGAACCCGGCGGAGTTGCAGAGTACACTTCGAAGCTCGGCGTGCCTGGACTCTGTTACTATATCCAGTTTGGCCGAGGTCTCGTCCGGCTCTTCAAAGTTGATGTTCGGGGCAACAAATCCGTTCCTGGCCATCAATATGCAGTATACAACCTGGGCAGCGCCCGACATCCACAGTTCATGGCCGGTCATGGATTTCAAAGATGAAACAGCCGGGGTGTGTTCCCCGAAAATAGCTGTGATGCTCCCGGCTTCTGCCGAATCTCCAGAGGGGGTTGAGGTTGCGTGGGCACAGATAGAATCGATATCCGAAGGCTTCAGCCCCCCTTGATGCAGGCCGGAACGCATGGCCCGTTCAAGACCGTCGGAACTGGGGGATGAAACATGCTGCCCGTCCGAGGAAAAACCATACCCCATGACCTCTCCCAGGATCAGGGCGCCTCGTTTACGGGCCAGGTCATAACGCTCCAGAATAATCGCAGCTGCTCCGCCGCTGGGCACAAGGCCGTCACGTCCAGCATCAAACGGTCGGCTTGCCCCCCCGGGCTCATCAGTTCTGCCGGAAAAGGCGCCGAGGCCGTCAAAGCTGCACATGGACTCCCAGTTGATTTCCTGGGCGCCTCCGCAGATCACTCTCTTCTGACGTCCCAGGGCGATCAGATCTGCTGCCTGGCCCACGGCATGGCCGCCGCTGGAGCAGGCCGAACTGATTGACCAACAAGCTCCCCGGGCACCCAGCAAAGTATTCAGGTTCATGGTGATGGTGGAGGTCATGGACCTGAAAATCAGCCCGCTACCCAGAGAACGGGTATCCCTGAGCCTGCGGAGATAGTCCACCTGCTCCACTGCTGCCTGGCAGCTGGAATCA
Source organism: Desulfonatronospira thiodismutans ASO3-1 (assembly GCF_000174435.1). Classification (NCBI taxonomy): domain Bacteria; kingdom Pseudomonadati; phylum Thermodesulfobacteriota; class Desulfovibrionia; order Desulfovibrionales; family Desulfonatronovibrionaceae; genus Desulfonatronospira; species Desulfonatronospira thiodismutans. Next base: position 354,846 of record NZ_ACJN02000003.1, read on the forward strand.
CATCCGAAAATCAGTCCGGTCTCTTCATCGCGCAGCTGCTCAGGATCGATTCCAGCCATTTCCAGGGCGTCCATGACAGCGGCATGCGCCTGGACAGCAAAATCGGGCATGGTTTTACGCTGCTTGCGGCCCAGGTATCTGGTAGGCTCAAAACCTCGAATCACTCCAGTCAATGGGCTGATAAAACCCATTTCCTGTCTTTGCGGATCAACTTCAATCCCGGACTGCCCCTTGTAAAGAGCTGTGGTTACGGAATCTATATCATTGCCCAGGCAGGAAATAATTCCCACGCCGGTTACAACGACCCTATGCATCATAAAAAACCTGTATATTTTATTATTATATAGAGAAACAGTTTTTTTCAAAAAGTAACTGTTTACCACCTGAGAGCTGGACAATCGAAACCCGCGGACGAAGATCTAGTGTCATGGGGTTAAGAAAATCAAAGTAAAATGCCTTAACGACATAGTCACACCTGAAGATTGATTAATAAATCACGCCATTAATGTGATATGCACCGAAATTGATTCAAAGCAAGTGTTAAATAGTATGAAATGTTATAAAACAGAGTAAAGGTTTTGATCTATCTGTCACTCTATGGTATAAAAGCAAATATTTAAGACCTGTTTGCCGGAAAACTGAACCATCAGAGTACATATCGATAGAATGGTAAACTATTATTATTTAATTCTAAGCTATAATATTATTTTTTATTTTGAAAAAAAGCCACTACTTATCACTCAATATTGAAGAACATTACGTATCTCTTTATCATTAATAAGAAGTTCAATTTTATCTGTGAATGCTTTAGGAATGACTTGTTTAGCATGCCCAGCAGGATTAATGAAACTTCCACCTAAATTATCTCTCCCTTTAATACTGTTACTTGCTAGTTGCATTCCTGCGCCATCCAATATCGAAACTTTCATATCATATATAAGCGCGGTATTGTTATATGTATCACTTTTCCACTCATTTATTGTCATAACTAACAATCTGTCTGATCCTTTTTCCTTTAACTTATCAATAACAGAGTCTTTATCCATGTTGGATGAAACAGATATATATTGGACCTCGAAACCTCTCTCTACAAGAGAATTCGCTAATGACTTTGACATATCATCGGCAAGGGAATTACCGCTTTCAGTCTTTACATCAAAAGGATTACCATATCCGCCTCGCTGCAGTCCAACAAAATCGGGGTCTTTATTACCAGAGACTATATATGCTCTTTGATCGTGGGCAGTTACAGCAACTGCTATAGTATTCTCAATATTAATGTTTGCAATAGCATCATGGTAACTATGTTTATTTCCAAATGCACACCCTAATAAGACTGTCGATAAAATTACAATCGATACCATACGAATTAAGGTTTTCATGACTTTTCTCCTGCAATATATTTTAAATATTAAAAATCACATATAAATGCCTCCATTGACAGCAATAACTTGCCCTGTGATATATGAAGCTTTGTCCGAACAAAGAAAGGATACTGCGCCTGCAACTTCCTCCGGCTGCCCGATCCTGTTCAGCGGCACTCGCGGCAGCATCTCTTTCCAGGGCAGATCTGTAGTCATGTCGGTTTCAATAAATCCTGGGGCTACTGCATTCACCAGGATATTTCGTTTTCCCATCTCTTGAGCTAAAGACTTTGTAGCCCCAATCAGCCCTGATTTGGCTGCTGCATAGTTAGTCTGGCCGGGCATTCCAGATTGACCTGCGGTAGAAACAATGTTGACTATGCGTCCACTGCGCTTGCGGAGCATTTTTTCCAAGGCCAGCTTTGTCACCAGGAAAAATCCGTCCAGATGGACATCCAAAACTTTTCTCCAGTCATCATGATAATCCATAGTCAGCATCAACTTGTCAGCTGCATACCCGGCGTTGTTGATCACGGCAAAAGGAGTTTCCTTTTCCAAAACAGGCTCCAGAGCTAAAAAGGCAGCTTCCGGGTCCGCCACATCAAAAGGCAGCAGCTGGCATTTTCGCCCCAGGATTTCAATCGAATCCTTGACTACAGACGCTTTTTGATGATTGCTTCTGTAGTTCAGCCATATATCGAATCCGTCCCGGGCCAGCATTATTGCTGTAGCCGCTCCTATCCCCCTGCTGCCGCCTGTAACCAGGGCAGTACGCGGTTTGTTTTGTGCATGCATGGCAATCCCTTGATGATTGGAGCAGAGCAGGCAGCAACAAATATATCTGACAAGCCTAAAAAAGCTTGCTTATTTTTGAGCTAGACTTTGTTGTTGCCTGATTTCCGCTGTTGCTTTAAACTGATATACGGTTCACAAACACAGCAGCATATACTATAACTACTGTCTTACATTCTCTACATATCCTTCAGCATTAAACTCAACTACACTTGTAACAAATCTGTTGCGCCAATAGGTCCAGCTCGAACTCTCCAGAGAAGGTGTTCTATGTTTTGCAGGGTAACCCAGTGCAGTGAGTACTCCGTCTTTGCTCATGCCTTCCAAAGCCTTGCCGGCTTCAATGCCTTTCTGATCAATCTCGGAAAAACCCTCAATAGAAACCGGCTCATCCGAGGTGATCAGTTCCACATATTGTTCTTCACTCATTTCCATGCGTCCACTGTGATATTCAAAAAACACCATCTGGCCTGTATCCATTACCTTGAAATAAAACCCGTTTCTTCTGGCGCGCCTATCAGGAAATTCTATTTCGGATCCAGCTGGAATGATGATATGCCCATCTCCCGGATCAACAAATCCGGCATAGCTGGCTTTAATATCACGCCCGCTGTCCTGGGCATGGATATTATACTTGGTATATACCTCCGGTTCATCTGCATATATTGCATGCAGGTTACTGCTTGCTCCGCGGCAGCCCAGAGCCAGGGTGGCAAGAATAAAAGGCAGACAAAGATAGAGCAACAACTTGGCCAGAGAAAAAGATTTAGAAGAAAGGATGTTCCTGGTCATAACTTTACTCCTGTTATTTAGTTTAGACAAAAAAACAGTGCTTAAAAAAACCATCCCATATTAATGACAAGGGAATTAACCCCTCGGTTATCACTGCTCAACCCTGCATTGGAAAGGTGATGTAAGCGAACGGACATCCAGGGCTGCAGGTTGTGGTCCCCGGCAAACTCAATCCCAACTCCTGCCTGAGGATTGAAATTCAATCGCGTGCCCTGCTCTTTGACCTTGTATTCTGTATAGATAAGCCCTACACCACCTTCAATATAAGGACGAACAAACCTGCTGCTCAAACCGTCAAGATAGTACAGGGCCAAAAATCCGACTGAAGCCAGAATCTCTGGAGGAGAACGCAGGGTTCCTCCCAGGCTGCCCTCCACCTTGAAACGCAGGGACTCAGGGGCTCTGTGGGGCCAGATGGCATCATAATCATAAAGAGCAAACCCGGTAACAGTGGCGAAGTCTCTGGCATCTGATGGATCATAGGCAAGTGCTACCCCAAGCCCCATTCCGTAACGTGGCTCTACAACCTCACTGCGTTCCTGTTCTTCAGCATTAGCCAGCCCGGGGGCAACAATCATGCTGAACACAGCAAAAAGACACAAAAGCGGTACATAAAGCCATGCATCACGCAATCTGTCAATCGACCAGTGTGACTGCGCCAAAATCACCCCCTTTCCCGATTTGCAAGCAGACTATCCCGGGATCCTGCTGCATACAGTTTTCTGCGATGGATGTACCTGGCTCCTCAGAGCATGGAAACAGTTGCCCCTGTTGTATTTTCAGCCCGGCAACAGCGAGGTCAAAGGCCTGGCTTGCGGGCAGTCCGCCGAAAATATGTGCATGCGCTGCTCCCTGTGAGCTTTGTCCGGGAATCAGATCGGCGTTGCTTTTGCAAGCAAGTTCTGAACCGCTGTTAAGAATCAGGGGTGCTGGTCCAGAAAATGATAAGCTGCATTCATGCCATCTGCCCTGCTGGATATCGGTGATGCAGCCATAATCATCGACTGTTTTTTCAGAAGACAAGAGAAAAAAAGCAGCACCCTCGCCCATAACACTCCCTTGATCATCCCCAGCGAGATTGCCCGAAATATCTTTGCTGCCAGGAACGCAAAGCCTCAGCCAGCTATAACCGCGCAATGCACAGTACTCATCAACTGCTCCAAAAAGAACATAATCAACCCTGTTTTCCAGCAGCCACTGCCTGGCTGTAATCAACCCCGAAGAAACAGACAGTTCAAACTGGCTGACAGTGAGACTCGGCCCGGTGATGTTCAGGAGAATCGAAATGTGTGCAGCAGCTGCATTGTGCACAGAATTGGAAAAATATGTAGGAGAGGCGCAGGCATCGCCGTCATTGATCACAGAATCCAGAAAGGAAAAAGTGGTTGCCGCGGCACCGTAGCTCGTGGCAATTACAATACCCATTCTTTCCCGGGGGTTATCCAGCATGCCTGCGTCTTCCAGGGCCAGAAACGACCCGAGCACAGCCATGCGTGAATAATGGTCAATACGACGCAACACTTTCCTGGGCAGATATCTGCCCAAAGCACCTGTATCCGCGGTCGCGACAGGCAGGTCTTTCTGTGCATTGTCCAGGTCATGGCTGGTAAAAGAAGTTTCTGCCGCCCTGTCTTCCTCCAGAGCCTTCCTCAGATCATGCACGCCTGTGCCGAAGCTGCCCAGAACTCCTATACCCCGGATATAGACAGGCAAAAATGCCGCTCCTGAAGAGCCTGCATCTGCCTGATAGGTTTGCTTTGAATAACAGGTCATTTCTTCTGCTGGATAAGTATACGTTGTGCAGGCTGCTCAGGCAAAAAATATTGTATGCCCCTGCTGCCACATGAATGTTTAGCCGGCATCTTCAGCTATTGCAATGCCGTCTGACTTTGCAAATAACCATTGATGATTATTATAAGTATAATCTGGCACAAACATAGTGAACTTGTCAATGTATTGATTATTGCGATCAGGTCAGTACTGGCCGAATATCTGGATTTCATCCGGGAAAATGCATCCCGGCTGGAAGCTTGCAGGTGCAGAATTCAGATGTGATTTTTTTGAGAACTTTGCCGCCGGATCAATGACACAGCCCCGGGTTGTTTGCTTGTCTGTCGGACTGCTTTTTCTTCACTCTGGCACAGGACCGCACTTGAATCCATGAGAGACGTCTTGTCCTGGACATTTTCTCTTGCCTGTAGGGAGCCCTGCAGCATGATTTTGAGTTGTGCCCGACAGTTTTTTACAGTATATTGTCACTGATAGCCAGCCTGTTAAGGCAACAATGAACAACATCTGCCAATGCCTTCGGGAAAACCCATGAACAGACATCAGAAGATGCGAAAATGATGGATATGCCATCTGCTGAGCCATTATGACCCTCTGGACCATTGCCTCTCTGGCCATTCTTCTAGGTATTGCACTTGCACTGCTGGGCATCAAGGTCAGGCGCTCCGCACGCATGCATGAAATGTTTTTTCCTGGACTGCAGACAGGTAAAAAAAGCTCGAAAAAAGAGCAGGAACTAGCAAAAAGACTTCTCGGCCTGGTACATGGACGCGAAGATGTGGCCCGCAGGCTTGTTGAGCTGGAGCAGTCCAGGAATCCTGAAAAATCCAGAAAATGGTGTCTGAACAAGGCTATAGAGTCCTTGAAGAGAGAACGCAGATAACAGCCGGACCCTGCAGGCTCTGCTGTATCCGGGAAAATCCCGCCTTTCACTGCCCTTCCTGCTTTTTGTCCACATAGACCCGGTAAACTTCTTCAGCCAGCAGTTCCAGGGGCTGGTCCGCAGCAAGGACAATATCCGCGCACTCCATGTAAAGTTTCTGGCGTTTTTCCAGTGTAGCGCGTATCTCTTCCCTGAAATCCAGATCCGAAAGCGCCGGTCTCTGTCCCGGTTTGGGATCCTCTGCAAGTCTGGAACAGATAAGATCAGCTTCTGCCTGCAGATACACCGTCAAATGCCGAAAATCTTTAAGCAGTTCCCTGTTGGCACTTCCCAGCACTACCCCGCCGCCGGTGGCTACTACCATGGGCCCGGACCCGGCCGTGCGCTGCAGGAACTTGCTCTCCAGGTCCCTGAAATACTCCCAGCCCTGGCCCGAGACTATCTCCTGAATGCTTTGCCCCTGTTCCTCCTGCAGGGCCTTATCCGCGTCCACGGCCTTAAGTCCTGTCCTGCCGGCAATATCCTCAGCCAGCGTGGTCTTGCCGCTGGCCCTGGGTCCGATAAGATAAATATTGCCTTTTTTATTTCTGAATCCACTCATGGTATAATTCATCCTGTCTGTCCCCGGGCAGAGCCCTTTCTTCCAGGAGCCCGGCCTGGTGCCTTTGCCTGAAGGCCTCGTAAAGAATAACAGCCGCCGCCACGGATACATTCAGGCTTTGGACCATGCCCTGCATGGGAATGTATATTTCCTGGGCCACCATCTGTTCCAGGTCTTCCTGGACCCCGCTGTGCTCGTTTCCGAGTATTACAGCTGTAGGCCGGGTAAAGTCCCACTCAGGCAGGGATATGGACTGCGGCCCGAATCCGGTACGAATCAGGCAAAGGCCCTGCCCCTCCAGCCTTTGCACCATTTCCCCGGCATCCCTGTGTCTTATGCGCCTGACCCACTTGCGGGCCGAGGCCGAAGATTTTCTGCCCACCTCCGGAAATGGCTGGCCCACGTATAAAAGATGCACGTCCGGGACTGCAAAGGCGTCACAGCTGCGCAGGATGGCTGAAACGTTGTGCGGGTCATGGATATTGTTCATGACCAGGGTCAGGTCTCTTTGCCTTCTGCAAAGGACATCCTTTATCCTTAGCTTTCTTCTGTCTGTTCTGGGAGTATCTTTCATGGCGGGTTTAACGGGTATAAGACTCGTGGCGAAAGCAGACCAGATGCTCCTGGTTGCCCCTGGGCCCCTTTATCCTGGAAAGAGTCCAGCCATTAAGCACAAGATCCAGTTCTTTGGTGACTGCATCAATCACCCCCTGCACAGCCTTGCTTGCAGCCTCGAAAGATCTGACCACTCCCTTTACGGTCTGCCCCCTGCCCACTTCAAACTGGGGCTTGACCAGGGCGATGACCAGCGCCTCCTGCTGCAGAAAAGGCATCACGCAGGGCATAACCTGCTTAAGAGAGATAAAGGAGCAGTCTATGGCGGCCAGGTGGACCTTTTCCGGCAAAAGGGAGGCCGGAGCCTTGCGGATATTTATCTGTTCCAGGCAGACCACCCTGGGATCCTGTCTCAGTTTCCAGTGCAGCTGCCCTGTACCCACGTCCAGGGCGTAAACCCGAAGCGCTCCCATCTGCAGCATGCAGTCAGTAAATCCGCCGGTGGAAGCGCCCACATCCAGGCAGACCCTGTCCTGAACCCTGATTTCAAAATCTTCCAGAGCGCCCAGAAGTTTTTCCCCGCCCCGGCTTACAAAACGCTCAGGCTGCTGCACCCTTAAGACCGAGTCTTCAGGTAGTGCCTGTCCCGGCTTTTCCACCCGAACTTCCCGGTCTTCCAGGTTCAGGTAGACCTGCCCGGCCATGATCAGCCTTTTGGCTGCTTCCTTAGATTCAGCCAGGCCCTGTTCATGCAGCAGCAGGTCTGCCCGGTATTTTCTGGAACGCATGCTCTTTAAGGAAGTGGAGGGCTTCCTGTCGCAGACAGGAGTTTCACCGGGGCTCTAACCATGCCCCATACCCCATGCCCCATGCCCCATGCTCCGTGCGCCATGCCCCATGCTCCTCACGCCCAGTGTATCAGGCCCAGGCAGTGGGGATCCAGAAGCAGGGAGTGGTAGGGCAGAATACGCACGGTATACCCGAAGCGCCCGGTCTCGAAAGTTTCCAGTTTACCCTCGTAGAGGATCCAGCCGTCATCAAGCTTCTTTTTCTGCTGCATGAGAACCGTCTTGCGGCTGAGGAAACTGCCGTCCATGTCCACATCACCGGCGTATATCTCCACCTGGATGTCCTCGGTTGACAGTCCATTGACATCTATTTCGGCACTTACGGTTATTTCATCCCCGGCATACAGCTCATCCTCAGCCGCTGCCCGGACATTGCGGATCTGGACGCTGCCCCACTTGGTCATAAGCTCCATTCTCCAGTCCGCCAGTGACTTGGCCTTTTCAAAGTTGTTCTTTTCCAGGGCCATAAAGTTCTTGTAGGCCGGGAGATACGCAGTCTCCACATAGTCTTCAACCATGCGGTGCGAACTGAACTGCGGGGCCAGGTCCCGCAGGCCGTTTTTCATCTTGCGCACCCATTCCGTGGGCAGGCTGCCATGCCTGCGGTCGTAAAATGTGGGCACAATTTCCTTTTCCAGGACGTTGTAAAGGTAGTGACTCTCCACAAGGTCCTGGTATTCCTGGTCGGAATAGCTCTCCCCCATACCTATGGCCCAACCGTAGCGGTTGTCCGTGGTATAGGCCTCGTCCCACCAGCCGTCCAGGGTACTGAAGTTGAGCACCCCGTTGGCCACGGCTTTCATTCCGCTGGTGCCGCAGGCCTCCAGAGGACGTTTGGGGTTGTTAAGCCACACATCGCACCCCTGCAGCATGTAGCTTGCAATCTCCATATCGTAGTCTTCCAGGAAAACAAGGCGGTGGCTTAAATCTGCCTCCCGGGCGTGCTGCACGATCTGCTGAATGATCTTCTTGCCTTCCACGTCCTTGGGGTGGGCTTTGCCTGCAAATATGAACTGCACCGGATATTTTTCGTGGTTAACGATTTCCAGAAGTCTTTTGACATCGGTCAAAAGCAGGTTGGCCCTTTTGTAGGTGGCGAATCTGCGGGCAAACCCTATGGTCAGAGCACTGGGATCCAGGGCTTCCTCGGCCAGGTGCAGCTCGCTGCGTCTGCCGCCGCGGGCCACGGTCTGCTCCTTGAGCCTGTAGCGCACGTAATCAACCAGTCTTTCCCGGAGCCGCTCGTGGGTTCTCCAGAGTTCTGAATCGGGTATGGCCTGAGATTGCTTCCAGACCCTCTGGCAGTCGGGGTCCTCCCTCCAGTCGGATCCCAGGTAGCGGTCGAAAAGATAAGACATATCCGGGGCTATCCAGGTGGTGATATGGATGCCGTTGGTAATGGCTCCGATGGGCACGTCATCCACGGGGTACTGGGGCCAGACTTTCTTCCACATGTTTCTGGAAACAGTGCCGTGCAGCTGGCTCACCCCATTATTAAACCTTGACAAACGCAAAGCCAGCACGGTCATACAGAAATGCTCCTGGTCGTCCCGGGGATCCTCCCTGCCCAGGGCCATGAAGACCTTGAAGGCCAGGCCCAGTTCCCGGGCATAGGGCTCAAAATATTTATGCATCAGGTCCGGGGCGAAACGGTCGTTGCCGGCAGGCACTGGAGTATGTGTGGTGAATACGCTGCTTGAGGCCACCAGCTCGGTGGCAGCCTCAAAGGACATGCCATGATCCTGCATGAAGAGCTTGATCCTCTCCAGGCCGGCAAAAGCTGAATGGCCTTCGTTCATATGGATCACTCTGGGATTAAGGTCCATGGCATGCATGGCCCTTAAGCCTCCAATGCCCAGGACGATTTCCTGCTTGATGCGCATTTCCCAGTCACCACCGTAAAGCTGGGCAGTGATCTCCCGGTCCTGGGGTTCATTTTCGCTTATATTGGTATCAAGAAGATACAGATCAATACGGCCGATATTGGCTTTCCAGACCCGCATGCTGACCTTGCGCTCCACCAGGTCCACCTGGACGGTCAAGGGGCTGCCGTCCTTGTTCCTGACCAGGGTCAGGGGCATCTGCTCGAAATCATTGACCGGGTATCTCTCCTGCTGCCATCCGTCATTGGTGAGGTACTGCCGGAAATAACCGTTCTGGTAACACATGCCGACAGCCACTAAGGGAAGGTTTAAATCACTGGCTGACTTTAAGTGGTCGCCTGCAAGCACACCCAGGCCTCCGGAGTAAATGGGCAGGGAAAGGCTTATGCCGTACTCGGCGCTGAAATAGGCCACCACCGGTTCTCCACCGCTTTTCTCAAATTCGAAGGAGGTCTTGGTGCTGGCTTTGTAGTTGTCCAGGCTGGCCTTGACCTGGTGCAGCCTGTCCCGGAAAAATTCGTCTCCGGCCAGATCTTCCAGAGTCTCCTTAGGCAAAAGATTTAAAAACTTCACCGGGTTCTGCCCGCTCTTGTGCCAGAGCTGATAATCTATCCGGCTGAAAAGCTCACTGATCTCGTGTTTCCATGAAAACCAGAAATTAAAGGCCAGCTCCCACAGCGGGGCCAGCTCCCCGGGCAGTCTGGGTATGACGTTGTATACTTTTAATGGCCGCATGCATATCCTCCGCTTTTTTTAATGAAATATAGTCCGGTAAACATTACCATATTAAAAAGGGTCTGCAGGCGCAGACAACCTCCCTTAATTTCTTGCCACCGTCTTGCCACCCATCAATGCAAATTGCAAGGCTCAATTAAACCTTGCAGGATAAACCCTCAGCAGGTATCTTTTTCTGAGGTCAGAAGTCAGAGGTCAGAGGACGTCGCTAAAGTCCATTGAATCAACTTGAAAAACATTAAGAGAATATGCACAACCACATCACCGTCAAAATCAAATTTCTTCCCCACTCCGAGCCTGGTGAAAATGGTCTTGAATATGCAACATCCGGTTCCGCCGGAGTGGATCTGAAAGCCTGGATCCAGGAAAACGAGATAACCCTCGCCCCTGGGCAGAGACATCCCTTTCCCGCCGGAGTGGCCCTGGAGATCAACGAACCCTCTGTGGCCGGCTTTGTTTTTTCCCGCAGCGGCCTGGGCACCAAACAGGGACTGGTGGTCAGTCAGGGGGTGGGCGTCATCGACCCGGACTACCGCGGGGAAATCATCGTCTCATTACTGAATAATTCCGGGGAACCAAAGACTGTTGCCAGGGGACAGCGCATAGCCCAGCTGATCTTCATGCCCTGGTTCAAGGCCCGGTTTGAAGAAGTTTCGGAACTGTCCCGGACCTCCAGGGGCGCCGGAGGATTCGGTCATTCCGGAGAGTGATGCCTCATCAAGGAGTAACAGAAATGGAAAACACCAGTTTAGAGCAAAAAACAGAAAAATACCTCTGCCCAACCTACGCCCGCTACCCTCTGGCGGTGAAAACTGCTTCGGGCTGCAGGCTTTACGATTTTCAGGGCCGGGAGTACATTGATCTTCTGGCCGGCATATCCGTGTGCAACCTGGGCCACTCTCACCCCGAAATCGTGCAGGCCATCTGCAGCCAGGCAGGCAAACTGGTTCACACAAGCAATCTCTTTTACCAGGAAGAACAGGTCCTTCTATCTGAAAAACTGGTTGAGACCTGCCACTTAGACAAGGTATTCTTCTGCAACTCCGGGGCTGAGGCCAATGAGGCCGCAATAAAACTAATGCGGCGCTATATGAGCCGGGTCAGGGGTGAAAACCGCCATGAACTCATCACCTTTTCCGGGTCCTTTCACGGCAGAACCCTGGCCACCATGACAGCCACCGGCCAGGACAAGATCAAGGAAGGCTTCGCCCCTCTTCCTGAAGGGTTCAGACATGTCCCCTTAAACGATGTTCAGGCCCTGGAGGATGCGGTGAATGAAAACACCGCAGCCATAATGGCTGAATGCATCCAGGGCGAAGGCGGCATAAAACTTATGTCTCCGGAATTCAAGAAAAAAATCAACGAGCTTCAAAGAAGCCGGGATATTTTGCTCATAGTGGACGAGATCCAGACAGGCATGGGACGAACCGGTTCTCTGTGGGCCTTTGAGCAGGAGGGCCTGGAGCCGGACATGTTTACATCCTCCAAGGCCCTGGCCGCGGGCCTGCCCATGGGAGCCCTGCTGGCCAGGGAGGAAGTCGCTTCGGCCTTTGGTCCTGGCAGTCACGGGACAACCTTTGGAGGCGGTCCACTGCCCTCTGTTGCCGCTCTCAAGTCCCTGGAAATAATCCAGCGCGACGGACTGTTGGACTACTGCCGGGACCTGGGGCAGTGGGCCGCAAATCGCTTTCGGGAAACAGGCCGCAAATGCCCCGGCACCATCAGGGAAGTAAGGGGCAGAGGGCTCATGCTGGGCATTGAGCTGGAGTTTCCGGGCAAGGATGTATGGCAGGCCCTGCTTGACAGGGGATTCGTGCTCAACCTGACCCAGGAAAGCGTGCTCAGGCTTTTGCCACCCCTGACAATAACCGGGCAGGACCTGGAGCAATTCGCTCTGGCCCTGGAGCAGGTACTGCAAAAACACTGACCAGGTCATGCAAGACAGCAATCATATGCAACAGGCCCGTGTCACGGGCATAAAAACAGCAGAACGTCTGGACCTCACCCCGCAGTGGGTGCGGCGGATACGGGTTGCCGGAGATTCCCTGAAAAAAGCCGTGCAGACGCTGCCCCGCGGAGTTCTAACCCCGGCTGTTATAACCCGTCAGGACATGTGGGAAATCAAGCACCACATGCTCATGCATGAAAAGCTCAGGGCCAGGCCGGTGCCGGAGCTGTGCCCGGGAAGGATAATAAAAAAATATGTTTAAACTGAAAATCAAAGCCGGCCCGGATGAAAAAGAGGCTCTGGAATCCCTTTTGTACGAGCACATTTCCTGGGGATGGGAGGAAGAGGAGCTTCCGGGACAGGCCCTGGTGTTCGACATTTATTTCCACCAGGAGGACGCCGGGCACCGGTTCAAAGAAGTGTCCCGGTCAATGTGCCCGCATATAGAGATCATGGAGGAAACAGTTCCTGTTCAGGACTGGAACAATGCCTGGAAGGACTTTTTCACCCCCATTGAGGTGGACCAGAGATTTGTGGTTCTGCCGGACTGGCTGCAACATGAAAAACAGGCGGCTGTCCCCATAATCATCACCCCCAAAATGGCTTTCGGGACCGGGCATCACGCCACGACATACCTCTGCCTGCGGGCTGTATCCCGTCTATGGGATCTGGGGTATTTGAAAAGCGGGCAAAATTTTCTGGACCTGGGGACCGGATCGGGCATCCTGGGCATTGCCTGCTCCAGGCTGGGCATGAGCGGGCTGGGAGTGGACATTGATCCTGTAGCCGTGGAAAATGCCCAGGAAAATACACGGATAAACAGGGTCGGGGAAATGTTTGAGGTGCGCGAGGGAGGCCTTTCCTCTCTCAGGCCTGACCAGAAGTTCAACCTGATCCTGGGCAACATACTGTCCTCCACACTGAAACAGCTGGCCCCGGACATCATCAAACACCTGGACGACTCCGCTATTCTTGTTCTGTCCGGGATCCTGACGGACCAGGCATCAAGTGTGGAAGAAAGATACGAGGCTCTGGGCCTGGGCCGTCCGGCCCGCCTGAATATGCAGGAATGGTCGGCCCTGGTCTGGGCCGGGGGGAAAGACAGCCGTGAGCAGCTCAACCTTGTTGATGCACTTTTATGAAACCCTCCTTGCTTCTCTTGGGCCAAGCCAGTGGTGGCCGGGAGAGACTCCTTTTGAAATCTGCGTGGGGGCTGTTCTGACTCAGAACACCAACTGGTCCAATGTTCAAAAGGCCATTAACAACCTGAAAAGCCGCGACCTGCTGCACCCCGAAAAAATGGCCTCTCTGGACGACGAGTTACTGGCCGAACTCATCAGGCCATCGGGCTATTTCAGGATAAAGGCCCGCAGGCTCAAGAATCTGCTGGAGTTTCTGCGCCTGGAATGCGCTTATCATCTCCCGGATCTGTCCAGCCAGGACCTGCAGCAGCTCAGAGACAAACTGCTGCAGGTAAAAGGCATAGGCCCGGAAACAGCTGACAGTATCCTGCTGTATGCCCTGGAAAAGCCAAGCTTTGTAGTGGACGCCTATACCAGTCGCATACTCAACAGGCATTTGCTGGTACATGAAGATATCGATTATCATGAACTCAGAGATTTTTTCATGGACCGCCTGCCCAGGGATGTGGCACTATACAACGAATACCACGCCCTGCTGGTGCGAACCGGCAAAAAGTGGTGCAACAAGAACAACCCCCGGTGCGACGGATGTCCGCTGGGATCGTATTTATAGTAAATACCAGGGTGACAACTATTTATCTCTTGAACAAAAATCTTTTCCCGGGAGTTCTAAATACCATTGACAAGGCTCCTGCCGGTATAAAAAATACAGCAGGCATGCTTCCAGGCTTTTCTTTGCTGATCATTTTGCTGCTGTGTTTTATCATGCTCCCCGGGCCCGCTCCGGCCTCTCATCCCGAGGATATTGAATCCGAAATTGAAAGCCGCAGGGAAGAGGTCAGCGAACATAAACGCACCCTGGATCGCCTGAGTACCAGGGAAAGAGAAGTCTATTCCCGGCTGGCCGAAACTGAAGACAGGCTGGACGAAATCTCCAGGGATCTGCAAAACCAGGAAGAGAAGCTGGCAGACCTGCAGGCCAGGGAAGCAAGGATATTCCAGGAATACCAGGATCTCAGCCGGGAAAGGGACAAAACCAGGTCCAGGGCCCGAGACATCATGGCCGACCTGTGGCCCATATACATAGAAAGCCGCAGTCAGGGACTGGCCGATATGCAGGACTGGGCCGAAATGGACCGTCAGGTTCAATGGCTGAGGGCCATCCACCAGGAAATGAACATCACCCTGGCCCGGCTGCATGAGCAGACCAGGCAGATCACGGGGAGGCTGGCTGATCTGCAGAGCGCCAAGGAGGATTTCGAGGATCAGCTTGGAGATGTCAACGCGCTGAAAGACCGGCTGCTGGAAAAAAAGCTGAAATTTGTCCGGGAACTCCAGGAAATAAGGGCTGAAAAACTGGCCAGGGAAGAGATGGTGGAAGAAATCATGGATGTAATCGAATCCTTGAACTACCGTCTCAAGGTGGTTACCGAAAGAGAATTTGAGGAACTTAAAGGACATCTGCCATGGCCTGCCAGCGGCGAAGTCAAGATGTCCTTCAGTCCTTCGGACAGCCCTCCCCACAACGGCAAGAGCATTTCCCTGGAGGAGAATGCACCGGTCAGGGCCATTTCATGGGGCAAAGTAGTGCATAATGATACCTTGCGCGGTTTCGGCAGAGTGGTTATTATTTTTCATGGAGATGACTACTACTCGCTTTATGCCTACCTGTCCGAAAGCACCGTCGCCATAGGCCAGGATGTGGAACAGGGTGAAACCATCGGCAAGGCAGGATATTACCCGGAAATAAATACTCATGGCATATATTTTGAATTGCGTTTACAGCAAAAACCTATTAATCCTGATGACTGGTTGAGCAAGTCATGACAGCTCTTCCAGCCTTGAGATGTGTCTGCAAAAAATTAACAAAAACGTATCATGTCAGCGCTTTTAAGGAAAGCAGGGGACAGGCACCCCCGCACTTATTTTTCTGTAGGCTGATTGACGGGTTTTAAAAATAAGTGCGGGGAGAGCCAGTCCCCATGCCACATGCAAAGCGCTGACATGATACACAAAAACAGCTGATCACCAAAGCTTGATATGCTTTGCCATACCCCAAACAAAAATATTCTGGAGGCAATAATGCGTATAAACCACCTGATAGGTACAATTGCAATTCTGCTGCTCCTTACTGTTGCCCCCTGGACCAGCCAGGCCAGGGACAACGATATGGACAGCCTCAAAATGTTCAGTGAGGTCCTGCATCTCATTGAAGACAACTATGTAGAAGAAAAAGACCGGGAGGATCTCATCCGGGGAGCCATCCAGGGGATGCTGCGCAACCTTGATCCCCACTCCTCCTACGTAGACCTGGATCAGCTCAGGATGATGCAGGAGGATTTTGAAGGCAAGTTCGGAGGCATAGGCATCCAGATAGGCATCCGGGACGGCAATCTTGTGGTCATCTCACCCATAGAGGGCACACCGGCCTACGAAGCAGGTCTTGAACCCGGGGACGTGATCATGGAAATTGAAGGGGAGCCCACCCAGGACATGGCCCTTACAGACGCAGTAAACAAAATCCGCGGCCCCAAGGGGGAGCCCGTAGAACTGACCATCCTCTCTGAAGGCTCTCAGAGCCCTGAAAAAGTAAAAATCGTGCGCGACGATATACCGGTGCACTCAGTCAAAAGCCAGGAACTGGAATCAGGATACCTGCACCTGCGCATCACTGACTTCAAGGCCACCACCACCGAAGACCTCAAGGAGGAAATCCGCAAGTACTCTTCGGAAAAAGAGATCAAGGGCATTGTTCTGGACCTTAGAAACAACCCCGGAGGCCTCCTGGACCAGGCTGTTTCAGTTTCCGACATCTTCCTGGATGACGGACTCATCGTCTATACCCAGGGCCGCGAAGAAGCGCAGCGCAAGGACTATTCAGCCACCAGCAGCGCCGAGGACGTTACTTCCCCCATGGTGGTCCTCATCAACGCCGGATCTGCCTCAGGTTCTGAAATCGTGGCCGGGGCCCTGCAGGACAGGAACCGTGCCCTGCTGCTTGGGGAGCCCACCTTCGGCAAGGGTTCGGTGCAAAGCATCCTCCCCGTGGCTGACGGGTCGGCCATCAAACTGACCATAGCCAACTACTACACTCCCGACGGACGCTCCATTGAAGCCGAAGGTGTAGCACCGGACATTCATATTCCCCACCGGGTTGATGCAGTTGATGAAGATGAACAGCAGCAGGAAATGCAGGAATCCATGATGCAGTTTCACATTGATCAGCCGGATGAAAGGCCTGACGACGAGGAAGAACGCTATTCCGAGGAAGTGCAGAAACTGCTGGATGAGGACAACCAGTTGCGCATGGCCCTGGAACTGCTGCGTTCCATGCCCAGAATACAGGAACTGAGCTACAACTGATCAACAAGACCCATGGCCTCCTCCGGCAAAAATAAAACCGGTTCCCAAAAAAAAGCTGCTCCCCGGAAAAATTTCCCCTTGGGATATTTTTTCTGGGGTGCAGCAACCGTCATCACCCTTGTGTCCTTACTGGGAATCCTGCTTCTGCCTCCCAAAAAACAGTCTGCAGATACCAGCTCAGAAACACTTGCTCAAAAAAAAGAACAAGTTACCCACACTTCTTCTGACCCCGGCAAGACCCTGACTGCCACAGACAGAAAGTTTACCTACGAGGAAAAAGTGGGTACCGGTTTCGAGCAGAGAGTCTGGGAGGCTGATATGGCCATTTTGAATGTACTGGACAGGATGGGCAAGGATCAGGGCCATATCCTTCGCAACCGCGTGGACAACCGTTTTTTTTACGGCACTCCCTTCAATTTCCAGGAAATGTTTATTTATACCGATGACAGGCAAAAACAGTTCATCCGGCAGCTGGAAAAAGTCCTGGACAGCTTTGTAGCCAACGCGGAGATCAAGCCTCAGGATCCCAAGCGTCAGAAGTGGGCCATAAACATTTCAGGACATACCACTCACGTTCTGCACCTGGGCATTCAAAAGCCGGACAGGCAGAAGGGATCGGGCAGTCTGGTCATCATCATAGACGATCTTGGAGAATGTCTGGAGTTTGCCAGGAAGCTCGCTGAACTTAATTTTCCGGTAACATACTCCATTCTTCCCTACCTGCACAAGACGGAAGAAGTAGCGGAATTCGCATCAAAAAAAGATTTCGAGGTCATGCTGCACATGCCCATGGAGCCGGATACATACCACCGGGGAGTAGAACCGGGCCCGGGCGCTCTTTTTGTGGACATGACCCCCCGGGAAATAAGACGTCAGCTTGTGCACAGCCTGGAGCAGGTGCCTCAGGCCACAGGGATGAACAATCACATGGGGTCGGCCTTTACCCGGCATTACGAGGGAATGCAGGTAGTCTTTGAAGAGCTTGAAAAAAGGGACATGTTCTTTCTGGACAGCGTAACCACTCCAGACAGCGTTGCCCGGCGTCTGGCACGGGAAACCGGCCTGGATTTCATGCAGCGCCATGTCTTTCTGGATAATGTCCGGAGCATCCAGGCCATTACCTACCAGTTGCAGAAGGCGGAGCAGCTGGCTTCCAGGCACGGCATGGCCGTGGCCATAGGGCACCCGTATCCGGAAACGCTTGAAGCCCTGCAACAGTGGAGCAAAAACAGGGACGCAAAAATAAACATGGCCAGTGTGGACGAACTGTTGCTTCAGCAGAGAATCCGGGCCGTTTCCTCATCCAGTGACGGCCATACAGCCAGTGCAGATTAAATAAGATACTTAAAATAAAAAGGAGAAAAAATGACTCAGAGGACACTTTCCATCATCAAACCGGATGCAGTACAAAGAAACCTGCAGGGTGCAATCATGAAAATGATTCAGGACAGCGGCCTGAAAATCGTGGCCATGAAAATGCTGCGCCTGAGCAAGGATGAAGCCCGGGGCTTCTACGATGTACATAAGGACAGGCCTTTTTTTGACAGCCTTACCGACTACATGTCTTCGGGACCAATAGTCGTCAGCATCCTGGAAGGAGAAAACGGCATCGACAAATACCGGGAGATCATGGGGGCCACCAACCCGGAAAATGCGCAGGAAGGCACCATCCGCAAGGCCTATGCCCTGGATATAGAAAAAAACTCGGTACACGGCTCTGATGCCCCGGAAACAGCACAGGTGGAAATGGCCTATTTTTTCAGTAAAATGGAGATGGTGGGTTAGATGAAAGCGCGTCTTGGACTTATCGGTACAGGCAATATGGGCGGGGCCATGGTCCAGGGCCTTGCTCATCGGCAGGATCTCGAACTGCACGGCTATGATCCGGACAAATCATGCCTGGAGCGCCTGGGCCGTGAATGCGGCTTGAAGCAACAGCCCGGTCCTGCAGAGCTGGCCAGGGACTGCGATTATGTAGTGCTGGCGGTCAAGCCGGGTCTTGCGCCCGCTGTGGCGGCAGAAATATCCTCAAGCCTGGACCGGTCCAAATGCCTCATCTCAGTGGCAGCCGGGGTGAAAACCGGAGACCTTGCCTTCTGGAGCAACAAGGCCTGTCCGGTGGTCAGGGTAATGCCCAACACTCCGGCCCTGGTTGGACGCGGCGTGTTCGCCCTCTGCCTGGAGGATGACACCCTTTCCCCGGAACAGGCCGGGTTTATTCAGGGTCTTTTCCAGGACCTGGGCCAGGTGCACGTGCTTCCGGAAAAATCCTTTGATGCCTTTACCGCCCTTATCGGGTCCGGTCCAGCCTATGTATACTATTTCATGGAAAGCATGGTGGATGCCGGGGTGTATATGGGTCTTGGCAGAGCCCAGGCCACGGAGATGGTTTTGGAGCTTTTTGCAGGCTCGGCCCATATGGCCCACAAGGAAAAATGTCATATCACCCAGCTGAAGGAGATGGTCACTTCCCCCGGAGGTACCACCACAGCCGGGCTGGGAGCACTGGAAAAAAGAGCGGTCAAGGCCGCTGTCCTGAAAGCAGTACAGGAGGCCGCCCGCCGCAGCAGGGAACTTGGCGGCAAGTAAACGCCGCAGCCCTGTGTTTCTACTTTCAGCTCAGGGCAGCTAAGTGGTTCACCGGACCGTGGCCCCTTCCCAGGGGAAAACTTTTCTCCAGGGCCAGCTGCAGATAGTCCCTGCCTTTGACCACCGCTGCCTGCATATCCATGCCCAGGGCCAGGTTGGCTGCTATGGCTGCCGAAAGCGTACACCCGGTGCCGTGATTACTGGTTGTATTGACCCTTGCCTTAGTAATGGCCAGGGGCTCTTGTCCCCGTATGCCCAGCCAGTCGGTGATATCATGAGTCGGACTGAAATGCCCGCCCTTTAAAAGCACACCCTCTGCACCCATATCCTGCAGCCTGACTATGGCCTTTAGAATATCATCTCTGGAACTTATCCGGTGCATGCCCGTCAAAAGCTCGGCTTCGGGACGATTGGGGGTGATAAGGGCGGACAGGGGCAGGATTTTATCTTTGAGGGCCTGCACAGCTTCGTCCTGCAGGAGCTTGTGCCCGCTCTGGCTTACGCAGACCGGGTCCACAACCAGGGGAAAGTCCGCGCCTTTCAGGGCCCCGGCCACCGCGGATATAATATCCGCCGAAAAAAGCATCCCGGTCTTGGCTGCACGTACAGGAAAATCATCCAGCACGCTTTGCAGCTGCAGGGCCACAAAGTCCGGTTCAGGGGCAAAAACACCCTGCACCCCGGTGGTATTCTGGGCGGTCAAGGCCGTGATCACTGACAGGCCGTAGACCCTGTGCATAGAAAATGTCTTGAGGTCCGCCTGAATCCCGGCTCCACCTCCTGGATCTGATCCGGCAATGGTCAATGTGCAGGGCAGAGGACTGGTCATTGGTTCTGCATCTTTTTTTCAATTTTGGCCCAGGTATCCTTGAGAGAAACAGTCCTGTTAAAAACCGGACTCTGGGGATGGCTTTCCGGATCTACACAAAAATAACCCAGTCTTTCAAACTGCAGAAAATCCCCGGGGGCAAGCTCTTTAACAGCCGGCTCCATCATGCAGCCATGCATCTTTTGCAGTGAATCCGGGTTCAATGTATCATCCAAACCAAGGCCCTTTTTTTCGTCCTGCAGGGGATTGGGCCTGGAAAACAGGCGGTCATAAATGTGCACGCTGGACTGCACAGCGTGAGCCGCCGACACCCAGTGCAGGGTCCCCTTGACCTTGCGTCCGTCCGGAGAATCCCCGCCTCTGGTCTCTGGATCATAGGTGCAGCGTATCTCCTGGATTTCGCCTGTTTGCGGGTCCCTGACCACTTCCCGGCAGGTAATAAAATAGGCATACCTCAGACGGACCTCGCGGCCCGGGGCCAGTCGGAAATACTTTTTGGGAGGGTCCTCCCGGAAGTCGTCAGCCTCGATATAAATCACCCCGGAAAAGGGAATACTGCGCGTTCCCATGCTCTCGTCCTCGGGATTGTTTATGGCTTCCAGTTCTTCTGAACTTTGCCCGGGATAATTGGTTATGACCACTTTGACCGGGTTTAATACCCCCATATACCTGGGAGCCCGCCTGTTCAGGTCTTCGCGGATGCAGTACTCCAGCAGGGACATGTCCACCACGTTGTCGCTTTTGGCCACCCCGATGAGATCGCAGAACTTCCGGATGGAACCCGGTGTATATCCGCGGCGTCTGAGACCGGATATGGTGGGCATCCTGGGATCGTCCCAGCCATGTACGTGGCCTGCCTGAACCAGCTGGGTAAGCTTGCGCTTGCTCATTACCGTGTAGTTCAGGCTAAGCCTGGCGAACTCTATCTGCTGAGGGTGACATTTTACCCCCAGTTTCTCCAGAAACCAGTCGTAAAGGGGCCGGTGATCCTGAAATTCCAGAGAGCACAGGGAATGAGTGATGCCCTCTATGGAATCCGACAAGCAGTGAGCGTAATCATAAGTGGGGTAAATGCACCAGGCATCCCCGGTCCGGTGATGCCTGGCCTTGAGGATGCGGTAGATTACCGGGTCACGCATATTGATATTGGCAGAAGCCATATCGATTTTTGCCCGCAGAACATGGGCTCCTTCTTCGAAGCTCCCCTTTTTCATTTCCTGAAAAAGATCCAGGTTCTCCTGCACGCTGCGCTCCCTGTAGGGGCTGTTTCGGCCCGGCTGGGTAAGGGTGCCCCGGTAACTGCGGATTTCTTCCGGACCCAGGCTGCAGACATAGGCCTGTCCCTGCTGGATAAGCTGAAGTGCATACTCATAAAACTGCTGAAAGTAATCAGAGGCATAGTAAAGATGCTCTCCCCAGTCGTAACCGAGCCACTTTACGTCCTCAATGATGGAATGCACGTATTCCGGGTCTTCCTTCTTGGGGTTGGTGTCGTCAAAACGCAGGTGACACCGTCCGCCGTACTTTTTTGCCAGCCCGAAATTGAGACAGATGGACTTGGCATGGCCGATATGCAGATAACCGTTGGGCTCAGGGGGAAACCTGGTCACCACGGTATTATGCTTGCCGCTTTTAAGATCCTGCTCGATTATATCCTGGATAAAATGGGACGCTTCTGCTGTTTCCATAAAAGCTAAAATTCCTTGATTCACGGCTGAATGGGTTTGCCTTTCTCTTCTGACCTCTGATCTCTGACTTCTGACTTCTGACCTCTGACCTCTGACCTCTGACCTCTGATCTCTGACCTCTGACTTCTGACTACTGCGACCTGGCCAGGTATCTGCGGATCATTTTCATCAATTCACTGTTGTCCACCGGTTTGGAAAGATAGGCATTCATGCCGGCCTCGAAACAGTGCTGCCTGCTTGCAGCATCAGCCAGGGCGGTGACAGCGACAATGGGAACCTGTTTGAGTCCGTCAAAATCACCCTTCCTGATCATCCTGGTCAGTTCATACCCGTCATGTACAGGCACCATGACATCCATAAGGATAAGTGAGATGTCCTGGTTGCTTTTCAGCACCTCCAGGGCCTCACGCCCGTCCATGGCGGTAAGCACATTGAACCCCTTCTTCTGCAGCATGCGCCTTATGAGCATGAGATTTATTTTTTCATCTTCCACTATGAGTATGCATTTGTTTTCCGGATTTAGAATCTCCTCGTATTCCGGGAGGTCTTCTTCTGTTTCCCGTCCGGGCTCCAGTTCCAGAATAAAATAAAAGGTGCTTCCCAGGCCCTTTCTGGATTCAACCCCTGTTTCCCCGCCCAGGGAACGTACAAGCTGCCTGCATACACTAAGACCGATACCCGTGCCCTGGTAGCGCTTGAACTGAATATCGTGCTCACCGATAACAAACGGCTCAAAGATGTCTTTCTGCATTTCATGGGGGATGCCGCCTCCTGTATCCTCTACTTCAAAAAGAAGAGGAACAGTGGTGGCCTCGCTGTCCTGTCTGCTGTCGGACTGTTTTGAAATCCTCAACACTACCTTTCCTTCATGCGTGAATTTGACTGCATTGTCCACTAAGTTCCATACGATCTGGCGCAGCATCCCCACATCGGAAACCAGCCAGGAGGGCACATCTTCCTGAATATCCAGCTCCAGGCCGATCTGTTTGTTGCGGGCCTGGGGCTGAAAAAAACTCACCAGCTTGCTCATTTCCTCATGCAGGACAAAAGGCTGTGGATGGACCTGCTGGATATCATCCTGCAGCGAGGACAGTTCAAGTATCTTGTTCAAAGAGGCCAGAAGCTGACTTGATGAATTAAGGGCCATTTCTACATATTCTTTTTCCGCGGGTTTCAGTTCGGAATCGGCCAGGGTCTGCAGAACGCTCATAATTCCGTTCAGAGGGGTGCGCAGTTCGTGATTCATGTTTTCAAGAAACCTGTCCTTGGCCCTGTTGGCTGTTTCAGCCGACTTCTTGGCCTGGCTCAGTTCCTGTTCCATGAGCTTGCGCTCGGTCATATCCACGTTGGTCCCTGCCATGCGCAGAGGCCGGCCCTGTTCATCGCTTTGCACCACCTTGCCCCTGGTGA
This sequence comes from Desulfonatronospira thiodismutans ASO3-1, assembly GCF_000174435.1. NCBI lineage: Bacteria > Pseudomonadati > Thermodesulfobacteriota > Desulfovibrionia > Desulfovibrionales > Desulfonatronovibrionaceae > Desulfonatronospira > Desulfonatronospira thiodismutans. The sequence goes on from NZ_ACJN02000003.1 coordinate 378,056, forward strand.
GTATCCACAGGGTCTCTCCGTTCTTGCTTACCGCCCTGTATTCAATAGAAAAATTCTCTGACTGGCGCAAAAAGCCATCCATCTGTTTTTTGACTTCGTCCTTGTCTGCTGGGTGGATCACCGCAAGGAAACTGTCATAGTTCTGGGGCAGCTCGTAAGGCTCATAACCCAGCATGGTGTACCATCTGGGACTGAAATAAGTTGTACCGGAGCGGATATCCCAGTCCCATATGGCGTCCTGGGTGGCTTCCATGGCCAGGGTGAAAATCTCGTTGGTCTTTTGCAGCTCTTTTTCCACCTGTTTTCTCTTGGCCCGGTGGCGCAAAAACCATACCCCGTAGCCCATATTCCGGGCCACGCTTTCCAGGTACTCCCTGGTCTTGCCTGCAAAGCTCCCCGAGCTTTGAGAAGTGATGGTCAGGGCCCCGAATCCCACTCCGGAATAGGCAATGGGCAGGGATAAAATCTCCCTGATGCCTTCTTTCATAAAGAGTTCGGACCAGCAATGCATACAAGGGTCCTTGGACACATCCTCTATATGCACCGGCTGTCCAGTCTTTATGGCCCTGGAAGTGGGCCCCTGCCCGTATGGACTCTCGTTCCAGTTGATTTTAATTACTTTAACCAGGTCTTTTTTAGGGCCGCTGGAAGCCATTATCTTCACACTTTGTTCACTGTCCCTGCGGGCATAGTCAACCCAGACCAGGGGATAGCCTATCTGGCTGGAGATGGTCTGACACACATTCTGCAGCATTGTCTGCTCGTCATCGGCCTTTATGATGATCTCGTTGCAGCGGCTGAGCGCTTTGAGGATGGTGTTGGTATGCCACAGTTCCTGCTCCAGGGTGTCCATCCTGTTGACCCGCCAGTCAAGCTGAGCCCTGAGATTCAGGTTCATGGCGCGCAGCTCGCTGATTAAAAACAGGTGCTCCAGGCGGCTTTTAAATTCACCCCGGCTGCAGGTAACATTCAGCACGCTGTCCGCTTGCACCTCGCCTGCAAGCTTGGCCGGTTCCTCGTCCTGGTAGAGCATTAAAATGGAAAACCCGCTTTCGTGAAACTTTTTGCGCAGTGCCAGGGACGGGCCATCCTGGTAATCCCGTACAACCTGCTCATCCAGGATACAGACGTTTATTTCAGAATGGACCATTAGATCCTCAAGCTCGCCTGGTTCCAGAACCCGCACTGAGGATTCGGGGAAATACGCCTGACAAATTTCTTCAACAAGTTTTTGCAGGCCCTGGTTACGGGACAGGATGTATATTGCAGACATGCTTTTATATCTTTACGTTCCTTACGGGTATTTTGGATAGAATCGGGCAAGGGCAGGACTGCCTTTTACACAGGCTGGTCCGGTCTTTAGCAGGCCCCGCCTGAACTGTAACCATTCAGGGGGGCAGGTACCGGCCAGGGGGACAGTCCCCGCGACACTTGTCCTGCACAAATACACAAATTACAGACGCAAAATTTTGTGAAGCTGCACAATCATTACTTAGCGGGGGACAGTCCCCCTTGCCTTGTGCCATTAGTCACCACCGAGTACCCCCTGAATGGTTACCTGAACTGGATATCTATCCGGCACATTTTTTTAAAACGGCTGCTTTCAACTTTCTTATCTTTCATCATAACCCGGAATAGAACACTTGTCCATTACGGGTTTCCTGCCTTAAGATACGCTTTTACGCTGACAAAAACACTACAGATCCACATGAAAACTGGAGTGTTACAGCCGGCTGCAATTTCAGTTTGATTATTTTTAACCGCTGCCCTCGCGCAGGGACCAGATAAATATGTTTATTACGCTCTGCTTTCCTCCTTTTAAGGATCTTTTGCAGGTCAGGACAAAGAAATCCGGACAAAACAGGGACAGAGCATGCCCTCACTCAAAGGCTTTCTGCAGCCGATATCTCAGGTGGGTGTAGCGCCTGGAGGCACCGGTGCTGCGAAGGCCCATGCCCATGGCCTTGGATGAACCAATGAGCACGGCCAGCTCTCTGGCCCTGGTAAGACCCGTGTAGATGAGGTTGCGCTGCAGCAGGAGATAGTGCTGGGTGACCACCGGCATAATCACCGCCGGGTATTCGCTGCCCTGGGACTTGTGCACGCTTACGGCATAGGCCAGAGTCAGCTCATCCAGCTCGTCCAGGTCGTAAACCACCTCTCTGCCGTCGAAATCCACCATCAACTCCGAGTCTTCCAGGTTCACCTCCCTGATCCAGCCCAGGTCCCCGTTGTATACATCCTTTTCGTAATTATTGCGCATCTGGAGCACCCGGTCCCTGACCCGGAACCTGCGGTAACCGCGAACCACTGCGTCAGGACCGGGATTGAGCCTGTCCTGCAGAAGACGGTTCAACTCCGCAGTGCCCACATCCCCCTTGTGCATGGGAGTAAGAACCTGAATATCCTTCAGGGGATCCAGGTTGTACACCGCCGGGATGCGCTGGCATACCATGTAAGTTATAAGCTCCTGGATTTTGGCCAGATCATCCTGCTGTACCCAGAAAAAATCAGCCTGGGGCGGTTTTTTGTCCGATGAGACCGGAAACTTGCCGGTGTTTAAGCGATGCGCGTTGACCACTATGCTGGACTGCCTGGCCTGTCTGAAGATACTGGTCAAAACAGCCCTGGGCACTGTTTCGCTGTCCAGGATGTCCTTGAGCACGTTGCCGGGCCCTACAGCAGGAAGCTGATTCACGTCGCCCACCATGACCAGTCTGCATGTTACCGGCAGGGCCCTTAAAAGCTGAACCGTAAGCGATGCATCCAGCATGGACACCTCGTCCACTATTACTGCGTCGGCCTTGAGCTTGTTGTCCTCGTTATGTTCAAATCCCCCGGAAGGGTTGAAGCCAAGCATGCGATGGATGGTGGCCGCCCCTGCACCGGTGGCCTGGGAAAGCCTTTTGGCCGCTCTGCCGGTGGGGGCCGCCAGCTTGATCTTAAGCCCCAGAGCGGAAAAAGTGCGTACCAGCATGCGGGTGATGGTGGTTTTTCCTGTACCTGGTCCTCCGGTAATGACAAAGGTCTTGTTCAGACAGCCATCAAGCACTGCCTGGCGCTGCTCCGGAGTCAGGCGGATCCTTTCCTGTCTCTCCAGCTGTTCCAGGCCGGCTTCCACCTTCTCCCCGGACAGGGCCGCAGGATGAGTACTCATGCTGCAAAGTCTTTGCGCCAGATCCTGCTCCACCTTGTAGTAGTAGCTCAGGTAAACCGCCCTGGTTATGCCCTGTTCAGGCAGATCCTGAACCACCACCCTCTTTTTCTCCACCAGAGAATCGAGAGCGGCCTGAACATCGTCAAGGGACACTTCCCCCAGAAGCTCCAGCACCTTTTCCAGAAGTTCCTGTGCCGGGTAGAACAGGTGCCCCTGTTCCCCCAGAGAAAAAAGCTGATAAGCAATGGCGGCCTGCAGGCGCTCCCGGCTGTTGGGAGGAAGCCCCAGCTTTATGGCCATCCTGTCCGCGGTTTTAAATCCGATGCCCCGGATATCGTACACCAGGTCGTAAGGGTTGTCCTTGAGCTGCTGCACGGCTTCACCGCCGTACTTTCTGTATATCCTGGCAGCAAAGGTGGTGGGGATCTCGTAAGTCTGCAGAAAAAGCATGAGGTTGCGGATCTCGCGCTGCTGCGACCAGGAGGCTTTGATCTTGTCCAGCTTTTTGACCCCGATTCCTTCCACCTTTAGAAGCCTGTCCGGGTCGCTGTCCAGAATGTCGAGCACCTTTTCCCCGAAAGCCGCTACCATCTTGCCGGCCATCACCGGCCCTACACCCTTGATCATGCCGGAAGCCAGGTACCTCTTGATGCCGCTGATGCTGGCCGGAAAAACCTGCTCAAACTCCTGGACCATGAACTGCCGGCCATATTTGGGGTGCTCTTTCCATTCGCCCTTCAATTGAAGGGTCTCCCCCGGAACAAGGTTGCCCATGTAGCCGCAGACGGTAACCTGCCCCGGCTCGCCTGAGGCCTTCACCCGGGCTATTGCATAACCGTTGTTCGAATTGGTATAAGTAAGGCTGATTACTTCTGCCTTGATTTCCTTCATGTGTGTTATTATACAGTTTACGGCTGCGCCTGATTTCCCATGCAGCCCGTTTTTCAAGAACCTTGATGCCGCTTACGGCAATCCCCTTTATATCAGTCAGGATACAATGACAAACAAAATCATGGTCACCAATAATAAAAGCCCCGGTCGGAAAGCAGGAGCATACTGCTTCCATATCAGCTATCCAGACATGTGCAGGCCTTATTACCCCGGCAAAACGCATTCATCTCCTTGACTTTCAGGCCGGTACAAGGATAATTTCACTCTTGCAGGAAGGTTACCCCTTTTTCCACAAAACAGCAAACAGGCACGGACAAAAGTTATGAAAAAGGCACTGGCAGCAATAATATTTGTAGGGGCGGTTTTCGCCATAATATTCACCTATACCCACCAGATGGAACAGGAATCAGCCGCCATCATGGAGAGTATAACCCAGGAAGGCAGGGTGACCATGCTCAACGTGGGGGCAGAGTTCTGCCCACCCTGCCAGGCCATGGAGCCTGTGCTCAAAGAAGTGCAGGAACATTATCAGGACCAGGTGCACATGCCTTACCTGGACATGCAGAAACATTCCTCCCAGGTACAGCATCTGGGGGTTCAGACCACTCCCACCCAGATCTTTTTTGATCATCAGGGAGAAGAAGTTTACAGGCACGAGGGGATACTCGAAAAAGATGAAATAAAGGACAAGCTGGACGAACTGCTGGAAAAGAACACCGCCCGGCTCCCCGGCTTAAGCCCGGCTGCTGCATTATAAAAGCCCATGGCGGCGGCAGACCCCGGGCCATTGAACAACAAACAGGAACTCACACGTATTAATGATTGTATATGATATAAACGCTCTTACAGACAAGATAGAGGGCAGTGCCCTGACCATAGGCAATTTTGACGGAGTACATGTAGGTCACCAGCAGCTTATTCAACAGGTCAGGAAAAGAGGCAGAAGAATGGGCCTGTCCAGCATAGTGGTCACCTTCGACCCGCATCCCTTAAGAGTCCTTGTGGGGAAAAAAACTCCCCCCTTCATCACCCTCAACCAGCACAAGCTTGAACTCATGCAGGAACTGGGGGTGGATTATATTTTATGCATGACCTTCAACAAGGACATTGCATCCATGGAGCCCGAGGATTTCGTGTATGATTTCCTGGTAAAAAAACTCCGGCTGCGGGAATTGATAGTGGGCTACGATTACGTTTTCGGTAAGAACCGCAGGGGTAATTTTCACCTGTTGCAGCAGCTTGGTCAAAAATACGGTTTCAGCGTGGACCAGTTCATGCCGGTAATGGTGGATGGAGCCATAGTCAGCTCCACCCGTATCCGGGACCTGGTGGAAAGCGGGCGGGTGTGGGAGGTGCATCCTTTACTGGGCCGTTTTTACAGTGTTGAGGGCCGGGTCACTACAGGAAGACAGCGGGGCGGTTCATTGCTGGGGTTTCCCACGGCCAACATCCTCCTGCAGGACGAGCTTTTTCCCAGCACCGGGGTTTACGCGGTATGGGCGGAAATATCCGGCAGCATACATGCTGCTGTGGCCAATATAGGCTACAATCCCACCTTCGGCAACGACTACCTTTCCGTGGAGGTGCATATTTTTGATTTCCATCAGGATGTTTACAACCACAAGGTCAAGGTGCATTTCGTCCAGCGCCTGCGATCAGAAAAAAAGTTCGCCGGGATAGAAGAGCTGAAATCTCAGATCACCCTGGACTGCAAGCTTGCCCGTGAAATTCTGAAGATGCCCGAAGCCAAACTCTGCTGAAGACCTGGTATTGATTAATCCCGGCAAATGGTTAATCTTTCTCAGGCAATATTAAAACAAAACCAGAGACACCGTGGAGGAACAAATACACGCATGACACAATCCCGGAAAAAATCCCCTTCGCCAATGGAACAAAAGCTGCATCACCTGGCTGGAGCGCTGCATGAAAAAAAGGCAACTGATCTTTACGCCCTTGATGTAACTGTTTACTGCAGCGCCTTTGAGGGACTGATCCTGGCCACCGCCCAGAGCGAAAGACACGCCAGATCCCTGGCTGATCACCTTCTGGAGGTGGCCCACGGACAAAACTGGGACTACCTCGGCATGGAGGGATACCAGCAGGCGGGATGGATCCTGCTGGACTTTAACGACATCCTGGTACACATTTTTCAGGAAGAGCACAGAAGTTTTTACAACCTTGAAGGCTTCTGGAACCGCGGCCTGTCCATAGCCCTTGATCTGCCGGAGAATGACCATGCATAACAACAGAACTCCCGTGGTCCTTTTAATACTGGATGGATGGGGCCTGGCCCCCCAGGGTCCCGGCAATGCCTTTTCCCGGGCCCACACCCCCAACCTGGACCTTATCATGAATACATATCCCTGCACATCCCTTGAATGCTCAGGCCCGCAGGTGGGACTGCCCCGGGGGCAGATGGGCAACTCCGAAGTTGGACATCTGAACATCGGGGCAGGACGCGTAGTCTACCAGGACATTTTGCGCATCAGCCTGACCCTGGAAGAAGGACGGCTGGGGCAAAACCCTGTCCTGGAAGATCTTTTAAACCGGATGGGGCCGGAAAGCACCCTGCACCTCATGGGACTTGTCTCTGACGGCGGAGTGCACAGTCTTCAGGAGCACCTGCACGGACTTCTAAATATCCTGGGCCAAAAAAACGTCTCCAGGGTCATGGTGCATTGTTTTCTGGATGGACGCGATACTTCCCCCACTTCCGGAGCGCATTTTGTATCCCGCCTTCAGGAATACATGGAGTCATGCGGCACAGGCCGCATAGCAACGGTAATGGGCAGGTATTATGCCATGGACCGGGACAAGAGGTGGGAGCGTACCCGGGAAGCCTACGAAGCTCTTACCCTGGGCCGGGCCGAAGCGGTCAGGGACCCGGTGCAGGCCATTCAGGCATCTTACTCCCGGGGGGTCACCGATGAATTTGTAAAGCCCATGGTGCTGACAGACGAGGACAATCATCCAGTCGGGTGTCTTCAGGATAATGATGCAGTTCTTTTTTTCAACTTCAGGGCGGACAGGGCCAGACAGCTTACCCAGGCACTTTATCGCAGGGACTTTCAGGAATTTACTCGCAGCAAGGCTCCAGATCTTTCTGTAGCCACCATGACTGAATACGATAAAAGTTTCGGCCTTCCTGTCCTTTTTCCACCGGAAAATCTGCAGAATATACTGGGAGAAGTTCTCTCCAACAACTCAATTGCCCAGCTGCGTATCGCGGAAACAGAAAAATACGCCCACGTCACCTACTTTTTCAACGGCGGCCTGGAAGAACCTTTCCAGCAAGAAGAAAGGGTGCTTATCCCCTCCCCCAGGGAGGTGGCTACTTATGATCACAAACCGGAGATGAGCGCTTTCCAGGTCACAGAAAAACTGTGCAGCCTTATCCGCCAGGAAAAATATAATCTGTACGTCTGCAATCTGGCCAACCTGGATATGGTGGGTCATACCGGCAATATCCAGGCAGCAGTCAAGGCCTGCGAAACAGTGGACAGGTGCGCCGGGTCAGTCCTGGAGGCAGTACTGGAAAAAAACGGCATTTTACTGCTCACCTCTGATCACGGCAACTCAGAAGACATGCTGGCTGAAAACGGCAGCCCCAAAACAGCCCACAGCACCAATCCTGTTCCTTTCTGCCTGGTAAACTGTCCTGGACAAGAACTACGCCGGGAGGGCATGCTTGCAGACATCGCCCCCACAATCCTGGACCTGTGGTCCATAGACCTTCCTGCTGAAATGGACGGCAAAAGCCTGCTCTACAAGGAGAAATAAATGAGCGAACCAAGCTTTATCCCCCCTGTAAAACCGGTGGGCATGGAACTGGTCATGTTTTATCCATGTCCGTACTGCGGACGCAACGTCCCCCTGCTGGCCCCAACGGAAGCATCCATGGGAAGCTGCGACTTCTGCCGCAAGCAGTTTCCACTGGTACCCATAGACAATACCACAGTACAGTATATAAAGCTTATCCTGCACAACGGACAGGCTGCCATTGATCCCGAATATGTCTGAGCATGAGAGCTAAAAGCACCATGCCCGGACATACCAAGGAGGGGAGCACATCGAGGCACGGCAACACTCTGTTGCATGCATCTGTATAAATACTCCGTCTGGGCCTTGATTAAACTTCCACCCCCACAGTAAATCCAAGCCACGGTGTAGCTCCCCTCCTTAGCCTGGTAAGTGCCGGGGAAGGAAGGGAGCTGATTATCGAACCACCCCCAGCCCCTCCTTAACCAAGGAGGGGAGCAGATCGAGGCACGGCAACACTCTGTCGCATGCATCTGTCAAACACTCCATCTGAATCGTGATTAAACTTCCACCACCCAAGTAAATCCAAGCCACGGTGTAGCTCCCCTCCTTAGCCAAGGAGGGGCCGGGGGTGGTTGTATGAAATCCCTTCCTTATAAACATTCCAGAAGCCCACCACCCAAGTAACTCCTGGCCACGGTAAATCTCCCCTCCTTAACCCAGGAGGAGAGCACATCGAGGGACGGCAACACTCTGTCGCATGCATCTGTCGTGTCTTTCCGGCAAGCCTGCGTGAAAAATTTGAGGGCCTGGGGTACTATCGGTGACCAAACCATAAGGAGGACAACCGATGCTACAGCAATCAGCCCCAGCCACCCGGCCAGGCCTTGAAGAAGTCAAGAGACAGTTCGAGCACTGGCGGGAAACCAGACACACACGATCTCCGATTCCCAACCACCTATGGGCCAGTGCAGTCAGCCTTGCCCAGGATTATTCCATCTGCAAAATAGCAAAGGTCTTGCACCTCAATCACAGCCACCTCAAAAAGCGGGTCCAGGCCGAGCAGGCTCAAGAGTCCCTACAGCCAGGTCCTTCCTTTGTTGAATTTGAACTCACGTCATCTTTGCCTTGCACCGATATCACCTGGAGACCGAAGCTCGAGATGGATCAAGCTCAAAATGCAGCTTAAAGGTCCAGACCTGCCTAATCCCCTTGAGATCCTCTCGGCTTTCTGGAGCAAAGGGGCATGATTCAGCTCACTCCCCAGATGCGCATCCTTGTAGCTGTGGAGCCTGTTGATTTCAGAAAAGGGATCGACGGGCTGACAAAAATCTGCCGGCAGAGGATCAAATCAGATCCCTTTTCAGGCTGCGTCTTTGTATTTTGCAACAAAAAGAAAACAGCCATCAAGATAATCACCTACGATGGCCAAGGCTTCTGGATGTGCCAGAAGCGATTATCCCAAGGCAGGTTTCAGTGGTGGCCTGATAAAAGCCAGAGTGGCATTTGTCCTCTGGCAGTCCATGAGCTGCAGCTTTTGATCTGGAACGGCAATCCTCAAAATGCGCAGGTTGCACCACAATGGAGAAAAATTCTCACGGAATTTTAACTTAGGGGCTTGCGTTCCTATCCGTTTTCCTCTATATTCCCTCCCATGCAAACGATACTGAGATACAGGGGCAGGGACATCACAGAAGAAGATGTCCGGTTCATCAGACAGCTCATTTTCGAGCATCCTGGAGACAGCCGGTGGGCCTTGTCCAAAAAGCTCTGCACAGCATGGAACTGGGTCCAGCAAAACGGCCAACTCAAGGACATGGTCTGCAGGGGGCTCATGCTGGCCCTGCACAGACAGGGGCACATAATTCTTCCGCCGGCACAAAAAGTAACTGCCACTGGGTACAATCGCAAAGAACCAGTCTCGGTTCAGGTGGATCAAACCCCACTTACATCTTCACTCAAGGACATCACCCCTCTTGAGTTTCGACAGGTGCGCAAGACACCTTTTGAGGGCCTGTTTTCCAGCCTCCTCAAGGAGCATCATTATCTGGGCTACACCCAGCCTGTGGGCGAGCACCTCAAGTACCTGGTCTTTGCAAACAAGCAGCCCATAGCCTGTCTTTCCTGGTCTTCAGCTCCAAGGCATATCGGCGTCCGGGACAATTTCATCGGCTGGACCCAAAAAGACAGGGAAAAGAATCTCTTTCTTATTGCCTACAACAGCAGGTTCCTCATCCTGCCCTGGATCCAGGTCTCCTGCTTGGCCTCCCATATCCTGGCCCAAATGACCAAGATTGTGCAAAGGGACTGGGAGAGCATCTACAAGCATCCGATATATTACCTGGAAACCTTTGTTGATCAAGAGCGCTTCAAAGGAACCTGTTATTTTGCAGCCAACTGGCTCTATCTCGGGCAGACTACAGGCCGGGGCAAAAACGACCACACAGGCAAAGCAAACCGTTCACTCAAGGCTGTCCTGGGCTATCCCCTGACCCGAGACTTTCGGAAGCGATTGCGGGGGCTCAACCGGTGAAAAAGAAAGTCCAATCCATCGATCTGGACCAAGAGCAGATCGACGCCCTTTTACAGCGCGCATCAAAAAACGAGCTGGAAGAGACAGATCTGGATATCATCAAAGCCTTGGTCCAAGCCATCCAGCTTTTGCATCAGGCTGTGGACGATAAAGCTGCCTCCATCAAGCGTCTCCTGCGCACGATCTTTGGCGCTTCTTCAGAGACAAAAAAGAAACTGTTCCAGGAGGATGACCAGCAAAACAAGGACCAGAAGAGTAGTCAAGATCCTGTACAAAAGCCTCCTGATGAAAAACCACCCAAGGGACACGGCCGAAACGGAAAAGACGACTATACCGGGGCTGCAAAATGCATATACCCTCACCAAACCCTGAAGCCGGGCGATATCTGCCCCTTGTGCGGTCAAGGAAAAGTCTATCCCATAAAACCGAAGTTCCGCATTCGGATTACAGCCACAGCTCCACTTACAGCCAAGATCCATGAGCTTAAGAGCCTTCGCTGTAACTGCTGTCTCGAGGTGTTCACCGCAGATCCTCCAGAAGACATTGGAGAAAAAAAATACGACGAACCTGCCCGGAGCATGATCGCCATCTTGAAGTACGGGAGCGGGTTTCCTTTTCATCGCTTGGAAAAGCTCCAGGAATCTCTGGGCATACCCCTGCCGGCCGCAACACAATGGGATCTGGTCGAACAAACTGGAACACAGCTTCTTCCTGTGTATGATGAACTCATCCGCCAAGCGGCTCAAGGTGAGGTCGTGCATAACGACGACACCAACATGAAAATCCAGCAGCTTATCAAGGAGAACAAGGAAGCCGGGCCGAAAAGAAAAGGCATGTTCACCACCGGGATTGTCTCTGTACTTCAGGGACGCCATATTGCTCTCTTTGCCACCGGCAGACAGCATGCGGGGGAGAATCTGGAGGAGATTCTCAAAAAAAGAGACCACAACCTGCCCCCGCCAATACACATGTGTGATGCCCTGGCCCGAAACATTCCCAAGGGCTTACAGATCATTTTAGCCAATTGCCTGACCCATGGCAGACGCAACTTTGTCGATATCCTGGACAATTTCCCTGATGAGTGCCGGTATGTCATTGAACAGCTGGCTATTGTCTATAAAAATGATGACATGGCCAAAAAGCAGGAGATGTCTGCTCAAGAACGGCTTGTATGGCATCAACAGGAAAGCGCACCGGTTATGAGCGAACTCAAGTCCTGGGCCTGGGCCCAGCTGGAGGAGAAAAAAGTAGAGCCCAATTCAGGATTGGGCAAAGCCCTGGCTTACATGCAAAAACACTGGGATCCTCTGACTCTTTTTTTGAGAGAACCAGGTGCTCCCCTGGACAACAATATCTGCGAACGTGCCCTGAAAAAAGCCATCCAGCACCGGAAGAATTCTTTATTTTACCGCACCCTGCGCGGGGCCAGGATCGGCGATCTGTTCATGAGCTTCATTCATACCTGTCAGCTTAACAAAGTGAACTCCTTTGACTACCTGACCCAGCTTCAGAAAAACATAGAAGAGGCCCTCGCGGCTCCACAAAAATGGATGCCCTGGAACTATCGAGAAAACCTCCCCAACGAATAATCTCCTCCACGCCAAGCCAGCGCAATATCAACAGACCCTCCTCCTGGACCTTGAGTCATGGAGGAGGTGTCTCAACTTGTGCTGTGATAACCGAAAATTGACCAGCCCCTGAACTGGCCCTCCAAGCAAAGCCTACGCCAGCTGCCGTGAAATTTTTTCTGCTTACGCACGTCTGCCGAAAGTACACATACAAAGGCCCTTTCAGGCATTGCCGGTACCAGACATTTCAAGGCCAACCAGATGATTTTCCAGGAAAACGATCCCGGTGAGGGATTTTACGGGATAGTTCAGGGAAAAGTAAAAATCTACAAATCCTCCCCCCTGGGCAAGGAGCATATTCTGCACATCTTCGGTCCCGGGGAGATCTTTGCCGAAGTTGCCGTTTTTGCAGGCAGAAACTTTCCTGCCAGTGCCCTGTGTCTTGAGGATACCAAACTTCTCTTTTTCCCCCGCAAACAGTTCAGACGCCTTATCAGCGAAAACCCTGACCTGGGCCTGAATCTGCTGGGCCTTTTATCCATGCGCTTGAGGAACATGGTGGGCAAGGTGGAAGAACTGAGCCTCAAGGAGGTACCCGCCAGGCTGGCCACACATCTGTTGCTCATCAGGGAAAACCTGGGCAAAGATCAGTTCGACCTGGATCTGAACAAATCCCAGCTGGCCGGCTTTCTGGGCACCATCCCCGAAACTCTGTCCCGGGTGATACGCAAAATGAACGAAGAGGAATACATTGAAACAGCAGGCAAGAAGGTAACCCTTCTGGATATCTCGGGACTGGAAGATCTGGCCGCAGGCAATCTGAGACTTTAGTGACTTACTCCTAAAACCCTGTCATAAAAAACAAGAAACTTAGACAGGATTAACAGGATTGACAGGATAAGCAATCAGCGGCCCCGGTGAAATCAGCTGCGCTGTCCTTCGGAATTTCACAGGGCAAGCCGGAAGCCGCAGATTGCATTAGCCATCCAGCACTCACTTTCTTCCGGCACTCATGAATGCAGGAAAAAAGTGAGTGCTGGAGTGATTACCTTTTGGCCTGGCTTCCGGCCAGGACAAAAATGTTTTTCTCTTAATCAATCTCTTAATCCTGTTAATCCTGTCAAAAAAGCTCTTTTCTTTATTGGATTGCGGGCATGGCCCGCGTTAGTAACTATTTATTGTCCTTGGTGCCGGTATAAGTAAAGGCGCTGGAGTTCATCTTGTAAAACCTGCCCTGGTCAATGCCCACCACCTGTCCACAGGGACAGGCAAGGCCTCCTTTCTGCTCCAGGCCGTCATAAAACCTGGTAATCCGGCTCTTGTGGCAGCGCAGGACTTCTCCGGAGCCCACCTTTCTGTATTTGAAAAGTTTTTTTTTACAGCCGGAACATTTGATTGTAAGCATGCCTGTAGTTCATATTCATAATTTTATTCAACTGCAAGCGGCGAGGACTCTTTCATGCGCGTTCACCCCCGTAGAATACAGGAGATAAGAACAGGCAACCAGGACTCAGGCCCGGTCATTTACTGGATGAGCCGGGACCAGAGAATAAAGGACAACTGGGCCCTGGTGCACGCCCAGGACCTGGCCCTGCACCTCTCGCGCCCCCTGAGGATTGTTTTTTGCCTGGCGGACGGGTTTTTGCAGGCAGGCCTGCGTCAGTTCGACTTTATGCTCAGGGGCCTGCATGAATGTGCCGGCGTTGCAGAAAGCCTGAATATCCCCCTGGACCTGGTACGGGGAGAAGCCGGCCTCGTTTTGCCTGCATACCTTGAAAAACACCGGGCATCATTTCTGGTCATGGATTTTGACCCCCTGCGAATAAAAAAATCCTGGCAAAAGGCAGTCCTGGACAAAACAGGCATACCGGCGCACTTAGTGGATGCCCACAATATCGTCCCCTGCTGGAGCACATCCCAGAAGCAGGAATATGCCGCCAGGACCATCCGGCCCAAAATTCACAGGCAGCTGGAGGAGTTTCTTGAAGACTACCCGGATGTTAAGCCCCATCCATATCCAGCCCAGGCCGGGACCGGGGTTGATCCGGACGGGCTGTTGCAGGAGATGGATCTGGACAAAACCATAACACCTGTGAGGTGGCTAAGTCCCGGCCCTGCCGGTGCAGGCGAAGTTCTGGATGATTTCATGGCCCACAGGCTCTCCCTGTACCATGAACAAAGAAACGACCCCAACATGCAAGTTCTGTCCAACCTGTCCCCTTACCTGCACTTTGGACACACAAGTGCCCAGAGAGTAGCCCTGCAGGTCAAAAAACAGCTTGATACTCCAGTACAGTCAAGGGAAGCCTTCCTGGAAGAACTGATTGTACGCAGGGAACTTTCGGACAATTTCTGCCACTACAATCAAAACTACGACAATTTCCAGGGTCTGCCCGCCTGGGCGCAAAAGACTCTGGACAAACACCGCAGTGACAGCAGGGATTATCTCTATGAACCCCAGGCGCTGGAACAGGGCCTGACCCACGATCCCCTCTGGAACGCGGCCCAGACTGAAATGGTCAAAAGCGGCAAGATGCATGGCTACATGCGCATGTACTGGGCCAAAAAGATCCTGGAATGGAGCAGAAGCCCTGAACAGGCCATTGACACAGCCATTTACTTAAATGACAAGTATGAACTTGATGGCCGAGACCCCAATGGGTACACAGGCATAATGTGGTCCATAGGCGGGGTGCATGACCGGGGCTGGAAAGAAAGGAAAATTTTCGGAACAGTAAGATACATGAACTACAACGGTTGCAGACGCAAGTTCAATGTGGATGCCTACATCCAGAAATGGATATAAACAGACAGGGAGAAAGACATGAAATATTTTATTCTCGGTGGAACCGGTTTTGTGGGAAAGCAGCTCCTGGATTTTCTCCTTGAGCAGGGAGAGGATGTAACCGCTCTGGTTCGGGACGAATCCAAAGTCAAAAACAAATCGCCCAGGCTCAGTCTTGTCCAGGGCGACCCCCTGAAAAAGGGTGACTGGCAGAATCGGGTAAGCGAGGCGGACGTGGTCATCAACCTGGTGGGCTCCCCGGTAATGACCAGGTGGAACGACAAGTCCAAAAAACTCATCGAATCCAGTCGCGTGGATTCCACCAACAACGTGGTGGCGGCCATGAAGGACCTGGAACCCAGGACTTTCATCTGTGCCAATGCAGTGGGATACTACGGACCAAGGAGCGATGAACGGGTGGATGAGAACACCGGACCGGGAAATGATTTTCTGTCCCACGTGGCCGTAAAATGGCAGGAAGCGGCCCAGGCAGCGGAAAAACTCGGGCACCGGGTGGTTGTGTCCAGGTTTCCGGCAGTCCTTGGACCCGGCGGAGGGGCCATGGCCCAGATGCTTCCCGTATTCAGGCTCGGCCTGGGCGGAAAACTGGGCAGCGGCAGGCAGTGGTTCCCCTGGGTGCATATCCTGGACCTGGTCCGGGCGCTGCATTTCATGAGCGCAAAAGAGGACATATCCGGCCCCGTAAATGTATGCGCCCCCCAGGAAATAACCAATGAAGACTTTACCCGGGCCATGTCCAGGGTGCTCAAAAGGCCTGCATTTTTCAAGGTGCCCGGACTGGCCTTAAAGATCATTTACGGCGAAGTGGGAGACATGCTCCTCACTGGTCAACGCTGCGTCCCTGCAGTCCTGCAGAAGGCCGGATTCGAGTACATGTTCCCGGAGATAGAAAAGGCCCTGGCCGATATTGTCAGGAAGTGACTTTTAAGCAACACACCTCTACTGGATGCGACTGCAAAAAGTCCTTTTTTCAGTCTCAGGAGTCAGGAGACAGAAATCAGTAAAAACAAAGGTTTATAGAATTGACTTGTTCCTGAATTCTTAATTGCCTGACTTTTTGCAGTCGCATCTTACCAGGGAGAAGCTGCAGTCAGCTGGAAACTGTTGTGGACAAATCGTGAGTTAGGCCTCTCTGAAAATTGCTTCTTCGACCGGTTTTGGAAGTTCGACTATGACAAAAAGCTCCTTTGGGAATAAATAATCCTTGCCAGACTCGTCGATTACGCGGATTTGCTGATGTTTTTCAGCTTTTGGATCAGGAATTGCCTCGTAGAGTTTTCTCGCTTCTAACGAAGCTTCATATCCCTTATTTTTTATACAAATCACTAATTGATGCTCCATAATATCCCCTCCTGGAAATCAATCCAAGTACTTCTTGATCTTGAATTCTTTATTGTTCACGTTTTCCTGCATCAGGGCAGACAGCAGTACGGCATTAAGGATGGAATCGCGTTTAGAACTACTTTTCCACATCAAAATGGCGGTTCTAAGACTCACAATCAAGCAAAAAGCGAACTCTTTTCAAATATTTTCAATATATTGGGTGGTTCAGACCCGAACAACTGACTCTGGTCAAGATAGAGGCGCAGGCTATCAGACATGTGCTTTTCTCATGTCAGAATGTTCAATGTTCGCCTTGGCAAAAAACAGGGCCGCCTGAATATCTTCTCTTTTCAACTCAGGGTAGTCGCGCAGCAACTGATCCCAGGTAGATCCTTCAGCAATCTGTTCCAGAATGATGCCCAGGGGTATCCTTGTGCCCTTTATGACTGGCTTTCCGTTGCATACTTTTGGATTCCATTCAATTCTTTCTAAAAAATTCATAGGTTGTCTCCTGAGCCAATAACTTGTTCTGACATCAAATCGCCGCTTTTATCCGGCTGTCGGTCCGCGCAATTTCTATACAGCAACAGCCTCAAAAGCCACACTCAGATCCTCGGTGCTGGACAGAGAATAGTTCAGCTTCTTCCGGGTCGGACCTAACTAATTATCTGTTTACATGAGACAACTAAATCTCCGAATCCTGCATAAAATTAATCCAAGACAGTGTAAATTACGGTGGCCATATTTATAAATAAAGTGTCAAACACCATTAACACAATTCTGGAGAGACAAAATGGAATACTGGTTTGCCGAACAAGAGGCGCCGTGGAGAGACTCAGCGCGCAACGAGAATCAGACCTTGCACCATTTCGAAATGCCTGTCCCGGGAAAAGAGTTTGTATCCGTGCTGAAAGGCAGAGGCTGCAATCCACATGTCATTGGTTGGGATGGGTGTGCCAGCGCTTTTGAGCTTGTCCAGTATGGAGGCATAAAAATCTGCTGTCTCTACATCAACGGCATGTACAACAACCCTGGGAGAATCCAGGAAAAAATCAAGTTCCTCCCTATTCTTGTCTTCCCTGTTTCCGCCCTTGAACCCTGAAAGCAACTCTCCAATGCTTATGGTGGAAATCCCGATTTTGTCCACCTTTCGCAGATAGTCTGCCACCTCCGGATCTCCTTTCAGGGCCAAGGAGTAGATGTTGGTGTCTATCATCACTCTTTTCATGACCAGAGTTCCGGGTCTATCTGCCTTTCCCGGCTGATTTTATCGCTGATTTCCCGGAATTCCCTTTCAGTCCATTTGCCGAATAGATCATCCAGATCACTGTATTCCCTGGAATATTTTTGCTCTTTATCCAACCCGAGTTCTTTTTTTACCATTTCCAGGATCAATCGGTTAGTGCTCTTTCCCTGCCTGGAAGCTGCCTGTTTCAGCTTTTCCGAGGTTTCCGGGTCTATGCCGCGCAAGGTAATTGCCTTCATACATCTCCTCCAAGGCATCTTATAAAGATTGCATGTTGAAATTATAAAATAGCATCATGGTAAGGGAAAATCAAGCCCTTTAACTCAAAGGAGACAACTTAACATAGAGATTTCTACGTAGGATCAGCAGTTTACCAAAAAGATGGGCAAGTTCTGAACATCCAAACCCGGGAGTAAGTCTAAAAAATATCCGCCTTGTAAAAGCAGGTCATGAAACTTAAAGACAGGCCAGCCTGTCTTGCCATGCATTGCCTGATGTGAGCAATCACGCGCAGTTATTACCCATTTCAGGCTTGGTATGTTTTGGGCAATAAAGGCGGGTTTTTACCCATTTCATGCCTGGCCTGATTTGGGTAAAATGCTATCACTACAGCGAAACTTATGACTGACCTCCGGGGACTGGCTCTCCCCGCACTTATTTTTTCCAATAAAACCAAAATCATTTGTAATAAAAATAAGTGCGGGGGTGCCTGTCCCCAATTGAGGCAGGTATAATATTTTATAAGCTTCGCTGTAGTACTATTTGCAGGTCTGTGTAAAACTGCGTTTGAAAATAAACAGCGCAGCCAGCGCCAGTGCCAGGCAGCCGGCGAAAATAAAGCTGTATGACCCGGACTGGTCCTGACCCAGGACATCAAGAAACATTCCCGCCGAGGCCGTGCCCAGGGCTCCGGATACAAAAAAGACCAGGTTGAAAACGCCCATTCCAAGCCCAACGCGACCGTCGGGAAGAGTCCCGGACACAGCGCCTGCCAGTGAAGAATGTATAATGGTAAAGCCAGAGTTGGCCACGATGAGGCACAAAGCGCTTACTACCGGGCTCTGGCCGGCGGTTAAGATAATCAGGCAAAATCCTGTCATCAGGATCAGAAAACCTGTCCTGACCACTGGAGCAGCTCCGCAGCGATCCACGAACCTGCCGGCAACCAGACCGGCCAGGGCAGCGCTCATGGCTCCGGGAAACAGATACAGCCCGATATGCAGAGTGGGCATGTCATAGATATGCCTGAACATAAGAGGCATAAGAAAAAAAGTGGCGAATATGGTGCCCATGGCCAGCAGAGCGGTGAGCAGGCCGTGCAGATAGCCGGGGCTTCCAAACAGTTCCGGAGATACAAATGGATAAGAAATAGAAATGATGCGCCTTGCAAAAAGGGTCCCCAGAACCAGCGCCGGCAGCAGCAGCCACCACATAACCAGGTTGACCATAAACAGCAGGCAGCCCACAGTACCCGCCAGTAAAAGTGCGCCCGGCAGGTCCAGAGGCTTGCGCACAAGATCGCTCTGCCTGGGAAGGGCCCTTCTAAGCAGGTAAATGGAGGGCAAAAGAAGCAGGGGCATGAGAAAGAGATAGTTCCAGTGCAGGTATCCGGCAATAAGCCCCCCTATAATGGGACCTATGCCCAGACCGAAAGCCACGGTGGAGGCGATGAGACCCAGCAGCCGTCCCCGGATATGCACCGGGACATATACAGTGGCCAGCACCATGGACAGGGCCGGAATCCCCGAAGCCCCGGCCGCCTGGATCATGCGCGCGGCCACCAGCATATGGTAGGAATCTGTAAAAAAACCCAGAAGGGACCCCAGGCAGAATATCAAAAGGCCTGCAGTAATGAGATCTCGAAGGTGAAATCTCTGCCCCAGCCTGGCATACATGACGGAACCAAAGGCAAAGATCACAATGTAGGCTGTTACCACCCAGCTGACCATTGCCGGAGATACAGCGTAGTCCGCAGCAATGTCCGGGACGGCCAGATTGAAGGTCACCCCGTTCAGGACCGATAAAAAAATAGTCAAAGACAGAAGCGGGGCTATGTACAGGCGCACCTGTCTGGGATCAAGATCCATGGCAACTCCGGCTAATCAAATGCTGCCGGACGTTGCGGATCCATAAGGCAGGCTCTTACATGTTCAAGGTGGCGCTCATTGGTGCGGTTGGAGGAAAGAACAGGCAGATCGTCGAAATCAAAAAAATCCACCGCGGAAGTCTCGGGACTGGTCCGGGCATGGCCTCCGGTTATGCGGCACATGAAGACAATCTTGTAGGCATGGAAAAAGGAGATGGGCCGCCCTCCCCGGTTGGCGTCGTACACTCCCACCAGGCGCTCCGGAACCACGTTGTACCCGCTTTCCTCCCAGACTTCCCTGGCCACCATCTCCGAGGGTGTTTCCCCTACGTCGGCCCAGCCCCCGGGCAGGCACCACAGGCCGTCCTTTATCTCTTTTACCAGCATGATGCGCCCGTCCTGTATCACTGCTCCGCGCACATCCACCTTGACCGTGACATAGCCGCTCTGGTCCTGAAAAATGTTCATGGCCCGGGTGTAATCCATGTTGGAATGCATCTCGGCCATTTCCGCTGCTATTTCCTGCAGCCGGGAAAAGTTTTTCTCGTCGTGGTGATTCTTGCTGAATAAAAGCCCGATCCCGCTTATGGCCTGTATTTCCCTGGCCCAGCGAAGCCAGGCTGAAGCCGGATCTTCTTTTCCAGACATTCAGGCCCCCTGAGAAAAATTAATAATCACCATACTCAGAGGAAAACTTTTCATCCAGCTCCCTGGTAATACTAACAGCCTCCTCTGCAGGCAGTCCCCTGGCTTTTTTCTCTTCTATCCAGTCATCGACCACCATATCCAGGCGCTCGATCCATCTGTCCTCTTCTTCCCCGGACAATTCAATAACCTCAATGCCGTGCTCATCCCTGGCAAACTGAAGGCCCTCCCGGGAGGCATCCGCAAATATTTGGCCATACTTTATGACAAACTCCTCGTTCAGCTCTTCAAAGATATCCTGCACGTCCTCAGGCAGAGAATTCCAGGCATCCTGATTCATCACCTTTACAAAGGGTATGTTGTACAGAAAAGGGGTTCTAGTTACATACTGGACAACTTCCGCCAGCCTGAATCCTTTCATGGTATCCGTGGGTCCAAGAATGGAATTCACCAGGCCCTGGTCAAGGGCCAGGTAGGCCTCGGACATGGGCATTGAATGAGGGACAGCCCCAAGGGTCTTCACGGGAACTGCACTGCCTCCAGCCGCACGCATCTCCAGGCGCTGCATGTCTTCCAGGGTTTCCACAGGTATCTTGCTCATAATATCTCCCGGGCCGGTGGCCCAGAACATGAGCACCTTGACACTGGAAAACTCATCCACTTCCAGGTCTTCCTTGAATTTTTTGTATCCCTCGTGAACAGTCAGGGATGCAGCTATTGAATTGGCATTGCGGTAACCGGGCAGCTCAAAGACCTCTGTCAGGGGAAACATCCCCGGAGTATAAGCCGGACAGGTACTTCCGATATCAGCAACACCATCTTCAACTCCACTGAATATCTCCCTGGCCCCGAGCAGTGACTCTCCTGCATGCAAATTGATCTTGACCCTGCCCTGAGTTCTTGTCTCCACCTCCTCTATCCAGGAATTATGTCCCTTTTCCACCTGGGGATGGGAGGCAGGCCAGAAAGTGACCATGCTCAGTTCAATGGGTTCATGGGGTGCTTCACCGACATCCTGACCGTTCTCCGCAGAACAGGCAAACATAAGGCTAACACAGGCCAGAATAAAAAGACTCGAGAAAAAAGCGGACTTGGTTTTCATATCTCTATCCTCTCAGCATGTTTTATAACACCTTGTAAAACCAAAAATTAAGCACGACAATAAAGCCTGATCATATCAGGCATAACCTGTAACACCCAGGGAATATTATCACCAGATGTAAAGTCACAGACAAAGACATGGACAAAATCTCTTCAGGGCAAGCAATAATGCCTTTTTCTTCAAGAAACAAGCAAATTTTTCAGGTCATGATTATGGGAAGGTTAAAAGCCCGGCAACCTTTTTCTTGAAGCCCGCTTTGCCTGGTGCTAAGTCCATGTGCATGCAAAGGCGAAAAACCCGCGAAATAAATATCGGCAATGTCGGCATCGGTGGAGACAACCCCATCCGGGTACAGAGCATGACCAACACACCCACCCGGGATGTGCAGGCCACCCTGAAGCAGATAAACAGCCTGGTCCGGGCCGGTTGTGAACTGGTCCGCCTGGCTGTTCCGGACATGGAGTCTGCGCTTAGCCTGCCCGGGATAAAAAGCAGGTCTCCTGTACCCTTGATCGCGGATATTCATTTTGACCACCGCCTGGCGCTCAAATCGCTGGAGGCCGGGATGGATGGACTGCGCCTGAATCCCGGCAATATAGGAGGTCCAGGCAAGGTGTCCAGTGTGGTGCAGGAGGCTGGAAAACGCGGCGTGCCCATCCGTATAGGCGTCAACAGCGGGTCTGTGGAAAAAAAGCTGCTGGATAAGTACGGCGGTCCTGTACCCGAGGCCATGGTGGAAAGCGCCATGGGTCATGTCCGCCTCCTGGAGGAGCAGGGCTTTGAGCTTATCAAAGTATCCCTTAAGTCCTCCTCTGCACCGGATACCATTAAGGCCTACAGCCTCATGGCTGATGAACGTGATTACCCCCTGCACATAGGAATAACCGAGGCCGGCACACCCCTGCGCGGGGCTGCCAAATCCGGTGTGGGCCTGGGTATCCTCCTGCACCTGGGACTGGGCGACACCCTGCGTGTATCCCTGACCGGCAGCCCGGTGCAGGAAATGACCGTGGCCTGGGAAATTCTACGGTCCCTGGGGCTCCGGCAGAGGGGACCGGAAATCATATCCTGCCCCACCTGCGGACGGACAGAAATAGATCTTCCGGCCCTGGCCCAGGCGGTGGAAGACAGGCTAAGAGATGTGGACGAGGTGTTTACCGTGGCTGTTATGGGTTGCGTGGTCAATGGTCCCGGAGAAGCCAGGGAGGCTGATATAGGCCTGGCCGGGGGCCGGGATTGCGGCATAATTTTCAGAAAAGGTGAGGTAGTGCGCAAAGTAAGGGGAAAGGAGCTGATTCCAGAGTTCATGGCTGAACTGGACCGATTTTTGGGCTTGACATAACTTGAGCCTGCAAATAATTTGATGTGTTTGTTCCGGCAAGGATCAGTACAGCCCGTGCCTGCTGATTACACATGGCACGGAGGCGATCATCAACCATTAAACCTTGCTCTCTTAAATGAGGGCCAATGACCAAAAGGAGTTACACTGATGCAGGCAAGGTATGAAACGCTTTTGCTGCTGAACCCGGAGCTGGGTTCAGACGGAAGCAATGCACTGCTGGAGAAATTCTCCGGCGTACTGGAAAAAAACGGCGGCCAGGTCATCAAGAATGACGACTGGGGACTGAAAACCCTGGCCTATCCCGTCAAAAAGCAGACCCGCGGTCGCTACATCCGCATGGAGTACTCCCTCCCGGCTGCCCAGGTCTCGGAATTCGAGCGCAACATCCGTATTGCAGACGGCGTGTTTAAGTTTTTGACAGTAAAACTGCCCCAGGAAAAGGTTCAGGAGGAAGAATAAGTATGGTATACAAGAAATTCGCCCCCCGGAAAAAGTTCTGCCGTTTCTGCGCCTCCAAGGAAAATATCCTGGACTACAAGAACGTGGATATGCTCAAGGACTTCATTACTGACCGGGGCAAAATCATCGCCCGCAGGATCACCGGCAACTGCGCCAAGCATCAGAGGGCGCTCACCACTGAAATCAAAAAGGCCAGACAGATGGCACTGCTGTATTACACTGCAACTCACAGCACAGACGTCAGGAAAAAGACAACTTAGGAGTAATCAAAAATGCAGCTGATATTAAGAGCAGACGTGGACAACCTGGGTCGACTGGGCGACGTGGTCAGGGTCAAGCCAGGATATGCCCGCAATTATTTAATCCCTCAAAGACTGGCCTACCCGGCCACCAAGGCAAATCTAAATATCTTTGAGCAGGAAAGAAAACGCCTGCAGGAAAAAATGGATGCCATCCGCCGCGAAGCCCAGAGTCTGGGAGAAAAGCTGGAGGAAGCAAATGTGGTCATGCCCGTGCGGGTGGGCGAACACGACAAACTTTACGGTTCTGTAACCACGGCCATGATTGCCGACGCCCTTGCCCAGCAGGGCATTGATATCGACAAACGCAAAATAGTACTGGACAACCCCATAAGAAACCTCGGGGAATACGAAATCGGGGTCAAACTCCACCATGACATCCAGGCCAATGTAAAGGTCAGTGTTGTAAGACATGACAGCGAACAAGTCACCGGGCAGTCAGGGGAAGAATCCTGAGGGCAGCGCTCATTCCGGTTCCGGCAGATCCTTTAAAGGCAAAGATGCCTCCAAAAGATCCGGCCAGGATCTGAGCCAGTCCCTGGGAAAAGTTTCCTCGGACCTGGTAAAAAGAATGCCCCCCCAGAACCTGGAGGCCGAACAGGCGGTTCTGGGCGGGGTTTTTTTATCCAACGAGGTCCTGCATACCCTGGTGGACGTTCTCAGCGAGGAGGACTTTTACTCCCCGGCCCACCGCATAGTCTTCAGGACCTTCCTGGAACTTTACCGCCGCAATACTCCTGTGGACCTGGTCACCGTACACGAGGAACTGGAAAAAACCTCCCAACTGGAAAGCATCGGCGGAGCCGTATATCTGGCCTCACTCACCGAGGCCGTGGCTGCCTCGGCCAACGTGCATTTTTATGCCCAGATAGTTAAGGAAAAGTCTGTTCGCAGGCACCTGATACAGGCCGCAACCAACATTATCGCCCAGAGCTTCGAGCCGGCCAGCGAAATAAGCGATCTCCTGGACACCTCAGAGCAAAGCATATTCGCCATCAGCGAAGCCAAAACCAAGCCGGTTTTCAGATCCACCAAGGACCTGGTTGAAGATGTATTTAAGCTTCTGGAGCAAAGGGTAGAGCGCAAGGAACTGGTCACCGGAGTGTCCACCGGATATCACAAGCTGGACGAAATAACCGCCGGTTTTCAACCAACTGATCTTATTATCTGCGCCGGCAGGCCCAGCATGGGCAAAACCGCCTTCGCCCTGAATATGGCCATGCGCTCGGCCGTGGCCCACGGGGTAAAAACAGCCGTATTCTCCCTGGAGATGTCCATGGAGCAGCTCATGATGCGCATGCTCTGCTCATGGGGCAAGGTGGACCTGAAAAATCTTCGGACCGGATTTTTAAACGACGAGGACTGGACCAGGCTGCATCAAGCAGCCCAGGCCCTTTCCAGGGCTCCCATATATATCGATGACACTCCTGCTTTGTCTTCCATGGAGATGCGGGCCAGAAGCCGCAGGCTCAAATCTGAAAAAGGCCTGGACCAAGTGGTGGTGGATTATCTGCAGCTTATGCGGGCGGGCAGATTCATCGACTCCAGGGAACAGGAAATATCCGAGATATCCAGGTCGCTTAAAGCTCTGGCCAAGGAGCTGAACGTACCAGTGGTAGCTCTGTCCCAGCTAAACCGCAAAGTCGAGGATAGGACCAACAAACGCCCTGTTCTGTCCGACCTGCGCGAATGCGTCACCGGCGACACCCTGGTCTGCCTGGCCGATGGATGCAGGATACCGATCAGTGAACTGGTGGGAACCACCCCCAAGGTAATCGCCATGAACCGGCAAGGTAAACTGGTCAATGCCCGCAGCGACCTGGTCTGGCCGGTGGGACGGAGAAATATTCTGGAGGTTAAGCTGGCCAGCGGCCGCATCCTGCGAGTCACCGCAGACCATCGGCTTTACAGTGCCGGTGGCTGGTGCCGGGTTGCAACCCTGAAGCAAGGTGACCGGCTGGCCATCGCCCGGCAATTGCCGGAGCCGGAAAACGATCTGGTCTGGCCCGACCGGCGGGTAGCCCTGCTGGCCCACTTAATCGGTGACGGCAGCTATCTTAAAGGTCAACCCCTGCGTTACACCACCGCTGACGAAAGCAGTTCACACCTGGTGGAAGAAGCCGCCACCCAGGAGTTTAACGTCCGGGTTAATCGTCATTATCCCCAAAAAGGGGCCTGGCACCAACTGGTTTTCAGCGGCAACGGCAATCGCTGGCGTCCGGCCGGCTTGAACCTGTGGTTGCGGGAGTTGGGTATTTTTAACCAACGCTCCCACGAGAAGCGCATCCCCCGGGAGGTCTTTCGCCTGGGCAACCGCCAGATATTTCTTTTTTTGCAACATCTATGGGCCACCGACGGTACTGTTTACAGCCGCCGAGAAGGCCTGCGAGGCAGTCATGCCATCCACTTCAGCACTAACAGTCCCGGCCTGGCCGCCGATGTCTCGGCCCTGCTCCTGCGCTGCGGCATTATCAGCCGTACTCAGACAGTACACCAAGCAGGCAGCCGCCCGTGGCGGATGGTGCATGTTTCAGGCTCCACCCAGCAGCGTCTTTTCCTGGAAAAGATTGGTGGATTCGGCCCCCGCCGCCGCGAACAGGTCCAAAAGCTTGCCGCCGAACTGGCCGCAACCCGCCCCAACCCCAACGTCGACACCCTGCCCAGGGAATTGTTCAACCATGTCCGTGCGGCGATGAGCGACCAAGGTATTACTCATCGACAAATGACCGCCATGCGCGGCACCTCCTACGGTGGTAACTCTCATTTCCGTTTCGCCCCTTCCCGCCGGATACTCCATGAATATGCCGAAATTCTCGATGATGATCTGTTGCGCGCTCACTGCAAAAACGATCTTTTCTGGGATACGGTGGTGGCCGTGGAACCGGCCGGCCAAGAAGAAGTTTACGATCTTACCGTGCCGGAGCAAGCCTCATGGCTGGCCGACGGGATCATCAGCCACAACTCCGGAGCAATCGAACAGGATGCGGATGTCATTTTGTTTCTGTATCGCGACGGTGTATATAATCCCAAGGAGGACAACCCGCGCAGGGACGTTGCCGAGGTCATCATCGGCAAACAGAGAAACGGTCCAGTGGGAACCGTGGAACTTTCATACCTGGATCGCTTTACCGCCTTTGAAAACCTGACCCATGTCCCGGCCCCTTCCGAAGAAGAAGCTCAGAATCTTTGACCTTTTTTAGCCATGAACCAAGTTTTTTCCTGTAATGTCAGCCACATGCCCCAAGCAGGCATGCCGGCACCATCAACAACCATCAGAAACCGGGGAGATGTATGCAAGTCTTTGACAGGCACGAAGTCCTTGACAGAAAAGAAATCGAAAACCTGCAGGCCATAAGGCTTAAGAATACAGTTCACCAGGCTACAGCCTCCACTTTCTACCGCAACAGCCTTGCCCGGGCCAGCGTTAAAGTCCCGGATATAAATTCCCACGAAGATATAGCCAGGCTACCGTTCACCACCAAAGAAGACCTGCGGGAACAATACCCTTTCGGTTTTCTGGCCATGCCCAAGGAAAAAATGGTCCGCCTGCACGCCTCTTCCGGAACCACCGGGTCTCCCACAGTAATTCTGCACACCCAGAACGACCTCAATGTCTGGGCCGACCTGGTGGCCAGATCCATGCACTGCGCCGGGGTCCGCTCCAGCGACGTCTTCCAGAACATGAGCGGATACGGGCTTTTCACCGGGGGGCTGGGCATACATTACGGTGCAGAGAGGCTGGGCTGCCTGACCATCCCCGCCGGCGTAGGGAACAGCAAGCGCCAGATCAAGATGCTCGGGGACTACAAGGTAAGCGTGGCCCATATTATTCCATCATACGCCCTGCACCTGGGCTCGGTTTTTGACGACCAGGGTGTGGATCCGCGCTCCATGCACCTGCGCATCATGCTCATCGGGGCCGAGCCCCACAGCGAGGAAATAAGGAGCAGAATCCAGGAAATTTACGGGGTAAGAGCTTACAACTCCTATGGTCTGTCCGAAATGAACGGCCCTGGAGTTGCCTTCGAGTGCGAGTATCAGACCGGCATGCACCTGTGGGAGGATGCTTACCTGGCGGAAATAATCGACCCCGAAACCCTGGAGCCTGTTCCCCAGGGCCAGACCGGGGAGCTGGTCCTGACCACACTTACCCGGGAAGGAATGCCCATCCTGCGCTACCGCACCCGGGACCTGACCCGTTTTATACCCGGAGAATGCCCTTGCGGGCGCAGCCACAGGCGTATAGATCGGATCACCGGCCGCTCCGACGACATGATCGTCATAAAAGGGGTGAACATCTACCCCATGCAGGTTGAAAAAATACTTATGTCCATTCCCGAAGTGGGACAGAACTATATCATCCAGCTTGAGCGCCAGGGTCACATGGACCAGATGCGGGTCAAGGTGGAAATAAGAGATGAATTTTTTGTGGAGGACATGCGCCGACTGCAGCAGATTCAAAACAAGATAGCCGGGCTCTTGAGAGAGGAAATACTCATCAGTCCCAAAATAGACCTGGTGGAGCACAATACCCTGCCCCAGTCCCAGGGCAAGGCTACCAGGGTGGTGGACAAGAGGGAAGAAGGAAAATAGTTTAAAAGATGTAATTATTAACCATGGTCCGGGGACTTTGCAAACAGGACGTAAAAACTCACTCCAAGGAAGCTTAAATCAAAACCTATACACGGGTTTAATATCCAGGATATTTTCTAATATCATGCTTTGAATCAAATTCGGTGTCTTACGGTTTTGATTAACGCTTCCTACGTCGTTCAGACAGTTTACGCCCAGTTTGCAAAGCCCCCGGACCATAAATCTGCAAGTTTATAGCTGGATTGTGCAGCTTGAACAGGTGGTGAATAGCTATAAAAAACCAGCAATCAGGAGTACAAAACATGCCCAAAGTAGCAATCTTTATGGGAAGCAAGTCCGATCTGGACCTGGTCAAACCATGCGCCAAGATTCTAAGCGACCTGGAAATCGAGCACTTCATGACCATTTCCTCGGCTCACCGCACACCGGTGCGTACCAAAGAACTGGTGCAGGAGATGGAGTCCAAGGGCTGCAGGGTCTTTATCTGCGCCGCTGGAATGGCTGCTCACCTGGCCGGGGCCGTGGCCGCCCAGACCATCAGGCCGGTTATCGGCATCCCCCTGGCTGCATCCAGCTTGAGCGGCTGGGACTCTCTGCTGGCCACAGTGCAGATGCCTCCGGGCTTTCCAGTGGCCACGGTTGCCCTGGACAAGGCCGGTGCCAGAAATGCAGCCTGGATGGCCGCCCAGATCCTGGCCCTGGAGGATGACGCCCTGGCCGGTAAAATCAGGCAGGCCCGGGAAAAGATGGCCCGGGACGTGGAAGAGGCGGCCCGGGATATATAGTGCAGGAACGTGTCAGTCCGGCCCTTATCTGCCTGGCCTGCATCTTTGCCGGCAGCCTGGTAATAGCCGCGGTCATTTCTTCCAAGATAATCAGCGTGGGTCCCATTGTGGTCCCGGCGGGCATCCTGGCCTACTGCCTGACCTTTGTGGCCTCGGATGTCATAAGTGAGATCTGGGGAAAAAACACGGCCAGGCAGGTGGTGGCCGGAGGCTTTGCAGCCCTGGTGGTCTGCCTGGGCCTGATACACCTGGCCCTGGCCTGGCCCGCCGCCCCTTTCTGGGAAGGGGGCCAGGCCTTTGAAGAGGTCCTGGGGGCTGCTCCCAGAATCATCCTGGCCTCTCTGGCTGCATACATTGTCAGCCAGTACCACGATGTCTGGGCTTTTCATTTCTGGAAAAAGACATTTCGCGGCAGGCACCTGTGGCTTAGAAACAATCTCTCCACCGCAGTATCCCAGCTCCTGGACAGCACCATCTTCATCTGTATAGCCTTTCTGGGGGTCATGCCTTTGCTGCCCCTGATCCTGGGCCAGATGGCGGTGAAGCTCATCATAGCCTTCCTGGATACCCCGCTGGTGTATCTTTTGGTATGGCTGCTCAAAAAACCCAGCAGCCAGGAAAAATACTCGACCATGGGATAATAAATTAATTATTACAGCCCCTTCTGGCCTATATCCCGGCGGTAGTACATGCCCTCAAAGGATATCTTTTCCACGGCCCGGTAACAGCGCTCAATGGCATCCCCCAGGTCCGTACCCAAGGCTGTGACTCCCAGCACCCGGCCTCCACTGGTGACCAGACGCCCGTCTTTATAAGCTGTTCCGGCGTGAAACACCCTGACCAGAGGATCGGTTTCAGCCTCTTCAATTCCGGTTATTTCATGCCCCTTGGTATACCTGGCCGGATACCCGCCCGCTGAAAGGACAACACATACGCTGGCCTCATCTTTTATCTGCAGACTTCTTTCAGCTGCCCTGCCGTGCACGCAGGCCATGATCACCTCCAGAAGATCCGAGTCCAAACGCATAAGCAGGGGCTGACATTCCGGGTCACCGAAACGGACATTGTACTCCAGCACCCTGGGGCCATCTTCACTGAAAATAAGTCCGGCGTACAGGACTCCCTTGAAGGGCTGATCCGTCTGTTCAAGATGCTGCAGCATGGGCCTTATAACCAGGTCCGCGGTTTCCTGGTATTTTGCTGCAGGCAGCACCGGGGCCGGGCTGTAAGCCCCCATGCCTCCTGTATTGGGGCCTGTATCGTTTTCCCCGATACGCTTATGATCCTGGGACGAGGGCAGCAGAAGAAAATTCCTACCGTCGCAAAGGGCCAGAAAGGATGCTTCTTCGCCGCTCAGGGCCTCTTCAATGACCACCCGCTCCCCGGCCTTGCCGAAAACCTGCTTCACCAGCATGTCATCCAGGGCCTCCCGGGCCTGTTCAAAATCATCGGCCACGACCACTCCCTTTCCGGCAGCCAGGCCGTCAGCCTTGATCACCACTGGAAAATCCCTGCCTTGAACGTATTTTACAGCCTGGTTAAAGTCTTCAAACACTCTGTACCCGGCAGTAGGCACCTCGGCCTGGGACATGAGAGACTTGGCAAAGGCCTTGCTGCCTTCCAGCTGGGCAGGATAGGCTCCTGGTCCGAAACAGAGGATATTCTCCTTTTCCAGTGCATCCGTGAGCCCAAGGACCAAAGGCAGTTCCGGGCCGACAATAACCAGGTCCACCTTTTTCGTCCTGGCCAGTTTGACCAGTCCGGGTATATCGTCCACGTCTACGGCAACGTTTTCTCCTTCCAGGGCTGTTCCGCCGTTGCCCGGGGCTATGAACAGCCTCTCCACCCTGGGGCTCTGCCTTATCTTCCAGGCCAGGGCGTGCTCCCTTCCACCGGAACCAACTATCAAAACCCGCATATCTGCTCCTGTGAATTACAAGTTTGATCCTGAAACTATCTGCGCTTAAAAAGCCTTTCCAGTTCTTTGCCGCCCAAGTCCATGCATATGGGCCGGCCGTGGGGACAAAAATTCATCTCTTTGCACTGCATGAGCTTATGAGCCAGGCTCAGGGCCTCGTCCCGGGTCATGGAACTGCCGGACTTGATGGATGTCCTGCAGGCCATGGCAATCAAAATCCCGTCCATATCCCTGGCCTTATCCTCCAGCATGGAGCGCAGCGCCTCCAGTCCTTCACCAGAAGTCAAAATATCCGGAAGGCCTTTTACCTGCAAAAGACTTTCATCCTGAAGCTCCAAAACAAAACCCAGGGACCTGAGCATTGACCATATCTCCTCCAGAAGATTCTTTTCAGCCTGGTGCAGCTCTATCTGCATGGGCATGGCCAGCATTCTGCTCTGAACAGATCCCTGTCTGCTCTTGAGATCTTCAAAGACCACCCTTTCATGTGCCCCGTGCTGGTCCACCACCAGCAACCTGCCAGAAGAATTAAGGAAAACCAGATAGTTGTTTTCCACTTGGCCCAGATAAGAAAGCCCCATATCC
Organism: Desulfonatronospira thiodismutans ASO3-1; assembly: GCF_000174435.1. Taxonomy (NCBI): domain Bacteria; kingdom Pseudomonadati; phylum Thermodesulfobacteriota; class Desulfovibrionia; order Desulfovibrionales; family Desulfonatronovibrionaceae; genus Desulfonatronospira; species Desulfonatronospira thiodismutans. The sequence goes on from NZ_ACJN02000003.1 coordinate 409,153, forward strand.
GGGGCATGAACCGGGGGTGCAGGTTTTTTCGGGGGCCTGTCCCCATAATCCGGAGCGGTTTCATGGCGGAAGTCTTCCCTGAAAACAGGCATTTCCGGGCGGGTTTCCCCTGGGCCGGGACCATACCTGGGCGAGTCAGCTCTGCCGGCGACGTCAACCTCCTCTGCCGGCATTTCAGGTACTTGAAAATAATTTTTGTCCAACACCTTGCCCACCGCCCTGGACACCAGGGAGAAAACATGCTTTTCATTGCGAAAGCGCACCTCTGACTTGGCCGGATGCACGTTTACATCCACCTCTTCCGGGGGGATCTCCAGGAAAATGACCGCCTGGGGGTACTCCCGGGAAAGAAGCCTGCCCTTGTAGGCCTGCTTCAGGGCCGAGATGAGGGTTTTATCCTTGACTGCGCGGTTGTTCACGTAAAAGAGCATGCGCTCTCCCCTGGCCTGGGCGTTTTCCGGGGCTGAGGCCACCCCGTGCACCCGGAAATCCCCCTGATCCAGCTCCACTTCCTTCAAATCCCGGCACAACTGCTCCGGCCACACCCTGGACAGTCTTTCCTTGAGGTTTTCATTTGCAAAGAATCGATGCAGGCTGCGTCCCTCGGAGTACAGCTCCAGGTCAACCTCCAGGTTGGCCAGGGCCAGGCGGATAAAATTTTCCGAGCACTTTTTGGCCTCTGTGTTTTTGGTTTTTAAAAACTTGAGCCTGGCCGGAATATTGGCCAGCAGATTCTGCACTTTAACCCTGGTGCCTGGATCCATGGCCTCTGGACCCTCTTCCAGATGATCTCCGTAAAGGATCTCCAGAAAACTGCCCTCATCCCGGCCCTGGACGCAGGAAGAAAGCCTGAGCCTGGATACGGAGGCTATACTGGGCAGAGCTTCCCCCCTGAAGCCGAAGCTCTGCACCGAGACCAGGTCCTGCATGCTGAAAATCTTGCTGGTGGCATGCCTGGTAACCGCCAGGGCCATATCAGCAGGCAGCATGCCCGCTCCGTCGTCAACCACCTCCACCAGGGCCTGCCCTCCCTGCTCCAGGTACACCTGGACACTTCCAGCTCCAGCATCCAGGCTGTTTTCCACAAGCTCCTTGACCACGCTGGAAGGCCTTTCCACCACTTCTCCGGCGGCTATTTGATTCTGAAGACCCGGAGGAAGGACTTTTATACCGTTCACACTCAGATCCCCCATTCTCCCAGGTTCAACAGTTTAATGTGAAAGGCGAAGCTGTGATCGTAATCCGTCTTTTTGTATTCAAACATAAATCCATAACACTGGTGCCTGTACTCGGCCGAAAGCCTGTTCTCCAGGGCCCTGGAATGTTCCATGTCTCTTTTCATGGAGGCCTCAAAGCGCCATTTGCGAAAATAGTCCAGGTCCATGCCCACTTCCAGGATATTTATCCTCTCATCCACTGTTCTTTTGTATTCGTCTATCTCATTTAAAAAATCCAGGCTGAACCAGGTGCTGGCCACATCCGGCCAGGTCAGGGTAAGTGTATGTTCGTGCTCAGTGACCATGGTTTCGTAGAAAGAATACCAGGTTTTGTTGCTGAGTGTAATGTACTGATTGGGGTTGAAGCTGATCTCGGCCAGAAGATCCGAAAACGGTCTGCGGTTGTACTCCCGGCTGTGGCTGCGCCTGGCCTCCCTGAAGTCGTATGACTGCTCCAGTTCCACGCGCAAAAAATTCCGGTAGTCCTTACTTAAAACCGGTTCCCCCTCATCTGTCCCCTGGCGGACGCGCTCCAGTCTGCGGGTGAATATATTTCTAAGGCTGTATGTCAATTCCTCTCTGGCAGCGATGCGATCGGTGGAATCGAAGCTTGGATATTTATCCTGGTCCTTGTCAGGTATGTAGTCAAACTCCAGTTCAGGGAGCATGGAATGCTTTACTCCGGTCCAGGCTGACTCGCCCACACTTCCCCATTTTACTTCAGGGGCCGGTCCCATCTCAAATATGCGCTGCAGTTCAGTATCCGCCCGGATATTAAAATCATATATCCCCCTGGTTTGAAACCGGCTGTCAGTATCGCGCTCTACCGGTTCATCCTGGAAACTGTCCACGAAGTAGCCGGTCTGCCTCCAGCCTGCGCTGGGAATTATCCTTCCCCATCCGCTTCTAATGGGCATGCTAAGCCTGGGATGAACATCCAGCCTGGTGGCGGTGGTGCCGTACTCCCTCCAGAAATAGACGCCCTCGTTGGATGATTCCAGTTCAAAAGGCGAATCTCCCAGCCTGGTGCGATACAGATCCAGGTTGACTTCAGGCAGCCTCTGCACTGTAGGATTTCTGCGTGCAGGCTTATTTCTGTTTCTGTATTCCAGGTTGTCGGTATACACCAGTCTGGTGTTAAATCCCAGATTGTTCCAGTTGCGGCTGGCACTGAAAATATTGTTTCTTCTTAGCCGGTCTTTGCCCTGGATGTCCCGGCCGAATTCATCCTCGAACTCGTCCCGGCTGGCATAATATCCAGAGTGACCATCACTGAACTCCCGCAGGTAATTCTGATCCGAAACATAGTCCACATCCAGGCGGAAGGTCCAGTCCGTGGCCGGATCATAATGATCGTATTTGCCCCTTATCCAGTAGCGGTCACGGTTGGGTCTGAACAGGCCGTCATCCTCGAACCTGCTTGGTTCATTGCCCTGGTCGTGGACCTGCCTGTCCCTTAGCCAGTCCGCTCTCCACAGGCCCTTTCTGTGCAGCCTCGGCGTATGGCGGTATTCCACCCCGGGCATGAACCCGCGATCGGTGTAGTAGTTGGCGTAAAAAGTCATGTCCCTTTGATCGTCTATAACGTGATAGTAGGGAAGATTGAAATTGAAGCCGTATTCCGAGCCCTGGCCGAAGGTGGGGAAAAGAAAACCGCTCTGTCTCTTTGTTTTCACCGGGGCTATCATGTACGGTGAATACAGGATTGGGCGGTCCTTGACCCGGAATCTGGGATGCCACAGCCTGGCATAGCCTTCCACGGTGACTTCGCCCCGGCTGGATTTGATGGACCAGGGTGCGGGTCGGTCATCACAGGAAGTCATTATCCCGTCTTCATAAGTATACGTATGCGGACCGGTCTTTTCCATACGTTCCCCGGAAAAATAGACATTGTCCTGGGCCATGAATACTTTGCCCTCTTTGATCCAGCCCACATGATTGTCCAGATCCAGTTCAGCCTCCCGGCCCTCAATGTGATCTCCTTCAAACCTGGCCTGAATATTCCCCTTGAGATATATCCAGTTGGTATCAGTATGCAGCCTGGCGTAATCAGCCTGAACATAATCATCCATCCGCCACATCAAGACATTGCCGAAGGCTTCCACCAGGTTTTTCTCCTGGTCCACGTACATTTGATCCGCCTCAAGCTCCCAGGGTTCATCTGAAGCCCAGGAACAGCCGGCGATTAAAAGCATGCCCGCCAGGAAAATAAAAAATGCCAGGTTAATCTTATACAGCACGAAAAAAGCCCTTTGGTTCAGGGGTGATTCTTGGTAAATACTTGTGGATCACTTTTTGTAACTATTCAGCATCTGCGTACGAAAAGCCAGGGGCCGGGGGTTCGGCAAACTGGGCGTAAACTGTCTGAGCGACGTAGGAAGCGTTAATCAAAACCGTTAAACACCCAGCTTGATTCAAAGCATAATATAATTGAATATTTTCTGGCTGAAAAAACTTGAAGAGGTTTTGATTTACGCTTCCTTGGAACGAGTTTTTACGTCCTGTTTGCCGAATTTCCGGACCACTGGAGCTCATATCATTAAGGTGAACAGTTACCACTTTTTTAGAAAGCCGGCTTGCAATTTTGTTTGTTCCCGGGAACCCACAACCCACTGTCCCGGCTTGTGTTTAAAAATAATAAAGTATAAAAGAGGCTGTCAGGAAAGGCCGCCATCAAGCGTGTCTTCGGGTTCATACCCCATGATGCCTCTGTGCTCAACATCAAAAAAACTGGTTTTGCCCGGCAGGGCATAAAATATTACGCAATGAAACAAAACTGGAAGCAAAATGCCTGAAAACAACACAGATCAGCTGCAATTCAGCAATTCCGCCTACGTTCAGGAGCTGTGCGGCCCCCAGGGCCGCAACCTGGAGACGATTCATCAGCAGACCGGGGTGCAGATAGAAAGCCGCGGGGGCTCCATGACTCTGACAGCAAAGGACCAGGGCGACCTGGAACTGGCCAGAAGCAGCCTGCTTCAGCTCTACGCCCTTATCGAATCCGGCTACAAGGTCTACCCCGAGGATGTGGAGGCGGCTCTAAGGATCCTCAGGCAGGACATAAAGGCGGACCTGAAAAAAATATTCAAGAAGGAAGTCTTTGTTGTTTCCAGCAAGAAGACCATAGCCCCCAGAAGTTCCACCCAGAGGGCCTACCTGCAGGCCATAAAGGAAAAAGACCTGGTTTTCGGAATAGGCCCGGCCGGCACGGGCAAGACCTACCTGGCCGTGGCTGTGGCCATATCCTACCTCATGCAGAGGGTGGTCAAACGGATAATCCTGGCCAGACCGGCTGTGGAGGCCGGGGAAAAACTGGGATTTCTCCCGGGGGATATGCTGGAAAAAGTCAATCCCTACCTGCGCCCTCTGTATGATGCCCTGCACGACATGCTGGAATTCAACAAGGTCCAGGAACTTCTGGAGAGCGGAATGATCGAGGTGGCCCCCCTGGCCTTCATGCGCGGGCGGACCCTGAACGAATCCTTTATCATCCTTGATGAGGCCCAGAACACAACCCCGGAACAGATGAAAATGTTTCTTACCCGCATGGGACTTGGTTCCAAGGCAGTTATAACCGGGGACATCACCCAGGTGGATCTGCCGGGAGCCGCTGTATCCGGGCTTATTCAGTCCCGGGATGTACTCAAGGGAGAAGAAGGCATCAAATTCATCTACTTCAATGAACATGATGTCATCCGCCACAGCCTGGTAGCCAGGATAATCAAGGCCTATGAGCGTTTTGATCAGGCCCGCCTGGAAAAAAAGGAAGAAGGAAGAAAATCAGAACATGATGAGTAAGTTGCATTCACAGCGCCCGGAAGGAGCTTGCCTTTGAAAATAAACGTGGAATTAAGCGCCCCTCTTGTCCCGGTCCTGTGCCTTAGCCGCAGGGAAGTCCGGGACATAATCCGGAGGATACTGGAAAATCTGGACTGCCGGGAATCATCACTAAACCTGGTTATCACCGACGACTCCCGCATGCAGCATCTGAACTCGGCCTTTCTCTTCTGCCCCGGCCCCACGAATGTCCTGGCCTTTGAGGAAGAATCCAGGCATGAATCGGGATTTCTGGGAGAGGTCTTTATCAGTGCCCAGGCTGTAATACGCGAGTCAATCCTTTATAGCCAGCCCATATTTGAGCATTTTGTCCGCCTGCTGGCCCACGGCATTGAACACCTGGCCGGCTTTGAGCACGGCCCGGAAATGGAAGACCGGACCCTGCACCTGCAAAGAACCATTAAAGCAGAGGAATACGGGCTTTAAACCCTAAAAAAATCTAAAGCAGGCTATGCCCGCAACCCAAGCGAAAAATTTACCCTTGGCCACTTAACTGTCTATTCTTTCGCTTATCATCGGTATCGGGATCGGGATCGGGGTCGAAGTCTGAATCAAATCCGGTAGGCAAAGTCATGTAAAAAGCTGCCCGGTATTTTCGATACCGATTCCGATACCGACACCGACCCCGACAAGAGTGGAAAATTCCAGCGCCATAGCACAAATTTTTCTTTTTTTATGACAAGGTTTCAGGAGTAAGTCACTGACATGCAAAAACCTCACTTTCACATCCGCCCCGAAGGATTGAACATCATCTCCCTGACTGTGCTGGTCACCCTGGTCTTCTCCCTGCTTGGCTGGGCCTTTTTTTCCATCATCGGCTTGGTGGCCTCTTTTTTCGCTCTTAATTTCTTCCGGGACCCGGAAAGGGTGACCCCGGACGCACCCGGTGTTGCAGTGGCTCCTGCAGACGGCAGGGTGGTCAAGGTTGAGACCATGCAGGATCCTTTTACAGGAGAACAAAGAACCGCCATATGCATCTTCATGAACGTCTTCAACGTCCATGTAAACAGGTTTCCCCTGACAGGTACGGTCCAGGCCATAAACTACCAGCCCGGAAAGTTTATCAACGCCTCCCTGGACAAAGCCTCCCTGGATAATGAAAGATGCGCCCTGCACTTTGAGGATGAAGACCGCCGGGGATGGACCATGGTTCAGATAGCCGGTCTTCTGGCCAGAAGGATAGTGTGCTATGCTGAAACAGGAGACAAGCTGTCCAGGGGACAAAGATTCGGCCTGATAAAACTGGGCTCCAGGGTTGACCTTTACCTGCCGCAGGGGTATGAAAGTAAAGTAAGCGTAGGCGAAAAAACCATTGCCGGACAAAGCATAATCGCCCGCAAAACCGATTCAGCGTCTGGAAGCACATGACTCAGAATACAACCGGACCAAAACATAAAGGATTTTACATCCTGCCCAACCTTCTGACCACTGCGGCCCTTTTCGCAGGGTTTCTGGGGATACTCTGGGCCATTGAAGGCAGGTTTGAACTGAGTGCCCTGGCCATCCTGGCCGCCTGCATATTTGACGGGCTGGACGGCAAAATCGCCAGGCTCACCAAATCAGCCTCGGACTTCGGCATCCAGTTCGATTCCCTGTCAGACCTGGTTTCCTTCGGAGTATGTCCGGCTGTTACCATCTACTTGTGGCAGACGCACAACTTCGGCCAGGTGGGCCTTGTAGTGCCTTTTCTATTCATGGCCTGTGGAGCCCTGCGTCTGGCCAGGTTCAACCTGCAGACCAAAAATTTGCCCAAGAAATTTTTCGTGGGCCTGCCCATCCCGGCTGCCGCCTGTACCCTGGCTGCGCTTATCCTTTTCAGTACCTATCTGCCGGAGGTGATCCTGGTCCACATACTGCCGACCTTTACCCTGGCCCTGGCCTTTGTCCTCAGCCTGCTCATGATCAGCAAGGTCAAGTACGCTTCTTTCAAAGAACTGGAAATGGTCCGCCTGCACCCGTTTTCCTCCACTGTAACCGCCATCATGCTTTTCGTGCTGGTGGCCTCGGAACCCAAACTGATTATTTTCATTGTCTTTATGACCTATATAATTTCAGGTATACTGTACACCTATCTCTACCTGCCCCTGCGCAAGCCCGCTCACCTACGGGAGCCCCGCAAGGAGTTCCCGTAAAAACCATTTTTTCTCATAATCAATCCTTGAGGGATACTTTCCGCATCCGTACAGGATAAACCTGCAGAGCAATGCGTACGTCTGGAATAGCTCATCTGCTTTGTTGCTCATGGACTTTTACGCCGGATTAGTATAAAAGTGTCAGGCTTTGTAACTGGTCAGTATACCCAGTATCTGCTTTTACTGTGATTACAAAAAAATAAGCCAGGAGATGGATATGTCTGATAGAATCTATATTTTCGATACCACTTTGCGCGACGGAGAACAGTCACCCGGGGCCACCATGAACGCCGGGGAAAAGATACGTCTGGCCAGACAGCTGGAACGCCTGGGAGTGGACGTCATAGAGGCCGGATTCCCCGCTGCCAGCACCGGGGACCAGGAGGCTGTGGCCGAAATTGCAGCCGCGGTGAAGGACTGCCAGGTGGCCGGTCTTTGCCGTGCGGTCAAAGAGGACATGGACAAGGCCTGGGAAGCGGTAAAACACGCTGCCCAGCCAAGGCTGCATACCTTTCTGGCTACATCGGATATTCACATGAAATACAAGCTGGACAAAACCAGGGATCAGGTCCTGGAGATCGCCCACGAAGCGGTGACCTATGCCGGAAGTCTCTGTCCAAGCGTGGAATTTTCGGCCGAGGATGCCTCCCGCTCCGATCCCGCGTTTCTTGTGCAGGTGGTGCAAACCGCCATAGACGCCGGGGCCAAAGTGATAAATATCCCGGACACCGTAGGTTATGCCCAGCCCCAGGAATATGCCGAACTCATCGACTATCTTCTGACCAACGTAAAAGAAAGTGAACGGGCCATATTCAGTGTGCACTGCCACAACGACCTGGGCCTGGGAGTGGCCAATACCCTGGCCGCATGCAAAGCAGGGGCCAGGCAGGCGGAAGTAACCCTGAGCGGCATCGGGGAACGCGCCGGCAACGCGGCCCTGGAAGAACTGGTCATGGCCCTTAACGTACGCAAAGGTTTCTACAACCTGGAAACAGGCATAAACACCGAGCAGATCTATCCCTCCTGCCGGCTGCTGTCCATGATCATAGGCCAGCCCATACCGCCCTACAAACCCATTATCGGCGGCAATGCCTTCGCTCACGAGTCCGGCATCCACCAGGCCGGAATGCTCAAGAACCGTGAGACCTACGAGATCATGACCCCGGCCAGCATAGGCAAGGCCGGCAGCGATATAGTCATAGGCAAACATTCCGGCAGGCACGCTCTGAACCAGAAGCTGGAAGAACTGGGATACCGCCTGACCAGGGATCAGTTGACCCAGGTGTCGGAAGTGGTCAAATCCCTGGCGGACAAGAAGAAAAAGCTGTACATGGAGGACGTGGAGGCCATTGTCCTGGAAGAGGTCTACCGCATCCCGGACAAGTTCAAGCTCATCTACCTGAGTTCCATTTCCGGCAACATGGCCATCCCCACTGCAGCCATGAAGATGGAAGTGCTGGGCGAGGAAAAACAGCTTTCCGACTTCGGTGTGGGAGCCATTGATGCGGTCTTCAACACCATCGACCGTCTTGTGCAGCGCAACCCCACTCTGCTTCGCTATTCAGTAAGCGCCATTACCGGCGGCGCTGATGCCCAGGGCGAAGTCACGGTGAAGCTGGAAGAAAACAGTGTCACCTCGGTGGGCAGAGCGGCCGACCCTGACGTTATTGTCGCCAGCGCCAAGGCATACATTAACGCCCTGAATCGGCTGGCCAAAAAGGAAACCGATCCCAAGGCGGAACAGAGCCGCAACATTCCCTGATCAATATACAATCGAGATAGATAAGGAGAGGAGACGTGGGAAAAAACCTGGCCGAAAAAATTCTGCAGAAGCATAGTCCAGAGGAGATAAAAAAACCCGGGCAGATAATACCCTGCCGGGTAAGTCTGGTCCTGGCCAACGACATAACCGCCCCCTTGGCGGTGGATTCTTTCCGCAAGATGCAGGCGCCAAGAGTATTCGATGCGGACAAGATAGCCCTGGTCTGCGATCATTTCACCCCCAACAAGGACATCGCCTCTGCCGAGCAGGTGCAGAAAGTACGCCGTTTCGCCCGGGAAATGAACATCACCCATTACTACGAAGGCGGCAACGTCGGGGTGGAGCACGCCCTGCTGCCAGAACTGGGACTGGTGGGACCGGGAGATGTGGTGGTGGGGGCTGACAGCCACACCTGCACCTACGGCGGCCTGGGGGCCTTCGCCACGGGCATGGGCAGCACCGATATCGCTGCGGCCATGGCTCTGGGGGAGACATGGTTCAAGGTCCCGGAAACCATAAGGGTGAACATGAACGGAAGCCTGGATGAATTTACTACATCCAAGGACCTCATTCTGAATCTCATAGGACGCATCAAAGTGGATGGAGCCCTGTACCGGGCCCTGGAATTCGCTGGTGATACCCTGCCGGAGCTGGACGCTGAAGCCAGAATGACCATGGCCAACATGGCCATTGAAGCCGGGGGCAAAGCCGGGCTCTTTCCCGTGGACCAGGTCACCCTGGACTACTGCCGGGAGCATGGCCGCCTGGGCGACCATCTCCTTGAACCTGACGGGCAGGCCGGATACTGCATGCAGGTGGATATGCAGGTCAGCGGCATGCCCCCACAGATCGCCTGTCCGCACCTGCCGGACAATGTAACCGGGGTGGACGACCTGGAAGAGATAAAAGTGGACCAGGTGGTTCTGGGATCATGCACCAACGGCCGCATCTCGGATCTAAGGCAGGCCGCACACATATTGAAGGATCGTAAAGTGAACAAAAACGTTCGCTTTATCGTCCTGCCGGCTACTCCTAAAATATATGCCCAGGCCCTGGAAGAGGGCCTGCTGGAAATATTTTTAAAAGCCGGGGGAATAATAGGACCTCCCACCTGTGGTCCCTGCCTGGGCGGGCACATGGGTATTCTGGCCTCGGGAGAAACCTGCCTGGCCACCACCAACCGCAATTTCAAGGGCCGCATGGGCAGCCTGGAAAGCAAAGTCTACCTGGGCTCACCCTACGTGGCCGCGTCTACAGCTGTAGCCGGGCGCATCATTCACCCCGCGCGGGTTTAATCATTCTGCAGGAGCAAAGATATGCATTTCAAAGGCAAAGCGCACAAGGTAGGAGACCATATAGATACCGACGCCATAATCCCGGCCAGGTGCCTGGTGACCACTGATCCGCAAGAACTGGGCCGGAACTGCATGGCCGGCCTGGAAGAAAACTGGGTCAGCCGGATAAACAAGGGGGATATTCTGCTGGGGGGCAAAAACTTCGGCTGCGGCTCTTCCCGGGAGCACGCCCCCATAGCCATACTCGGGGCAGGGATTCCCGTGGTCGTAGCCCACAGTTTCGCCCGCATATTTTACCGCAACGGCTTCAACATGGGCCTGGTCCTGCTGGAGGTGGGCGATGAAATAAGCAGGCTAAGCGATGGTGATGAGCTGGAAATAAAGGCCCTGGAAGGCAAGATTATCAACCATACTACAGGGGACACTGTAAACAGCCTTCCAGTTCCTGAGTTCATGGCCGATATCCTGGCCAAAGGCGGACTCATCAACTATGTCCGGGAAAAAGTGGCCTGAAGGCGCACTGCTCCGCAAATATCCACTGTCTGTAATGCGGGCCATGCCCGCAACCCAAGCGAAAAAGTTACCCCTGACCATTTACTGTCTATGCTTACGCTTATCATCGGGGTCGGTATCGGTATCGGGGTCGAAGTCAGAATCAAATCCGGTAGGCACAGTCATGTAAAAAGCTGCCCGGTATTTTCGATACCGATTCCGATACCGACCCCGACCCGGACAAAGGCGGAAAAATCCAGCGCCATGGCTCAAATTTTTCTTGTTTTTTGTAGCAGGGTTTCAGGAATAAGTCTCTAAGACCGGTATGTGCTTCAGCGGCTGTTTACCGGTGCATAACCTCCCTGATGCGGCATACCCCGCAGATATCCCCGGTGGTGGGGTAGCCGCACCTGGGACACGGTCCGGGCTTTTCTCCCCCCTCCTGGTCGATATGGTCAAATGCCTGCCTGCCCCGGTTCAAAAAACCCTCGTAAAAGCTGATCTTGCGCCCGGGCTGCTCATGTTCCAGTTCGTCCAGCAAGTACTTGTAATAGGTAAAACTGGCCCCCTTGCTGTAAGGACATGGGGCATAACAATAATCTATTCCTGCCAGGAAACTGTAGTTGGCGGTTTCGAATTCACTGAGCCGGTAAAGGGGTTTGACCTTGCGCACAAAGCCCTGCTCCGCAGGCAGATCCGGTCCCTGGGAGCCCAGGTAGGAAACGTCCCAGCGCATGACATTGGAAAAAAGCCTGGCCGCCTCATCATCGAGGTTATGCCCTGTTGCCAGGACACTGAAGCCGTTGTCCAGGGCGAACCTGTTGAAATAGTATCTTTTAATACGCCCGCATACGGAACATACAGGCCTGTTGAACTTTTTGCGTACCTCAGGGATGGGCATCCCCTCCTTTTCCATTTCCAGCACGTGCAGTGAGATCCCAAGATCACGGCAGAATCTTTCCACGTGATCCCTGGCTGTTTCCGAAGATCCGGGAATAGCCAGATCTATATACAGTCCGGCCGTGTTGTAGCCCAGAAGATGCAGCTCCCTGGCCAGGGCCAGAGAATCCTTGCCTCCGCTCAGTGCGATGAGTATCCTGTCTTCTTTGCTGAAAAGCGTTCTTTCTTTGATGGCCTTTTCCACCTGCCTGGAAAAAAACACCTTGAAACACTCCGGGCAGAATCCGGCGTTGTGGCTGGGCAGAGCTACTGCAGCAATTTTTTTGCATCTTGTGCATTTCATGGATCAACCTCTGGAAGCTGTTTTTCTGACTGTAATACTGTCTTCCGGGTCTATCTGTCTGTCCGGAGTCAGAAGCTCGCCATTACGGATGACAATGGCCTGGTTGGGCCTTAGCTCGAGTTTTTTTAACAGGTTTAATACAGTGGTTGCCCTGTCAATATCCGCCCATTGGTTTTCGGGCTCGATAAGGATTTGCATGTTAATACCCTTTTATTTTTTTAAAAAATCTAATACAGTCAGTCCATTCACACCCACCGAATCCAGTGGTGGTTGTTTTACAGCGAAGAAGCCTGGGGCAAATACCCCGGAAAAAACAAGATCAGTTTTTTGTTAAAGGAGTTTCATATGAGCAAGAAGATTTTGGTGGTGGATGATGAACTGCACATCCGCATGCTTTACCAGGAAGAATTCGAGAACAGCGGGTACAATGTGGTCACCTCGGATGGCAGCGAGCCCATACTTTCTCTTCTGGACCAGGAAAACCCGGACCTGGTGGTCCTGGACATCAAGCTGGGCCAGGACAAATCAGGTCTTGACCTTCTGCAGGAAATAAGATCCAGAGATCAGAGCCTGCCGGTTATCCTCTGCACGGCTTATGACAGTTTCCAGCACGACCTCAAATCCATCGCTGCGGACCACTATGTGGTCAAATCCGTTGACCTCACTGAACTGATGGAAAAAGTTAAACAGATTCTTAAAAAATAGTTCTGAAAAAATGCCGGTGTTTTCCCGGGAGCTTCCTGTGCTCCCGGGAATTGAACAATTGTTGTCAGTTAATGGTTAAAGAAAAAAGCCTGAATTAACTGCCCTGCCCCACTTAACAATCAACCTGGTTGCGGGCGAAGCCCCTTTACCGTAACCATTCAGAGGGCAGATACCGGCCAGGGGGACAGTCCCGCACTTATTTTTTGAAGAACCATTTTCAGCTGTTGGCATTGGAAAAATAAGTGCGGGACAGTCCCCTGGCCTTGTGCCATCAGTCACCACCGAGGTTCCCCTGAATGGTTACATTTACCGGACCAAGTCACCGGACCATGATCTGATAGCGGTAGACAGCCCGGTTATGTTCCTGCAGGGTTTTGCTGAAGTGGTGGGTTCCGTCGTTTCTGGAAACAAAATAGTAATACCCATGTTCCTGTGGATCCAGGGCAGCCTCAATGGATGCTCTGCCGGGTGAACAGATGGGGGTCGGGGGAAAACCCCGGTGATGATAAGTATTGTAAGGATTGTCCCTGTCATCCAGATGCCTGCGCCTGAGCCTGCCTTCAAAATCTTCCCCCAGGCCGTAGATTATGGTGGGGTCGCATTGCAGAAGCATGTTGCTCTCGAGGCGGTTGTGAAAAACGCCTGAAATTTTACGGCGCTCCGGGGCGATCCCGGTTTCCTTTTCAATGAGGGAAGCCTTATTCACCATGTCGTAGATCTCGTCAAAAGACATTTCCCCCCATAGATCACTGGTGGACTTCCAGAACTGATTGATCATTATGCGGGCCAGCTTTTCAGCACCCACATCCCTGCTGGGAGAGATATAGTAGGTTTCTGGATACAAAAAGCCTTCGGCGCTGGAAGCATGGATGCCCATCTCCTCCAGAAAATCCTTATCCTTGACCACCCCTTGAAACTCCTCAAAGGATGCAAGCTCTCTTTTTTCCAGTATCCGGGCCACATCCCACCAGGCGGCTCCCTCGGGTATCTGCAGGCGGAGCAGTTGTTCCCTGCCGGTACTCAGGTGCTCCAGCATTTCCTGCATGGACCACTGAGCATCCACCTGGAAATGTCCTGCCTGGACTTTTGTAGCCTTGCCCTGCAGCCATCCCCAGTAGTACATTACTGTGGCATTATCGATGAGCCCCATGGACTCAAGATGATAAGCAATGCTCTTAAAGCTCTGCCCGGGACTTATGCGCACAATTTCCTTGCTGCTCTCCGGGCTCTGGGGGGAGTGCACCAGGTGATGAAAGTACCATGCGCTGAGTCCAGTACCCAGCACAAGGAGCAAAAAAAGATACAGCAGTACTCTTTTGGCGTTCATTTCAACCCTCCCTCAAGGGAATACCTGCCAGGAAAGACTCCAGGATAATAACGGCTGCTGCCTGGTCCAGGCTTTCTTTTTGTTTTTCAACCCTGATGCCGCATCTGTTCAGAATGTCTTCCGCCTCCATGGAAGTATAGGCTTCGTTAACGGTATATATCGGCAGATCGGTACGCCTGTCCAGGCTCTGCATGAAATTTTCGGCCTGCCTGCAGGTAAGGCTTTTTTCTCCGTCAGGCCCCAGGGGCAGGCCCAGCACTATGGCCTCTATCCCCCTTTCCTGGATTATATTCAGAAGTTCAAGAAAAAGATTCTCCCGGGTGCTGCGATGGATGGTTTTCAGGGGAAAGACCATTTTTCCCTTTTCATCGCTTACAGCCAGGCCGACTCTTTTTATGCCGAAATCTATTCCCAGATACTTCATAAGTGGTTCATGCTATCCCGCCTTTACCAGGAGCATGTTGTCATCCCTTTCGGCTTTTTTCATCCTCTGCAAAAAGTCCTTTCTCCAGGTGTTTCCCAGAAGCCTTTCTGCAGCATACTCAGCCGTATGCAGAACCCTGCGCTTTTCACCCAGCATCTCCATGCACCTTCCAATGCCTATCTTACACGAGGGGCAGCCTACCAGCAAGGGTACTCTTGAGTCTACTCCGGACAACTGCTCCCCGAGGTTCTGAACTTTCTGCTGCCGTACAGGGTTGAACACCCTGGGAGAACTCATGGCCCCGAGCCCGCTTTCACCGCAGCATCCAGGGCTCATCTGCACATCGAGGTTCAAGCCTTCCCTGAACTTCTGGGCGTAAATCTCCCCGGCTTTCAAAGGATTGATGTCCTCCCATTCCACGTGACAGGAATGATGGTACAAAACCTGTGCCGGTTCCGTGGCGGAAGACATCTCCAGGTTCTCCAGCAGGTACTGCATAACATCCTGATGCTTCAGATGTGATCCATTGCCCCGCATCCGATACCCCTCAATGCCTTCCCGGCACGTGCCGCAAGAGGTAAGTATATGAGTGAATTCCAGGCCCTGCCACTGAAAATCGGATATGAGGCGGTTTAAAAGCTGAACATTCTGCCTCTCCATCTTGCGCATGCCCTCCTCGTCGCCCGATGCCAGAAGAGGATAGCCGCAGCACAAATGGGTCCTGGGCAGAACAATGTTTACACCGGTTTCAAGGAGCAAAGCCATTCCGGCAAGCCCGATGGAAGGATAGAAAATCCCTGCCCCGCAACCAGGGAAATACAGCAGTGCCCTGGAACTGTCGCTCTTTTCGGAAACAAAAAGATTTTGCCTGGAAAGATCCAGAATTTCCGAAAGATTACGGTACTCCATGGCCGGAGCCCTGGATTGAAAAACCGGGCTTTTAGCTCTTTTTCGCCAGAAAGCCGGCATCATGCCCACCAGGGCGTTTTGAAATCTCTGTCCCACAGCCGCCGCCTTGGCCATCCTGGGAATCTGCCTGGAAGGATCGCTGGAAGCGTAATCAAGAAGCCTGTCCTTTATGGCGTGTCCGGAAACTTTTCTGTCCTTGAGATAATTTCTTGCTTCCAGGGATACTTTACCTCCCTTGATTTTTACCGGACAGATTTTTGTACAGCGTCCGCAGGCGGTGCAATGCTCCACAATGGTTCTAAGCTCCCTTAAAACATCCGGGTCCGGATCACCATGTACCAGCATGGAATAATACAGGGCTTCGATAAGACCGGCCAGTGAGATATTCTTGTTTCTGGGGTGGTACAGTTTGCCTTTCTGGGGAATGAACATGGGGCAGGCCTGTTTGCATTTGCCGCAGTGCGAACAGTTCTGAATGCTTTTCAAAAGGTTTATGAGTAGATCGCTCTCGTCAAGCCCCGCCCTGCGCAGGTCCTCTATAAGCTGATTGAAAGAAAAGGTGTACGGAACTGAAATGAGTTTTCTCTGTACCAGCTTCTGGGGGTTGAAGATGTTTCTTGGATCCACCTCTTCCTTGTAAACTTTCAGGGCTTCGATTTTGTCCCGGGAAAGGTATTTGATTTTGGTCAAACCGATGCCGTGCTCTCCAGAGACCTGTCCGTTGAGCCGGAGCACCTCGTCAAAAACTTTACCTGCAGCAGCCTCGGCCAGACGCATCATTTCCGGGTCATTGGAATTAACCGGGAGGTTTACATGGCAATTGCCGTCCCCGGCGTGCATATGGTTGGCTATTATCACCCTGCTGCGTAAAAGATCCTGAAGAATATCCTCAAGCATGTCCCTGTGTTCGGGATACCGGCTTTTAAGGTCCTGAAAGAAAAACACAATCTGCAGCTCGAAAATCTGTTCCGGCAGTGCCTCCTTGGTCATTTGCTGCTTCAGGATATTCGAGGCCACCTGCAGTTCCATGAGGATATATTCATCATCAATACTCACCCCGGGCAAATCCAGGACCCTGTTCAGGGCCTTGCGGTAGGCCAGGGCCAGGTAGTACAGGTTCAGATTTTCGAGAAAATCCGCAAACTCCGGAATCACATCCAGAGGAATGACCACGTCCTCGTTTATTTTAAACCCGCTGGTATGCTTGGTTATGGCCGAAAGGCGGTGGCGGTCCTCCCAGAACTCCTCGGCCTCTTTGTCATCACTGGCCACGAATACATCCACCTGGTCGTACGGGGAGACAAGATCAACCACCTTCTGCACGGCATCTTCCAGGGCACCGGCGTCATCCGAATCCAGCTGCAGTATGAGTACGGATATGGGCTCCCCCTCGTAAGTGGACGATTTTTTTTGGTATTCAATGGCCTGGACATACTTGGTCCCGAATTCTTCCAGGGCAGAGATTTTGACCTTGTCCCCGCTTTTCCTGATCTCGTCGCGCAGGGCCACGATCTCTTTTATCACCTGCATGGCGTTGTGCATGCTGTGCCCGTAAAATTCCAGGCACAGCACCCGGTAATGAGCAAGCTGGGGGTACAGGGTAAAACTGGCCTCGGTAATCAGACCGTCCACGCCTTCCTTCTGAATTCCAGGAAGTCCCCCCAGGAATTTGTTGGTAACGTCCTTGCCCAGTCCCGGCGTGCGGATATCATCTCCGGTAAGATTGATGGTCTTGATCAACTCGCCCTGTTCATCCAATACTTCAAAAGTCACTGTTTCATGGGACAGAATCTTGTGCCGGGGATGGTTCACGCGCCGGACCTGGATAATATCCCCGGTGGGAGTGACCATCTTGTAGCTTAAAATATTGTCCAGGGTGGTTCCGTATTCAAAGGCAAAGGGACCGCCTGCGTTTTCGGAAATATTGCCCCCTAAGGAGGAGGCCGCCTTGGAAGCCGGATCCACTGTAAACAAAAGTCCTTTGCGGTCGGCAGCCTTGATGGCGTCCAGGGTGACCACCCCTGACTGGGCGGTCAGCACCATGGTTTCCGGATCTATGTCCATGATGGCTTTCAGCCTGCCGGTGTTAAGAACCACCGTTCTCCTGGAACAGGGTATGGCTCCCCCGGTGAGACCTGTTGCCCCGCCCCTGGGTACCAGGCCAAACTCCATCTCGTTGGCCAGGCGCACCACTGCCTGGACCTGGGCCGTATTTTCAGGGAAAAGGACCATCATGGGCATGTCCAGGCGAAGATCAGTGGCATCAGTGGAACATTCAAGCAAAGTTGAAGGGTTGGTGGCTATATTTTCTGATGAGAGATGCCTGCTGATTTTTTTACGGACCTTTTCCTTGAATCTCTGGTCTTCAAGGTACTCATGCCAGTAATTTTCCAGGCCCTGGGATATAATCCGGTAAAACTTGGGGGCAAGTCCGCCGCGCTCATTTTCAAGCCTGGAAAAAACGCTTTTTTGTACCGACTGCGGGTTGATAAAGGGATTGTACCTGATGATAAAAAGCTCATATGCCAGTTCAAGGGCCAGCTTTTTCACCGATTCAGGCCAGCCCTCAAACTGGCTGGAGCTGATACTTAAAACCTGATCAATAATTATTTCCGGTTCAATGGAAGAGTGTGGCTGTTTATTGGGCATTGACTATAACCTTGTTACATGTTTTCCGGGTCTTTCCCGGTTGATTTTTTTAAGTCCTCCCCTGAAAAGATGTGACTGCAAAAAATCATTTTTGTCTCGCGAACCACGCGAACCACGCGAACCACGCGAAGCGCGTGGCAGGACGCGTGGTTGATTTCTGAATTTTTTATTTCCCTACTTTTTGAAAGTGCATATAAAAAGTGTCTCGCGCGGAGTATTGTCTTTACAGCAATAAGCTCGGCAAGAGAACAGTCAAACTTTTTTACGCTTAAAAAAGCACCCAGGCTCGTGCCGGATCACCGGCAGATACGGCCGATTATAGTACGATTTATAAAAAAGTCTGGGCGGGCAACCCCGAAATCGACTGCGTTTTCATGTCTGGTAAAATCGCAGCACAATCTGGAGGGTTGCTTAAAGGATGGACTGCGAGGGACTTTTGAGCATAATTTCACAATCATCTGTACTGTTTTAAGAACAAGAAAAGGTATCCGCATTGTAAAGTTGCTGAAATGTTAATCAGTTCCGGTTTATCTGTTTTGGCCGAGCTTAATGGCTATTAATCCAAAAGTATACTATCATGTCTAACTTAATAGTTATCGGTTGTAAAGTCATTATCCATGGATGCGGGCAAAAGCTATGGCCTCATCCATTCGTGGGTACAGATAGTTTTCAAATTCTGCGTCAGGTTCTTCCAGGTCAAAGCAGTAACCGTCCTCTCCCAGCAGTCCCTGGGGCACGGGATTGCCCAGTTCCTCGGGATCGCTAACTGAGTCTGCATAAAAACACACCGAAAGCCACCTGCCATCTGCGTCTTCCACCACGTCCACAAGGCAGAAAAGCGGTCTATTGGACTGTTCAGGCAGTTTGGCCCGCAGGCTGGCTGTTACCCCGGTTCTTATCACCAGTTCAAGCTCAGCACCTTTATCCTCCAGTTCCAGGGCAAGCCATTTAAAAACAGGTTTGATCCCGCGGGGATCCTCCTGCCAGTCTTCTAAAAAAGCCTCTATCTCCGACATTTCCAAGCAGCTCCTTTTCAGGATTGACGGTTTCCGGGCTCCTGTTCAGGAACCCGGAAACCGGTTATGGATAAGCTTAACCTCCGAAAAAGGTGTCGTATATACCCATAATCATTATAACCAGGATAAGTGCCGGCACCACGTAGCGGATAAGCAGCACCCACCAGTTGCCCAGAGAGATAAGCCCGGCGTTCTTGTTGCCTTCCTGAACGGCATTTCTGGCTCCCCATATGTAGCCTACGAATATGGCGGTCAAAAGACCTCCCAGGGGCAGAAAAATGCTGTTGGCAAACCAGTCATAGGTATCGAGCATGTCCATACCCAGACCGGGAAAAGTCACATCGCTCAGCACACTGTAGCCCAGGGTGGTAGGCAGGCCGACCACAAAGATTATGATCCCCATGGTAACGGCGGCACTGCCGCGGGTCCACCCCTTTTCATCTATAAGCCAGGCCGTGACCACCTCCAGCAGGGATATGGCCGAGGTCAAAGCGGCAATGCTCAGCAATATGAAAAAAAGCAGTCCGAAAAGCACTCCCAGAGGCATTTCGGCAAAAACCGCAGGCAGGGTGATAAACACCAGGCCGGGACCACCGTCCGGGGAGAATCCCAGGGCGAAAACCGCCGGGAATATGGCCAGGCCAGCCATAATGGCGATGCCGGTATCCAGACCCACAACCGAGGCTGAATTGCCCGGAATCTCGTCTTTTTCCCGCAGGTAACTGCCATAGGTAATTATAGCCCCCATACCCAGGCTCAGGGTAAAAAAGGCCTGAGATATAGCCCCCAGAAATGTCCTGGGACCCACGTCCCCGAAATTGGGTTGCAGGTAATAGGCCAGCCCCTCTCCGGCTCCAGGCAGGGTAACGGCCCGGATAATCAGGATCACCAGAAGCACCAGGATGGCCGGCATGAGGATGGTCACCCATTTCTGAATACCTTTGACTACTCCTGCGGCAATGATGCTTACGGTCAGGATCATGAAAATGGCCTGCCATATGATGGGTTCCCAGACACTGGTGATGTGGCCGACAAATACTTCTGCATGGTCTATTTCCGCTGCTGTGGCGGACAGAACTACTTTGTAGATGTAGGCCAGGGACCAACCGGCCACAACTGAATAATACGAAAGGATAACGAACCCAGTAAACACCCCAAGAGCACCCACAAGCCACCACGGGGTATTCGGGGCCAGGGCCTTGAATGCTCCCACGGGATTTTTGTTGGTCTTACGGCCCAGGATGACCTCGTTGATCATGACCGGATAACCGATTAGAATAATGGCCACCAGATAGATAACCAGAAAGGCGGCTCCGCCATGTTCCCCGGTCATGTAGGGAAAACGCCAGATGTTGCCCAGTCCCACTGCCGAACCCGAGGCCGCCAGGATAAAGCCAATCCTGGTGGCCCAGCTTTCCCGAAAGTTTAAATCCTGCATCTGATCTCGCCCCTTTGCATTTTTTGAATTAACAGATTTTAACTCCCCTGACTGCAAGCAATTACTATTCAGACCATGCCTCTGGGTAGAAATGCCTCAAAACCCCTTCATCCCGGAAATAATCCGGTGTAATGAAGCCTGGAAGCCTTTTGAGGCTGCAAGCTAAAACCGTGCTTACACATTTTGGAGATTTTTTGCATCAAATTTTTTTTAACAATTTTGTACATTAAATCACTGAACTGAACATATTGCCAAAACCTCTCATCTTGAATTAATAGTGTCTGACATATATCTGCAAATCATACACCGGACGGCCAGTTGAGCTGCCGTCAGGCTCAAACTGAAAAACTCAAGGAAATGCCCCATGTTCTCTACTCCCAGGATCCAGGAAAAGGACGCATGCGCTGTTATAGCCCTTGTGGACAAACAGGGAAGCCCCACACATGCCAATATTGTTCAGACTATAGATGCCCTGCGCAAAATGGGACACCGCTCCGGAGACATCAACGGCGAAGGAGACGGATGCGGGCTGTCCACGGATCTGCCCAGGGGGGTATGGATGAAGCGCCTTTCCAGGTCCGGACTGAATCCTTACCTCGCAGAAAGCAGAGGTTTTTTTGCAGGCCATTTTCTTATTCCCCTGGACCTCAAGGATAAATGGTCCCATATCCAGGAAAAGGCCAGGGCAATTTTAAAGGATGAAGGTTTTGACCTTCTCACCGAAATAGAGGGCAACACCCGCAACCAGGAACTGGGGCCCAGAGCATCTTCTGAAGCCCCGCTTTTCTGGCAGCTGGCCGGAATAGCTCCGGATGGATCCCGCCGGGCTGCAGCCAGACGGCTCTTTCTGGCCCAGATGCGCCTGGAAGAGGAACTTCCCCGCCTGGAAACCGCATCTCTGAGCCTGGACAATGCCATATACAAGCTCCAGGGAATGCCGGACATGCTGCCCAAAGTCTATCCCGAGCTTCGAGACCCGGACATGGCCTCGGTCATGACCCTGGGGCACAGCCGTTATTCCACCAATACCCTGCCCACTGTACTTCGCTCGCAGCCTTTCTCCATGCTGGGCCACAACGGAGAAATAAACACCATAGAAAAGCTTGAGTCCACGGCCAGGATGCTGGGCATAAGACCTGTACCCGAAGGCAGCGACTCTCAGAACCTCAACAGGATCCTGGAAGGCCTGGTACACCAGCACGGCCTGGACATCATGGAAGCCCTGGACATGGTCTTTCCACCCATCCACAGCCTTGTGAAGAATTACCCTGACGAGCTCAAAAACCTTTATTCCCTGTATCGCTGGTTTTTCCCCTGCTCGGCCCAGGGTCCTGCCGCCATAGTGTCCAGATACGGGGATATGTGCCTTGGAAGCGTGGACGCACTGGGACTTCGCCCCCTGTGGTTCGGTGAAAGCGAAACCCATTATTTCCTGTCCTCGGAAAAAGGTGTTGTAGATCTCAAATACAACGTACGCGATCCCAGGCCCCTGGCTCCCGGTGAAAAGATCGCCATCCGCTGCGGCAGGGAAGCCAGGGCCCAGGTCATGGATTACAATACCTGCCAGGAACAGCTTTTGAAAATCATGCAGGGCAGACCGGGCAGCAATGAAAAACTTGCATTTCTCTACTCCATGTTCAACCACGAGCCGGCCTTTTGCAGTGACCATGAGGCCCTGGAACTGGTGCGCCAATTCATGTCCCAGCCCATGAATACAGACCATTCAGGCAGACTGTCTGCATATGGATGGCAGAAGTACGATATAAATATCCGCAAGCGGGTCGCCCAGGAAGGCAGGGAAGCCATAGGCTCCATGGGGCACACCGGTCCCCTGGCATGCCTTATGACCCATGCCCTGCCCAACCTGGCGGATTTTTTCAAGGAAAACGTGGCTGTGGTCACCAACCCGGCCATAGACCGCCAGCGGGAAGCGGAACATTTTTCAACCAGAGTGGTAATCGGCTCAGGCCCGGACATCCGGCCTCAGAGCTCCAGGCAGGCCCTGGGACTGGAACTGGGCACTCCTGTTCTACTAGGAGGCCGCGGCCTTGAAGACACTTTGACTCTGAAACAGGAACAAAACCTGGCCAGAAAATTCAACAGTGCCCTGCTGGAAGAAGTGATGGCCTTTTTCACCGGACAGGGGCATGATACCGCCCGGGCGGCAGTGCTGGACTGCACTTATGTTCCTGGGCAGGGCCTGAACCTGGCCCTGGATTCACTGGCCCACCAGGCCGCGGAAAAGGTGAGCTCCGGCAGTATGCTTCTGGTGCTGGATGATTCCGGTTCCTTCCAGGAAGAGCGCGTGCATATGGACCCGGGCCTGGCCACGGCATGGGTAGTGGAAAAACTGGTCCGGGCCGGCCTGCGCCGCAAGGCCTCTGTGGTGGTTCGCTCCGGAGCGGTGCGCAACCTGCATGACATTATGTTTCTTGTGGGTCTGGGAGCGGAAGCGGTGAACCCATACCTTCTGTGGCGAATTTCAGCGGATTTTGCCACAGAAAAACTGAGCCCGGAAAAGGCTGTTGAAAATACCATGCAGGTACTGCAGGCAGGTATGGAGAAAATCATGTCCACCATGGGTATACATGAGCTCTGCGGCTACGGGCGGATTTTTTCCTCTGTGGGACTTAGCCGACATCTGGCTGAACAGATGCAGGTGGCCAACTTCTGCGAGTCAGAAAACACAGGCATTGGCCTGGATTTTCTGGAAAAACAGGACAGCCTGCGCCTGCAGCGGGCCGGGGACACAACCGAAACAGGCCTTTACTCAGAACCTTCCAGAAACCAGAAGGTGGGACGGACTCTACGCAAGGTCGCCCAGGGCAGGACCGGTTATGCAGAGATGGCTGCCTCCCTGGAAGAAATAGACCGGGAAATTCCCACCGGAATGCGCCATCTTCTGAGCCTGCGTGAAGCACCAAGCGACGATCAGTTGACCCAGGACCAGGTGGATATTTCCGTGGGACGCCATGACCTGCCTCTGGTCATAGCGGCCATGTCCTTCGGATCCCAGGGGGAAAACTCCTTTCGGGCCTATGCCATGGCAGCCATGAAGGCCAATATCATATGCATGAACGGAGAAGGAGGCGAAATTCCGGACATGCTCGGTGGGTTCAGACACAACCGCGGGCAGCAGATTGCTTCGGGCCGGTTCGGGGTCTTTATGGGTCTTTTAAACTCCACCGACTTCCTGGAGATAAAGATAGGCCAGGGGGCCAAGCCAGGAGAAGGCGGACACCTGCCTGGCAGCAAGGTCTCCCCCATGGTGGCCCAGGCCCGCAAATGCAAACCCGGGATCACTCTTATCTCCCCGTCCAACCAGCACGACATTTACTCCATAGAAGACCTGGCCCAGACCATAACCGAACTCAAAACCGCCCATCCCAGGGCCAGAGTATCAGTAAAAATCCCGGTTACCAGTGGCGTAGGTACCATAGCAGTGGGCATAGCCAAGGCCGGGGCTGATATTATAAATTTAAGCGGCTATGAAGGCGGAACCGGGGCTGCCAGGGAGCACGCCAAGAGATACGTGGGCCTGCCGGTGGAAATCGGTGTCAGCCGGGCCCACCAGGCCCTGGTGGAATCCGCTCTCAGGCACAAGGTGGAACTGTGGTGCGATGGCGGGGTAAGAAACGGCCACGAAATCATAAAGCTCATCCTTCTGGGAGCCAACAGGGTGGGTCTTGGCACCCTGGCCCTCATGGGAATCGGTTGCATAAGCTGCAGACGCTGCCACCTGGATCGCTGCCCCATGGGCATATCAACGCAACTGCGTACCAGTGAAGAGGCAAAAGAAAAGGGAGTCAAAAGTTTCCGTCCCAGAACAGCAGAAGTTGAAGCGGAAAACCTGGCCAGACTTCTGGGAGCCATAGGCGATGAAATGCGCATGCGCCTGGCCCGCATGGGGCAAAAAAACCTTAGCGACCTCACCGGACGCACCGACCTGCTTTTTCAGGAACAGGGGCATGACCAGGTGGACCTGTCTGACCTGCTGCGAACCGCCGACCACCCCGTTGAGGATGAAGTATCCGAGCAGGGCCGGGTGGTGCGAAAACCCCTTAATTACCTCACCCGGCTCATATCAGATCTGGCCATGGATCATTTTTCCGCCGGAGACCTGCGGGTGAATTTCGCTGAAGAGGGTGTCAGCAGTTCCGACCGGGCAGTGGGGACCTACCTGGCCGGGGCCATGGAGCGCAGGTATCCTGAACGCCGGGACCTGCTGGCCGCCCTGCGCCTGGGAGACTCGGTCCCGGGCAACGGTCTTTGCGCCTTTGGCACCTCCCACCTGGAAGTGGTTGTTCAGGGCGGATCCCAGGACGGAGCCGCCAAAGGCTTTTTTGGTGGACAGCTGGGAGTGCTCAAGGGAAATAATTACCAGGGACGTTACATAGACGGCTCCACAGGCAAGAGCTTTGCTTACGGGGCCATAGACGGGCTGCTCATGATCCAGAATATGGCCGACTCCAGGGCCTGCGTGCGTCTTTCAGGAGCGGACGTGGTCTTTGGGGGGCGTATCACCGCTCCTGTAAACGACCAGAGCGGCAACCTGGCTGTGAATTCTCACCTCAAGGGCTTTGCTTTCGAGTACATGACCGGAGGAAGGGCTGTGGTCCTTGGCGATCCAGGTCCATGGCTGTGCTCCGGGATGACCGGAGGAGTGGTCTACCAGTGTCTGTATCCTGAATACGACTTCGGCCAGGACAATATAAAACGCCGTCTGGCCAGGGGAGCCAACGTGGTCATCACCCCCATTTCAGATCAGGGCATAAAGGATGTCCAGGAACTGCTCGGGCCTTATATCCAGGAACTGGAAAAAAGCCTGCAGATGGAGGAGGCCGCAATAGTAAAAGATATACTGGAGCATGCCCAGACACGCTTTGCAGCCATAGTGCCCAAGCCTTTGTGGGTCAAATCGGCTGAGTAGTCAGGTTCTGGCAGGACCTCTTGCTCGATAAACAATCGGTGCTGAAGCAAAAGAAGAGGTGCTGCGCCGACTTTTCCTCATAATTTTATTTGACAGGTTTGTCTTTTATCGATATAGGACTAATCAACTCCTGTTTATCCTTTATATTTTTTAAAAAAATCAAGGAGCAGCACATGATGCTTACCAGGGGAGGAGAGTATGCCGTTCGCTGCGTGCTCTACCTCGCGGCCTGCACAACACCCGGCCAGGTGGCCCCTAAAAAGGAGGTGGCCCAGGCCATGCAGATTCCGGAGTCATTCATGGCCAAGGTGGCCCAGACCCTGTCCAGGGCCGGTATTATTCAGATTACCCAGGGAGCCAGAGGAGGCTACAGACTGCTCAAAGACCCTTCCCGGCTTTCCCTTCTGCAGGTCGTGGAGGCCGTGGATGGAGAAATATTTCTCAATCAATGCATAATGAGCCCTGAGTCATGCAGGCGAAGCCCTTCCTGCGGGGTACACAGAGTCTGGGAGACTGCCAGGCAGCGTTTGAGGCAGACCTTAGATGAAACAGATTTTGCCACCCTGGCCCGGGAAGAGGTGTGCAGCCAACAGCAAAAGGAGTAGATTCAAAGATTTGGAGTAACCATTCAGTGGGACCTCGGTGGTGGCTGATGGCCGGTATCTGCCTCCTGAATGGTTACGATTTGGACCGTCCATATCTGCCTGCGGGAGCTATTGCACCTGCTCAGGCCCTCTTCAGGCTGTATAAAGTCCTGATGAGCGCGGCAACAGGCTGCAAAGATTAAACATTTCTCCAGGCAGTCACTGATAGATCAGCCTTACAAACCTATTTAACCAGGGGAAGACTTATGGATGTTTTGTTACTTTCAAGACTTCAATTCGCCATGACTACCTTCGTCCATTTCATTTTCGTCCCCCTGACTCTTGGCCTGTCTCTGCTGGTGGCCTACATGGAGACCAAGTTCATCCGCACCGGTGACGAAACATACAGGCGCATGGCCAAGTTCTGGGGAAAACTCTTTCTTATCAACTTTGCTCTGGGAGCAGTCACCGGAATTGCCTTAGAGTTCCAGTTCGGAACCAACTGGTCCAGGTATTCAGCCTATGTAGGTGACGTTTTCGGGTCTTTGCTGGCCATAGAGGCCACCATGGCCTTTTTCCTGGAGTCCACCTTCCTGGGCGTCTGGATTTTCGGCTGGAAGAAGCTCCCGCCCAAACTGCACAATGCCAGCATCTGGCTGGTGGCCCTGGCGGCCAATCTTTCCGCATTCTGGATTATTATGGCCAACGGCTGGATGCAGAACCCTGTGGGCCATTTGATGGGAGACGGCCGGGCCGAACTGGCAAGCTTTATCCAGCTGGTAAGCAACGAATTCGCCTGGCAGCAGTTCATCCATGTCCTGAGCGCCTCCTACGTCCTGAGCGGTTTCTTTGTCCTGGGCATTTCCGCCTGGCACCTGGCCAGGGGGTCCCATGTGGACTTCTTCCGGAAATCATTTCGTATCGCCGCTCCGTTCACCCTGGTCTTCGCCCTTGTGGTGGTCGTCCATGGCCATCACCACGGCTCCACGGTGGCCAAGTATCAGCCGGAAAAGCTGGCGGCCATGGAATCCCACTGGGAGACCCGGACCAATGCCCCGCAGTACCTGCTGGTCATCCCTGACCCGGCCAATGAAGGCAACAGGCTGGAACTGCTACCCATCCCAGGAGGGCTTTCCATGCTGGCCTATCATTCCTTTGATGCCGAGGTAACCGGTCTCAAGGACTTTCCGGAAGAGGACCGCCCTCCTGTCTGGGCGACATTTATGTCTTTTAGAACCATGGTGGCCCTGGGCATGCTCTTTCCCGTGCTGGCTGCCTGGGCCTGGATAAGGCGTAAAGACCCGGCCTCTTCCCCCAGGATGCTCAGGCTTCTGCCCTGGATTATTCCGCTGCCCTACGTAGCTGTCCAGCTGGGCTGGATAGTGGCTGAGATGGGTAGACAACCCTGGATTGTTTACGGAATGATGCGCACCGAAGAGGCCTTTTCGCCGGGTATAACCACCGGACAGGTGGCTGGTTCTCTGGCCGGCTTCTTCGCCATCTACGGACTCCTGGTGGCCCTGTGCATATTCCTGTTGTCCAAATACGGGCGTAAAGGCCCGGCCCCGGCCGAGTCCGGGGAAGAAACCGCAGGGAGCAACTAATGGCCTTTATCAATGAAAAATCAAGTTTCAACTGCATGCTGTGCAGGTTCATAATTAAACTGGAGGTATCCCATGCTTGAGACCACCTGGTTTTTGCTCTGGGGAATATTGTGGGCAGGCTATTTCGCCCTGGACGGATACGATTTCGGCCTGGGCATAAACATGCCCCTGCTGGCTGAAAGCGAGACCGACAAACGGGTTATGTACAACGCGGCCGGACCTTTCTGGGACGGCAACCAGGTCTGGCTGATAACCGCAGGCGGAGTGACCTTTGCCGCATTCCCGGCCACTTATGCGGTCCTGTTCAGCAGCCTGTACACCCCTCTTCTTCTGCTTCTCTTCGCACTCATTTTCAGGGGGGTGTCCTTTGAATTCAGGCGCAAGGTGGACAGTGATTCCTGGAGAAGGTTCTGGGACGGATGCAATGTACTGGGCAGCCTCATCCCGGCCCTGCTCTTCGGAGTGGCCTTTGCCAATATCTTTATGGGCATTCCCCTGAATGCTCAGCAGATAAATGAAGGCAACCTTCTGACCCTTCTGAACCCTTACGGCCTGGCCGGAGGAATACTTTTCGTCCTGCTCTTTTCCATGCACGGCAGCCTGTGGCTGGCTGTCAAGTCCATGGGCGACATGGAAAGAAAAGCTGTTAACCTGGCCAACAGGGTCTGGGGTGCGGTGCTGGTCATGGTGGTCGCTTTTCTGGCCCTGACTGTGATGTACACCAATCTGTTCGACAATTATGCCGCCAACCCGCTTTTGCTGATAATACTGCTCATACCCGTGGCCGGGCTGGTGCTGGTAAAGATGTTTCTGCATCAAAGGGTGTACTGGAAGGCCTGGGCCTCTTCCGCCGCCACCATTATCGGGGTGACCATGTTCGGAGTAATAGGCATGTATCCCAAACTGCTGCCTTCAAGCATTGACCCGGACTTCAGCATGACCATCGCCAACTCCGCCTCCAGCACCCTGACCCTGCAGATTATGCTGGGAGTGGCCCTGGTCTTCTGCCCCCTGGTCATTGCCTACCAGACCTGGGTACATCTCAAATTCAGCCACAAGATAACCGACGAGGACCTGGAGTACGAAGAGGCTTATTAAAATGAAAATTGGGCACTGCCCGCAACCATAACCATTCAGGGGGTCCTCGGTGGTGATTACTGGCACCAGACCTCCCCTGAATGGTTGATTTTTTGTTGACATTATACCATCTGGTAGCATATAAAAAGTTATGGCCTGGTCGGTTCGAGTCAAGAAAAAAGCTGTCAAAAAAGCACGGGAACTGCCAAGGACAGCTAAAGAAAACCTCTTTGCTCTTATGCGGGAAATGGAAGAATCCGGGCCAGTAAGAGGAAACTGGAAAAACTATTCAAAGCTCGGTAAGAACCGGCACCATTGCCATATTAAAGGCGGCCATCCGGCCTATGTGGCCGTTTGGGAAGAAAGTGAAGGAGAGATCAACCTTATTGAGGTAACTTATGCAGGCACTCACGAAGACGCACCCTACTGAGGCCATTGAGCTACGCATCACAGGCCCCAGGGATAAAAAGGATGAAGTGCTTCGCGAAATTAAAAAGCATGGCTATACTGACTCAAGCGACTCCATCCCCTGGAGAGAGCTCTTCCAGGAGTTTGAAAATGAACCCGAATACAGCGTGGCCCTGCGTGGAGCGCGTAACAGGGAAGGACTTACTCAGACAGAACTTTCCAGGCTGACTGGGATTCCCCAGGGGCATATCTCCAAGATGGAGAACGGCAGGATGGAGATAGGCAAGGAACGGGCCAGACGTCTGGCTGAAGTTTTGAACATGGATTACCGGGTCTTTCTTTAAGTTCCTGGGTCCGTATTATTCGAGCAGCTGATTTTGTCCCAGACCCAGGCACTGAAATGGCTAAACAGCTTCAGGAAAACCGCTGGTACAGCCCTGGCCCTGTCCATAGGCCTGAACCTGTGTGCGGGCATCCTGCTCATTGTCCAGGCCGGAGCTCTGGCCTGGAGCGTACACCAGGTGGTTTTTGAAGGCCTGGGACTTGGCCGGGTCATGCCCGCCCTGTGGCTTATACTGGCCCTGGTGCTGGCCAGGGCCATGCTTGTCTGGTACGGATCAAGCCTGGCCGGACAGGCTGCGGCCCGGACCAAGGAAAAAATCCGCCGGCAACTCCTGGAGCACCTGTCCCGGGCCGACCCCTCGGGGTTGACCAGTCATTCCACGGGACAACTGGTACACTTGAGCACCGACGGGGTGGAAGAAGTGGACGGATACTTTTCCGGATATCTGCCCCAGATGGCCCTGGCAGCCATGCTTCCCCCGGCAATCCTGGTCTTTATCCTGCCCCTGGACTGGATATCCGGCCTTATCCTTCTGTTTACCGCCCCCTTTATTCCCTTTTTCATGATTCTCATCGGCCGCCGGGCCCAAAAGCTGAACCAGCAGCAATGGCAAAAAATCACCCGCCTGACCCACAGATTCTTAGACGCCATTCAGGGCCTGACCACCCTCAAGATATTCAATGCCGGCAAAAGAGAGGCCCGGGTGGTGGATGAAATATCTAAGGAATACGGCAAAAGCACTCTGTCTGTTTTGCGGGTTGCATTTTTAAGTGCCCTGATTCTGGAATTCATGGCTACAGTCAGCATAGCCGTGGTGGCGGTGATTATTGGATTCAGACTTCTCTGGGGTGAGATTGATTTTATGGCCGGTTTTTTCATTCTCATCCTGGCCCCGGAGTTCTACCTGCCTCTGCGCAACCTGGGCAGCAGGTTTCATTCCCGGGTCTCGGCCATTGCAGCTGCGGAAAACATGATGCAACTAATGAGTCTTCCCCGGCGCCGGGATAACACCGGAACAACCATCCCCAGCTTCTCCCGGACCAGAATACGCTTTGAAAATGTAAGCTTTGGTTACGCTCAAGACCAAGAGGCCGTGCACAATCTCGATTTTATAACCCCGGCCCCTGGCCTGACCTGCCTCACCGGACCCAGCGGCAGCGGGAAAACTACGGTCCTGCGCCTTGTCCTGGGTCTTGTAACACCCCGGCAGGGCCAAATATATGTCAATGACGCGAACCTGTCGCATCTAAACAATGAAGCCTGGCTCAGGCATGCGGCCTATCTTCCCCAAAAGCCTCACCTGCTTGGCTTGAGCGTTCTGGAAAACATCAGACTGGGCAATGAAAACGCCTCTGCACAAGAGGTGTACCTGGCCGCCCAGAAGGCCGGCATCCACCAGGAGATTCTGGCCCTGCCCCATGGCTATGCAACCGTTCTGGGAGAAGACGGCCAGGACCTGTCCGGAGGCCAGCGCCAGAGGGTGGCCCTGGCCAGGGCCTTTGTCCGCCCCTGCCCCCTGGTGCTGGCTGATGAGCCTGGAGCCGGTCTGGACCGGAAAAACCGGAATATAATTCACGCCGCCCTGCTGGAAATGGCTGAAGAAAGAACAGTTATAATATGCACCCATGACCAGGATGTACTCCCCGGGGCGGACCTGGTAGTACAGCTGAAGGACATGCCCCCCGGGCAGGATATGGTGCAGCGGCCATGAAGGAGCTCGGCAGACTGCTGTCCATTATGCTGCCCCAGTGGAAATGGCTGCTTCTGGGTATGCTTTGCTCCTTAGTCACCCTCCTGGCCAACGCCGCCCTTTTGTCCCTGGCAGCCTGGTTTCTGGCCTGCATGGCCCTGGCCGGTATAACCGGAGTCCCCTTCAACTATCATCTGCCGGCCGGCGGCATCCGCACCCTGGCCATTGTGCGCACCGCGGGCAGGTATGCTGAAAGACTTTTTTCCCATGAAGCCACCTTCAGGCTCCTGGCCCACATGCGGGTCTGGTTTTTCAGCCGCCTGGAGCCCCTGGCCCCGGCCGGTCTGGCCAGCATACACAGTGGTGATGTCTTTTCGCGCATCAAGGCCGACATTGACCACTTAGACCAGTTTTACCTGCGCTTCGTCCTGCCCCTTTGCACTGCGGCTGCGGCCCTGCTGGCTGTATTTTTGTTTGCAGGATGGTTCAGCCCTGCCCTGGCCCTTTATCTTTGCTGTCTGTGGATTCTGGCCGGAGGTGTTTTGCCCCTGGTTCTTCTCAGGCAGGGAATGAGCATCGGCCAGGGACAGGTACAGTCTCTTTCCAGGATGCGCACCCTGGGGGTGGACCTCATCCGGGGCCTGGAAGAACTGGTGGTCCTGGGACAGACCAAGAGTATTCTTGATGAGCTGGATAAGGAAAACAAGATTCAGACCAGTATTCAGGCCAGGTATTCTAAGCTGGAGGCCTGGGCCGAAGGGGGCATGACCCTGTTTGTCGGGCTTTCAGTATGGGGCACCCTCATAATCGTCATCCCCCTGGTGCAGTCAGGAAAAATTTCCGGTGAAAATCTGCCCATGCTGGCGGTACTGGCCCTTCTAAGCTTTGAAGGAGTGCAGCAGCTTCCTTCGGCATTCAAGGCCTGGGGCAGAATCAGGGCCTCAGCCCGGAGGCTTTTCTCCATTATTGACCAGAACCCCCTGGTGCAGGACCCCCCTGAGGCCCTGCCTGCTCCTGAACAGTTCAGCATTGAATTTAGAGAGGTATCTTTTTCCTATCCCGGAAGAAGTAAGCAGGTGTTAAAATCCATGAGCTTTCAGGTCCGCTTTGGTGAAAAAGCAGGCATAACCGGCCCGTCAGGAGCCGGCAAAACCAGTATTTTCAATCTCCTGCTTCGTTTCTACCCCCTGCAGCAGGGACAGATACTTCTAGGCGGACGAAACATCCAGGATTACAGGGCCGAAGACGTGCGCTCCTGGACAGGGGTAGTATCCCAGGATTGTTTTCTGTTCAACTCCAGCATCAGAGAAAACCTGCTCCTGGCAAGCCCCCATGCCCGGGACAAAGACCTGTGGCAGGCCCTGGCCCGGGCCAGGCTGGAAGATTTTGTCACTTCTCTGCCGGACAGCTTAGATACCCGGGTGGGGCAGGCGGGACTCAGGCTTTCCGGGGGTCAGGCCAGGCGGCTGTGCATCGCCCGGACACTGCTTAAGGATACGCCCATACTTCTGCTGGATGAACCTACAGAAGGCCTGGACAAAGATACTGAAGCAGCCCTCTGGGACACCCTGCAGGAGGTCATGGCCCAAAAGACGGTCATCCTCATCACCCACCGCAGCATGGGCCTGGAATACATGGACCGGGTCATCAGCATGGACTGACGCTCAAGACGGAATCAAGGAACCTCTGCCTTATTTACTGCCTGGATGTACTTTATAAGTCACCTTTCACCCGGCATCCTGGATGCGGGAGCACATCTTTTCCCAGTGCGAGCCTCTCCAGTAAATACGCTCACAGCCGGGACAGATTTCAAAGTAATCAAAGTATTTTCTGGTTCTGGGTTTCAAACGTTGAATTATTTCGGACTTGGGCACCGGTTCAAGAACCTGGTTGCATCTAAGGCACCTGGAAAAACTACAGGTAAGATCCAGGCCGTAAATACGGGCCACCTCCCTTAGCTGGTCATCAGGATTACAGGCGCGTATCAATCGTCCGTGCATTATCTCTTTGCGTTTCAAGAGCCCTCTGTCTCTGGACAGTACAATGCGGCGCTCCCGGGCAGCCAGAACAGCCACTTGCCGGTCACTGTAGCTGTTGTCCCACAAGGTATCCTGCCCCAGCATGCGCAAAAGCATGGCCAGCTTGCCCACATTGACATCAGCTATAAACCTGGTTTCCGGCCAGGCCTCGGGGCGAAGCCTGGTGGAACTGGCCACATCCACAGGAGCCTCTACCGACCGGACCACAATCTTTTCACCTGGAGAGGGAATATGATCAAAACCGGCCTCTCGCTCATCCGCGATAATTTCTCCCACCTCTGTATGCGGTACCCCCAGTGCTTCAATAATATCCTTGATGGAAGCCCTTCTTTGGAGTACATATTCAAGAGGATATTTAAGCCCGAAGTGCTCCCGCAGTTCGCGGTGAAAATAAAATGTGATGTACTTCATTGCCCTGAGTAAATAAATGGATTGTAATTTTTCACCACCTGCTAAAGCTGGACAATCCAAGCGTCTACTTGCAGATCCATGGTCCGGGGGCTTTGCAAACAGGGCGTAAACTGTCTGAACGACGTAGGAAGCGTTAATCAAAACCGTCAAACACCGAATTTGATTCAAGGCGTGTTATTAAAAATATACTGGCTTTCAATACCGTGTATAGGTTTTGATTTACGCTTCCTTGGAGAGAGTTTTTACGTCCTGTTTGCAAAGTTCCCGGACCATGGTGAAAAATGGCATAATATTACATGAGGAGGTAAATCATGGATTCCATAGGGGTCAAGAGTACCAAAAGAGAACAGTTTCTGGACATTACCCGGGAAGTACAGGAGTACCTTTCATCCAACAAAATGAACAGCGGGGTACTGACCCTTTACTGTTCGCACACCACAGCAGGCCTGACCATAAACGAAGGAGCGGACCCCTCAGTGGTCCGGGATATCCTGGTCAATCTGGAAAGGCTTATCCCCCGCAACGGGGATTACCAGCATATGGAGGGCAACAGCGACGCCCATATCAAAAGCAGCCTCATGGGACCATCACTACAGCTCATTGTGGACAACGGCAGGCTCATGCTGGGCACCTGGCAGAAGATATTCTTTACCGAATTCGACGGTCCCAGATCCAGAAAGGTCTGGCTCAAGTGGACTACTGGATAGCCCCGAGTCTGGAAAGCCACTTATCAAAACTTTCCTGAGCCCTCTGGGCATGCAGCTCCTTGCGCCTGGCCTTTTTGGCCCGGGCCTTCAGCGGCGGGAACAGCCCGAAATGAATATTGCTGGGCTGAAAATACCTGGCATCGCTTTGCAGATGATTCATGAGTGCACCCAGGGCTGTGTCCCTGGGTGGGGCGGGTGGATCGATCCCTCTTGCTTCAAGCCCCAGACGCAGACCCAGCCATAGTCCGCAGGCGGCTGATTCCAGGTATCCTTCCACCCCGCTTATTTGCCCGGCCAGGTAAACTCCGGGTCTGGCCTTAAGTTCCAGATTCCGGGTCAATACCTGGGGAGCATTGACAAAAGTATTTCTGTGCATGCTGCCCAGGCGCAGAAACTCGGCATTTTCCAGACCGGGTATCATGCTAAAGACCCTTTTTTGCTCCCCAAGCTTCAGCCTGGTCTGAAATCCCACCAGATTGAAGGCGGTCTTCTCTAAGTTTTCCGCCCGCAACTGCACCACGGCAAATGGCTGCTCCCCAGTTCTTGGATTCACCAGGCCCACGGGCTTCAGCGGACCAAAGGCCATGGTCAACTCGCCCTTTTCAGCCATGGCCTCGATGGGCATGCACCCCTGGAAATGCTTCTCCTCTTCAAAATCCCGGGCCGGGACTTTTTCCGCACCAACAAGTTCATGGTAAAACCGGTAATACTCCTCTTCACTCATGGGGCAGTTGAGATAATCGTCGTCTTCAGGCCGGTACCTGGAGCCCCAGAAAGCTTTGTCGTAATCAATGGATTCCGCGCTGACTATGGGGGCTATGGCGTCATAAAAATACAGGTCCTGGGCCCCGATAACCCGGAACAGACTCTGGGCCAGAGGATCGCTTATAAGCGGACCGGCTGAGAGAATCACTGCATCAAATCCCTGGAGCTCCGGGTCGTCCAGGTCCTGGATTTCCCGTCTATGCACCCGGATAAACTCATGCTCCTCCACCCTGCTGGTCAAGTGCTGTGCAAATCTGTCCCGGTCCACGGCCAGGGCCTTGCCTGCAGGCACCCGGTGCATGAGAGCCGCTTCCATGACTAAGCTGCCCAGCCTGTGCATCTCCTGCTGCAAAAGCCCCACTCCGGTCACTGGCTCCATGGAGCGAAATGAATTGGAACAGACCAGCTCGCCCAGGCTCTGGCTTTCGTGGGCCGGGGAATACTTTTGCGGCTTCATCTCGAAGATGGTCACCCATACCCCCTGACGGGCCAGCTGCAGAGCAGCCTCACATCCGGCCAGCCCCCCACCGATTATGGCAATGCTTTGATTCATATGGAAAGTTTTTCAGATTTGAGGATATAGGCCACGATTATACCCACAATAAACCCGGCTGCCAGATTGGTGGCCAGGGTGATGCCCACAATGGTGAAGACCACGAAAAATTCCTTGCGCTCCTTTAAATCCATTATGGTCAGGGCCAGTTGACTGCCTGCAAAAACAAGCAGCACTCCCAGCACGGCCATGGGGATGAGATAGAGAATGCCCAGGATGTTCACCCCGAGCAACACAGCCAGGAAAATGAATATGGCCCCAATGATCACGTTGGAGCCCGGGGTCCTGGCTCCAAAGCGGTAATGGGCGGCCAGTCCCCCGGCCCCGTGACAAAGAGGCATACCCCCCACGAAAAAGGAAAAGAAATTGGCTAGGGCCATGGTGATGCAGTTGGCCTTATAGGTAGCCCTGTGGGCGGCCTCTCCGAAATACTGCCTGGATAGATCCACGTTGGCGATGACCGCATTGCCCAGGGTCATGGGCAGCTGCGGCAGGACCAGCACCAGCAGGGCAAAGGAGAAGTCCACACCCGAAGGAAACCCGAAAGGCATGAACTCCGGCAGATTGAAACCTGGCGACACCTGGGACAGCCCCTCCCGGGTGCCCAGCAAAAGACCCACCAGCATGCCCCCCAGGACCACCACCAGGGCTGCGGGGAGTTTTTTGTTGTCCAGAAGAAGCAGGGTGACTACCCCGCCCACCAGGCCCAGGACCAGACCAAAAGGCACGGGACCTATGTCCTGGATTACCAGATAGGGCTCGGCTGCTTCCTGAAGCTTCTGAAAAGTGGAAGTGCCGATCATGAAGCGCACCCCCTCGGCCATGAGCAGCAGGCCTGTGGAAAGCTGCACTCCCCGGACGACCTCCTTGGGAGTATACTTGCCTATCAGAGTCATGGCTCCGGTAAGGGCAATAACCAGCAGAAGCACTCCGATAAGCAGAGAAGAGGCCATGATTTCCGAGGCTGTAATGCCCGTGGCCACGGCATAAGCGCCAATGACCTTCATGGGTTCTACAGGCACGGGAATACGGTAGTACATCCCGGACAGCAGGTAGAACAGTCCCACCGAGAAAAAAAGCCCCAGGGGGTTCAGGCCGTTGACCAGGATCATGGCTATGCCCAGGGGGA
Source organism: Desulfonatronospira thiodismutans ASO3-1 (assembly GCF_000174435.1). Lineage (NCBI taxonomy): Bacteria > Pseudomonadati > Thermodesulfobacteriota > Desulfovibrionia > Desulfovibrionales > Desulfonatronovibrionaceae > Desulfonatronospira > Desulfonatronospira thiodismutans. Next base: position 445,839 of record NZ_ACJN02000003.1, read on the forward strand.
GAACCACGCCCAGATCTCCAAGAGAGCCGGCCAGTTCCTGACGGTTGAATTTGTATGGCACGCCCATAAATGCTAAATACAAAAAGAAAACGCTGCTGACAAGAAGTTATTCATGACTCGAATTGCACCAGTGCTGCTGCTGACCAGGACCCGTGAGATCCCTGTATGCAGCAGAGATGATCAAATCGCAAAACAAGACCCGGATGTATCTGTCAGCGCATTTAAGGAAAGCAGGGGACAGGCACTCCGGGACCCACTTGAGCATCATTTTGTGCATAAAATATCTCATTTTTTGGGACAATCACGCCTCAGGCGTGACGGAAGAGCCAGTCCCCATGCCACATGCAAAGCGCTGACAGATACACCCGGATGAAGACCGATGGGAGCGGAGTTCGATCTCAGGAGCGCAATATCGCGGGCTGGACTGGGAAAGCGGGGGCTGATGATAATTGAAAAGAATCGCCTACTGGTTGCCTGGAGTGGGCAAGCCCAGGTTCTCCAGTCATTTTTGTGGTACAGGGCTGAGTTTACGAGGTCGGCTGAAGCGACCTGTTCGATGCGCTCAGTTATTCAGGAGAAATAATTTTAACAGTTGGGAAATAGGTCTGGTACCTGTTTTTATCTCGTGTGATTAATTCAAGATCTAATACAGCGGCTTGTGCCCCGATAAAAAAGTCCGGCAATGGGGACTTCTTTGCACCTTTATGCTTTCGGTATTTAAAAAAAGCTTTACCAGCAAGGAAGAGAGATTCCCTGGGTATTTCCAGCATCTGAAATCCGCTCTTTGAAACAGCAGCTTCCAATTCCTCAATCTTATTAAATCCGATGGAAATTTCGGAATATATAATTTGGTTAATGTATAAAGGAGCATGATGGGCATATTCAGAAAGAGCAGCCTCCGACCATTCAGCCCAGACAGGATCATCAAGAAAAACATCCAGGATAATATTGGAATCAACAAGAAGACCTTTCATAAATCATCTCTGGTGAGTGCCATAATTTCGTCTGTGGTCATTTTGACAGTCGCCACCCCGCGAAGTTTTTTAAACTTGCGGGTTGCCCGGGCTGTTCCTTCTCGCTTTACCAAAAAGACCCGGTCTCCCTCTTGTAAAAAATCAATCTCTGTATCCGGGGTTATCCCTAATTTTTCCCGTATATTAACTGGTATCGTAACCTGCCCTTTTGTCGTCACCCTCATTTTTCCCTCCAGTATTACGTATTACTGGTAAGAATAATACATGCTTTTTTATAAATCAAATTTTTTTTATCGAACTCCTGCCATTTTGAGAGCTTTGTTCATCCCGGGCCTTGAATATGCAAAGGACGCCGCGCCACGAAGAACTCATAGGCGTAATAATCGCAGTAGAGGCGGTGCATCTCGGGCTCCCGGGCGAGCTGGTCCAGTATGGCCGAGACCTCATCATCTCCCGCATACTTGCTGCGCAAACTTTCAATGCGCGCCTCCATGGGTGTGTAGAAATCTTCCCACCATGCTTCATCCGGCAACGTGAAGTGCCCCACAAGATCGAATCCACAGTCCAGTATAGATGCCACATCGTCGCCCACCCACCCCATGTCTGGATAGTCCAGGTCGAAACCGGCCTTCACTTCGGCAGGCGCATTCTCCTTGCGCCAGACCGCATCGGTAAAGACAAGGTAGCCCCCGGGGCTCAAAAGTCCATAACAGAGGTAAAGGGCGTGTTGCAGTCCGATGCTGTAGAGCGCGCCCTCGGACCAGATAAGATCAAAACTTCCAGGCGTTTGCTCCAGGCGGTCCATATCTTTGACCATTGCTGTGACGCGTTTCGAAAGCCCGTGCTGCGCAATAGCCGCCTGCAAATGTTCAATGCTCGGCGTATGGCTGTCAACGGCCACTATTGAACCTGGCGTCAGTTCGGCAAGGTAAAGGGTCTGTCCCCCGACCCCGCAACCCAGGTCAAGGATCGCGGGGGACTTGGACAGGTAGCGGCAAAGGGCCAGGGCCCTGACGGCACTGGCGCGGTTGCCGGGGCCCTGGCGGGGCAGGGTCTCGTAAACCTCGAAAAAAATCTCCCAGAAGCGGGGGGCTGGTTCATTCATAGCGTTCATATTTGACAATTTAGTCAAATATTTTTTTGAATATTTATGGTTTCATCCAGTTTACAAAATAAACATGCCTGCACTAATAATTATTATTAGAATAGGGTTATATAGCAGGTTTTGGACTTCCCATAGTGGAATCTAACTGAACAACGAAGCAGCCTGTACCAAAAAAACCTTCTCTGGCAAGGGAAAGATGCAGACTTCATTTTCGACTAAAATGCGCTTCGCTGTCCTTCGCAACATTAGCTGGAAAGCGGGTGCTCCGCACACACGGCTTTAAAGTATAAAGAACCTCAAAAAAGCGAGCTCTAATTTCAGCCAGAAAGCCTTGCATGGCTTCGGCCAGATGCAACTGTTAACTTTTTTCAAGATTGTTCATGTCCAGACTTTTCTACAGGCGCATATAAGCATATAAAAATGAGATTACTGGAAGGTGTTATATGAAAAGATCAGTTAAAGAAAAACAAATCAGCATTTTTCTACATGCATTGTTTGAATCCAGTGACATTGCGCCTGCTTTTAAAAAAAATCTTAACCCAATCAAGATTCTGACTCATATTTATTTATATAAAACAGGATGCGCTGACATAGCAAAAAAAATCAAATTTGATAGTTTGCCAGCTACAAAAAATAATGAAAGACACATGGTAAATAAAATATGTAACTTCTTTAAAGATTCAGACCCTCACCAAAAAAACGATGTGGCAAGCTATCTCGTTCAAAATTACCCAGACGAAGTAGACTGTCTGTGTCCTGATTTTATTTTAACAAAAATCAGAGCAATCATCAAAAAAATCAACAAGAATGACTTACATGAAGACCATGTGGAAAAACTGGTTTGGGAACATATCTGCGATAAAAAAATATATCATAAATTTTTGGACAATATCTTATTGTTCATTGAAGATAGAAGCATCGAAAACAACAATCTCGCTAAATTTTTGACCACCAAAAAAGCTGACCTGAAGGAAAACACATTTTACAAATGGATCATCAGGCAGAATTTCATTCAAAAACTGGATTATGCAGAGCTGGGACTGGCTCATTCCGCCAAAATGGCTGAATTTGTGGATCAGGACAAAATGCTTGGCACCATTTGCTTTTTAGACTTTGCCACCGAAGATTTAAAGCAAAAGTTTCACCATATGCTGGTAAAAAAATATAAAACTTCAAAGATGTCAGACATGTTTTTAGAGCTTTTTTCTGAAAGCAGACAAAAAAATGAACTATTCGGAAAAGCAGTTGTAATATTTGGATTTTTTATCATTATGTTTAAGTTTGATGATTTTGTAGATTTCTACCAGACCACCATGGTGCCTGACGATCACCGGAATGACTGGACAAATTACAGCTACAAAGACTATTGCTACAAAATCCTGGAAGGTTTTCAATCTGGAATAAAAAGCGATTATGTGTCGTCACATTTCAGACTGTCAACATTAAAAGACCAGGATACCATGCAAAAGATATCTTTTGTTTTCTGGAAAAACACCTTTTTAAAAGAAAAAATCAAGCATGAATGTTGCCCTGTTCAGTCTGCCCAGAATAAAAAAATCCATAAATACAAAAGCATAACAAAAGATAAAATAAATGATCGCAGGTTATTAAAAATAATCGAACATTTGTTTTCTAAAAAGATAAATATTTCTGTTTATTCATTTAAAAGTAATGATCCATATATTAATCTGGAATGTACGCCTCTCAAAATGGAAAATGATGGATTTCTGATTTTTTACAACAATAAAGATCTAGAATTTAAAATGGATAGCATACCGTTTTCTGTAAAATGCAGATTCCATGTATTTGACGACTCTCTTAACAAAAGATACTATGTTTTTGAGACTGAATTGATGCATGTTTTTCCTGCAGACGACCATAACATATTAAAACTGAATTATCCTGTAGAGTACAATTTATCTGATAGACGTCTGGATAGATATATACCTGCCCCCAGTGATATTTACACCCTGTCAATCTGGGAGGCGAACAACGAACAACCAGAAATGACTATACAAAAGCCCCCCTTATGCAGAAACTTTAAGCAGGACAGCATGAAAATCCTGAATATTTCTTCTGGCGGTATCAGGCTGTCTTTTAAAACTCACCACCTTGAAAAAATTGAACATGAATTCGCCTTGCAACAGGCATACATTTTTAAAATCACCCTGAGTTATCATGACAAGCCTGCTGACATATATCTTACTGCTGTTGTCAGAAATCTCAACTGGTTTCATGAACCTGAGCCTGAAATTGAAGTCGGCTTCCAGTTTATCCAGGAAGCTTTTTTCAGCTCCAACAAAAAAATTTCCTGGTCTGACATCACTAAAAAAGGATCATGGCATATAGGATCATGGATTTTTGGAAACAATATGGAAAAGTGCAAAGATTTTTCCGTTAAAAATTAGATAGTTCAACCTGAAAGACGTAAGCATTCTGGGGGTCCTCGATAGTGATAACTGGCACTAGGCTTGATTCCGGCACCCCATGAATGCTTACTGAAAGACTACCACAGACGCCGGGCGAAAAATTCCGGAAAGCCCCCCGGTGAAACAGGAAGAAATTTCACTGGACAAGCGCGAAATGTGAATTTAAGACGTTATTAACTTTTCAGGTTGCGGGAGAATTCAAGCATCCTCTCCACGGCCACCCTGGCCCGGCGGCCTGTTTCAGGATCAACGTGGATCTCGTTTTCTCCGGTTTCCAGGGTATGGGCCAAGTTCTGCAGGCCGTTCATGGCCATCCAGGGACAATGGGCGCAGGCGATGCATTCCACTGTCTCCCCGGCGATGGGGGCTGGAACAAACTCCTTGCCCGGGGCTGCTTGGCGCATTTTGTGAAAGATTCCCCGGTCAGTAGCCACGATGAATCTTTTGTTGGGCAACTCCTTAGCCGCCTTGATAATCTGGGTGGTGGAACCCACTACGTCAGCCTGCTCTATGACCTCCCGCGGCGACTCCGGATGCACCAGGACTCCGGCATCTGGAATGTCCAGACGCATCTGCTTCAAGGCCTCGGCCTTAAATTCTTCGTGCACTACACAGGCCCCGTCCCAGGATATCAGATCAGCCCCGGTTTGTTGCCGGACATAGTCTCCCAGATACTTATCCGGTGCCCAGAGAATCTTTTCGCCCTTTTCATGCAGGTGTCTGACCACTTTTTCGGCTATACTTGAGGTGACCACCCAGTCTGAGCGGGCTTTCACCTCGGCGCTGGTGTTGGCATAAACCACCACGGTACGCTCCGGATGCTCATCACAGAACGTTGCAAAATCCTCAGCCGGACACCCCAGGTCCAGGGAACAGGTGGCGTCCAGGTCCGGCATGAGCACTTTTTTTTCAGGGTTGAGTATTTTGGCTGTCTCGCCCATAAAGCGCACCCCGGCCACCACCAGGGTGGAAGCGGGATGTTCGTTGCCGAAGCGGGCCATGTCCAGGGAATCCGATGTGAATCCCCCGGTCTCGGCAGCCAGCTCCTGCAGTTCAGCTGAAACATAGTAATGAGCCACCAGAACGGCATCTTTTTCCCTGAGCAGTATTTTTATCCTGTCTTTCAGTTCCTGCCTGGATTTCGGGGCCATATCCTCTTCAAGCTCTTCAATAGTCTTTCCCTGGGGCAGATATTGCTTGATAACTTCCGAATCCAGAGCTCTTGCATTCTTTTCAACCATACTTCCTCCTTAAAGCTGCTGCATCTGACTGAATATAATAATATAGAACCAAACACCATCCCGGTCAACTTGCCTCAATTCAGGCTCAACAGCCAGAGACAACAGGTTTCGAGAGTGCCTGTCACCAATTGGACAGGCTGGAAAATTATTGCATTTTCGCTGTAGTGCTGAAAGGGCGCAAAAACCTCCATGGGCCGAATCCAGGAACCTGCAAGAGATGTAAAATGGCTTATTCGTAACCATTCAGGGGGTGCCGTAATCACGCCTCTGGCGTGACCGGGGACAGTCCCGCACTTATTTTTTTCTGATGGACAATTTTTGGCTGTTGGCGTTGGAAAAATAAGTGCGGGACTGTCCCCAGGCCTGGTGCCAGCAATCAATACCGAGAAACCCCTGAATGGTTACGCTTATTCGGTTCTGTTTGCAGGCTCTAATACTTGCGGTCATGGGTACTTTGCTGTTATCAGATCTGTAACAGGCCGCTTAAGGCACTGCCTCAAACCTTTTAACCCACCATTTACCATGACCAGACCCGAAATCCTGGCCCCGGCCGGGCAAGAGGCCTCGTTTCTGGCCGCCCTGGCCGCAGGAGCGGATGCAATATACTGCGGGCTCAAACATTTCTCGGCCCGGGCCGAGGCGGACAACTTTTCCCTGTCCCGGCTGGCGGCCCTTAGACAGCTGGCCGGGGAGCAAAACGTCAGGGTCTACGTGGCCTTGAACACCCTTATAAAGCCCCAAGAGTTAGACAAGGCCGGACGTCTCCTGGACCGTCTGCAGCGTTTTGTCCAGCCCGACGCGGTCATCTTTTCCGATCCGGGCCTGGTGGATATCGCCCGCCAGGCCGGCCTGGAATGCGAGCTGCACCTGTCCACTCTGGGGGCTCTGACCTCGCGCACCGGCCAACGCCGGCTTGCAGACATGGGGGTATCCAGAGCTGTTCTGCCCCGGGAACTGGATATTGATGAAATCAGGAAAACCGCGGACAAGAGCCCTTTGCAGCTGGAAGTATTCGTGCACGGAGCCCTGTGTTACGGTGTGTCCGGGCGCTGCTGGTGGAGCAGCTACCTGGGAGGCAAAAGCGGGCTGCGTGGGAGGTGCGTACAACCCTGCCGCAGGAGCTATGATTACAAGGGACAGCGAGGCAATTACTTTTCCTGCCTGGACCTGGAACTGGATGTACTGGTAAAAACCCTGCTCACCGTGCCCAACCTGTCTGCCTGGAAAATAGAGGGCCGTAAAAAGGGAGCCCACTACGTATTTTATACCACCACTGCCTACAGGCTTTTGCGAGATAATCCTGATGATGCAGACACCAAAAAAGAGGCCCAGGGTCTTCTGGAGCAGGCCCTGGGCCGCAAGAGCACTCATTACAACTTTTTGCCCCAGAGACCTTTTGTGCCCTTAAGCCCTGCCCGGGAGCCGGGCTCCGGAAGACACCTGGGTGTAGTCAAAGGCAGCCGCAGCAAAAGCTATATAAATCCGGCCATCCAGCTTTTGCCCGGGGACCTGGTGCGCGTGGGACAGGAAGGCGAGACCGGCCACAAACTGATAAAAATCAAAAAAACCGTACCCGGCAAAGGCCGCTTTGACCTGCCAGGAAGCTGCAGGCCGGGTTTGCCTGCTTTTCTGATAGATCGCCAGGAAACAGAACTGACAGGGCTGATCCAGGACCTGGAAAGTAAAATCATTGATCCTGAAATCAGGCCCGGTGCCAGCCGGTTTATATATCAGTTGCCAGCACCGCTAAAAAAGAAAAGTGCCCGGGCCTTAAATCTGGAGGTCTTTCGCTTTGCCCCGCGCAAAAAAGGCCCCCTGGGTATTCACTTGAGCCTGGATCCTCAAAGAGGCGTGATCTCCGGCCCGCTCCGGGACAACTGGTATTTTCTGCCCCCGGTAATCTGGCCCAGGGAAGAAGAAGAGTGGCAGGAAATCATAACAGGTCTACAAAAAAAAGGCGCCCGGAATTTTGTCCTGGGGTCCGTGTGGCAGGTGGACATGTTCAAGACACCGGAAAAACTAAATCTCTGGGCAGGGCCTTATGCCAACATCGCCAATCCGGCTGCGCTGAAAATACTGCAGGAACTTGGATTTAAGGGGGCGGTGCTAAGCCCCGAGCTATCCAGGGAAGACTTCATGCAGATGGCCCACAAGGCCTGCATCCAGGTGGGGATAGTCATCAAAGGGCTATGGCCGGTATCCATCTCCAGGACCTTTGCCGCGGAAGCCAGGCCTTTCCTGCCTTTTATCAGCCCCAAAAAGGAAACCTTCTGGGCTGCCAAACGAGATGCCAATATTTATATCTATCCCAACTGGGAGATAAATCTAACCGAGTTTGAATCCGACCTGCGCCGGGCCGGCTTCTCCCTGCTCCTGCACTTAAAAGAGCCTTTGCCCAGAAAAATCACCCTGAAAGACCGCCCCGGGCTCTGGAACTGGGAACAGGGGCTGGTTTGAATTACCGGCAATTTATAACTTGACCAAAAACCTTTGGATGTTATAATCAAACAAAACAAAATAAAGTGAGCATAGAGAAAGTTGTGGATTCGCTGACCACTTTCCATTTGTGTGACCATGCTCGTCAAGAAATGCAACGTCGCGGGATTGAATACGAGGTAGTGGTGGAAGTGCTTGCTAACCCTGAACAGGTATTAACAATAAATTCAAGACGAAAAGTTTATCAATCACGCATGGTTACAGAACATACCAACAGACAATACTTATACAGGATTTTCGTGGATTTTGACCGCAACCCCCCTGTGATAGTCACAGCATACAGAACCGGCAAAATCACAAAGTATTGGAGGCAACAGCATGAAAATAATTTATGACCAGGAAACTGATACTCTGACCCTGATATTTTCTGAAGCAACCATTGAAGAGAGTGATGAAGACAAGCCCGGAGTCATTTTGGATTATGACAGCACGGGCAATCTGGTCTCCATGGAAATCCTGGAAGCCTCCAAACGGGTAATGAAGCCCTCTGCCATCGAATATCACGTGGCACCTGAAGCAAAACCTGCAACAGTTCAGGGATAATCAGCTTGTTTTTCTACTTTATATCGGCCGCACCATCCTGCGGGCGTGCCGTCCCAGACGCCAGACCAGAAAGCCGTTCAGGGCGCCTTCCCCGGCTTTGGGCAGGGCATAGCGTGTTGCATCGGCAGCTGCGGAAACCCCAGTGGCGAAGGATATCTCCCCGAATATGCTCTCGTAATAATCCCCGAAGGTCTCTACTCCGGCCTCTGAATGTTCCCCGATAATCCCGCTCAGGTAGGCCTGAATAATGGACCGGGCCAGTATGGTCAGGCTCTGGCCCATGGCCGGGCGCAGGTTGTAGATCTGCAGAAGCTCGCTTATGAGCTTGAGGGATGCGTAGAGGACAATTAACTGATCAATAAACTTAATGGGCGAGGCAGCCGTACCCAGACCCACATTGCGGCTGTAGAGGCGGATTCTTCTGTTGGCGGCCCTGTCCAGGGCATGGACAAAGGTTTCATCCATCTGCTTGAGCCAGGTGGCTGAGTCCAGGTGACCGTAACTGTCCAGAAGATTCTGACGGTAAGAATCAATTCTGGCCAACTCCTGCCTGTCCAGTCCCAGGGTGTCCGCGTCAACATCTTTTACCTTGTAATCCTTGAGATAACCTGCCAGCACCTCCCTGGCTTCATCCTGCTTCTGCTGGGCCAGCCAGCGGAATCTGCGTCTCTGAGCCAGCATCTTCAGAGCATTTATGTCCACTTTGGATAGACTGCGAAAGGCCAGAAACCTTCCTGCAAGCTTGATGATCACCATCAGGATCATGGCCGAAAAAAGGGCAAAGCCGGATACAGCCAGGATATTCCAGGGCATGTTCAGTGCAGCCACCTGCCCGGCGAATCTGACCCCCTGGCTGACCAGGAAAAGCCCTAGAACTGCCCCCAGGAATACCGCCGTCCACAGGGCGGTCCTGTAAATGACCCTGGGAATCCGGATACCGGTACGTTCCAGGTCCAGCATCTTTTCTTCCAGCTGCCTTTTCAGCTTTTCCTGTTCCCGGCGAAGCTCCTGCATTTCTTCAGGCGAAACATCGCGTACATCATGATCCCTGCCGGGCTCCGGATCAGGCTGCCCCAGACCGCTGTCGCGCCGGCGATAACCTGCATCGCTGGTTTCATTCCCGGTCTTGCCCGAACCTTCTACCTGTCTGGCATCCTGATCTTTTTGCTCCCTGCTTTCCTGTTCCCTTCCCTCAGGAACCTGATCCAGGGGATCACCAATTAGAACTTGTCTTTTTTTACTCATTTGCGGGTCCTGTTAAATTTTGTCCTATAAAAAACGAAAACTTATCATTGTCGGCTACTGATTAGACCCGGGACTGTCAATGCTGTAAGTCTTATTAACCGCTCAACCCACGCTGGAAAGAAGAAAAAAGTCTCTTGGTTTGCTTTACCCTTTTGTTTGACATATCCTGTCTTAGTGCTAACATGCATTCATGCAATCATGAGGAGGATATATGGGAACAGTTAAAACAATCGGCAAAAGTGGTCAGGTATCACTTGGGAAAAAATTTGCCGGTCAACAAGTCCTGGTGGATGAAATAGAAGAAGGAGTCTGGATCTGCAAAGTCGGGCGTTTTATACCTGAAAGCGAGCAGTGGCTTCATGCTCCGAAAATAAAGGAGGAGCTTGACCTGGCAATCGACTGGGCGGAAAAAAATCCACCCCGGACAAGTGACCTGAGCAGTATTGAAGAGCAAGTAGAGTGATGTCCCGGCAAGATCATGAACCTGTCAAGCTGGATCTGAACAACCCCGTATTCCAAAGACATCTCTTCAGACTGCAAAAAAATGAACAGTTGGCTGTTTTAGGAACCTTGCGGAAAATATCGAAAATGTCCTGGCAGCAAGTATATCAAGACCGGGGTTTAAACTGGGAAGTGATTTCTTCCCGCTCAGGCCCACACGGTGCCAGACTGTATACATTCAGAATTGGACAAGGCTTTCGAGGCGTTGCTTTCCATGAGCAAACCTGGCTGCGAATTCTCTCGTTGCACCCGGATCATGACACTGCTTACAAATAGCGGATCTGCCGCGTTGGACCGGGCCGCGATATTGTGCGCTTGTAACCATTCAGGGGGACCTCGGTGGTGGCTGATGGCACAAGGCCAGGGGACTGTCCCCGCTAAGTGATGATTATGAAGCTTCACAAAATTTTGCGTCTGTACTTTTCATATTGTGCAGTAAAAGTGTCGCGGGGACTGTCCCCCTGGCCGGTATCAGCCCCCTGAATGGTTACGTGCGCTTCATTGCCAAATGGCTGCCATGATGCAGGTGCAAAAAACCGGTGCTTCAGGCTTGAGCCCCTGGCCCTGCCCCGGCAGGGCGGAGCACTGTATGTCCAGCTTCAGGACCAGAAACCGAATCCGGCTTCGGGTTTATCTCTGATTATGCCTTCTTCAGATCTTCAATAATCTTTTGCAGCTACCCGCACTGTTTTGCCGGGTCAGACATCGCCTGAGCCGACGAATTCATGGCATCAGTGTTTTCCCTGGAAATGCGATTCACATCTACCATGCTCTTGTTCAGTTCCTCGCTGGTAGAGGACTGCTCTTCAATAATCCTGGCGGTCCAGGCTGCGGTAGTTGATGGCTTCACTCAGGTGGGCTGTACTGATATGCTCCTGGCCTTCCAGATCGGCAACGGTCCTGGCCAGACGCAGAATCCTGGTATGTGCCCTGGCGGACAGGGCCAGACGCTGAACAGCCACCTCCAGAAATGCATGCTCTTCCTGGCCCAGGCTGCAGAATTCAGACAGCCATTTGCCCGAAAGCTGGCTGTTGGTCAGAAAAGGCAGGTCCTGGTATCTTTTCTCCTGAATCTGCCTGGCCCTGTTGATGCTGGCCTTCATCTCCCCTGAATCCATGGAACTTCTGGCCTTTTTCAACTCTTCATAAGGCACGGAAGGCACTTCTATATGCAGATCAATGCGGTCCAGAAGAGGACCGGAGATGCGGTAGCGGTAACGCTGGATCTGGGTGGGTGTGCAGGTGCAGGGATGCTGATCATGAGTAAGATACCCACATGGGCATGGGTTCATGGCCGCCACCAGCATAAAATCCGCCGGGTAGCGAAGGGACATGGCCGCCCTGGAAATGGTCACTTCGCCGTCCTCCAGGGGCTGACGCAGGACCTCCAGGACATGTTTTTTAAACTCCGGCAGTTCGTCCAGGAACAGAACTCCCCTGTGGGCCAGGGAGACCTCCCCCGGGCGCGGGTAATGCCCCCCGCCGATGAGCCCTGCATCAGATATGGTATGATGCGGACTTCTGAAGGCCCGCTGAACTATCATGGCCTGCTGGGGATCCAGCTGACCGGACACGCTGTATATCTTGGTAACTTCCAGGGCCTCTTCAAAGCTGAGCCCCGGCAGCACCGTGGGGATTCTCTGGGCCAGCATGGTCTTGCCGCTGCCGGGAGGACCGATGAAAAGCAGGTTGTGCGCCCCTGCTGCAGCTATTTCAATGGCCCGTTTGGCATTGTCCTGGCCTTTGACTTCGGAAAAATCCACAAGGAAATCGGCACCTCTTTGCCACAGAGTGTCGATATCAAAGTGCACGGGCTCCTGGTCAATCTCCCCGGAAAGAAATCTCACTGCCTGGCCCAGACTGTCCATGCCGTACACCGGAATGCCCTGGACCACAGCTGCCTCCTGGGCGTTGACCGCTGGAACCATTACCGCCCTGGCCTTGTCGTTTCTGGCCTTGAGAGCCAGGGGCAGGGAGCCGTTTATGGCCTTAAGTTCACCCGTGAGGGAGAGTTCGCCGGACATGAATATATTCTGGATGTTTTCGGCTGGAACAATGCCTGAGGCTGCCAGCAGCCCCAGGGCCAGGGGCAGGTCGTAACTGCTGCCTTCCTTGCGCACGTCTGCAGGAGCCAGGTTGATGGTTATCCTGGCGGGAGGCAGCTTGTATCCGCTGTTTTTCAGGGCTGAAAAGACCCTTTCCTTGCTCTCCTTGACCGCACCTTCGGCCAGACCCACCAGGGTAAAGGCAGGCATACCCGCCCTGGAATAGTCCACTTCCAGTTCGATGCGGATGGCGTCAATGCCTAAAAGCGCTGCAGTGGTAATTTTGGCGAACATTGGTCCTGCCGGTGAAAATTACTGGATTCTGCTTCCAATCCTGTCCCAGCGGATATTGGAGAAGCCTTCCCAGGACCAGTAGATCCTCCAGGCCTTGCCGATGATCTTTTCCCTTTCCACGAAATGATCATCCCAGAACCTGGCATCATATGACTGATCCCGATTGTCCCCCAGGACGAAATACTTGCCTTCGGGAACCTCCTTGGGGCCGAAGGTATCACGGCTGTTCATCACCCTCTGGTCAGCGTGCTGAACATAGTCCTCCTGGACCCTGTCCCCGTTGATATACACTTCTTTATCTTCAATGAAAATCTCATCTCCTGGTGTGCCTATGACTCTTTTGATAAAATCCTTGGAAGGGTTCTCGGGAAACTCAAAAACTACTATATCCTGAAATTCGGGTCCGTCGAATTCAAATATATATCTGTCCATGAAAGGCATATGTATTCCGTAGCTGAACTTGGTTACCAGCAGGTGATCTCCGATCTCCAGAGTGGGGAGCATGGATCCCGATGGGATCTTAAAGGCCTGCACAACGAATGTCCTGATGAATATGGCCAGAATAAGGGCTATGATCAGGGCTTCTGCATACTCTTTCAAAAGTTTGTGCCATCTGGGGTTCATTTATATTTCCGTCCTGTTGGGATGTTTTTTGTATGGTTTTGTCTTTGATAAAACAGGCTGCACATGGCGTCCAGGCAGCAACCAGATTTAGTCGTCTGAACTCAGGGCCGCCAGAAAGGCCTCCTGGGGGATCTCCACGCTGCCCATTTTTTTCATGCGCCTTTTGCCTTCCTTCTGCTTTTCCAGAAGCTTTCTCTTTCGGGTTATGTCGCCGCCGTAACACTTGGCAGTGACGTTTTTGCGCATGGGCGGAGTTCTTTCCCTGGCAATCACCTTGTTGCCGATGGTGGCCTGGATAATCACCTCGAAAAGCTGCCTGGGTATGACCCTTTTGAGCTTGAGGGCCAGGGAGCGGCCTTTGTGATAGGCTTTTTCCCGATGCACAATGACCGACATGGCATCTACGGGTTCCTGGTTTATGAGTATGTCCATCTTGACCAGGTCAGCCCGGCGAAAGTCCAGGACCTCATAATCCAGGGAGGCATATCCCTTCGTAACGGACTTTAACCGGTCGAAAAAATCAAAAACTATCTCGGCAAAAGGTATCTCATAAGTGATGATCACCCGGGTGGATGAGAGATAGCGCAGATCCTTCTGCTGGCCGCGCTTTTCCTCGCAAAGGCTCAGCACGTTACCCACGAATTCGTTGGGCACATGGATCTCCATGCGCACATAAGGCTCCCGGACCTCGTCTATCTCCTGCACCGGCGGCAAGTTGGCCGGATTGTCCACTTCCAGCACCTCTCCGTCCACCCTGTGCACCTTGTACACAACCGAAGGGGCAGTGGCTATGAGGCTTACCTGAAACTCGCGCTCCAGCCTCTCCTGAATGACATCCATGTGCAAAAGACCAAGAAATCCGCACCTGAAACCGAACCCCAGGGCCTGGGAAGTCTCGGCTTCAAACTCCAGGGCAGCATCGTTCAACTGCAGCCGCTCCAGGGCGTTCTTGAGGCCATCGTAATCCTCGGATTCCACAGGATAAAGCCCGCAGAAAACCATGGGCTGTACCCTCTTGAATCCCGGAAACGGGCTGTCAGCAGGGCGCGCCGGGTTGGTGATGGTATCTCCCACCCGGGCCTCCTTGAGGTCCTTGATGCCGGCGCACAGAAAACCCACTTCCCCGGTGTACAGGCAGTCTGTATCCATGGGTCCTGGCGAAAAAATACCCAGCTTGGCTACTTCAAACCTTTTCCTGTTGGAAAACATCATTATTTCCTGGCCCCGCTGGATACTGCCGTCCAGGATACGAAAGAGCACCATAACTCCCAGGTAGGAATCATACCAGGAATCAAAGATAAGGGCTTTCAGGGGGTCGTCCTTTTTACCCCTGGGAGCCGGTGTAAGGTGGACTATTTTTTCCATGAGGTCCGCCACGCCCTCCCCGGTCTTGGCACTGACCAGAGAGAGATCGGAGCAGTCCAGCCCCACTATTTCCTCTATCTCTTCAGCTATGCGCAGGGGATCAGCACTTGGCAGATCTATCTTGTTCAGAACCGGGATTATTTCCAGGTCATGGTCCAGGGCCAGATAGACATTGGCCATGGTCTGAGCCTCCACCCCCTGGGTAGCATCCACCACCAGCAGTGCCCCGTCGCAGGCCGCCAGGCTCCGGGACACCTCGTAGGAAAAATCCACGTGGCCCGGGGTATCTATCAGGTTCAGAATGTAGTCCTGCCCGTCCCTGGCCCGGTATGGAATGCGCACTGTCTGGGCCTTTATGGTAATGCCCCTTTCCCGCTCCAGTTCCAGGCGGTCCAGGTACTGCTCTTTTTTGTCCCGGTCAGTCAAAAGACCGGTCAGTTCCAGTATTCTGTCGGCCAGGGTGGACTTGCCGTGGTCTATATGCGCGATGATACTGAAATTACGAATATTTTCCTGTTTTACCATTTAGTGACTTACTCTTGAAACTTTGCTTGTCACGCCTCTGGCGTGATAAATTTCCTTCCAATACACAGGGGCCATAAAAAAATTTGTGCTATGGTACTGGAATTTTCCGATGATAAGCGTAAGCACGGACAGTTAAGTGGCCAGGGGCAACTTGTTCGCTTGGGTTGCGGGCATAGCCAGCTTTAGTGACTTACTCCTAAAACCCTGTCATAAAAAACAAGAAACTTAGACAGGATTAACAGGATTGACAGGATAAGCAATCTGCGGCCCCGGTGAAATCAGCTGCGCTGTCCTTCGGAATTTCACAGGGCAAGCCGGAAGCCGCAGATTGCATTAGCCATCCAGCACTCACTTTCTTCCGGCACCCATGAATGCAGGAAAAAAGTGAGTGCTGGAGTGATAACCTTTTGGCCTGGCTTCCGGCCAGGACAAAAATGTTTTTCTCTTAATCAATCTCTTAATCCTGTTAATCCTGTCAAAAAAGCTCTTTTCTTTATTGGGTTGCGGGCATAGCCAGCTTTAGTGACTTACTCCTAAAACCCTGTCATAAAAAACAAGAAACTTAGACAGGATTAACAGGATTGACAGGATAAGCAATCTGCGGCCCCGGTGAAATCAGCTGCGCTGTCCTTCGGAATTTCACAGGGCAAGCCGGAAGCCGCAGATTGCATTAACCATCCAGCACTCACTTTCTTTTTCATGAGTGCCGGAAAAAAGTGAGTGCTGGAGTGATAACCTTTTGGCCTGGCTTCCGGCCAGGACAAAAATGTTTTTCTCTTAATCAATCTCTTAATCCTGTTAATCCTGTCAAAAAAGCTCTTTTCTTTATTGGGTTGCGGGCATGGCCCGCGTTAGAGCTTTTGAACCTCACTGTTGACCAGTTGCAATACTTTTGTCTGCACCTCGTCCAGGGCCTTTTGCACCTCGGGGCTTAAGCCCTCCTGCATTTTTTCCGGAATATGCGCGGCACGGACCACGATGATGCTCAGCTTAATATCCGTGGTTTCCTGCAACTCTTTTAAAAGATTGGTGGTGGGAAACTGGTGCATGGAAAAATCAGAAATCTTTTTGGGATCCACCCGGGAGATGTCTATTTCCCGGACTTCACCGGGCTTTATGTCATCGTCTGTGGTAGTGTCGATAATTATTACCTGTTCCGGATGCTTGTCACTCAGGATCAGGTCAAAGAGAAGCGGTCTTATGGAAGTGCCCGCATCAATACAGGCCACTTCTTGACCAAGATCCCCCCTGTCCTGAAGTGCCTTGATCGCCAGCGGCCCCATGCCGTCATCACCGTACAAGGTATTGCCGCAACCAAATACCACCACTCTGGCATCAAACATGCTAGACCAGTCCATTTCCCCTCCGCAACCAAAAAGTTGAGCCGCCTCCACCATTGTGAAGACGGCTCCTTATAAACTATTTGACTTCTCCTGTCTAACAATACCGCGGCACTATTTTCAAGGAACTGTCAAAAGCTGCTTTATGTCCCCATTGTATCCAGGACGTTGCCGCTGGAATCCAGAACCTTGAGCTCTACGTTTACGCCGCCATCCAGGCGGTGAGTAGCACAGCTCATTCACGGGTCGTAGGCGCGTATGGCCATCTCCACCCGGTTCAAAAGACCCTGATCGTAGTTTCCGTCCTTGATTACCGCCTTGGCCGCCTGACGCACCGAGAGGTTCATGGGCGCATTGTTGTGAGTGGTGCCCACAATCAGGTTGGCCATAGTCACAAAGCCATTGTCGTCTGTCTGGTAGTGGTGAATAAGGGTGCCCCTGGGGGCTTCCACACAGCCGACTCCTTCGCCTGCTCTGGGTTGAATATCCTGACACCTGATCTCCCGGCCGGTGATTTCAGGGTCGTTTAACAGCTCCTCAGCCCGCTCGCAGGCCTGAACCAGTTCGATGAGCCTGGCCCAGTGGTAAAGAAGGGTCAGGTGCGTGGGACGTCCGAATTCCTTGCGGAAGATGTCCAGTTCCTCCTGGGCCTTGGGAGTGGCCATCTGGTCGCAGACATTGATGCGGGCCAGGGTATTGGCCCGGTACACACCCACGGGGTCGTTCTCGTCCAGTTTGAGGTCTCCCCATTTCTTGGCGTAAGGGAACTTGAGATAGGACCATGGCTCGGTATGTTCGCCAATGTAATTCATATACTCGGAGTACTTGAACTGGTCATACTCACCATTCTGGTCCATGAGCCTCAGTTCTCCATCATACAGTTCCAGGGCTCCGTCAGATGGACGAACAGTGCCCAGGTAGCCGGAAGGAAATACTCCCAGGACCTTGACTGCATCCAGGTACTTGGGAAAGACCTCTTCCCGGGCAAACTTGATGGTGAACAGGCTGAACTCTTTGAGTTCCTGGATGCCTTGCAGGATCTCTTTTCGCTCCTCTTCCTTGAGGGGCTTGGAAAAACCGCCCACCACACCTGCAATGGGATGAATGACCTTGCCGGCGAACTTTTCCAGCATCATCTGTCCCTTGTAGCGCATGTGCACTACCTTTTTAGCCAGCTCAGGATTGGCCCCCACGATGCCCACCACATTGCGCACGGAATAGTCCGAGTCAGGTCCCAGGACAAAATCCGGGGCAGCAAGGAAGTAAAAATGCAGGATCTTGTCCGGGATGTAGGCCATCATCTGGCACAGTTCCCTTAGCTTTCTGCCCGTGGGAGGCAGTTCCAGCCCCAGACATTCATCTGCAGCCTTGTTGGAGGCCAGGTGATGCTGCCAGGGGCAGATCCCGCAGATGCGGTTTACGATCCTGGGCACTTCCTCTACGGGACGGCCCAGTACAAATTGTTCAAACCCGCGCAGGGAGAGTACATGCAGCCTGGCATCGGAAACATTTCCGGTATCATCCAGGTGCACAGCCACGCTGGCATGCCCCTCTATGCGGGTTATGGGAGCTATATTCAGTGTCTTACCCATGTCTACCTCCTAACGGGTCTTTTGAGTGTGCCGTGGGCCCCGGAAAAACGGGCCAGGTATCCCCGGCGGTCCGGCATCTTGTTTGGATCAAACCCCACAGAAGCCAGGGCCCCCATATAATCCACCAGAGGCTTGGCACCTTTTCTCACAGGACCGTAGCATCCCCGGCAGGGCACCCTGGCGGAAATGCACCTGGGAGCCCCTTCTTTGCCTCCGCATCCTACTCCAGTGACAGGTCCCAGGCACAGAAAGCCCTGCTCCAGCAGGCAGCGCATCTCGTCCAGGGGCTTTTCCGGGTCGAATTCCGGGGCGGACAGCATGCGCTTTATGTCTGCAAGACCCTTCTTGCTTTCTCTTATGGTGGGACAGGCATCACAGACAGACTTTTCCGGCATCCGGTATTCGGTCTTGCCTTCCAGAAGGGCCAGGACGGCCCCGGCGATCCAGTCCGGATGCGGCGGGCATCCTGGCAGGTACAGGTCCACCTTGACCAGTTCATCCAGGGCATAACACTGATCCAGAAGAGGTGGAATATGCTCTGTTGGGTAGTCCGCAGGATCGGTTGTAGGTGAATCCTTGTAGGTGAACTTTTTTAGTTCCTCATCGGAATACATGTTGATCATTGCCGGGATCCCGCCGTCAGTGGCACAGGTCCCCAAAGCTATAAGGATCTGGCATTTCTTGCGCATCTCCAGCAGAACTTCTTTGTGCTCCTCGTTTCTGACCCCGCCGGAGACGATGCCCACCACCGCCTCGGGGATGCTCAGATGCTCTTCCTCACCGGTCTGCCCGAAATACTTCTTATCCAGGATGACCGGTATATGCACAAAATCCAGGTTGTTTACCAGCAGATCCACCAGGACATCGCCCACGTTCAATATGGCTATTTCACAGCCGGCACAGGCATTCAGCCATTCTTCGGCTACTGTTACCTTGGTCATATAAATACCTCCGTTAAGGAAATGAAAGGACCTTGAGCGCTATGCGCTCTGGGTTTCCTTGCTGACCCGCAGGGGATTGGGCCCCAGGGACTTGATTTTATCGGTAAATTCATTGACCACCTTGGCGAACCTTGGTGCCTCTGCTGAAGATACCCAGTCCAGCCTGAACCTCTCGGGATCAATGTCCAGGTCTTCCAATACCAGCTTTATGGCCTGGGCCCTGGCGTATGCCTTGTGATTACCATCCAGGTAATGACATTCACCAAGGTGTCAGCCCAGGACCAGGACGCCGTCGGCGCCTTTTTCCAGGGCCTCCACCACCAGGTTGGGATGCACCATCCCGGAGCACATGACCCTGATGGCACGCATGTTGGGCGGATACTGCAGCCTGGACACGCCGGCCAGGTCAGCTCCGGCATAAGCGCACCAGTTGCAGAGAAATCCCACAATGACAGGTTCTTTATGTTCAGCCATCGTTATATCTCCTTGGTTTTTTAGACATTTTCCAGGACAGCATGTACCTGTGCCCTGAGCTGCTCATTGGTAAAACCGTGCACAAACACTCCCTGCTTGGGGCAGGTGGCTTCACAGATGCCGCAACCCTTGCACAGGGCCTTGTTGGTTTCGATTTTCTTGTGCTGAACACCCTCCACATCGTAGTCTGTCAGACCGATGGCCCCGTAAGGGCAGGTGTCCACGCATATGGCGCAACCGTCACAATTTTCCGTAACAAAGGACTTGATGGAGTCCAGGGGCATTACTGACCTGGACAGGATTGTGGATGCCCTGGACACTGCGGCCTGGGCCTGGGCAATGCACTCGTCCACAGGCTTGGGGTAGTGGCAAAGTCCAGCCAGGAACATACCGTCCACGCTCATGTCCACGGGCCTTAACTTGGCGTGGGCCTCCTGGAGAAATCCCTCGCTGTTGAGTCCGCACTTGTAGAGTTCCACCAGTTCTTTGTGTTCTGTAGGTACCACTGCTGAAGCCAGCACCAGGTAGCTGGGCCTTATTTCCACGTCCCGGTACAGGATGTGGTCCCTGGCCATCACCACCAGGTCGTCCCCGTCCTTGCTGACTCTGGGCTTGTTGTCCAGTTCGTACTGGATGAAGATGACCCCCAGTTCCCGGGCCTCTTTGTACAGGTCCTCCCGGGCACCGTAAGTCCTGATATCCCGGTAAAGAACATATACCGGCATTTTGGGGTTGGCTTTCTTCAGCTTGATGGCCGAATGCATGGTGTGTGTGCAGCACACCCGGCTGCAGTAGGGCCTGTCCGGCTCCCGTGATCCCACGCACTGAATAAAAACGGCCCCTTTGGCCTTGTCCAGGGCTGGTGCGTGCTCGGACATCTCCCGGTCGAATTCCAGGTGGGTAAAGACCCGTTCATCCTGGCCATAGAGGTATTCCTGGGGTTTGTGTTCCTGGCCCCCGGTGCAGACGACAGCTATGCCGTACTTTATGGCCTTTTTCTCGCCGTTTACTTCTATCTCACTTACAAAATCGCCCACAGCGCCCTTATTGGTCTTGAGCTGGGCGTTTTTATATACTTTTATACTGGAGTGGTTTTCTACCCTGGAAATGAGCTCTTCCAGATAGGGCTTTATCTGTTCCCCGCGCCAGGTGGAGGCCAGGTTCCAGGCGTTGCCGCCCAGCTTGTCCGCCTTTTCCAGCAGGATGGTCTCATATCCCTGGTCAGCCAGTCCCAGGGCGCTGACCATGCCTGAGAGACCGCCTCCAACAACCAGCGCGCTCTGGTTGACGTTTACCGAGAGGTGCTCCAGGGGCTGGAGCATGGAGGCCTTGACCACTGCCATGCGTACCTGGTCCTTGGCCTTGTCCAGGGCCTTTTCAGGCTCCTTGCCGTGCACCCAGCTGTTCTGGTTGCGGATGTTGGCCATTTCAAACAGATACTCATTAAGCCCGGCATCCTTCATGGTCTCCCGGAAAAGAGGCTCGTGGGTCCTGGGAGTACAGGCCGCCACCACCACTCTGTTCAGGTTGTGCTCCTGGATCTTGTCCTTGAGCATGACCTGGGTATCCTGGGAGCAGGAAAAGAGATTGTTTTCCACCATGACCACGTTGGGCAGAGACTTGGAATATTCCACCAGCTCGTTGACATCTATGGTGCCGGCGATATTGATGCCGCAGGAGCACACAAAGACGCCCACCCTGGGCTCTTCTCCGGACACTTCTTTTTCCGGTGGGAATGTTCTTTCCTGGGTCAGGCTTCCGCGCTGACTGCTAAGGGATATGGAAGCCGAAGCAGCGGCGCAGGAGGCATCGGTTACCGACTGGGGGATATCCTTGGGTCCCTGGTAACATCCACTGGCATAAATGCCGGGGACGTTGGTGGCTGACGGGGTAAAACTGGAACTGTCCGCGAATTTATACTTGTCCAGCTCCACTCCCAGCACCTCTGCCAGGTCAACGGAACTTTTGGAATTTTCCAGCCCAACCGACAGAACCAGGAGGTCAAACTCCTCCTTGACCCTCTCCCCGGTCTGGTCGTTGAAGTACTCCACCTTTACCCCGCAGCCGTCCTGTCCGGGATAAACTGTGTGGATACGGCTCTGGACAAAACGCACACCGTTTTCTTTGGCCTGCTCAAAGTACTTGTCAAACTCCTTGCCGTGGGTACGGATATCCATGTAGAAAATGGCCTGGTCCGTATCTCCGGTGGTATGCTCCGCCGTTACCATGGACTGCTTGATGGCGTACATGCAGCAGACCGAGGAACAGTAGCCGTTGTCGCATTTATTGATGTTTCTGGAGCCTACGCACTGCAGCCAGGCTATCTTCTTGGGCTCGCTGCCGTCGGAAGGCCGGGTGAGATGTCCCATGCATGGACCGTTGGAAGAGAGAAGCCTCTCATATTCCATGCTGGTGACCACGTCCTTGAACTGGGAATAGGCATAGGTATCAAAGGCGGAAGGGTCAAAGGGCTTGAATCCCGGGGTCAAAATGACCGAACCGACGTTTATTTCCTTGATTTCGTCCTGGAAATCCTGGTCCAGATCAATGGCCCCGGTGGGGCAGTACTTTTCACAGGCCCGGCATTTGCCCTTGCCTTTTTCGCCCTTGTTGCCGCCCTTGACAAAAAAGATACATGTCTCCTTTTCAATGGCGTACTTCAAGGGTACGGTCTGCCCGTACTTGATGTATGCCGACTTGCGCTTGTCCAGCCCCTCGTTGAACTCGTCCGGAACTTTCTTGGGACACTTTTCCGCACACAGGTTACAGGCTATACATTTGTCCATGTCAATAATGCGCGGCTTCTGGCGCACCTTGACGCTGAAGTTGCCTTCCCGGCCGCTGATTCCTTCCACCTCGGCCAGGGTCAAAAGCTCGATATTCAAGTGCCGACCGCACTCGACCAGTTTAGGCGAAATAATTCACATTGCACAATCGTTGGTGGGAAAAGTCTTGTCCAGCTGGGCCATGGCCCCGCCTATACCGGAAGACTTCTCCAACAGATAGACATAGTATCCAGCGTCAGCCAGGTCCAGGGCTGACTGGATACCAGCGATTCCTCCGCCGACAACCATGACCGCGCCTACTTTTTCCGCGCTCATTCTTGACCCCCTTTAGCAAATGGTAATGAATTATTAATATGCTCCATTTCCTTTGAGTTTGTTATAACACGCACAAGCATACATAAGTCAAGACCTGTTTTAACAAATATTAAACAACAAAAAAACAGTAAAAACAAGTAGTTAAATCAAAATACACAAAATAAAACTGCCATATTTAAAAATTTGATAAAAATTTCTCACAACGAAGACAAACAAATAAACCCCGGTAACGAGCCGACTTACTACTAATAACTGATATCACTGATTAAAAAATTATCAAGGACAAACCTGCACAAATCATCCTGCCCTGCCCGGACTGAAAATGCGTAAGGAACTGACGGAACTCATCACTTGCTCTCATGGACATTTTTAAATAATATGGAGTTTGTACTGGAGTAAAAGCTTAGCCCTTGTTGAGGAAAGCAGGGGACAGTTCCGCGTTTATTTTTTTTCTGATGGACAATTTTCAGCTGTTGGCCCTGGAAAAATAAGTGCGGAACTGTCCCCATGCCACATGCAAATGGCTAACCTGTTACTTACTGGAAAACAGTTTTCCTGCTGATGAATAATCTGCAACAGCACACCCTGAACATGTCTCTTGCCGGTCTTCAGGCCTTGTGCCTCCCCTGCTTGAAGCATAAGCCTGAATCCGTGAAGTATACTTTTTTCGACATATATCCTTGTACAAAGATTTGGCGGACACCAGCAAAATAAAACACAGGAAGCAAAGTATGAAAAGATCTTTTTTCGGTTACCTGGTCATATTTTTTATCATTTCAGCAGTAGCTCTGACTGCGGCGTGTTCCCCGCGCAAGGTCTCTCCGCCCACCCCACCCCCCAGGATTGAAGAACCCGAGAGAGAACCAGTCAGACCGGAACCCCCGGAAGAAAAGCTGGACAGGGCCCGCAAATACACAGTCCTGGGACAGACCTACATCCCTTTGTCCTCATCGGAAGGTTTTGAAGAGGAGGGTATTGCTTCCTGGTACGGACCCAAGTTTCACGGCAAAAAAACCGCCAGCGGAGAAGTCTACAATATGTACGAAATAAGTTCAGCCCACAGAATCCTGCCTATGCATACAAAGGTGGAGGTGACCAATCTGGAAAACGATAAAAGCATCCGGCTCAGGATTAATGATCGCGGTCCTTTTGTAGACGACCGCATCATAGACCTTTCCATGGCAGCGGCCAAAGAACTGGATATGATAGGGCCGGGCACTGCCCCGGTGAGGGTCAAGGCTGTGGGCAGCGCCCCCAGGGATGAGTTGCCCGGCACTTTCTATGTTCAGGTGGGGTCCTTTACCACCAGAGAAAACGCCGAAAACAAAAAGGGCCGGGTTCAGGAAAAGGGATACAGCGAGACACGCCTGCAGAAAAATGATTCCGGCGGCCAGACCGTGTGGCGTGTACAGGCCGGTCGTTTCGAAAACGTCGGCCAGGCGGAAAAAGCCAGGGACAGCCTCAGGGAAAGCTACCCGGAAGCCTTCATCATTGCTGATTGATCTCTGAGCGGAATTTACGCGACAATCTGAAAACCACTACTTTCCGCCCGGGAAGAATTATAGCCTCGCTGGTCTGAGGGTTGCGGCCCTTTCTGGGCTTCTTGTCGTAGGTCTCGAACTTGCCGAAACCGCTTATGAGCAGGGAATGGTCTTTTTTTATGGCCTGCTTGATGATATCCAGCAGATGCTCTATCTGCCCTTTGACCTCTGCACGCTTTCGGTCGCTTTGCTCGTATACCCTGTCCACCAGATCCGACTTGGTTAGGGTGTTGACCATAAACCTCCTCCTGTGTTTTTTCTGCATGAACCTGAAAACCCCTGCCGGCAAAGGCTGTGCTGGTGATACATTACTCCGGGCTGAAACCGGACCTATGAAATAGCCGAAGAGATTTTCCGGGCAAAATCCTGCATCTCTTCATTATTATCATACTTGTACTGAGGCCAGAGCTGCAGGCCGTCTCCGTGAAAACGGGGGATCAAATGCCAGTGGGCATGCATTACCACCTGTCCCGCGGCCTGGAAGTTGTTCATGCCGACATTGAACCCGTCGGCCTTTAGACCCTGAATAATACCCCGGCCCACCCTGCGGATTGCTTCGTGCAAATGGGCTGCCATATCTTCAGGTATTTCCAGGATATTTTCTACGTGCTCCCTGGGAATTACCAGGCTGTGCCCCCTGACAGCAGGAGCAACATCAAGAAAACAAAGGACTGAGTCGTTTTCATAAACCTTTGCACTGGGGATTTCTCCGCGGACTATTTTACAGAAAATGCAATCCTGCATGCTGCCTCCTTGAAAAAGTTGCTGTCTGAAGAATCCTGATCTTTCATCCAGGCTCCAGGCCAGGCCCTCTTGAGATTTTTGCAGTGCCTACTTCGAACTTGTGGGTGAACAGTTGTCAGTTATTTATTATCAGGTGCTCAGCACAAATTTCCACAGGTACATGTCAGTGACTTACTCCTGAAACCCTGTCATAAAAAACAAGGTATCTGTTTAGCGCTTTGCATGTGGCATGGGGACTGGCTCTTCCGGGACCCACTTGTCCCAAAAAATGAGATATTTTAAGCACAAAATGATGCTCAAGTGGGTCCCGGAGTGCCTGTCCCCTGCTTTCCTTAAAAGCGCTAAACAGATACAAAACAAGAAACTTAGACAGGATTAACAGGATGGATAGGATAATCAGCCACCGGCCTGATGCCGCTGACTGAATTTACCATCCAGCACTCACTTTCTTCCGACATTCATGAGTGCCGGAAAAAAGTGAGTGCTGGAGTGATTACCTTTTGGCCTGGCTTCCGGCCAGGACAAAAATGTTTTTCTCTTAATCAATCTCTTAATCTAAGCCTGCCACGCTTCTTGGGCGTGGTTAATCCTGTCAAAAAAGTTCTTTTCTTTATTGGGTTGCGGGCAAAGCCCGCCTTAGTCTTTATTGTACAACACCCTTTTATTTTTAACTTTTGTCTGAAAGATATCTTATCCAATCAATCTGCTTTTTGCAACCCCTGATTATATTTAATTTTATGAGCCTCACCAGATTATATTTCAAACACCCTGAGCCGGACAGCTCCAGACAACGCCTCTACCCTGTGTTTCTGCCTTTTTCCGGATGCCCCTTCAAATGCATTTACTGCTCCCAGGAGGCTCAGACCGGACAACAGCCAACGCCCCATGAAGTGCAGGTCCAAAGAATCCATCAGGATATATGCACACTGTTTAAAAAAAAACCGGAGCCTTTTTCCCTGGGCTTTTTCGGAGGGACCTTTACAGCCCTTCCTGCAGCCACACAAAAACTTTTTCTTAAAACAGCCCTGGAACTAAGGAGGGCGGGAGCAGTAAGCCATATTCGCTGTTCCACCAGGCCTGACTGCATAGATCAAGGCCGGATCAGGTTACTTAGGGACTACGGGGTGGACATGGTGGAACTGGGGATACAAAGTTTTGACAGCCGGGTACTGTCTCTTTCAAAAAGGGGATATGGCGGTGAAGAGGCCCTGGACGCCTCGATGCGGATAAAACAAAATTCTCTGGAGCTTGGAATTCAGTTGATGCCGGGGTTGCCCGGATCAGACTCCGCAAGCTTTGCAAGGGACCTGCAGGCTACAGCAGAGATGCAGCCAGCTGTAGTCCGGCTGTACCCCTGCCTTGTACTGGAAGATACTTTGCTGGCCCGGCAATGGTCCAGGGGTGAATACAGGCCCTGGCCCTTAAACACCACTCTGGCCCTGGTTTCCAATGCCCTGCTCAGGATGTGGCTGGCCGGGATACCGGTAATCAGAACCGGCCTGGCCCCGGAAGGCTCACTTCTGCCCCGGATAAAGGCCGGACCCTGGCATCCCGCCCTGGGGGCCATATGCCGGGGCAGGGCCCTGGGTGCATACGTGACCGCCATGGCCTCGAGACTTGGTGCAGGAGGCCCCCTGCAGGTTCTCGTTCCCCAAAGGTATATAAGTGATTTCTGGGGACATGGAAAAGAAAACGAAAAACTCTATCAGCGCAGTAAAATTTTCAGGAAAAACGTGGACACCTGGGATCATGAACTGTTCATGCTGGCCGGATGTGCACCTCAGTTGCCCTGAAGACCCAGTATACGCACCATTTCATTCACCGCCGCCCTGGTGAACTCATCTTTGCTCATGCGCTCTTTGTCCTCTTCACTGAGCACACTCTGAGGCTGGTTGATATACTCCTGCCTGGGGGTAATCCCGTAGCCCGGGGAAAAGGAGCGGTTGAAGTACATTTCCTGAAATCCGCTGAACTTCAGGGCATGGGCTGTGGCATCCAGAATGGAAAACTCATCAGCACCTACAAGACCCTGATCCCTGGCCTGAATAAGTCCTGCCAGGCATTCCCCGCCCTGGGTACAGGCTATATGGCCATTCTGGTTGGCCAGCAGCATGGACTCAATTATCTGCTGCTCCTGGACATGCACTACATTGAAGGCATCTTCACCCTGCTCCTGCTGGTACTTCGCCGCCAGTTCACGCACCCGGGGAAAAGAAACCGGGTTGCCGATCATGGCCGCCTGGGCCACGCTGGGGGTTACTTCAACCGGGGCATAGCTCCTGTCCCCGGGATTTTGCCGGTAATAGCGGTAAACCGGGTCCGCGTGAGTGGACTGCACCCCGAAAATCCGGGGCAACTCGTCAATTATATCTAATTTTTTGAGCTTTAAAAACCCGTTCATGACCGCTGTAATATTGCCTGCATTGCCTATGGGCACAAACACGCACCTGCCGGCCATATCCCAGTTGCTCCACTGGGCGATCTCAAAGGCATAGCTCTCCTGGCCCAGGATTCTCCAGGGATTTTTGGAATTCAAAAGGGCCACCCGGAAGTTGTCCGCCAGATACTCCACCACGCGCATGCAGTCATCAAAAACTCCGGGCAGTTCGATGACCACGGACCCGCTGCCCAGAGGCTGAGACAGCTGCTGCGAAGTGACTTTACCCTGGGGGAGCAGAACAACTGATTTCACCGGTCCATCCACATAGGCGGCATAAAGGGCCGCGGAAGCCGAAGTGTCTCCGGTGGAGGCACAGATGGTCAGGACCTGGTCCCAGTTGTTTTTCTTCACCAGCTGATTCAGATAACTAAAGGCACAGGCCATTCCCCGGTCTTTAAATGATGCGCTGGGGTTCTGGCCGTCGTTCTTAAAGGCCATTTTCCGGCCCACATTTTTCTGCAGCCTGGGGGAAGACTCAATCACCGGAGTATTACCCTCCCCAAGATAGACCACATCTTCCTTATCCACCACCGGGGCGATAAGTTCAAAAAATCTGAAGATGCCCTGCATCTGGGTCATCTTGCCGGCTGCACGCTGGTCGAATACAGCCCTCCAGTCTTCCCCGGATGTCTTTTTAAGCTCGCTGAAATTATGGTCCTGCAGGAGAAAAACCCCGCTGCATTCAGGGCAGGTGTAATGCAGTTCGTCCCCGGGATAAACGCTCTTGCACTCCAGGCAGTGATATCTCAGATCTCCCCTGTATGCTGGAAATTCGTCCATGGTCATGAAAACCCCTGTAAAATATTTCTGAAGTTGATCAACAAGTACTTATCTGCCACTTTAGTTCCTGGAAAATCTTATGCCTTTCAGCCACTGACCAGGAAAACATCAGCCAGGACCCCGGCCAGCAGGATTACGGATACAAGGGCATTCAGGGTAAAGAAGGAGACATTGAGCCTTTCCAGGTTGTCCGGGGAGATGATCCTGTGCTCGATAAAAAGAACCACCGCCACGACAAACCAGGCCAGATAATAGGGCCAGGACGCGGCAAAGGCGATCCCTGCCAGCAGGAAAAAAAGAGCCGCATTGACGTGGGAGAATCCGGCCAGGGCAAAAGAAGTGGCCGCCCCATGCCTGGCAGGGATGGACTTGAGTCCGTTTTCCCGGTCAAACTCCATATCCTGTGTGGAGTAAAGTATGTCGAAACCTCCTACCCAGAAAAGCACACCCAGAAACAAAAAGACCGCCGGCAGAGTAAGTTCCGGTGTATAGGCGATCCACCCGGCCAGGGGAGCCAGACCCAGGACAGAACCCAGAAAAAAGTGGCATATACTGGTCCACCTTTTGGTATAGCTGTACACTGCAGACCAGGCCAGGGCAAAAAAGGCCAGCAGAAAAACCGGGAGATTCAGAAAGGCGCAGGCCAGGACAAATATAACAGCGCTTGCTGCCAGAAAATAATAAGCCTGTCGCACCTGGATTTCCCCCGTCACCAGGGCCCTGTCCCTGGTTCTCGGGTTCAGGGCGTCCAGGGGGAGATCGGTAAGCCTGTTGTGGGTCATGGCAAAGGAGCGCACCATTATCATGGCCAGGGTCAGAAAGATGAAGACCTGCCAGCCGGGCCATCCTTCAGCGGACCAGAAAAGCCCCATGTAGGCAAAAGGCAGAGCAAATATGGAATGTTCAATGCGGATCATCCTGGCCCAGGCCAGGGTTGCCTGCAACACCCCGGCTGATATTGAACCCGTTTTGCTTGTCATGTAAGAGTCCTTGTTATTGTACTTTAAGCTTTAAAAACCTTTTTTTGCCCACTTTCAGGGTGTACTCCCCGGCACCGAACACAGCCTCAGGGTCTGTAAGCTTCTCACCGTTGTAAAGTCCCACTGCCTTTTGTCTGCATAGTCTTTTGGCTTCGCTGCGCGACGGACAAAGCCTGCTCTCCACCAGAATATCAGCCAGCCTCTTGTTTTCAGCCGGGGAAACACTGAATTCAGGCATATCCTGGGGCATTTCATGGGCCGAAAAGACACGGTTGAAATTCTCCCTCTCCTTTTCTGCTGCCTGCCTGTCATGAAACCTGGCGGTTATTTCCATGGCCAGTTCTTCCTTGCAGTACTTGGGGTGCAGCCTGCCCTGCTCCACGTTTTCCCGCATGGCTTCAATATCATTTAGATTCTTGTCCGAGAGAAGTTCGAAATACCTCCACATGAGTTCGTCGGAGATGGACATGAGCTTGCCGTACATATCCCGGGCCGGTTCTTCGATACCCACATAATTATCCAGGGACTTACTCATCTTCTGCACCCCGTCCAGGCCTTCCAGTATGGGCACTGTCAGGATAACCTGCGGTTCCTGACCGTATTCGCGCTGCAGATCCCTGCCCACCAGCAGATTGAATTTCTGGTCCGTACCGCCAAGCTCCACGTCTGCTTTTAGCTCCACGGAGTCGTATCCCTGTATGAGAGGATACAAAAACTCGTGTACAGCTATGGAGCGATTTTCCCGGAAACGCTTGTCAAAATCATCCCTTTCCATCATCCTGGCCACTGTATACCTGGAGCAGAGTTCCACAAAATCCGCTGCATGAAACTTGTCCATCCAGGTGGAGTTGAAAACCAGTTCGGTCTTTTCCGGATGCAGAATCCTGAATATCTGGCGTTTGTAGGTTTCAGCGTTTTGGATCACTTCCTGGCGGGTAAGTTTCTTACGGGTCTCGGATTTACCTGATGGGTCTCCGATCATGCCTGTAAAATCGCCAATGAGAAAGAGTACATGGTGTCCCAGTTCCTGAAAATGCTTGAGTTTCTGGATGAGCACGGTATGCCCCAGGTGAAGGTCAGGTGCAGTGGGATCAAAGCCTGCCTTGACCCTGAGGGGCTTTTTTCTGTCCATTTTTTTCAACAGTTCGGATTCGCTTACAATCTCCACACTGCCACGCCGAATCAAAGCCATGGCCTCCTGATGATTCCAGCTCATTTCATCTCCGCTTTAATTTGAAATCGTGTAACTTTTCCCCATCCGATAAAATTGGTCAATCTATGCGCACCGCTGATATCCAGGGTCCGGGGGCTTTGCAAACAGGGTCCCGCACTTACTTTCTTAGTTCTGCCCAACTTTCAAAACAAAATTTGCCAGAAAGTAAGTGCGGGATCTGAACGACGTAGGAAGCGTTAATCAAAACCGTAAGACACCGAATTTGATTTGAAGAATATTATAGAAGTTATTCCAGCTTAAAAACTCGTGTATAGGTTTTGATTTACGCTTCCTTGGAGCTCGCCCTGTTAAACACCGCATAGCGGTCCTGCTTCGCAGGGTTTATCAGGGTGAAGTTTTTTACGTCCTGTTTGCGAAGTCCCCGGACCCTGGTGAATAGTTACGAAATCGTTACCTCAAACATACTGTTTTCCCCGGTCCACATGTTCACCAGGCTCCCCTGACCCGGGCACTTGCAGCTTTTCCCCGGCTTAAGCTACTTGGCATAGCCCACTGATCTCTTTTCCCGGATTACAGTCACCTTGATCTGGCCGGGATAAGTAATGCTCTCCTCGATCTTCTGGGCTATATCCTTACACATCAGGTGAGTGGCGTCATCGTCCACATGATCGCAATCCACCATAACCCGAAGTTCCCTTCCGGCCTGAATGGCAAAAGAACGATTCACTCCGTTGAAACTGGAAGCAATCTTCTCCAGTTCTTCCAGGCGGTTGACATAATTTTCCAGGAGTTCCTTCCTGGCCCCGGGCCTGGCCCCGGACAGACTGTCAGCTGCCTGAACCAGAACTGCAAGAATGCTTGCAGGCTGCACATCCTCGTGGTGTGCTGCTATGGCATGAACAATATCCTTGGATTCGTTGTGCTTTTTGGCCAGGTCGGCTCCTATGATGGCGTGAGGACCCTCGACCTCATGATCCACCGCCTTGCCCAGGTCGTGCAGCAGACCGGCCCTTTTGGCCTTTTTCTGATCCAGGCCCAGCTCTGCAGCCATAATCCCGCACAGAAAGGCAACTTCTATGGAATGCTGCATTACATTCTGGGAAAAACTGGTGCGGTAATGCAGGTGGCCCAGCAGGCGTATCAGTTCTGGGTGTATGCCGTGAACCCCGACGTCAAAGGTTGCCTGTTCCCCGATTTCCCGCAGTTTGACGTCCAGTTCCTTTTTTACCTTTTCAACAATATCCTCGATCCGGGCAGGGTGAATCCTGCCATCACTTATGAGCCTCTCGAGAGACTGTTTGGCTACTTCGCGCCGCAAAGGACTATAGGCGGACAGGACTACAGTCTCAGGCGTATCGTCGATGATCAGATCCACCCCGGTGGCGGCTTCGATGGCCCTGATATTGCGGCCTTCCCTGCCGATGATGCGGCCCTTCATATCTTCGCTGGGCAGTTCCACGGCCGAAACAGTATGCTCGGATACATAATCTCCGGCATAGCGCTGTATGGACAACGCCAGAATCTCTCTGGCCTTCTTGGAAGCTGTTTCCTGGGCTTCCATTTCGATCTGGCGGATCATCCTGGCCGCCTCATGCCTGGTCTTGCTCTCAATTTCCTGCATCAGGCGGTGTCTGGCCTCTTCCGTAGTGAGTCCGGATATCTCCTCGAGTTTTTTGCTCTGGTTGTCAATAAGCTCCTGCAGGTGCTCCTCCTTCTCGGCAAAAGTACGTTCCTGCTTGGTAAGCTGATTTTCCCAGGCGACTACTTCACTTTCCTTTTGAGCCACTTTTTCAAGCTTGTTCTCCAGCCTTTCTTCCTTTTCCTGCAGCCTCTGTTCCTGTTTCTTTAACTCTTTCTCCCTTTCCCTGGCATCCTCTTCCAGCTCCTTTTTCTGCTTGAAGGCCTCATCCTTGGCCTGAAGAAGGATTTCCTTTTTTTGTGCTGAAGCTTCTTTCCTGGCTTCATCCAGAATTCTCTGGGCCAGCTCCTGGTTCTCCTGGTACTTCTTGTTGAAAAAAATCTTCTGAGCCCAGAATCCCGCAACAGCTCCAACTGCCAGGGCGATTAAGGCAGTGATGATTACGGTTGTCCACATGGTTTGCTCCTTATATGTAAAGCTCTATTTCTCCGCGATCCAGCAGGCATTAGCTGCGATCCCGGAAACAAGATGCACAGATGCGCAAGGGGGCGGCTATGGGTGATGCGGTCAGCGTATTTTATTTTCCATAAATGGATTAACGGTGATGATACGGCTTCACTTGAAAAAATACACCGTCATCAACATGAGAAGCTGTCGGAGGGTCCGGTAAGCTGCCGTAAAGGCATTGGAGGCAGGCCGATCCTGGGCAGAAGACGAAACCTGGCAAAAGTTATCCCGGCAGGCCGTGTGGAGAATTATCTTGAACCTCGTTTTTACAGGTGGGCGCCAAAGCAGCTCCTTCAGGCTTCCCCGGACTCTGCGGGGCATGCACACCAGAACTGCGCAGCGGCTCCCTTGAGGTTAATGTTGGCTCAAAATAACTCATCTCCATCACGTACCTGCCAGGAATATTTCTATGCTGACCAAAAAGCCAGCTTAATTGTCAGCCTCAAGACTATCTATCTTGTTTACCAGTTCATCTACTCTCTGCTGTAAATCCGAAAGCCTGATGTCACTTTGAAGGTAATCATCAGCCAGGCCCAGAGCAAGATATATAAGCAATCTTTCCTTGCTCAGCTTGCCGCCCCTGCTTTGCAGTTCGGTATATCTCTTTTCAAGATATGCCCTTGCCTGCTCGATACGTTCGGGACCCGCATCTGTTTTGAAATTTAAGTCCAACCCCAGTATATTTAAGTTGTACTCTGGCATCAAAAAGATGTTTCATCTTCAATTTTTTGCAGCAATTCATCAACTTTGGCTGCAACCGTATTGTTCTTCTGTTTCTCAGCCTCCAGTTCCTGCCTCAAGCTCTGGTTTTCCTGCTCCAGCCTGTTCTTCAGTTCCAGAAGGCGGTCAACTTTTTCCGCCAGTTTTTCTATGGCTTCCATTTTAATCGCTTAATCGTTATTTTTAAATTTTTTCAAAGGGCTTTTGCCTTCAAGGTTTTTCTGCCTGGACCTGCCTATGCCCAGGCTCTCAACGGGCACATCCCTGGTTATTGTGGACCCTGCAG
This sequence comes from Desulfonatronospira thiodismutans ASO3-1, assembly GCF_000174435.1. Lineage (NCBI taxonomy): Bacteria > Pseudomonadati > Thermodesulfobacteriota > Desulfovibrionia > Desulfovibrionales > Desulfonatronovibrionaceae > Desulfonatronospira > Desulfonatronospira thiodismutans. The sequence goes on from NZ_ACJN02000003.1 coordinate 479,485, forward strand.
CAATCATGCTCTTCTGTTGCAGCACCACTGGGGCCACCAGAGCTGTGTTGCTGCCTATGAACACTTTGTCCTCGATAACGGTTCTGTGTTTGGCCCGCCCGTCATAATTGCAGGTGATGGTGCCCGCTCCGACGTTGACCTCCTGCCCCATTGCGGTGTCCCCGATATAAGACAGGTGATTTACCTTGCTGCCGGCACCCACTGTTGAATTCTTAATTTCCACGAAATTGCCGGCCCTGGACCCCTTGCTCATTCTGGTTCCCGGTCTCAGCCGGGCATAAGGACCAACTTTCGTATCGGTATCTATAACAGATTCTACTATATGTGAAAAGCAAAAAACTTGCCCTCCATCTATAAAACTGTCCTCAATGTAACAATTTGCAGAGATGCTGCTGAGCGAAGAGACCCTGCTTTTGCCGTAAATCTCCACCGGACCGGTGATCCGGGCTCCCGGTTCAATACAGACTTCCGGACCAATTCGTACAGTCTGTGGGGACCTTATAAAAACCCCCTGTCCCATGAACCGGTTTACTATGCAGGAGCGGACATTCTCCTCCTGCTGAATCAGTTCCCCGGGATTATTGACCCCCAGAAGCCCCGGGCACCTGCCGGCATTCACGGCCTCGATCTTCATGCCGGCCTGCCTGGCCAGTGAGATAAGCTGTGTAAGATAAAGCTCACCCTGTATGTTGTCCGCATCCAGCTCAAAAAGAATACCCTTTAGGGAAGAGGTTTTAAATGCATAAAGCCCTGAGTTTACTTCAGAAACATCCGGACCGTGTACCCGGGGGTCAAAGTCCCCTGCTTCGACTATTGCTTCGACACTGCCCTCAGCAGAGCGTAGAACCCGTCCATAACCGCCCGGATCATCAAGCTCAAGACTCATCAGGCCTATATCAGCATCATTGCTGCGGACACTGTTCAAAAGACTGTGAATCTGCTGGCGACTTATTAGCGGAGTATCACCGTTGAGCACCACCAGCCAGTCAACCCCGGTCTTTTTGATATGATCCCAGGCCACCTGCAGGGCATGACCGGTACCCAGCTGCTGTTTCTGGAAAATACAATCCACTTCAAATTCAGTGCAGGCCTCTTGCACCAGGTCGCTGCCATGACCGGTGACAACCATGGGCCTGGAAGAAAAGCATGTGCCCAGAGTGGTTAAAAGATACCACAGCATGGGCTTGTCCAGAAGCTTTTGAAGGACCTTGGGCAGAGGTGAATGCATGCGTGTTCCCTTGCCAGCGGCCAGAACAAGCACGCCTGCCTCAGGAGATAGTGGTAGTCCTTTCTCTTCATCAAAAATCATAATTACGGACCCGGTGGTAATTTTTGCGTAAAATTGCTGCTATTTTTTAAGGCTGATTTTAAAGCAAGCCTCTTTGCATGTCCAGACAAAAAAACCCCGCACCTATTTTATCTGCTTACGCCTGAAGACCCTTCTGTTTCAATGGATACAATATCCACTGTTGAGGATTTTCTGGAACAAAACAGAAAAAACAGGTGCGGGGTTTAGAATATTTTTCTTAGAGATTCATTACATGCTGCAGGTGCCGGCGCTCACAGCGTCATCCCTGCATCTGAGTCTGTGCATGGCCCTGGCCATTGCAGCCTTGGCCCGGGCGTAATCGATCTGCTCCTTTTCCTGCTGCAGACGCTGTTCAGCCCTTTCTTTGGCTTTTCGGGCCCTTTCAATGCTTATCTCATCGGCTTTTTCAGCAACTTCAGCCAGGATGGACACCTTTGTCGGCGTTACTTCTGTAAATCCTCCTGAGACAAACACAAAGTACTTGCGGCCCTCTTTCTTGTAAAAAAGGCTCCCAATACTTAAAGCGGTCAGGAAGGGGGTGTGATTGTGTAAGACCCCGAATTCACCGCTGACGCCTGGAGCGCCGACATATTCCACGTCCTCGCTGAGCAGATTCCTGTCCGGCGTGACGATCTCCAATCTTATCAGATTAGCCATATTTCCACCTTGTATCCAGCAGACTGTTGTAAAAGTCCTGTTGCCCGGTCGCCACTGTGATTGAGCCGGGATTGACAGCCTTAACTTGCACGGCGGAGAAAGCACCTGCCTGGTGGGTCAAGCATTTTGAGCTTTCAGCCGCCGGATTTTTAATTCTCAAGTCCTGTCAGACTAGACCTCTTTGGCCTTTTCCAGGGCTTCGTCAATGGTTCCGACCATGTAGAATGCGTTTTCAGGAATGTCGTCGTGCTTGCCGTCGATGATTTCCCTGAAGCCCTTAATGGTGTCCTCGATCTTGACGTAGCGTCCGGCCTTGCCTGTAAACTGCTCAGCAACATGAAAGGGCTGAGACAGAAAACGCTGCATCTTCCTGGCCCTGGACACAGTGATTTTGTCCTCGTCGGACAGTTCATCCATACCCAGAATGGCGATGATATCCTGCAGGTCCTTGTATTTCTGCAGGATCATCTGCACCTCACGGGCCACGCTGTAATGCTCCTGGCTGATAACGTTGGGATCAAGCACCCTGGAAGTAGAGTCCAGAGGATCCACAGCGGGATAAATACCCAGCTCAGCAATTGGCCTGGAGAGAACAATGGTCCCGTCCAGGTGGGCAAAGGTAGTGGCCGGAGACGGGTCAGTCAGGTCGTCTGCAGGCACATAAATGGCCTGAACCGAGGTGATGGAACCCTTGTCCGTGGAGGTGATACGTTCCTGCAGGGCACCCAGGTCTGTGGCCAGGGTGGGCTGATAACCCACAGCAGAGGGCATGCGTCCCAGAAGTGCCGAAACCTCGGTACCGGCCTGGGTAAAACGGAATATATTGTCGATGAACAGAAGAACATCCTGGTTTTCCTCGTCACGGTAGTATTCCGCGGCAGTCAGCGCGGTCAGCCCGACTCTGGCCCGGGCTCCCGGAGGTTCGTTCATCTGACCGTAAATAAGAGCGGCCTTGTCGATAACCCCGGCGTCAATCATTTCGTGGTACAGGTCGTTGCCTTCACGGGTTCTTTCCCCGACCCCGGCGAAAACGGAAATACCGCCGTGGTTTTTGGCGATGTTGTTGATCATTTCCATGAGCACAACTGTCTTGCCCACTCCTGCGCCGCCGAACATTCCCATTTTACCGCCCTTGGGAAAGGGGATCATCAGGTCGATGACCTTGACCCCGGTTTCCAGGATCTCAATGCTGGTGCTCTGCTCGACGAATGAAGGAGCAGGCCTGTGAATGGGATAATATTTGTCGGCCTTGACCGGGCCCTGTTCGTCCACCGGGCGGCCGACAACGTTTAGAATGCGGCCCAGGGTGGGTTTGCCCACCGGTACCCTGATGGGATCACCGGTATCCTTGCCTTCCATACCCCGGACCAGGCCGTCTGTTGCGTCCATGGATATGCAGCGGACCACATTGTTGCCCATATGTTGAGCCACCTCAACCACCAGGTTGTCTTTCTCGTCGGATATGGTGGGATTGGTGATGTAAATAGCATTCATGATGTTGGGCAGTTTGCCCTCCGGGAACTCCAGGTCAACGACGGGTCCGATGACCTGTACAACTTTTCCGACATTCTGTTCACTCATTTTTTATTGCCCCCTGATTATCCTTGTTTCAATGCTTCGGCACCGCCGACTATATCCATCAGTTCCGTGGTAATGGCCGCCTGCCTGGCCTTGTTGTAGGCCAAAGTTAGTTGATCCACCATCTCATCGCAGTTCTTGGTGGCGTTGTCCATAGCTGTCATCCTGGCTGCGTGCTCGCTGCAGGATGTATCCAGAAGGCCCCGGTAAACCTGGACCTTAATATACCTGGGCAGAATCTCGGCCAGCAGACCCTCCACAGAAGGCTCAAACAGATATTCGCTCTGCGGCCCTTCCGCCTCTGCAACTTCAGCCTGAACCACCGGAAGCACCTGGGATGCCGTGGGCACCTGTTTGACCATGGAGTGAAACTCTCCAAAAATCAGGTGCACTTCATCCAGGTCTTTTTCCAGGTAACTGTTGATGACCCTGGTTCCAATGTCATTGGCCAGCTGAAAATCAAAGTTATTCATGACCTCGGGGTAGGCTTCCAGAAGCTCGTAGCCACGCTTGCGGAAAAAATCCCTTCCCTTTTTGCCTACACAGAGAAACTTTACCTGCTGGCCCTGGTCTTTTTTTTCCCTGGCCAGGCGGGCACCCATCTGGCAGAGATTAGCATTGAAGCTGCCGCAAAGACCCTTGTCTGAAGTGACAACGATAATACCTACGTTATTGATCTCCTCCCTCTTTTCCAGAAGAGGATGGATGCTGGAATCCACCCTGGAGGAGAGATCGGACAGGATCTCGTAGTACTTCTCGGCGTATGGGCGGAAGCGCTCAATGCGCTGCTGCGCCCCGCGCAGCTTGGCCGAGGCCACCATGTTCATGGCCTTGGTAATCTGCTTGGTCTTTTTGACCGCGCCGATTTTCCTTTGTATTTCCCTGAATGATGCCATGTATTTCTCCCGTTAAGCCTTGAAGGTCTTTTTGAACTCGTCCATGGCAGCGGTGATTCTGTTCTCCAGATCGCTGCTCAGGTCTCCAGTGTCCTTTATTTCCTTGAGGATTTCCGGCTTCTGGCTTCTGAAATACTCCAGCACCTCGGATTCAAACTTGCTTACGTCTTCCACTGCCAGGTCGTCCAGATATCCCTTGGTTCCGCTGAAAAGGGATATGACCTGTTCTTCAGAGGACATGGGCTGATACTGGGGCTGTTTGAGAAGTTCCACAAGTCTCTCACCGCGGGTCAGGCGCTTCTGTGTGGCCTTGTCCAGATCGGAGCCGAACTGGGCAAATGCAGCCAGTTCCCTGTACTGGGCCAGGTCCAGGCGCAGGGTTCCGGCCACTTTTTTGACTGCCTTGATCTGGGCCGCACCACCCACCCGGGATACTGAAAGACCGACGTTGATGGCCGGCCTGACACCGGCATAGAAAAGGCTCGGTTCTAAGTAGACCTGGCCGTCGGTAATGGAAATAACGTTAGTGGGAATGTAGGCGGAAACGTCGCCGGCCTGAGTCTCGATGATGGGCAGGGCTGTCAGGGATCCTGCGCCGTGCTCGTCGCTCATCTTGGCTGCCCTTTCCAGGAGCCTGGAGTGCAGGTAGAAAACGTCTCCGGGAAAGGCTTCGCGTCCAGGCGGGCGCCTCAGAAGCAGGGACATCTGACGATAGGCCACGGCCTGTTTGGAGAGGTCGTCATACATGATCAGAGCATGCTGGCCTTTGTCCCGGAAATATTCGCCCATGGTGCAGCCGGCGTATGCAGCAATGAACTGCATGGAGGCCGGATCCGAGGCCGTAGCTGAAATAACAGTGGTAAAGTCCAGGGCCCCGTACTTGCGCAGGGTATCCACAACCTGGGCCACGGTGGATTTTTTCTGCCCTATGGCCACGTAGATGCAGTGCACATCTGTTTCCCTCTGAGCCAGAATCGAGTCTATGCAGATGGCTGTCTTGCCCACCTGCCGGTCACCAATGATAAGCTCGCGCTGGCCGCGTCCGATGGGAGTCATGGCGTCAATGGCCTTGAGCCCGGTGTTCATGGGCTCATGCACTGATTTTCTGGGAACGATGCCCGGGGCCTTGACCTCCACCAGCCTGTGTTCCTTGGCCTCAATGGGTCCCAGTCCGTCCAGAGGGTTGCCCAGGGGGTCTATTACCCTGCCCTGAACAGCATCCCCTACAGGCACCTGCACGATGCGGCCTGTCCTTTTGACCATGTCCCCTTCCTTGATGTGCGTGTCCTCACCCAGCAGGGCACAACCAACACTGTCTTCCTCGAGGTTCAGGACCATGCCCATAACACCGCCCGGAAACTCCAGAAGCTCCATGGCCATGGCGTTTTCTACGCCGTAGACACGGGCAATGCCGTCTCCAACGGACAGAACCACGCCGGTTTCGCTCATTTCCACACGCTTTTCGTAATTCTTGATCTGGCCTTCGATGATCTGGCTGATTTCTTCTGCTTTTATTTGCATAGCCCTATTCACCCCTTTTGATGTTTTCTTTCAAAATTTGCAGTTGAGCCTTTATGCTGGCATCCAACACCTTGTCCCCGACCTTAAGCACCAGTCCCCCAACGATTTCCGGATCTACCTTGTAGTCCAGGGTAACCTGCTGACCGGACTGTTTTTCAAGTTTGCCCACGATATCCTGCTTGAGATTGTCCGCCAGCTTGATGGCCGTCACAATTTCTCCGCGCAGGACACCCTGGTAATCATCCAGAAGCTTGGCGTAATAGACCTGAATCTCAGTAAGGTGATCCAGCCTGCCCTTGTCTGCAAGCAGGTGGCAAAAATTGGAAATTGTCTTGCTGGGTTTGAGCTTGCCCAGCACCTTGGTTAGAATGCCTTTTTTTTCAGACACGCTGATTACCGGATTGCGGAAAATCCTGAAAAGCTCGGGTGAGCCCTCGAGAACATCCGCAATACTGGCCAAATCGTCACCGTAAGCCTTGAGCTCCTTGTCTCCCTGCTTCTGGCCCAGGGCGAAAAGGGCGCGGGCGTATCTCCTGGCTACAATATTACCTATCAATTTAGCACCACCCTTGTTAAGCTGTCGTTAATAAGAGCCTTGTGATCCTCGGCCTTCAACTTTTTCTTGATCATGGCCTCGGTGGATTCCACCACTTTTTCGGCCAGTTCAGCGCGGATTTCCTGCAGGGCCAGCTTGGCTTCCTGCTGAGCGGAAACCTTGGCCTGTTCCTTGATCTGCTCGGCCTGGCTCTCGGCCTTGGCCACTATCTGCTGCTTGAGGGTTTCCCCCTGGGTTTTGGCCTGTTCCAGTATCTGGGCCCGTTCCTGCTCCAGGTTAGAAATACTTTTTTCCACATCCTGAAGCTTCTTTTCAGCCTCCTGGCGTCTTGTTTCCAGGTCCTTGATTTCGGTTTCGATTTCGTTGCTGCGGCTGGGGAAAAATTCGAAAAGCTTTTTGCCCCCGGCATAATAAATGATGGTCAAAAAGATGATAAAGTTTATCACTCTCCAGATCTGATCCCTGGCATCATCGGGAAGGGTCAGGGGATCTGCCAGATTGAACAGAGCAGCCGCCAGCAGTACTGCCCCCAGAATAAGCAATTTTGTCTTTGTGTTCACCGCGTAAGCCCCCCTTTTTTCAATTTAGGCCTTGCCCAGAATTCTGTCTGCGGCATGTCCTGCAAATTTATCCACCTGTTTCTTAAGCGCCGTCAGTGCGCTCTCCTTCTCCTTCCTGGCCTTCTCCCTGGCAGACTGCAGGATAGATGAGGCCTCATCCGAGGCTGCCTGCACAATCTGCTTTTCCGTATCCAGACCCTCATTCTTTTTCTCCTGCCTGAGCTCCTGTGCCTTCAGGCGCGCCATTTCCAGCTCCTTTTCATACGTCTTGAGCTTCTCATCCGCCCGTGAATTGAAGCTTTCGACATCCTCGACCTTCTGGTTCATGATCTCTGCACGCTTGCGGAGCATGCCCCTTATCGGCTTGTACAGGATCAGGTTCAGCAGCAACAGGACAATGAAAAAATTGACCAATTGAATAAAAAAGGTGATGTCTAAATCAATCATACGCCCTCCGGAGAATGTGAATTTTGGTTCAAAGCTGGCTTTGCCTGTAAAATTTCTATTTGGCTTTAGCCAATTTGCAAACTTGTGTCAAAGGCTTTTTCCACTTTTCCTGTTTCCGGAAAAACCTGCTCTGATCAGTTATTTTCAAGGAATCAAGGCTGTTGCCCGGCAAAAAAGAAAAAAACATCTAAATAAAATTTACCTGATTCGCGAATATTTTCACATTGTGCCGTCTGTCTTTATCCAGCACTTGAGTCCTTAGACTTAAGCTCCTTTGCATGATCCATAACTCTTGATTTCTGCCCCCAAACCTTAACCCATGCCCCTGTTCTCAAACACCCTCCTCTTTTTCCCCTCCGGCTTCTGACCTTTTTCATCAGAACCGTTCATATTTATCTCCCCTCTTATCACCGCCCCTTCTTCAACCATGAGGGAAGGAGTATGGATGGTCCCGTTGATATTGGCCTGTTTGTAAAGGGTAACCTTTGTCAGGGCCTTGACGTCCCCTTCCAGGGCACCGCTGAGCACCAGCTGCCCGACCCTTACGGTTCCCTTGACCACGGCATCCTGACCAACAATGAGCGTGCCCTCGGAATCTATCTCACCCTCGAACTCCCCGTCCACCCTGACCGTACCCTTGAACGCCAGCTTGCCCTTGTATGCAGTGCCGGCCCCCATAAAAGCATTTATTTCGTCCTTACCCATCTTTACTCCTTTACCCTTGAATTTGAAAATACCCAGCATAGTTTTCAGCTCTTAAACATGTAGCGACGCATGGAAACATTGAGCACCAGTCCCACCATGATAAAATTAACCAGGGCCGAGGTACCCCCGTAGCTTATAAAGGGCATGGGTATGCCCACCACCGGCAGCATTCCCAGCACCATTCCCATATTGACCATTATCTGCAGAAAAAAATAAAAAAACACTCCGACACACAGAAGAGAGCCGAACCTGTCCTTGGCCTGCTGAGAGGTTGACAGCACCTGGTATAAAAACACACAGAAAACCAGAAGAAGTATCAGGGCCCCGAGAAAGCCCCATTCCTCGCTGAAAACCGAAAAAGCAAAATCTGTGTGTTTTTCAGGCAAAAACCTGAGCTGGCTCTGGGTCCCTTCCATGAAGCCCTTGCCCCAGAACCCGCCTGAGCCGACAGCAATCTGGGACTGAATGACATGATAGCCCGAGCCCAGAGGATCCTGGGCGGGATTCAAAAAACTGAGCAGTCTGGTTTTCTGGTAATCGTGCAGCATGAACCAGAACAGGGGGGCGATCATGGGCAGGAGCACCAGAAGAGCCTTGACCAGCTTCCTGTCTATGCCCTGATAAACAACAATGCCGGCCAGAAGGAAAAGTATGACCAGGGCCGAGCCCAGGTCCGGCTGCCTGGCCACCATTATTACCGGTATGATGATAATGATAAGTACCTTGAGCAGATCCTTGAGTTGTAGGGGATGTTCATCCCTGGACAGGATATGGGCAGTGAGGATCAGGGCACCGAGTTTCACCAGTTCACTGGGCTGAAAGCTGACAAAGCCCAGGTGCAGCCACCTCTGGGCACCGTAAATGGAGACCCCCCAGAAAAAAACACAGGCCAGCAGAATCAATGATACTGCGTAAATATACCAGGACATGACCTTGAGGTGCCTGTAGTCGAAGGACATGACCACAAGCATGGCCAGAAAGCCCGCCCCTCCCCATACAAGCTGTCTGCTGTAGAAATTGTTCAGGGTTGTTCCCTCGCCCATTCTGAAGGCGCTGGCGGAATAGAGATTGAGAACCCCGGCGGCGAAAAGCAAAGCCACCATAGCCAGTATATACCAGTTTATATGCAGAACCAGCTGTCTGTCGATCATGGAAGGTCCTCTTGTGCTGCCTTCTCGGAACTGAAGAGATAGTCATAGATGGACTTGACCACCGGGCCGGCTGCACCGGAACCGGATCCGCCGTGCTCAACCAGGGTGGCCACTGCGTAATTCTCATCTCCCTTTCTGGCAGTACTGATCATCCAGCCGTGATGCCTGAACCAGTAGTCAACCGCCTCGAGTTCGTCATCTTCATGTTCAGGCATCAGCCTGACCACCTGAGCCGTACCGGTCTTGCCCCCCACCTCCACATCCCTGGTCCGGAGCCGTCTGGCTGTACCGCGTTCCTTTTCCACGGTATCCACCATGGCCTGGTAAATAAAATCCAGAGTTTCTTCCTGCCACGGCAAGGGTTGGGGGTCCAGCTTCTTTTCCTCCAGTAGAAGGCTTGGCCTGTAAAGCGTACCTCCATTGGTTAGTGCCGCGGTAAAAACCGCCATCTGAAGTGGAGTGGTCTGCACAAAACCCTGCCCAATGACCATGTTCAGATTGTCCCCGCCTCTCCAGGCCTCGCCTACATTTCTGAGCTTCCAGTCCCTGTCCGGTATGATACCGGCCCTTTCGTGGGGAAGATTGATCCCGGTGGGCTTTCCCAGCCCGCTTTTTTTTGCAAAGGGGCTCATCTTGTCCACACCCAGCTTGCGGGCCAGTTTGTAAAAATAAGTATCGCAGGACTGGACTAAGGCCTTGCTCATATCCACATCTCCATGATGATGCCAGCACCTGAAAACCCGGTTACCCAGCCTGTAACGGGCCCTGCAGAAAATCTCCTCTTCCGGATCAAACCCCTCTTCCAGGCCCAGGGCGGCCATGACAGGCTTGAATACGGAACCCGGGGGATAAGCGTTCTGGATGGTCCTGTTGCGCAGGGGCCTGTGCGGATCTTCGATAAGATCCCTCCAGTCAGCATGGGATATGCCGAAAACGAACTTGTTGTTGTCATAACCCGGGGTGCTTACCAGGGCCCTGACCTGCCCGGTATCGGCATCAAGGACCACCACAGCTCCGCTCTTACCCTGCATCTGGGAATAAATGTGCTTTTGCAGGTCAAGATCTATGCTCAATTGCACGTTCTGACCTGATTCCGGGTATTGAAGCACCTGTTCCCGCAGGACCCTGCCCGCAGCATCCACCTCCTGCTGCTTGAGCCCTTTGGTCCCCCGCAGAGTCTGCTCCATGGTCAGTTCAAGGCCGTGCTTGCCCACATTGTCCCCCAGTCGCAGACCGGGGTCCCTTTTGAGCTCCTCCTCGCTGGCCTGGGCCACGTAACCCAGCACATGGGACAGAACTTCACCCTGCGGGTATTTCCTCCTGGGCTGCACCATGATTTTCACCCCCGGCCAGTAAGGCACCTCGGTCTCCACCCTGGTCAAAAGCTCATAGGAAAGGTTGGATACCAGGACCTGCTTTTCAAAAGACCTGACCATGTCCCTGCCCCTTTCAAACTCGGCCCTGATCTGCTCCAGAGGGATGTTGGTCCACCTGCTTATCTGCTTCAGAGTCCGGTCTATGTCCGGTGTGTCCTCCCGGACCAGGGCCAGGCTGTATGAAGGCTCGTTCACCGCCAGCAGTCTGCCATCGCGGTCCTGAAAAAGCCCCCTGGGGGCATAGACCAGCTGCCTGCGCTGCACATTGTCCTGGGCCTTTTCAAAAAAGTAGTCCGCCTTGTAAACCTGCAGGTACCACAAACGCACCGCAAAAACACAGAACAGAGCGACCACCAGGAACAGAAGAAAATTGTATCCCAGCTTTTCACGCAGCAGGCTTTTTTCTTCGAACAAGCTCATGCATTATGTACTTATTAAAAAGATTATATATTAACATCCAGAGGATAAAATGCACAGCGAACTGAACAAGTACTGACTCCGCATCCATGTGCACCGGCTGACCAAGATCCTGCATGCCGGCCATGACTAAGACAAGGCCTTTTTTAAAAACAGCAAGAAACAGGAATAAAAAAGCCATGAACAAAACATTTCTGGCCTCAAAAAACATGCTGGCCAGAGAATACGTCATGATCAGACCTGCATAATAAAGGATTACGGTCCCGAAGGCCAGGTTACCGGTCCCTTCCAGCAGGAGCATCCATAAGCACCCCAGCCAGAAGGCTGTATTTATAAATCCGAACTGCAGAAGCACCACCAGTCCAGGAGAGAAGAAGTCCGTGCCGGGCAGGAAAAACTGCCCCCAGATCCCGACGATGGTGAAAAAAATCCAGAATGCTGTATGTTTGAACAGAAAAGTTCCCCTGCTTCAAAAACCCTTGTTAAAAATCATATCCGCCCCGCTCGTCCAGCAGCATATCCTCCCCTGAAAAGTCCCGGATAATACCGTCGAAATCCAGGTAATCAGTCCTTAACTTGGTTATATTGTCCAGAACCATGACCTCTTCCCTGTCCATCGCCGACACCAGCTTTTCAGCCTCCACCAGCTGAAACAGGCGGATTTCGGAACGCTCCACCCTGCTCACCCTGGCCACCGGCAGGCCCTTGGGGTAAATACCGGCTGTACCGGAAGTTACTAAGTACTCCCCCTCCTGCAGCGGAGCATTCAAATGCACATACTGAACCGCCAGAGGCTTGTTCTGGCCCTGTCCGGCGATTATGCCCGGGGTCCTGGACCTTGAGCTGACCACAGGTATGCGGCTGTTGGGGTCTGAAAGCAGCAGCACGGTTGAAAAGTTGAGACCGGTTTTATAGGTCCTTCCAAGAACACCTTCCGGAGCCACCACAGGCATGTTGGAGCTTATCCCCTGCAGCCGTCCCTTGTCCACGATAATGGATTCCAGAACACCCAAGGGGCCGTAATTGTGGGCCACGACCCGCAGCCCGCTGCTGCTCCAGCCCGGTGGTGAAGTAAACTCCAGAAGGTCTTCAAGCCTCTCGGCGAAAGCAGCCTTTTCAGACTTGGCAGCCAGCTCCAGCTTGAGACTGTCCAGTTCACGGCGAAGCTCCCTGTTCTCCTGGTGCACGTCCACCAGATATACATAGCGCTCCCAGAAATCCTGGGCCATGGAATGGACCCGGACTCCGGGTTTGAGCACCCAGCCCACGAATTCCAGGCCTGTATAGGCCCCCAGGCGATCCAGGACTTCAGTGCGGGCATTCCAGGTATAAAGACCCAGGTACAGTGCAACACAGACAAAGAACAGGCCGATAATTTTTTTGGCAGTAATTTCCAGGCTAATCTATGGTAACCTCCTTGAGTACATCAAGATTATCCAGAACTTTGCCGGATCCAACAGCCACTGTGGACAGTGGATCTTCTATCACCGTAATGGGCAGGGATGTCTCATCCATGAGCAGCCTGTCCAGGCCCTTGAGCAGGGCCCCGCCCCCGGTAAGGACTATGCCGCGGTCCACGATATCCGAGGCCAGTTCCGGCGGTGTCTGTTCCAGGGCGATTCTTACCGCCTGGACAATGCTTTCCACCTGTTCCGAGATGGCCTTGCGCACCTCTTCGGAGGTTATGGTGATATTCTGGGGTATCCCCGAAACCAGGTCCCGGCCCTTGACCACCATCTGCTGTTCGTCATCCAGGGGATAGGCCGAGGCTATTGTGTTTTTTATGATTTCCGCGTTGCTCTCTCCGATGAGCATATTGTACTTGCGCTTGACGTGATGCTTGATGGAGTCGTCCATTTTGTCGCCGCCCACCCGGACAGACCTGCTGTAGACTATTCCGGACAGGGAGATCACCGCAACCTCGGTGGTGCCTCCGCCGATATCCACAACCATGTTGGAAGTGGGCTCGGTTATGGGCAGGTTGGCCCCGATGGCTGCAGCCATGGGCTCCTCAATGAGATAGACTTCCCTGGCTCCGGCACTCTGCGCGGATTCCTTGACCGCCCTTTTTTCCACCTGAGTGATGCCCGTTGGCACGCAGATGATTATACGCGGTCTCACCAGTCGCCTGCTGTTGTGCACCTTGGTTATAAAATGCCTGAGCATGGCTTCCGTGACTTCAAAGTCGGCTATTACTCCGTCCTTCATGGGACGGATGGCTGTAATGTTGCCCGGAGTACGCCCGAGCATCTTCTTGGCTTCTTCCCCCACGGCCAGCACCTTGTTGTTGCCCCGCAAGTCTCTTTTGACCGCTACCACAGATGGTTCCCGCAGGACAATACCCTTGCCCTTTACATACACGCAGGTGTTGGCGGTCCCCAGGTCGATGGCCAGGTCGTTGGACACAGCTCCGAACAGTCGGTCCAGAATTCTCGTCATTACTTTTCTCCGCTCGAGTATTTGCCCGGTGCCGATAATTGAACAGGCATCCGGGAATTAAGGTTGATGGCAAGGCCAGAGTCAGGTGCGGATCCAGCCCCTGAATTGACCCGGGGCTTGAATATGCTTAATGTAGGGTTTATGCGTACAGCACTGCGACGCCCGGATAAAGAGCGGGTCTTTCCCCGGTAGGCCGTCTGTCTGTATAATTAATGACCCAATCTAAAAATATTATCAGAAGTAGAACCAACAGGCAATACGGCAGGGCTGCGTTTTTTATATGGATATCTACAATACTCTATCCAGCCACTGGAGAAAAAAGTTCAACACCCGGGTTCAAAAAATCCCCCTGGATGCTGGTTTTGACTGTCCCAACAGGGACGGCACCATCTCTGACAAAGGCTGTATATTCTGCAATCCGGCAGGATCCGGAACCGGACTATACTCCTCAGGCATGAGCCTTGAGCAGCAGTACCAATACTGGCGCACAAAATATCTGTCCAGGCATCCGGAAGCGTTATTTGCTGCTTACCTGCAATCTTTCAGCAATACCTACGGCCCTGCCTTTAGAATAAAAAACTGCCTCAAAGAGCTTGCCTCTCTCCCGGGCCTGGAAGTTCTGTGCACAGGCACCAGGCCGGACTGCCTGGATCAGGAAAAGATGCGTATCCTGGCCGGATTCCAGGCAAAAGAGACCTGGCTGGAAATGGGTCTTCAAAGCTCCAGGCCTGAGACCCTAAAGCGCATAAACCGGGGACACACGCCTGATGATTTTGCCCATGCCTGCCGCATGGCCCACAGAGAGGGCCTGAAAGTGTGCGCTCATGTCATAGCAGGTCTGCCCGGGGAAAACCTGGAGGATTTCCTGGAAACTGTAGATTTTATAAACCTGCTTCCGGTCCAGGGGATCAAAGTGCATAACATCTACGTCTGCAAAAACACCCCCCTGGCCGGATGGTGGAGACAGGGGCTTTTCACTCCCCTGTCCCGGGAAGAGTACGTAAACTGGGCCGTGGCGGCCCTGTCCAGACTGAGACCGGACATTGTGGTGCACCGGCTTACCGGGGATCCTTCCGGGGACGAGCTTCTTACCCCGGAATGGTCCAGAGACAAAACCACTACCATAAACAGCATCAAAAAATCCATGCAAAGCCGGGACCTGAAGCAGGGAGCAGATTGCCGGCTCAGTGCAGATGTGGCTTCTGCAGACGCCTTGAGTACCTGCGCATCCCGGCAGGAATAACCGGCAGGTATAGATGGATATGCGTGTAAGACTTACTCTTGCCTACGACGGCACCGGATATAACGGCTGGCAGATCCAGAAAGACGGCCTTACCATCCAGGGGGAGCTTGAAAAGGCCCTGTCCCGAATTTGTTCCGCAAGTATACGCGTGCACGGTTCCGGACGCACCGATGCCGGAGTGCATGCCCTGGGGCAGGTTGCCCACTTCGATCCACCGCCAAAATTTCTCAATGTTCCCTGGAACAGGGCCTTGAATGCCGTTTTACCCCCAGGCATTCGCGTACTTGACTTTGCCCGGACAGACAGAAAGTTCCACGCCCGTTTTTCGGCCCGGGCCAAGCAGTATTCCTACACCCTGTGGACCCAGGGAGCCTTTTTTTATCCCCAGCGTAGAAACTTTGTCTGGAACACAGGCCCCCTCGACCTGGAAGCAATGCAGGAAGCCACCACCTGCCTGACAGGGAGCCATGATTTCAACTGCTTTATGAACAAGGGCACCGAAATTACGGATACCATAAGGACCGTCCGGAACATCCTCCTGGCACCCGGGTTTACTCCCCAGGAAACAGTGGTCTGGATTCAGGCCGACGGTTTTTTGAAACAGATGGCCAGAAATATTGTCTCCGCCCTGGTCCAGGTTGGAAGAAAAAAACTATCCCAGGCTGAACTAAAGTCCATTATCCAGGGCCGGGACAGGGCCCTGGCCCCTGCAACCGCCCCGGCCCGGGGGCTTTGTCTGGAGCATGTTACATATTGATTCCAGTCATGCTTTGTGGTATTAGTTCTCACAATCGGCAAACCTCCGGATTATTGACTTTTAAACAAAAAACATTACGCTAAATCGTTATGAGTAAAGAACTTACAGGGACTCTGCCCAGCCCGGGGACAGTGTCTGAGGAAGAAATAAAGGAACCGCAGCGCTATAAGGTTCTGCTGCACAATGACGATTATACCACCATGGAATTCGTAGTTCATGTGCTGCAGAAAGTCTTTCACAAGACGGAATCCGAAGCAATGCATATAATGCTGAGTGTACACAAGAACGGCACAGGTGTATGCGGTATCTATACCGGGGAGGTCGCAGAAACCAAGGTGGCCATGGTCACCAGCATGGCCAGGAAAAAAGGTTACCCCCTTAAATGCACAATGGAAGAGGTTTAAATGCTAAGTAAAGAATTGGAAAGAATAATCGCCAGGGCCATACGGGAAGTCAAGGTCCGCCACCACGAGTACCTGACTCTGGAACATATACTCTACGCCTATCTCATGGATGACAAGGGCAAAGAGGTCCTTTCGGACTGTGGCGCAGACCTGTTTAAGCTCAAAAATCAGCTGGAAAGGTTTTTCACCGATCATATGGAGGTAATGCCTCCAAGCGGCGACCGCGAAGTGGTCCAGACCATCGGGGTGCAGAGGGTCATGCACAAGGCCCTGTCCCAGATACAGTCCTCGGGCAAGAATATGATCCAGGCCGGGGACCTGCTGGCGGCAATGTTTGAAGAAGAAGAGGCCTTTGCTGTCTACTATCTGCAGTCCCAGGGCTTGAGCCGCCTGGATATTCTGGAGTACATCTCCCACGGCATGGAAAAGGACCGTCCGGGATCGGCCTGTTCCGGATGCAAGCCCAAGGAAAAAAACGAAAAAAGCGCTCTGGCCCAGTACACCCAGGACCTGGTGGAAAAGGCCGGCAAAAAGCTCATCGACCCTCTTGTGGGCAGAGAGGAAGAGCTCAAAAGGGTCATCCAGGTGCTTTTGCGGCGCAGGAAAAACAACCCCATATTTGTCGGCGATGCAGGGGTGGGCAAAACAGCCATGGCCGAAGGACTGGCCCTGCAGATATCACAGAAAAAAGTTCCCGAACCTTTTTTCGATACCAGGATTTTCGCCCTGGACATGGGCGCGCTTCTGGCCGGAACCAAGTTCAGGGGAGACTTTGAAAACAGGCTCAAGGGAGTAATCAAGGAAATAAAAGAGATCCCCGGGGCCATACTTTTCATCGACGAGATTCATACAATAGTCGGGGCCGGGGCCACCAGCGGTGGCTCCATGGACGCCTCCAACATCCTCAAGCCTGTGCTTGCCTCGGGTGAAATCCGCTGTATCGGCTCCACCACCTATGAAGAATTCAAGAACCATTTTGAAAAAGACAAGGCCCTGTCCCGCAGATTTCAGAAGATAGAACTGCCCGAACCAAGCACCAGCGAAAGCCTGGAAATACTCAAGGGGCTGCAGCCCTACTACGAGGAATTCCACCACGTAAAATACATGCCCTCTGCCCTGAAGGCGGCAGTGGATCTTTCTGCACGCTACATCAACGACCGCTATCTTCCGGATAAGGCCATTGATGTCCTGGACGAGGCAGGGTCCATCTTTGTCCTCTCCGGATCCGGCAAGACCAAGAAGCAGATTTCACCCAAGGATATTGAACAGGTGGTCTCCAGAATGGCCAAGATCCCCTCCAGGCAGATTTCCTCTTCTGACAAGGAAAAACTTTTCAGCCTGGACCAGCACCTGCAGGACGCCATCTTCGGCCAGGACAAGGCCATACAGGCCCTGACCAGGGCTGTAAAACGCTCTCGGGCGGGCCTTCGCGAGGAAAACAAAACCATTGGCAACTTCCTGCTCATAGGCCCCACCGGAGTGGGCAAGACCGAGCTTTCCAGGCAGATGGCCCAGGTCATGGGCGTGAGCTTCATCCGTTTCGACATGAGCGAATACATGGAAAAACACGCCGTGGCCAGACTCATCGGAGCTCCTCCAGGATACGTGGGCTTTGACCAGGGCGGCCTGCTAACGGAATCAATCCGCAAGAATCCTTACAGCATTCTTCTTCTGGACGAGATCGAAAAGGCTCACCCGGACATGTTCAACATCCTGCTGCAGATAATGGATTACGCCACCCTCACCGACAACAGCGGACGAAAGGCCGACTTTCGCCATGTGACCCTTCTTATGACCTCCAATGCCGGGGCCAGGGAAATGAGTTCCCCCAGCATCGGCTTCGGGCAGGAGAATCAGGAGGACCTTACCGCCAAGGGGGTCAAGGCTGTGGAAAACATGTTCAGCCCTGAATTCCGCAACCGCCTTGATGCAATAATCCCCTTCAACGCTCTGAGCAAGGAAGTGATGCAGCAGGTTGTGGACAAAAGCATCCGGGAGCTCAATCAGCAGCTCAAGGGCAAGAAGGTCCAGGTCCAGCTGTCTGCGCCGGCCAGGGAATGGCTGGCTGAAAAAGGCTATGATCCCACTTTCGGGGCCAGGCCCCTGGCCAGGCTGATTCAGGAGCAGATCAAGGATCCCCTGGCGGAAAAGCTTTTGTTCGGGCAGAATAACAAAAAGTCCGTGGTCAAGGTGGAGCACGACAAAAAAAATGACCAGTTAAAGTTTAAGTGACCATTACCTTCCTCTCCAGGAACCTTGAATTCCCGCACCCCGGTCAGGCCGGCCCAGACGGGCTGCTGGCCGTGGGCGGGGATCTCACGCCTGAGCGCCTTATCGCGGCTTACAGCCGGGGTATTTTCCCCTGGTACGGCCCGGGCTCTCCCATTTTGTGGTGGTCTCCTGACCCCAGGCTTGTTCTCTTTCCCGGCAGCCTGCACATACCAAGAAGCCTGCGCCGGGTGCTCAACTCCGGAAAATTCACCATAACCGCGGACCAGGCCTTTGAAAAAGTGATAGAATACTGTGCCGGAATCAAAAGAGCCGGTGGTCACGGTACCTGGCTGGTGCCGGAGATGATCAGCGCCTATATCCGCCTGCACCACATGGGCATTGCCCATTCAGTGGAAGCCTGGCATAGAGGACAGCTGGCCGGAGGAATTTACGGCCTGGCCCTGGGCAGCATTTTTTTCGGGGAATCCATGTTCTACAGGGTGCCGGATGCATCCAAGACAGCACTGGTATACCTCTGCAGAATCATGCAGAATAAAGGATACCTGCTCATGGATTGCCAGCAGACAACAAGGCACATGCTTCGTTTCGGGGCACAGGAGGTATCCAGGGCCTTTTTTCTGGAAGAACTGGGAAAGGGGAAAAACCAAACCCGGGACAGGACCGAAAAGTGGGACTTTTCGTGTAACCCCTCAGGGTTCTTCATCCCGGAGAATGGGAGGGTGGGCGCTTAGGTCGTAAAATCCGTGCACTGCAAAATCCAGGGAATAATTGGGAACCTTATCCAGACGGATACGCCCCATGTTTTCATCTTCTGGCATGTCGGCCAGGGGAACAACTCCCGACGGAACAGGAAAAGGCAGGGCAGCACTGTTTATGACTGTAAGGCGTCCGGCATACCTGTTCTGCAGGTACTGAACCAGATGGTCGCGCTCCCTGCGGGTAAAGGCTTCCATAATGGCCCGGACTGCATCCTTTTCACCGTCCTCCATCTCCTGCAGGGATTTGCCCAGTATTTTGGTCCAGTCATAAGACTGCAGTTCCTCAGGGTCCCAGTGGCCGCGAAAGAGGTGAACCTCCACGTTTTTACGGCCCTTGAAGGATTTGATGCTCATATTGACCACATAGGCCCGTTCAAGGGGCAGTTCCTGTTCCGGGGCGACAATATTTAATTCCATAGGTTCTCCATTGTCCTTACAAGGGCAATCTAAGGCGGAAGCCGGTACCGGCTTCCGCCTTTAAAAAAATATTTCAGATTTTAGCATCCAATAAACATGTTCTGCCCAATACATCTGTAACTGTAACAAACTAAGGCGGGCTTTGCCCGCAACCCAATAAAGAAAAGAGCTATTTGACAGGATTAACAGGATTAAGAGATGGATAAAGAAAAAAATCATTTTGTCCTGGCCGGAAGCCAGGCCAAAAGGTTATCACTCCAGCACTCACTTTTTTCCTGCATTCATGAGTGCCGGAAGAAAGTGAGTGCTGGATGGTTAATGCAATCTGCGGCTTCCGGCCGCTGATTGCTTATCCTGTCATCCTGTTAATCCTGTCTAAGGCCTGCCACGCTTCTTAGCGTGGTTATTGTTTTTTATGACAGGATATCTAGAGTAAGTCTAATCAAGCTGCTTCTGCAGTGCGTCCTTGACCTCTTCTATACTGCCGCTTCCGTCCAGTTCAATGTACTTGAAGCCTTCCTTGGCTGCCAGGTCTTTGAAGAAATAGGCTGCAGCCAGGGTCCCGTTCTCGGTATCGTAATAAATATCGTGACGTTTATCGATGGCTTCCTCGTCCTGGTCATCGGACCTGGCCTTGAGCTCTCCTCCGCAGATGCGGCACTTGTCGCCGTCGGGCATGATGGCTTCCACGTAAATGTTATTGGGATGGTTGGGATCATTGGCACACAGCCTGCGGCCCATGATTCTCTTTTTGGCCGCATCCCTGGAGAGCTGAACCTCTATGACATAATTGAGCTTCATGCCCTCTTTCTGCAGGGCGTCCCACAGCATCTTGGCCTGGGCGGGATTGCGCGGGAAGCCGTCCAGGAGCCATCCTCCCTGGCCTTCCTTCTTGAGTGTCTCCAGGACCATGGGAACAGTGATCTCATCAGGGACCAGCTCCCCCTTGTCTATGTACTCTTTGGCCTTCTGCCCGAGTTCTGTACCCTGCTTGATATGTTCTCTGAAGATGGCTCCCGACTCGATGTGGGCAAGATTATACTTGTTTTTGACCAGAGAACCCTGTGCACCTTTTCCGCTTCCGTTTGGACCGAAAATTAAGCTGTTCAATTTGGACCTCCTTTTTTAAATACAAATTTACGCCAAAATATCCTCAACAGTCTTATATGTCAATCAATCCCTGAACATGTTCATAAAACACCTGGCAGGACGATAATAACAGGACTTGGCAACAGAACCTGCATGGGATATACAGGATGAATTCAGGGTCAAAACATCCCTGTATTAATATCGGGTGCAGCACAAACTTCAAATCTCAAGGTGTTTTCATGAAGACCAAGTTTATTTTCATTACCGGCGGAGTTCTCTCCTCCCTGGGCAAAGGACTGGCAGCAGCCTCCATTGCCGCCCTGCTCAAGGCCCGGGGGCTCAAGGTGACCCTGCAGAAGCTGGATCCCTATATAAATGTCGATCCCGGGACCATGAATCCTTTTCAGCACGGAGAGGTTTACGTCACTGAAGACGGGGCCGAGACCGATCTGGACCTGGGACATTACGAGCGCTACCTGGATCAGCCCATGAGCCAGTTGAACAACTTCACCTCAGGCTCCATCTATCATTCAGTGATAACCAAGGAACGCCGTGGTGATTATCTGGGCGGCACCGTCCAGGTTATCCCCCACGTGACCGACGAAATAAAAAACGCCATTTTGAGTGTAGCCACCGATGACGAAGACGTGGCCATCATCGAAATCGGTGGAACTGTGGGAGACATTGAAAGCCTTCCCTTCCTGGAGGCCATCCGGCAGCTGAGAGGAGACCTGGGCAAGGAAAACGTCCTGTACATACACCTGACTCTTGTACCCTACATCAAGGCCGCAGGGGAAATCAAAACCAAGCCCACCCAGCACAGCGTCAAGGAGCTTCGAAGCATCGGCATCCAGGCGGATATCATCCTGTGCCGCTGTGAAGTTGACCTGGAACAGGATATAAAATCCAAGATCGCCCTTTTCTGCAATGTGGATCCGGATGCGGTTTTCACTGCCCGGGACGTTCAGAGCATATACGAAGTTCCGCTCATGCTCTACGATGAAGGACTGGACCAGAAAGTGGCCATCCTGCTCAAGCTTCCGGCCAAAAACCCCGGCCTGCAGGCCTGGGAAAACCTGGTATATCGCCTGAACCACTACAAAAGCGAACTGCATATAGCCATAGTAGGCAAGTACGTAGACCTCAGGGAATCCTATAAAAGCCTGCATGAGGCATTGATTCACGCCGGCCTGGAAAATGAAACCAGGGTCATACCCAGGTACATAAATTCAGATGACCTGTCTCAAGAAAGCCTTGCCCGGCAGATGCAGGGGGTTCACGGGGTTCTGGTCCCCGGAGGCTTCGGGACCCGGGGCATAGAGGGCAAAATTTTGGCCATCAGGTATGCCCGGGAAAACAACATCCCCTTTTTCGGGATCTGCCTGGGCATGCAGTGCGCGGTCATTGAATACGCCAGAAACGTACTCCAGCTGGAAGGGGCCGACTCCCAGGAATTCAACCCGGATACACCTTACCCGGTAATCTATCTAATGACCGAGTGGTTTGACTTTAGAAACCGTACCACCCAGAAACGCGATACCGGCAGTCACAAAGGGGGCACCATGCGCCTGGGCGCATACCCCTGCGTTCTCAAGACTGGCACTAAGGCCATGCAGGCCTACAACACCTCCGAGGTATCGGAAAGACACAGGCACAGATACGAATTCAACATGAAATTCGCCCCGGATTTCAAGTCCCATGGCCTCATCCTCAGTGGTCTTTCACCTGATGAAAAACTGGTGGAGATCGTTGAGCTCAAGGACCATCCATGGTTCCTTGGCTGTCAGTTTCACCCGGAATTCAAATCAAACCCCATGCGGGCCCATCCCCTGTTCAGGGAATTTATCCGCGCCGCCGGGCAGTATGCACTCCCTGAAGAAAAAAATCCGGATAAGGCTTCCGGGGAAAAATCACTTGATAAAGAACCTTGAATGACCAACACTCCTGATGCTATGAAAGATCTCTTTGAATCAAGCAGAAAAGACCTGTTTTTCATCCTGGGCCCGTGCGTGCTGGAAAGCAGGGACATGGCCCTGCAGACGGCAGAGAGCCTGGCCGGTATGGCCGCCAGCCTGGATGTGAACATCGTCTTTAAAAGCTCCTTTGACAAGGCCAACCGCAGCTCCCTTGACGGGTTCCGGGGTCCGGGCATGGAGAAAGGCCTTGAGTGGCTGCAGGAGATAAAAAAACGCACAGGCCTGCCCGTTATTACGGATATACACGCCCCGCAGCAGGCGGATGAAGCGGCCGGGGTCGCCGACGTGATCCAGATCCCCGCCCTTCTTTGCCGGCAGACCGATCTCATCCTGGCCGCTGCTGCCACGGGAAAAATCGTAAACATCAAGAAAGGCCAGTTCATGGCCCCCTGGGACATGGCCGGGGTGGTGGACAAAGCCGCCTCCAGGAACCCCGGCATATGGCTCACTGAGAGGGGCACAACTTTCGGCTACAACAACCTGGTAGTGGACTTCAAGTCCATTGCCATCATGTCCGGGCTTGGATTTCCGGTCATCCTGGACGCAACGCACTCGGTGCAGCTTCCCGGAGGCCTCAAGACCGCCTCCGGAGGTCAGCGCGAGTTTGTCCCGGTCCTGGCCCGGGCCGGAGTGGCTGCAGGGGCTCACGGCATATTCATGGAGGTTCACCCCCGTCCGGAAATGGCCCTTTGCGACGGGCCCAACTCCTGGCCTATAGATGAAACCTTTTCTCTGCTGCAAAACCTTTTGAAGATAAGAGACGCCCTGCATGCATAACCATCCGGCTCAAGCCGCGCAAAAAGTAAAACTTCTTGTCCTGGACGCCGACGGGGTGCTTACCGACGGTGGTCTTTACTACGACCCCGATGGACGGATAATAAAAAGGTTCAATGTCCAGGACGGGCTGGGGCTTAAGCTGGCCATGGCCGCCGGACTGGAGGTGGCTGTGATAACCGGGCTCAATTCCGGCGCGGTGGAAACAAGAGTCAAAGAACTTGGAATAAATGATTATTTTTCAGGATCAACCCATAAAATGCCCTTCATCAGGCAGCTTTCCCGGGAAAAAAACCTGTTGTTTTCGCAAATGGCCTACCTCGGTGATGACTGGGTGGACGCAGGTCCTATGCAGTGCGTAGGACTTCCCATGGCTGTGGCCAATGCCCAGCCGGAAATCAGGAAGCTGGCCGCCTGGACCAGTACACAAAGAGGCGGCCACGGAGCAGTGCGTCAGGCCGTGCGTTTTATCCTGCAGGCCCAGGGAAGGCTGGAACAGGAGTGGCGCAAATGGGTCCAGAAACATGCTTAAGAAAGCCTTTCCCATAATCCTTACGGTTATGCTCATGTTTTTCCTGCTGAGCATTTTCTGGCGCGAAACCCCGGGGCCGAGACAAGTTGACTTTGACCAGGACCTGGAAGTTGATTTAAACATCAGGGATCTGACCCTGGTTCAAAGCGGCCGGGACAAAAAAATCTGGGAGCTTGACGCAAAACAGGCAGGCTTCATGCGCAAGGAGAACATCTACCTTCTGCAGGAACCTGTCATGACCTATTTCGGAGAGAAAAACGGCGAACCTGTTGAAATCAGGGCTGCCCGGGGCAGAATAGACCAGGACAGCGGAACCCTTTATATGTGGCCCGACGTAAAGGCCCGTTCAGGGGGCCTTTACACCACTTCAGAAAAGGCTACATACAAGGAAGGCGAGGGACATGTCCTGCTGGAAGACAATGTTTCCTTTACGGGCCGGGGCATGAGGGTAGACACCCCCAGGGCCCTTATAATGCTTGAAGAGGACAAAATCGTGGCCACCCAGGGTGTCAGGACCAGCATCCGGGGAAACTGAACAAAACACATCATGAACAGAATACAGGCAATCACAATGCACTGCAGATTTTTTCCCTATATCCTGGTCTGTGTCCTGGCGGCCTTATTTCTTTACCCTGCCGGGATCCAGGCTGAAAACGACAAGGGTACGGAGATTACCTCACGGGACATGACCTTTAAAGGCGCGGAAAATCTAATTGTGTTTTCCGGTGACGTTTATGTCCGCCGCCCTGATTTCGAGCTCTGGTCAGACAAGCTTTACGTATATCTCAGGTCGGATGCGGACATGGATGAGACCGCACCTGAAGCCGGAGAAGATGATGACATAGAGAAAATCGTCGCCCGGGGACAGGTGCGGATCCAGGGAGAAGGCAGGGAGGGCCGCAGCGGACTTCTGACATATTATCCCGACACAGAGATTGTAGAACTGGAGCAGGACCCCAGGCTTATTGAAGGCAAAAACAGTGTTGAAGGGGAAAAAATCGTTCTCAACCTCAAAGACAATACATCCCGGGTATACGGCAGCGAGGAAAGAAGGGTCCGGGTAATCTTTCATTCAGACGATTCAGACGGGGACGGACAGTGAGCACCCTGCAGGCCCTTGACGTTTACAAGCAGTATGGCAAAAAACCCGTGGTCAAAGGAATATCCCTGGACATAAACCGGGGAGAAATAGTGGGGCTTCTTGGTCCCAACGGCGCCGGCAAGACCACGACCTTCTATATGCTGGTGGGCATCATCCCCCCCACCAAAGGCCGGGTGGCACTGGCCGGTCAAGATATAACTGGACTTTCGCTGCCCAAAAGGGCAGAGTTGGGGATGAGTTATCTGCCGCAGGAAAGCTCCATTTTTAAAAAACTGAGCGTCTATGACAACTTGATGCTTATCCTGGAGTACACCTGCAGGGACAGAAAGCTCCGCCGGGAAAAGGCCGAGTCTTTGATGCACGAACTGGGAATATCTAAGCTTGCTCATCAGAAGGCCTCCTTTCTTTCCGGAGGGGAAAGGCGGCGTCTGGAAATAGCCAGGTCCCTGATAAAGGACCCTGAATTCATTCTTCTGGACGAACCCTTTGCAGGCATTGATCCCATTGCAGTGGATGATATCCAGAAAATTGTGCTTAAGCTAAAGGAAAAAAACATAGGTGTGCTCATTTCAGATCACAACGTGCGCGAAACCCTGAAAATCTGCGACAGGGCATCCCTCGTATTTGAAGGCCAGGTTATACTGAACGGCACACCAGGGGAAATAGCCCAGGACGCCCGGGCCAGACAGGTATACCTGGGAGAATCGTTTCAATTGTAAGCAGGTTATATAAATATGTCCCTGGAACTCAGACAACAGCTCAAATTATCACAGCAACTGGTGATGACTCCGCAGCTGCAGCAGGCCATCAAGCTGTTGCAGCTTTCCAGGGTGGAGCTGTTGGAGGTGGTGCAGCAGGAACTCATGGAAAACCCCATCCTGGAGGAGGTCCAGTACCAGGAGGATGAGCAGACGGCCCGGGATGTACACGAAGAAGCCAACCGCAAAACAAGCCTCAACAGCGAAGAACAGTCCATGATCAAAAATGCGGACTGGGAAAACTATCTGGGCGAATTTTCCAGCAGTTCCAAGCAGTCGGTGCACCATGAAAGGGAGACCCCGGAAGAGATGCAAAGTTTCGAGGCCAGACACTCTTCCAAGCCCTCACTGGAAGGACATCTCTTCTGGCAGTTGCAGCTGCAGGATTTTTCCGAAGAAGATATGGTTGTCGGCGAAGAGATCATCGGCAATCTGGATTCCCGCGGCTATCTCCAGGCCACTTCCCGGGAAATATCCGAATCCACCGGCGCAGAACAGGAGCAGGTGAAAAGAGTTTTAAAACGTATACAGCATTTCGACCCCATTGGCATAGGTTCCAGAAACATCCAGGAATGTCTTCTGGTACAGCTTGAAGCCTTAAACGAGGACGATCCTGTGCTCACTTCACTGGTAAAGGAGCACCTGGAAGACATTGAAAAAAACCGCATTGCCCCGCTTCTGAAAAAATTCAAGGTCAGCCGGGAGTACATGCAGGAATACATTGAGGTCATAAGAAGCCTGGACCCTTTCCCCGGCTCCAGCTACGGCAGCGAGGATGTTGTTTACATCAGCCCGGATATTTATGTTTACAAATACGAAGACGATTTTATCATCCTTTTGAATGAAGACGGGTTGCCCAACCTGCAGCTCAGTTCCTTTTATACTGGTGAAAACCAGCTGGTCAAAGACAAGAAAAACAAGCAGGAGAACGAATACATCCAGGAAAAAACGCGTTCAGCGGTGTGGCTCATGAAAAGCCTGCACCAGAGGCAGCGCACTCTGTACAAGGTTATGCAGAGCATACTCAAATTTCAAAAGGAGTTCTTCGAGCACGGAGTAAGCCGGTTAAAGCCTCTTATACTCAAGGAAGTGGCCGAGGACATTGAGATGCACGAGTCAACGGTGAGCAGGATCACCACCAGCAAGTACGTGTCTACTCCCTACGGCATTTTTGAACTCAAGTTTTTCTTCAACAGCGCCTTGAGCATGGACGGAGGCGGCCACGTGGGTTCCGAGAGTGTAAAGGCAGCCATCAAGAAGATGGTTCGCGAGGAAGACCCCAAAAAACCACTGAGCGATGAAGCCATAGCTGCCATTTTGAAAGAAAACCTGGATGTAAATATCGCCAGGCGTACTGTGGCCAAGTACCGCATGGCTCTGGACATTCCCTCTTCCTCAAAGAGGAAAAAATTCTTCTGACTCCAAAAGCCATATACAAATCCAAGGAGGCTAGCATGCACATCAAATTCAATTTCAAAAGTTTTGAACCCTCTGATCACCTGAAAAATTACGCCCAGGATCGTTTTGAAAAATTGTCCAAATATATAACTGACAATGACGACGTTTCTCTGCAGGTAAATATGGAGGTAGAAAAATTCAGGCACATAGCTGAATGCATCCTCACTGGTAAAGATCTGCATATCTCTGCCAACGAAGAAACAGAAGACATGTACTCCACCGTGGACCTTAGCCTGGACAAGCTTGAAGCCCAGCTCAAGAAACAAAGAGATAAGATCAAGGACAAAAAGAAAAAAACACGAGAAAAACAGCAGGTGCGCATGGATGTGGTCAGTTTTTCCCCGGCAGAGGAGGGACAGAGCCGGGAGCCCCGCATAGTGGCCACGGATCAGTACGAGCCCAAACCCATGCCCCTGGACGAGGCCGCCATGCAGCTGGAAAACCTGGGATACGAATTTTTGGTCTTTTTAAACGCTGAAACCGAAAGGGTAAACGTGGTTTATCGCCGCAAGGACGGGGACTTCGGCTTTATTGACCCAGGCGTATAGACAGGTCTGGCATAACAGAGAGATACAATGCATCTTGCTGATTTTTTAAGCCCGGACCAGATTGTCGCCGGCCTGGTCTCCAGAAACAAGACGGAAGTCCTGGATGAACTGGCCGCCCCCCTGGTGGAAAAACACGACTTCCTGGACCGCAATGAAGTCAACAATGTGCTCGTGAGCAGGGAGAACCTGGGCACCACCGGCATAGGCGACGGCGTGGCCATACCTCACGGCAAGATCGCCGGCCTGGATAACATCCTTATCAGCGCCGGTCTGAGCCGGGAAGGTGTGGATTTCTCCGCCCTGGATCACAAGCCGGTACACATTTTTTTCCTGGTCCTGGCTCCGGAAAAAAGCGCTGGCAAGCATTTAAAAATCCTGGCTTTTATCTCCAGGCTGCTGCAGGACCCTGACTTCAAGGATTGCTTTATAAATGCCCAGTCCAGGGAAGAACTATGGAAACTCATAAACAGGGTTTAATCCGGGACGTACCAGGCAGAGAAAAAGAACATGCGGGCTGCTACCCGGTAATTATTGTCACCGGCCTGTCCGGGGCTGGAAAAAGCACCGCCCTGAACGTCTTTGAAGACCTGGGTTTTTTTTGCGTGGACGGGCTTCCAGTGACCTTGGCCCCTACGATAATGGAGCTTTTCTCCAGAGAAAACCCCAAAAACTTCCGGGGGCTGGCCCTGGGTATGGACCTGCGCCAGAGCGACTTCGCCAGGGAATGGTCCAGGGTGAGGGACAGGATGTCCCAGAACAGAATCTGCCTGCAGATAATCTACCTTGAAGCCAGCTCTGGAGTGCTGGTGCGCAGGTACGCTGAAACCAGACGCCCGCACCCCATGGAAGGAGAAGGAATCGGCCTGGAACAGGCCCTGGAAAAGGAAAAACAGATCCTGGAACCACTGCGCAGCGATGCTCACCTGGTGGTGGACACATCGGATTTCAGCATCCACGACCTGCGCCGGGCACTCAAGGAAAAATGGGAATGCCTGGACCAGGTTCTTGCCGGTATACGGGTGCATATAATTTCCTTTGGATTCAAATACGGCATGCCTTCCGAGGCCGACATGGTCCAGGACCTGCGTTTTCTGCCCAACCCTTTTTTTGAACCAGAACTCAAAAGCCTGTCAGGCAGAGATACGGCTATTGCGGATTATGTGCTGGGCAAGCCTCCGGGGTCTTCCTATCTGGAAAAATACAAGGACTTCCTTGGCTTTATCCTGCCCCTGTTTCAAAAGGAGGGCCGCTACAGGCTGACCATGGCTTTCGGGTGTACCGGGGGCAGACATCGCTCCGTGGCTGTAGCCGAAAACGTGGCGGATTTTCTGAAAAAAAACGGCTACTTAGTGTCACTGGAACACCGACATTTTCAACTGGGTTGATTGCTTGCAGCAGTAGATAGCAAATCCCCTCCCCGGCCAGGAGGGCCGTGGGTGTTGACAGCTTACAATCAACCACCCCCGACCCCTCCTTAACTAAGGAGGGGAGCAGATCGAGGCGTGGCAACACTCTGTCGCATGCATCTGTATAAATAATTCGTAAGGAAGGGAGTTGATTATCGAACCACCCCCAACCCCTCCTTAACCAAGGAGGGGAGCAGATCGAGGCGTGGCAACACTCTGTCGCATGCATCTGTATAAATACTTCGTAAGGAAGGGAGTTGATTATCGAACCACCCCCGACCCCTCCTTAACTAAGGAGGGGAGCAGATCGAGGCGTGGCAACACTCTGTCGCATGCATCTGTATAAATACTTCGTAAGGAAGGGAGTTGATTATCGAACCACCCCCGACCCCTCCTTAACTAAGGAGGGGAGCAGATCGAGGCGTGGCAACACTCTGTCGCATGCATCTGTATAAATACTTCGTCTGGATCGTGATTAAACTTCCACCACCCAAGCAAGTCCAAGCCACGGTTTAGCTCCCCTCCTTGACAAGGAGGGGTCGGGGGTGGTTGTATAAAATCCCTTCCTTAACTGCTCCATTTTTCAAGCAGTAAGAATGGTTACAGGGGAGCAGATCGAGGCACTG
The DNA here is from genome assembly GCF_000174435.1 of Desulfonatronospira thiodismutans ASO3-1. Lineage (NCBI taxonomy): Bacteria > Pseudomonadati > Thermodesulfobacteriota > Desulfovibrionia > Desulfovibrionales > Desulfonatronovibrionaceae > Desulfonatronospira > Desulfonatronospira thiodismutans. The sequence continues at coordinate 509,177 of NZ_ACJN02000003.1, forward strand.
TCGTACTCTGTCGCAGGCATTCAACTATCAGGAATTCCAGATACAAACAAAGAGTACTGAAAAACTTTTTCACAGAAAATATAAAGTACCTTGCACCTGCGTGAATCCAGGGCACGGTGCAGCTCCCCTCCTTGGTTAAGGAGGGGCCGGGTAAGGAAGGGAGTTGATTATCGAACCACCCCCAACCCCTCCTTAACCAAGGAGGGGAGCAGATCGAGGCGTGGCAACACTCTGTCGCATGCATCTGTATAAATACTTCGTCTGGATCGTGATTAAACTTCCACCACCCAAGCAAGTCCAAGCCACGGTTTAGCTCCCCTCCTTGACAAGGAGGGGTCGGGGGTGGTTGTATAAAATCCCTTCCTTATCTGCTCCATTTTTCAAGCAGTAAGGAGAAATCGGGGATGGTTGACAACCAACTTTGAAACATCCCATTTTCAAATTAAACCTGTGACCAGAGCATCATGATAGGAATTATATTAGTCACTCACGGCGATTTCGGGTCCGGTCTTCTGCATGCGGCGCAGACCATGGTGGGAGAAAGCGGCAACTGCTGCGCCATAGGAGTGGATGTTTCCAGGCCCATGCAGGATATCATTGACCAGTTGAAGCAGAAGGTTAAAGAAATAGACACAGGCAGCGGTGTAGTAATCCTTACGGACATGTTCGGGGGAACCCCTACCAATATCAGCCTGTCCCTTTTAAGTCACGGGCATATAGAGGTTATTACCGGGGTGAACCTCCCCATGCTTTTAAAGGCGCTCTCCGGCAGGACCCAGGAACTTGGAGACCTGGCCCAGGAAATCAAATCTGCCGGCAAACAGGGAATCCTCGTGGCCGGGGACGTGCTCAAAAGGCAGGTGGCCGGCTCCGGAAAAAAGGGCGAGTAAGACAATGTTCTGGGTACGCATAGACAATCGCCTGATACACGGTCAGGTCATCGAGACCTGGCTGCCCTATGCGGGTTCAAGCACCATTCTTGTGGTCAATGATGAACTCGCTGCAGACCCGGTGCGTCAGGAAATCATGGGGCTTGCCGTACCCAGCCACATCGACATAACTTTTGCATCCATCCAGGAAAGCCCCCGCGTCCTGCATACAACTTTAAAGGACAGACTTTCCTCGGTTTTTATACTCTTCGACAATTGTCCGGACGCCAGGCAGGCCTTTGATCAGGGCCTGAACTTCGACTGGATCAACATTGGCAATATTCATTACAGCCCGGGCAGAAAACAGGTCTGCGCCCACATCGCCCTGAGCCAGGACGACAGCCTTTGCCTGGAATACTTTTACAGGCAGGGGGTAAAGCTGGATTTCAGGTGCGTGCCCCACAAAAGCGTTCAGGTGGATTCATGGTAGCCCTGGAAGAAATGAGTATTTTAAACACTGTCCTGCTGGGGGGTTTTTTTTTGCCGTCTTTTCCCTGTTTCGTTTTGCTCTTCACCTGGGCCTTCTTGAACGCCCCCTGGTGGCCGGCTTCTTCCTGGCCCTCATTACCGGTGAAGTCTTCCCGGTTTTGCTCATCGCCGTATTTTTCGAACTGCTGTGGCTGGATCTCATTCCTGCAGGCACCTTCATCCCGCCCAACGCCATCTTCTGCGTAACCAGCGTCACATTACTGTATGGGCATTTTCAACTGGAGCACACCGGCCAGATATTTCTGCTCATGCTCCTGAGCATCCCCGGGGCCTATATCCTTTCGCGCATTGAAGGCTGGTACAGAATCCGGCAGAACAAAAAATACAATCTGATTCTGCGCCAGAGCAGGGACAGGTTCAGCTCATACAACCCAGGAAAAATGATCATGCAGTCCCTGGTCGGATCCTTCGGCGTGGGCTTGGTGACAGCCTGTCTGGGCATCTATTTCCTGGCCATAGTATATCCTCATTTAAAGGACCTTTTCCAGTTTCAGCGCGAAATGGACTGGTCCCTCATCCTGCTGGCCGCCAGCTTCAGCGCCCTGGCCGGACTCAGAGTCAAAAAAGCCTATACCTCCCTTGTAGTGGGCATGGTCCTGATAAGCGCAGCCCTGGCCTGGATGCAATGGCCTGTATTGGCCTGAAGGTCAGGAGCTGATTATCGAACCACCCCCGACCCCTCCTTAACCAAGGAGGGGAGCAGATCGAGGCATGGCAACACTCTGTCGCATGCATCTGTATAAATACTCCGTCTGGGTATTGATCAAACTTCCATCACCCAAGTAAATCCAAGCCACGGTACAACTCCCCTCCCTTAGGAAGAAAGTATGGGTGTATGGGGGTATCCATGTGTGGGTGTAAAGATATTTTTACTCCCATACTCCCATACGCCCCTACTTCCATACTTCTTAAGGCCGGGGGTGGTTGTATGAACTCCCTTCCTTATAAACATTCCAGAAACCTACAACCCAAGCAAGTCCAAGCCACGGTACAGCTCCCCTCCTTAGCCAAGGAGGGGTCGGGGGTGGTTATATGAGATCCCTTCCTTATAAAAATTCCAGAAATCCACCACCCAAGTAAGTCCAAGCCACGGTGTAGCTCCCCTCCTTAGCCAAGGAGGGGTCGGGGGTGGTTATATGAGATCCCTTCCTTATAAAAATTCCAGAAATCCACCACCCAAGTAAGTCCAAGCCACGGTACAGCTCCCCTCCTTAGCCAAGGAGGGGCCGGGGGTGGTTATATAAAAATCCCTTCCTTATAAACATTCCAGAAACCTACAACCCAAGCAAGTCCAAGCCACGGTACAGCTCCCCTCCTTAGCCAAGGAGGGGTCGGGGGTGGTTGTATGAACTCCCTTCCTTAACCAGACAGAGACACGGCACCCCTGTATGGTTGCGCCTAATCCTCGCCAGTGCCCAGCACCTGCTCCACAGGCACGACCGCAGCCCGCAGGTGCCTGTGCGCACCTTTTTTCATTCTAAACTCCTGCAGGCGCTGCATAAGTCCCTCAACCAGGTCGTTTTTTACCAGGGCCTGACACACGGTTACACTGCCGGGAAAAACCTGGCTGCCGAAATGTTTGCCCTCCTGGTCCTTTCCCTCCACCATGGGATACCTGGCGTAATCCTCTACACCTGAATCATCCAGGATACGCTCCACGTGATCCACGTATTCAAAACGAAAGGTGATGTGCACCAGTTTCATATTCAACCTTTTGCACCTTTGGGTTGTTTCCCAAAAAGTCTGAGAATGTAGTTCTGCAGCTGATCATACAGAGTGTAAACCACCGGGATGACAATAAGGGTCAGGGCGGTGGAGGTAAAAAGACCAGCAGCCACGGCAACGCCCAGGGGGACCCTGGCTTCACCTCCGGCCCCATAGCCCAGGGCTATGGGCGTAATGCCCAGAATGGTGGAGATGGCGGTCATGACCACCGGCCGGAACCTCTCCCGGGCCGCTTCCTGGGCCGCCTGCACCGGTGGTCTTCCCCGGGCCACCAGGACATTGGTATAATCCACCAGCAAAATGGCGTTCTTGGTTACCAGCCCCATGAGCATTATAAGGCCGATAAAGGCATAAACGCTGAAGTTCAGGTTGAGAAGCCACAAAATGCCGAAAGCGCCCACAGTGGCCAGGGGCAGAGCGGTCATGATGCTTAAGGGGTAGATGAATGACTCGAACTGGGCCGAAAGCACTAAGTATATAAATATAATGGCAAAAATAAGGGCCAGGGCCAGGTAATAAAACGACTCCTCAAACACCTCGGACATGCCGGCCATGCGGTAGTCGGTCCCTGCAGGAAGCTCAGCCTCCAGATATGTTTCCAGCTCGTCCACTGCATCGCCCAGGGCCACCCCCGGAGGTGTGGATGCAGTAACCGAGGCCGAGCGCACCCGGTCGAAACGGTGAATCTCGCTTGGACCTATGGTTTCCTGGATATGCACCAGGTTATCCAGGGAAACCAGTTCGTCTCTCTGGTTGCGCAGGTATACATGGCGCAGGGCGTCCGGGGTGGTTTCACCGCGGTCCTTTATCTCAGTAATTACATCGTACCTTCGGGCTTCGCGGTCCACGTGGGAAATGTCCACCTCTCCAAACAAATAGCGCAGGGACTGAGAAATGGCCGTGGCCGATACCCACATCTCGGCCGCCTTTTCCCGGTCAATGCTTACGTCCACCTGGGGCCTGTCCAGCTCAAGATCGGAGCGCACCCCAACATAGTACTCCGAACGGGACTCCATCCAGTCCACCACCTGCTCCTGCACAATATCCAGTTCCTGCAGGTCCGGGTTCTGCAGGACCACTTCCACCGGGTCACCACCTACTCCTCCAGGGGTGATATCAACGGCGAAGGCACGTCCGTCAGGAATTTGAGCCAGTCTTTGCCGGTACTGCTGCATTATCTCAGTCTGATGCTTATCCCGCTCATCCCTGGGTACTAAGGTGACAAAGGCCACCCCCTCATTGGGATGACCCGGTCCGCCTCCACGGCTAAGGCCGATGCCCAGGAAAGTATGGCTGACGTTGGGATCTTCGGCCAGCATTTTTTCAATTCTGGCCGCAAAACTGTCTGTTTCCGGAAGCGTGGCCCCCTGGGGGGTCTCAAAGACTATCATCATCCTGGAGCGGTCCTCGTCCGGGGCAAACTCCTTGGGAATATTCATGTAGGCCATGATGCCCGCACCAAAGGCCAGCAGGGCAATAACCACCACTAAGGCCCGCCTTTTGAAGGCCCGGGCCAGAACCCAGGCATAGATGGCTTCCACATGGTTCAGATGTCTTTCAGACATCTTGAAAAACCAGCTTTTACGTTCCTTGTACTTCAAAAGCCTGGAACAGAGCATGGGGGTCAGGGTCAGGGCCACAAAAGTAGAGGCAAATACAGTCACTGCGACCGTAAGGCCGAATTCATAAAAAAACCTTCCGATTATCCCCCCGGTAAAGGCCACCGGGATAAACACCGCTCCCAGGGACAAAGAGTTGGCAATGGCCGGAAAAGCCATTTCCGTAGTACCCACCCTGGCCGCAGGCAGGGGATCAGCCCCATGCTCCATGTGTCTGAAATTGCGCTCCAGGATGACAATGGCGTCGTCAACCACTATTCCGATGACCAGGATAAGGGCCAGCATGGTCAGTACGTTGATGCTGAAGCCCAGGACATTTATGGCTGCCAGACCCGTCAGCAGCGAGGTGGGAATGGCCAGGGCCACAATAATGGTACCCCGCCCGCTTCGCAGGAAAAAAAGGACCACAAACACCACCATTGTGGCGGCAATAAAAATGGTGGTCTGCAGGTCCCGGATATTTTCCTCGATATATTCCGAGGCATCCATGGCCTCCTGATACTCAAGGCCTGGAGGGAAATTCTCCGCGGACCGGCGCATGCTCTCCCGGGCCGCTTCAGCCATTTCCACTGTATTGGCCCCGGTCTGGCGCACCAGGCCCAGGCCCACAGTGGGTTCGCCGTTGAAACGGGCCAGCCGTCTGTATGACTCCACCCCGTCCACGGCCTCTCCTACGTCGGACAAACGAACTGGAGATCCGTCCCTGTGGTCTATAACCAGGTCATTAAAGGGCTCGGCCTCGGAAAAGCGGGCCCTGGTGCGGATGGTGAACTCCCTGGTCTTGCCTTCGATACGCCCTGATGGGATGTCCACGTTCTCCATCTGCACCGTGTCCACCACATCCTGTATAGTCAGCCGGTGAGCGGCCAGCAGTTCGGGATCAATCTTCACCCTGACTGCGTAATCCCTGGACCCGCCCACAATGACCCTCCCCACGCCTCGCAGGGTCTCCATTCTGGGCTTCAAAACATCTTCTGCATACCGGGACATGCTCATATCGTCCCAGCGCTCGTCTCCCTGCAGGGTAAACCACATGATGGGCCCGGCGTCCATATCCATCTTGCGCACCACCGGGGCCTCGGCATCATCCGGAAGGTGCCGCCTGGCCCGCTCCACAGCGTCGCGAACATCCTGGGCCGCCAGGTCCTGATCCCGCCAGAGCTCAAACTCAGCCGTTACCGTGGCCGATTCCTGCTCAGCCGTGGAGACCAGTTCTTTGAGCCCTTCAATGGTACTCAGTTCCGCCTCAAGGGGCTCCACCACCTCCTGTTCCAGGATTTCCGGTGCTGCTCCAGGAAGAACCACCAACACGCTCACTACTGGGAATTCCACATCCGGGTTTTCCTGAATAGGCATCTGAGTAAAGCCGTACACGCCGAAAATGGCAAGGACCAGAAAGATAACAACGGTCAGTGCTGGACGGCGGATACACAGATTCCAGATCACTTAAAATCCTCCCCTGAACTGTTCCGCCGTATCAAAACCTTCATCCGGAAGGGACTCGTCCCACTGCCCTGCCCAGTCATCCTCCATCTCCTCAACTATCTCCACCCGGGAATCATCTTCGAGCTGCATATGTCCAGCGGTGACCACCAGATCATTTCTGGAAAGCCCTTCAGTTATCTGCACCAGACCCGGCCTTCGCATGCCGGTGCTGACCATTTGAGCTTTGGCCCTGCCGTTTTCCCGGTCCACGGTAAAAACCATGTAGCCTTCCCGGACTGCTACCAGGGATTTTTCCGGTATCACTAAGGAGTCCTCCTGTTTTCCCAGGATCTGAGTAGCCTGGGCAAAAAAACCGGGACGCAGAAGATTGTCCGGGTTTTCAATATCTGCGCGTACCCTGAACTTGCGCGTGGATTCATCGATGGAGGGACTGATGTAGTCCACCTCGCCTTCAAAGCTCATACCGGGGTAAGCCGGTACAGCCACCCGCACCTTTTGCCCCAGCTCCGCTTGAGCAAAATACTTTTCCGGTAGAAAAAAAGAAATCTTCAAGGGATCAACCTGATACATGACTGTCAGGGTTTCCCCCTGGGAAACGAAGGTCCCCGGATCCACAAGGCGCTCGGCGATCAACCCGTCGAAAGGGGCCCGGATGACAGTGTCGTCAATTTCTTCGCGCACATGTTCCACATCGGCTTCAAGCCTGCGAACCTGGGCTTTTGTGGTTTCCAGGTCCGTCTTTACCTGGTCGTATTCTTCCTGGGAGACCACCTCCTGGCTGAGCAGAATGGAAAAACGCTGGTGATTTCGTCTCAGGTTCTCCAGCCTGGCCTGGGCTTCCTCCAGGGCGGCCTCCTGGGAGGAAAGACGTCTTAAAAGCTTTTGCTCCTCAATTTCGAAAAGGAGTTTATCCTTGCCAACGAATCCCCCCTCCTGAAAATGCGCAGCCTTGATCCTGCCGCTGGTCTCGGGCTTGATGTCCACTCTTTGTACGGGCCTTAAAGTCCCCACCCCGCGCACAGTCTCCAGCATGGTGATTTCACTGGCCGGGGCCAGCTCCACAGCCACTTCAGGTCTTTCCCGGGGCTGATCATTCTCTTGCTCAGGTTCGTGTTCCAGGTAAAAATATACCCCAACAGCCAGGATAAGGATCAAAAACGTCCAGGGGCTGAAAATCCGCCCCAGCACAGTTCTTTTCTGTTTTACTTCCTGGTCCTGAGGGGTGTTTTGCTGGTTTTCCATGTTGCTGGTTCTCCAGTTGAAAGTAACAGTTCAGCCATTTGCATAAGGCATGGGGATTTGCTCTCCCCTGCTTTCCTTTACAGACAGCTGCAATTTTTATTTAATTATTTAACACTACAGCGAAACTTATTCATTGACCTCCGGGGTGTCCCGCACCTACTTGGGAATGATTTCATGAAAGCGCTGGAACTTGCTGAGCAATCAAGTAGGTGCGGGACTGTCCCCAGTTTAGACAGGTTGAAAAATTTTATAAGTTTCGCTGTAGTGTTAAAAAGGTTAATGTAACACAAGTTTGTAATTTTGTAACTATTCTTCAGCGATACGTTCAGGTTGGCCGGCTTCAGCAGGTGATGAATGGTTACGTCAAGTTATGAATAAGGCACGGTCTGCTCCCCTCCTTGGTTAAGGAGGGTTTGTAACTATTCTTCAGCGATACGTTCAGGTTGGCCGGCTTCAACAGATGATGAATGGTTACGTCAAGTTATGAATAAGGCACGGTCTGCTCCCCTCCTTGGTTAAGGAGGGTTTGTAACTATTCTTCAGCGATACGTTCAGGTTGGCCGGCTTCAGCAGGTGATGAATGGTTACGTCATGTTATGAATAAGGCACGGTCTGCTCCCCTCCTTGGTTAAGGAGGGGCTGGGGGTGGTTCGTCCTGAAAAATCATTTCCTTATCATCCTGACGTAGCCCGATCCAGCACTCACTTTTTTATCTCTCCCATACGCCCATACGCCCATACTCCCATACGCCCATACACCCATACGCCCATACACCCTTCCCAGGTCAGCACCTGATTACTCAGCCTCAATACGGCACATCAGAGCTGAATGAGGCCAGCTGCCGATTTCCGGACTGCAGAATTTCTCGTCCATGGGACAAAGAGTATTGGCATTGGATTCAAATACCCCGAAAAGCTCCGGCCTGGCTTCTTCCCTTTCAGGAAACCACCAGCCGTGCTGCACATCAACCATGCGCGGATGCATAACAGCGGACTTCTCCAGCTTCACCCTGGTCTCGCCCTGCGGTGATATCACCTTCACCCACTGACCGTTTTCAAGGCCAAGCTCTTCAGCCGTTTCCGGATTCACCAGCACCAGGGGATCGGGCATCTGCTCTCTGGCCGGCTCGATCTGGCGCTGCTCCGAGTGGTACATGGGCATAAACCTGCTGCCGGTAATCAGGATCAAGGGAAAATCCCCGGCCACCCGGGAATCTCCCTCAGGACTCCAGGGTGGCTCTTTATACCTGGGCAGGGGATCATTTCCCAGCTCTTCAAAAATGGATGAATAAAGCTCCACCTTGCCCGAGGGCGTGCCGAAGCCGTGCTTTTCATATCTCTTGAATTCCGGCGTGCCCCGAAACCCGTAATCTCTGCTCAGTTCTTCAAAGGTAAGCCCCACTGGTTCCAGGCAGTAGTCAAAGACCTCTTCCAGGTTCTCCCAGGGCCAGTCCTCTTCCTGTCCGAGCCTCACACCCAGGCCCCGGTAAAAATGATAAGTATCCTTGCGTTCATACATGGGCTCAATCCCCGGGGGACAACTCATGCAGAATCCCCCGGTGGTCCACAGCTGGGGCTGCTCCACGGTGGTGGCCGATGGAAAAACATAATCCGCCAGGGCCGCTGACGGCGTCATGTAGTATTCCATAACCACGTACAGATCCAGAGCTTTCAGGGCCTCAAAGACCATTTTTGAATCCGGAAAGGACAGCATGGGGTTGCTGGCCACGGAAAACATGGCCTTTACCGGATAAGGCTCACCGGTGCTGACAGCATGAAATACATCCCTGGCGTGAGCCACGCAGGTCCTGTACATGGACGGCGGGGAAACCATACCCTGGGGCAGCTTTTTATTGTTTTCCAGGTTGCGCTCCCAGCCTGGAAAGCCGAAAAAGGGATAAGTATCAACGCCCAGCTGTTTGGCCCTTTGTTCAGAACTTATGGCCTCAGCCCTGACCAGGTCGAATTCACCCCGGACTTTTGCCGCCTCCGGGGTCTGGCTGAAGGTCTCACCGCCTTCTATTTCCAGGTTCCCGGTGATGGCCCGCAGAATGGCCCTGGCCCTGGCGCACTGGTTGGAATTGATGCCCTGCTTGTCCAGACCGTAGCCGTAGGGAATCTGGGCCGGGCTGGATTCTGCGTAAAGCCTGGCTGCCGCCTTTATCTTTTCTGCCGGGACCCAGGTGATTTCACTTACCTTTTCCGGGGTGTACTCCTTTACCGCCTCTTTCAGCTCATCAAAGCCCACGGTCCAGTTGGAAACGAACTCCGGGTCATAAAGCTCCTCTTCAATTATCAGCCGGATCCAGCCCAGCATCATGGCCAGGTCTGTTCCCGGCCTGATCTGAAGCCACATATCAGCAAATTCCACTTCCTGGATGCGCCTGGGATCCACCACGATGAACTTGACCCCTTTGTCCCGGGCATCCTTCAGGGCCGGCCAGGTCTGCACAGGCGAAGAATTGGCCGCAGCCCGCCCCCAGACCACAATGCACTGCGCCTGGCGCGGATTGCCCCTGGCCATGCCCCCGTAGGTGGCATATTCCGTGGCGTAGGAAGGGCACATGCAGATATTGTTCACTCCGCAGACGTTGGGGGAGCCGAAAAGGTTGAAAAACCGCCTGCAGTCCCAGTGATGGGTACGGCTGGTACCATGGGTAAAGGCCAGAGTTTCCGGCCCGTACTCATCCCTCAGGCCGGCGAGTTTTTCGGCCACCTCATCCAGGGCCTGTTCCCAGGATATACGCTCCCATTTGCCCTCCCCTCTTTTGCCTTTTCTTTTCAGGGGATAATTTATCCGGTCCGGGTGATGGATATGCTCAGGCATGAGCAGGCCGCGCTCACAGATAAGCCCCCTGGTCACCGGATGGTCCGGGTCGCCGCTGACCTCGAAGACTTTACCATTTTTCATGTGCAGCAGGGTGCCGCAGCGCGGGTGGCACAGACCGCAATAACTGCGCCTGACCTCGTCGTGTTCTTCAGGCCCGGCGTTGGGATCGTATGCATATAGGGGCAGCCCTGAAACTGCCAGTGATGATGTGACTAAGGCCGAATAATGCAGAAATCTTCTTCTGGTTATGGCCATACTGCCTCCAGTGGTTTGAGATTTGCTGATAATGCTGTGAGTTATAGAAAATCCTCGAACATTTGCTTTAAACTGTCAACCAAAACTGGAGGAAAATTTTCACTCCCTCTTTGCCATTCTCTTCAAGGTAAGGGAGCTGATTATCGAACCACCCCCGGCCCCTCCTTAACCAAGGAGGGGAGCAGATCGAGGAACGGCAACACTCTGTCGCAGGCATCTATCAAATACTTTATCTGAATCGTGATCAAACTTCCACCACCCAAGCAAGTCCAAGCCACGGTACAGCTCCCCTACTTAGCCAAGGAGGGGTCGGGGGTGGTTGTATGAACTCCCTTCCTTATAAAAATTCCAGAAACCCACCAACCAAGCAAGTCCAAGCCACGGTACAGCTCCCCTACTTAGCCAAGGAGGGGAGCAGATCGAGGAACGGCAACACTCTGTCGCATGCATCTGTATAAATACTCCGTCTGAATCGTGATCAAACTTCCACCACCCAAATAGTCCAAGCCACGGTACAGCTCCCCTCCTTAGCCAAGGAGGGGTCGGGGGTGGTTGTATGAACTCCCTTCCTTATAAAAATTCCAGAAACCCACCAACCAAGCAAGTCCAAACCACGGTACAGCTCCCCTCCTTAACCAAGGAGGGGAGCAGATCGAGGAACGGCAACACTCTGTCGCATGCATCTGTATAAATACTCCGTCTGAATCGTGATCAAACTTCCACCACCCAAATAGTCCAAGCCACGGTACAGCTCCCCTCCTTAGCCAAGGCTGACCTTTACCCACACATGACACCGTGGGTCTGGTCAGGGTCCGGAGGGCATATTGGGATAAGCCTGCGGATTCATAATTGTGTACATCTCTGTGGCTGTATCCAGGCGTTGCAGGCCTCGCCAAAGGGTTTGGGTTCCAGGAGGACCGTCGCCTTTACGTCCAAGGTGTCCTCCTATTCCTGCCACCATATATATTGATTGCTGCAGTGATGGTGGTTCTTCTGGAGGCGTGGAGGTTTTGTATACATAACAGCAAAGGGCTTTCCATTCGGCATCACTAAAAAAAGCTGTGCATGGTACATCGGGAATCTCCCTGCCAAGCATAGTCAGATGATAAATACGCCACGCAACCACCATGTCTACACCAAGGCATGCCTGCAGGCGATCAGCAGTGCCCAGCTGACGGTTTTTTATACGGCAGCCACTTTTAAGAGTTCTATGATAAACCTCAATCCCCCAGCGGTTTGCATACCAGTTTACGCATCTTTTTGCGGTCTGGAAGTCCGGCACCTCTTCGGTGGTCAGCAGCATCCATTCAATAGGATCGGAATGCTCCTGCTCCAGGACATATACAGCCCAGACAGTTGCCGGGCCATGCTTATTTAAACGCTTGGGCGGTTTGAGGGTTACCTGGGTAAAGCGGATATCCATCCAGGTATCACGGGCCTTACGCGACCCACTGCGTGGAACGTGTATTTTAAGTGATCCGCTTACAGGTTGTTTGAAGACATATTCCCACAGCGAATCATCGTGCAGTTGGCGATTACGCGATTTTTCAGCTCTGACCAGCAGCCGCGGAGCCTGTGGATCTTCCAGAGCGCTGGAAAAGAGTTCGTATATATCCGATTCCCGGTCCCCAATACTTACCAGCTTGGTATCCGGGCAGAGTTTTTGAACTTCGCAGACTTTTTCAAAACTGCGAAGCCATTTAATGCTTTCTTTTTGCTCTATGGGCAGTTCTTTACGCCGTTCTCTTTTCTTTTCATCCTCTGGATCTCTGGCCCAACACTGGGCATCCAGAACACCCAGGGGTATGCCTTCTTCTGTAAAGGCCAGTGTGTCGTGCAGGAGTAGGCCGATGAGGGTATCCTCACTGGTACATATAGGCCCCAGGTCACTGGTCATGGGATGCGCACTATAGTTCAAGGTCGTGGTATCCTGAGGAGCAAGGACCACGGGATGTTCTTTGATACGTTCAACTGTGGCCTCTTTGTGAGCGTCAAGTATTACATCCATATTTATCCTGGGGTTTTGAAAAAACCTGTAGGCTCCCATTGTCCGGGCCTTGGAACCGCTGGCTTTTGGTATATCACCTTCAGGGTCTGCAAAAAAATCCTGGGCAATGTTAAAAAGTCGTTGCTTTAGACGATCATCGTAAAGGCGAATGGCCCCGAACTCGTATTCAGCCCAGTTTTCTGGTTCTTCCGGAAGAGGAATTTCGCCTAATTTCTTTTGAGGTTCACGGCAAAGAACTTCACGCCAGTTGGAACACAAAGGCTTGAGAAAAATATTTTTTGGAACTCCGTCTCTGCGACCGGCGGTCTGGTTGTCCAGTAAAGTCCAGTTGTCAGCTTTGTAACATGTGCCGGAAAACCTGCCTGGATCAACAAAGGTCTCTACCAGAACGGGGCGTATATTGTATCGTTGTTCCCAGTCCTGGGGCAGCCTGGCCAGGGCTATGGATAAAACGTAGGAGGCCAGATTACAAACCTGGACCGTAGGCAGAATTAAAAATCTGGCGTTTCTAAGCACCTGATGCAAATTTGTTCTTCGGGCGGCTTCACTCCAGCCGATATACTTATCTCTGGCTTTGACTGCCCAGGAAGCTGAATCAAAGGCCAGGGCACCAAGGTGGCCATAGGTGGAGCTGTGTATAAGATATCTCATTTGTGCCCCGCACAAAGAACCGTTGCCCAGGTAATGGTATTGTTCCAGCAGGTGGAAAAAGAGCTTGGAATCTTTGCTGTACCGGCTTGCTACCGGATAGACATTGACTTCACCCAACTGGTCCAGTGTACAATCTACGTTTGGAGGCTCAAAATTATTGCTGGCAGCCTTTTTTTGTTGAAAATCATAAAACTGTTCTTTCTGGGGAAGCTCAAGGATGTTTCTCCGGTTGAGTTCAGCCAGAGTTTTTCGACAGCTTACCTGGCAAAGATTTCCATTGGCGGCTCTCCAGTCCAGCTTTTGGCAAACAAGCCTTGAGAGTTCGCGCATGGACATGGAAGGCTGCTCGTTGATCGTTGCCTGGACCCAATTCAACGTATCCTTGGAGAAATATTGACCGCTGATATACATGCCATAACGCTTAACTCCTCATGGCCCCGGTGTCAAGCGTGTGCGAGGCTCAGTTAGCCAAGGAGGGGTCGGGGGTGGTTGTATGAACTCCCTTCCTTATAAAAATTCCAGAAACCCACCAACCAAGCAAGTCCAAACCACGGTACAGCTCCCCTCCTTAACCAAGGAGGGGAGCAGATCGAGGCATGGCAACACTCTGTCGCATGCATCTGTATAAATACTCCGTCTGAATCGTGATCAAACTTCCACCACCCAAGCAAGTCCAAGCCACGGTACAGCTCCCCTCCCTCAGGAAGAAAGTATGGGTGTATGGGGGTATCCATGTGTGGGTGTAAAGATATTTTCACTCCCATACTCCCATACGCCCCTACTCCCACACGCCCCTACTCCCATACACCCATACTTCTTAACCCCGGGGGTGGTTGTACGAGATCCCTTCCTTATCATCAATCATCCTTCTCTTTACACCAGATCCAGAAACTGCCTGGCCCTGGCAGTAGCCTGGTTCTGGATCCGGGCGGCGTCCTCCCGGGAAACGCCCAGGTGCTTTAATGTCCGTTCCACTATATCCCACTGCCCTCGTTCCCCGGCCATGGCCAGGTCCAGCCAGGCCTGCATCTCCGGGTTTCTCCCCATAAGCACGTCACGCAGGCGCTCATCCAGGGAAATCTTCTGCACAATCTCCTCCATGGGCTGGGCCAGCAGAGCATCCAGGGAGGAAAAAAGCCCGAGCAGAAACATGGAGTCCGATTCCATGCAGACCGCTTCCCCCCGGTCGCACACCGCCTCCAGAAACCACGCCCTCTGCAGGCAGAAAAACAAAAGCTCCCTGGCCCGGGGCGAGGGGTCCATGTCCGCAAGCACCAGCACCCGCAGCCAGGCTGCGATCCTTCTCTGGCCCAGCATGGTGACTGCCTGGGATATGGATTTTACATCGTAGGCAAGCCCCATTCCAGGAGAATTTATATAACGCAGCAGCCGGTAGCTAAGGGATACATCACCCTTGATGATTTCGCTTATGCGCGTAAAGTCCAGATCCGGCCGGCCAAGCTCCTGCAGCAGGTTGACCTTGGAAATACGGCTGGAGGAAAGCTTTTTACCGGAAACCAGCTGGGGCCTGCTGAAGAAAAATCCCTGGAAATAGGAAAATCCCAGCTCCCTGCAGCAATCAAACATTTCCAGGTCCTCCACCTTTTCCGCCAGCAGGAGGCACTTATGTCTTTGCAGGTCATTTACAATCCGCTCAAGCTCATCCCGATGCATGCCCAGTACATCAACCTTGACCAGGTCAGCCAGTTCCAGCAGGGGCTCATAACCAGGGCTGCCCACAAAATCGTCCAGAGCCAGGCTGTAGCCTTCCTCCTTTAGTTGAATGCATATCTCCAGGATTTCCCTGTCCGGCCTGACGGTCTCCAGGATCTCCACCACTGCCGTCTCTGGAGGCAGTGCCCTGGGACTGCCTCCAAGGAGCATGGATGCAGGATAGTTTATCAGGACCCGCTGATTTTCCCGCAGCCATTCCGTGGCCAGGCCGAACCCATCGGCTATCACCCTTGAGGTGGCCAGGTCGCCGTCCTGAAACGCAGCGCTCTGACTCCCGGCACCTTCCCGGAACAAAAGCTCGTAGCCCCAGATATTCATCTCCCGGTCAAATACCGGCTGCCTGGCCACATAGACATTGTCCGGGCCTGTGCCTTCATCACTGTTGACCTGCCTGCTGTCCTGAATCATCTCCAGTATCACTCCGCTTATCTGATATATCCACAACTAACTCCTGAGAGCAGCAAAAAATCTCCTGAATTCGCCCCGGGCATGTTGAACAGCCACCCGTCAGCCGTTCACCAGCGAGCTTATAACGGCTTTGTTCACTTGTGACATCCAACTCGGGCCAAGCGGGCATGTCCGCAACCCATTTTTTTCCACGCAAAGGCGCTAAGATCGCAAAGGGAAGGCAGCCTTGTCCAAAACCATGTCCCGGTTTTGGACAATACACCTGGTTTGCGTCTTTGCCATTGCGTACTTAGCGTCTTTGCGTCTTTGCGTGAAAATTTTCTTGTTTTTTATGACAAAGTTTCAGGAGTAAATCACTAATGTATATATCTCCAAAAGTCCATGACGCAGCGGATTTCAGCCAGGTCCCGCACCTGCCCTTATTCCTCTGGAAAATGCCTGTAAACAGACGACTTTCTCCCTTCACCTCTTTAAAATGACAATTTTGTCATTATATTATTTGCAAATACTATGTTTAAGATAGTTTACACGGGCACAGGCAAGTCTTACAGGAAGACATCGATGTTATCTTAAATATAACCCGGCCCGGATTTTCACACGCCGGACATCCGCTCTTTTTGTAAGCCGTCAGATATACCGGCTGCTATCTTCTGCAATACTTACTTCCGAGGCCAGGCTTACCTCAATCTGCAACCATATCACCCTGAAATTCCAACCTTACAGGCTTATAGAATGAACAATCACCAGGACAAAAAAAACATTATGATAATTGACGACACCCCGGCCAACCTCAAGCTTCTGCAGGAGATGCTTCAGGGCAGGGGCTACAGGGTCATGGCCTTCCCCCAGGGGGAGATGGCCCTCAAGGCCGCCGCCCGCAAGCCCCCGGATCTCATCCTTCTGGACATCAGGATGCCCGGCCTGGACGGCTTCCAGGTCTGTACGCGTTTCAAGGAACAGGAAGGACTAAAAGACATACCCGTCATCTTCATCAGCGCTCTCAATGATCCCAGCGACAAGGTCCAGGCCTTTGCCGCCGGCGGGGTGGATTATGTAACCAAGCCCTTTCATCCCGAAGAGGTCCATGCCAGGGTGGCCACCCACATCCGGCTGCGGGGCCTGCAGAAACAGGTGGAGGACTACAATCTGCACCTGGAAAAACAGGTGGAAGAAAAGGTCCGGGAAATTTCCGAATCCCAGCTGGCCACCATTCATGCCATGTCGGAACTGGTGGAGCTGCGCGACGTGGAAACCGGCGGTCACATCGCCCGCACAAGCAATCTGTGCAAAGCCCTGGCCCACCAGGTAAGCCGGGAATCAGCCTGTGCTTCCCAGGTGAACAGCGACTTTATTGACAATATTTCCCGGGCAGCGCCGCTGCACGATATAGGCAAGTTCGGCATCCCCGACAGCATCCTGCTCAAGCCGGACAAACTCACTAAGGAAGAATTCGAAAACATGAAGTCTCACTGTGAAATCGGGGGCAGAACACTGCAGAAGGCTCTGGAACGCTACCCAAAAAACACCTTCCTCAGCATGGGTGTAGATATCGCCTGGTACCACCACGAAAAATGGGACGGCAGCGGTTATCCCCTGGGCCTGTCCGGGGAAAGCATACCCTTGAGCGCCAGGATAATGGCCCTGGCTGATGTCTATGATGCCCTGCGATCCAGCCGGCCCTACAAAAAGGCCTTTTCCCACCAGGAGAGCCTGCGCATAATTCAGGAAGGTTCGGGGACACACTTCGACCCTGAGCTTGTCCAGGCCTTCACGGCCATAGAGGACCGGATCTGCAGCATTCTAACCCAGGAGTCCTGAACATGAAAACCGGCAATGCATCTTCCAGTGAACGCCGCTGTCCGGAAAAGAGCCATGATGAGCAAAGCCTCATACTGCAGCTTAAAAACCTGCAGCATGTCTACCACCGGCTCTTGATGCACATGCCCGACGGATGCGCCCTGTTGAGCAGGCAGCCTGGTTCAGGCAAAGAAGAGGAGTTCTTTATCCAGGAGGTCAATCCTGCCTTTGAAGACATGACCGGGGCAGCCGGGCAGGAACTTATGGGCAGGTCCACCCTGCAGGCCCTGCCGGAGCTGGCAACCAGGCTGAACCGGGCCTGTATGCAGGCCATGGGAGGCACCCAGCCCGTCGACTTTCAGCACTTTCTCTCCAGCCAGGCCAAGTACTTCGAGGTCAGGGTCTTTGCTGTGGGGGAAAATATCTGCATGGGCGTCTTCAGCGAGGTCACCGGTCGCATGCACTTCCAGGAGGCCCTGCGGGAAAGCCGGGAAAAGTACCGGACCATTGCTGATTTTACTTATGACTGGGAATACTGGCTGTCCCCGCAGGGGGAATTTCTGTATATTTCTCCCTCGTGCAAGCGGGTGACAGGCTACACCCCGGAAGAATTCAAATATGATCCCGATCTTTTCCGGCGCATCATCCACCCTGATGACCTGCCCCTGCTTAACTGCCTCAAGTCCTGTGACCATGAACTGCAGCAGGAATCGCATTCTGAAACCGACTTCAGAATAAGAACCAGGGACGGCAGGGAAGTATGGATAAGCCACAGCTGCACTCCAGTCTTCTCCGAAACCGGTGAATACCTGGGCCGCAGAGGCAGCAACCGGGACATAACCGATCGCAAGGTTGCCGAGAACAGGCTGCAGGAATTCGCCGTAGAGGTGGAAACCCAGAACCTGGAACTGGCCAGGGCCAGGAACAGGGCCCAAGAAGCCAGCAAAGCCAAAAGCACCTTCCTGGCCAATATGAGCCACGAGATCCGCACTCCCATGAACGCCATCCTGGGTTTTGCCCAGGTCCTGGAGCAGGACCCGGACCTGACTCCCAGGCAGGCCGGTCATCTCAAGACCATCACCCGCAGCGGCAACCACCTGCTGCGGCTCATAAACGACATCCTGGACATGTCCAAGATAGAGGCCGGACAGGTCCAATCTTCCCCTGAGGACTTCGGACTCGTGGATATGCTTGAGGACATGGGGCTTATGTTCAGCTCCAGGGCCGAGGCCAAGGGTCTGCAGTTCATACTGGAAAGAGATCGCCATCTGCCCGGGAATATCCGGGCTGACCAGGGCATGCTCAGGCAGATCATGGTCAACCTCCTGGGCAATGCCGTCAAGTTCACCAGTTCCGGCGGCGTGGCCTGCAGGGTTCGCACTGAACCGGCACAGGACACTGGTGAAAAAGATGATTCCAGGCTTCGTCTCACCATTGAAGTCGAGGATTCTGGGCCGGGAATCCAGGAAAT
The DNA here is from genome assembly GCF_000174435.1 of Desulfonatronospira thiodismutans ASO3-1. Classification (NCBI taxonomy): domain Bacteria; kingdom Pseudomonadati; phylum Thermodesulfobacteriota; class Desulfovibrionia; order Desulfovibrionales; family Desulfonatronovibrionaceae; genus Desulfonatronospira; species Desulfonatronospira thiodismutans. The sequence goes on from NZ_ACJN02000003.1 coordinate 527,780, forward strand.
TGATCAGCAGAAGCTCTTTGAACCTTTTCAGCAGGCTGAAGAAGGCATCAAAGAAGGAGGCACCGGCCTGGGCCTGGCCATCAGCCGCAGCTTTGCCAGGCTCATGGGCGGGGACATAGAAGTCAGCAGCACTAAGGATCGCGGCAGTCTGTTCAGAGTGCATATCCTGGTGGAGACCTCCACAGGACCGCCAAGGACAGAAAAAAAACCTGAAAGAATCATCCAGGGCCTCCAGCCCGGCACAGGACCGGTGCGCATCCTCATAGTGGACGACAGACTGGACAACCGCAGCCTTCTGCAGGCCATCCTGGAGCCCATGGGCTTCGAGACCCGCCAGGCTGAAAACGGGGCCCACTGCCTGGAAATATTTCAGGACTGGCCGCCACATGCAGTGCTCATGGACATGCGCATGCCCGTCATGGACGGCTACGAAGCAGTAGAGAGGGTCAGGGGGCTTCCCGGCGGCAGGGATTGTTTCATTATGGCTGTCACCGCCAGCGCCTTTGAAGAGGACAGACAGGAGATCCTGAATACAGGAGTCGACGCTTATCTGCGCAAACCCTTCCAGAATGTGGAACTCCTGGAGGAACTGGGCAAAGGACTTCATCTGCAGTATATATATGCGTGCAATGATGCCCCGGGGGAAAATGCTGCAGGACCTCATGCATGCCTTGCCGCCCCCGGCTTGCCAGGGCATATCCTGGAAGATCTAAGTCTTGCCGTTTCCGAGGGGGACATTCTGGTCCTGGAAAAAATCGCCGGAAAACTGCACAGGACAGACCCGGATGCAGCAGACACTCTGCTGAAGATGATCCAGAACTATGACTACCGGGGAATTGAGTCCTGGCTCAAGCAGGTGGAGGAACAAAATGAGACACAGTATGCAGAAGACACTGATGATAATTGACGATTATCCTGAAAACCTCAAGGTCCTCCAGGAAATGCTCGAAGTCAGCGGGTACCGGGTGGTGGCCTTTCCCAGCGGTCCCCTGGCCCTCAAGGCGGCTGACAAAAATCCCCCGGACCTGATCCTTCTGGACATCAAAATGCCTGAAATGGACGGATTCGAGGTCTGCCGCAGGCTCAAAGCCCATGATAAACTCAAGGAAATTCCAGTAATATTCATCAGTGCCCTGGACCAGGTCCAGGACAAGATCCGGGCCTTTTCCCAAGGCGGGGCCGACTACATCACCAAGCCTTTTCACCCTGAAGAGGTCCATGCCAGGGTGACAAGCCACCTGGCCTCCAAGTCCCTTCAGGATCTGCTGTACAGCCACAGCCTCCAGCTGGAAGAAACCGTCCGGGAACGTACCCGGGAACTTATAGCCGCCAACAAGCAGCTGCAGAACATGCAGCGCCTCAAAAACAGTTTTCTGCGCATGCTTTCCCATGAGCTGCGCACCCCGGTCAACGGACTCCTGGGCATCAGCCAGGTTCTTCTGGATATCTGCCCCATGGACAATGACCTGCAGCAGCTCAGGGAAAACTTCTTTCTCAGCCGCAAACGCCTCAACAATCTCATTGAAGACGCCTCCACCATCGCCGGCATGGACAGTTTTGCCCGGGACGGCTACCAGAGGGTATCCATATGGGAATATCTGGATGCGGCCCGCAACTGCCTGCAAAAAGTATCCGTAACTGTTGACCGGGAAGAACTTCTGAAGCAGATTTATACCAGCCAGGATATGACTCTTTTCAACAGGACCATGGAAACCATACTGCGCCTGGGGCTCTGTTTTTCCTCCAACAGGTCCTTGCTGCAGCTCTTTACAGAAGTAGACGGGCAAAACCTTGCTTTGAAAATCCATCTGGACAATCTGGAGCTCACAGCCCGGGAAACTGAAACTTTTTTTCACATGGATTCCGAGGTAAGAGGATATTCAGCCGCCCAGGACCTGGCCCTGGCCCCGGTTGTGGCCCACGAGTTCCTGCTGGCCTCCGGGGGCGGACTTCGGCTTTTTAAGGAGGAAAACCGCACTGGATGGCTGGAAGCCTCCATAAAAATTGAAACAGGAAAAAATAAAATTGTCGCATAAAACCTTTCTTTTCAAAGACCTGGTGGACCTGGAGCGCCTGCAGGGCATGTTTGAAAACTACGCCGCCTCCACCGGATACAAAATCGGCATCCTGTCCTATCCCGGCCAGGAAATGCTCATCAGTACAGGCTGGAAGGACCTGGGCTCCAGGTTCAAGAGCTTTCAGCTGGTTACCGGTGACAGCCTGAACCCGGGCAAGCATCCATACACTGCGGACAATGCCCGGCACCGGGTATGCATCCGGGAGAGCCCGGACGGTTACCTGGAAGGCATCGCCCCTGTGCTGGTGGACGGCACCCTGATGGCCAGTATCTTTATGTCCGCCCCGGAAACTTCAGCTCGTCCTGACGGGGAAGACCCGGACGCAGATGAGTCTTCTCCGGCTGATGACAGGTCCTTTCAAAGCGCCCTGGCCTTTCTGTCTGAAATGGCCGCCATGCTGGGGGACCAGGGACTGGCCGAGCTTCGTCTGCGCCGGACATCCAGGAAACTGGAAAAAAGCGAAGCCACCTTTAAAAGCCTGGTGGAGCACCTGCCCCAGCGCATATTCATCAAGGATCTCAACTCGAACTATGTCACCTGCAACCAAATATACGCCGGGGATGTAGGCCTGACCCCGGAGGAAATACCCGGTAAAACCGATTTCGACCTGCACCCCGAAGAACTGGCCCGCAAGTACCGCCGGGACGATCACCGGGTAATAACCCAGGATGCTCCCCTGGAACTTGAAGAAAGTTACAGCAGAGGGGACAGCTCTTTGTGGATCAGTACCACCAAGGTGCCCTACCGGGATGAATCAGGCAATATAATCGGAGTACTGGGCATCTTCCAGGACATAACCAGGAGCAAGGAGCAGCAGGCCGAGCTTAAATACAAGGAACAGCTTCTAAAAAACATTGTGGACACCCAGTCCGAGCTCATATGCAGGTTTCTGCCCGACGGCACTCTGACCTATGTCAACCCGGCCTACTGCCGGTATTTCAACAGGGATGAACAGGACCTTCTGGGCAGGGTATTCCTGCCCATGGTCCATGATGATGACCTGCAGTATGTCCAGGAATGTTTTTCCTCCCTGGGACCCGACAGACCGGAAATCACCTACCAGCACCGTATCAGGCTGCCTGACGGCCAGATCCGCTGGCAGGAGTGGACCGACCGGGCCTTTATTGATGAACAGGGCAAAGTCTTTGAATACCAGGCCGTGGGCAGGGATATCACCGAGCACAGGCAGGCGGTCAACTCCCTGCAGGAAAGCGAGCAGCGCTACCGGGGCCTGGTGGAGTCCCAGAATGACCTTATTGTCCGGGTGGACCCGGACAACAGGCTCACCTACGTCAATGACACTTACTGCAAGGTGTTCGGCAGGACCAGGGAAGAACTTCTGGGCAGTTCCTTCACCCCCCTGGTTCACGAAGAGGACATAGAGGATACTCTCAAGGCCATGGAAGATCTCAAAACCCCTCCCTACAGGGCCCAGATGCAGCAGCGGGCCATGACCGTGGACGGGTGGCGCTGGATCCACTGGGAGGACAGCGCCTTACTGGATCAGCAGGGCCGGATTGTGGAGATCCAGGGGGTGGGCCGGGACATTACAGACCTGAAAAAGGCCCAGGAGGACCTGCAGCAAAGCGAGAAAAACTTCCGCCTCATTTTTGAAAACTCACCCGTGGGCATGGCCACCCACGAGATACTCTTAGATGAGCACGGCCGGCCCGTGGACTACATATTTCTGGATGCAAACCCGGCCTTTGAAACCCACACCGGCCTGTCGGCCCAGGAAGTCACCGGCCGCCGGGCCACAGAGGTCCTGCCGGGGATCGAGAATTCATCTTTTATTGACACCTACGCCCAGGTGGCCTTTTCCGGCAAGACTGCAAACTTCCAGGAATTTTCACCGCCCCTGAACCGCCACTTTATGATCAGCGCCTACCAGATGGCCCATGGGCAGTTTGCAGCCTCATTTATCGACATTACAGAACTGGAGAAAACCCGCCGGGAACTTGTCCGGGCCAAGGAGGCAGCCGAAGCAGCCAGCCAGGCCAAGAGCACTTTCCTGGCCAACATGAGCCACGAGATACGCACCCCCATGAATGCCATCCTGGGATTCGCCCAGATCCTGGAAAGGGATTCAACTCTTGGCCCCGACCATGCCAGGCATGTCCAAAGCATCTCCCGAAACGCCGATCATCTTCTGAGCATTTTAAATGACATCCTGGACATGTCCAGGATAGAGGCCGGGCAGATTGAACATAACCCCAGGGATTTCAACCTGCATCAGACTTTCGAGGATCTGGAGCTCATGTTTATCCCCCGGGCCGTATCCAAAGGGCTGGAGTTGACCTTTGAAAAGAACGGTTCCCTGCCCCGTGCCGGCCACGCCGATCCGGGCATGCTGCGCCAGATCATGGTCAACCTTCTGGGCAACGCCTGCAAGTTCACCTCCCAGGGCGAGGTGACCTTCCGCATCTCTGCAGAAAAAAACTCAGAAGCCTGCGGCACCGGCCAGGGCGGTTTCACGCTCAACGTCCAGGTCCAGGACAGCGGTCCAGGAATAGACCCGGAGGAAATGGACAGAATTTTTGATCCCTTTCACCAGGGCGGGCGTGATCCAGGTGAAGGCGGCACGGGCCTGGGCCTGCACATCAGCCGGAAGTATGCCCGCATCATGGGCGGAGACCTGAGCGTTTCCCCCCACACTGAAAAGGGCAGCTTATTTTGTCTCCAGGTGCCGGTTCAACAGGCAACCAGGCCTGTAGAAGACGGAAAACCCCCCAGCGGCAGAGTACAGTCCCTGCCTGCGGACATGGCCCCTGTGCTGGTCATGGTGGTGGATGACAAAAAGGACAACCGCTCCATGCTGGTGGAACTTCTGCGTCCCCTGGGCTTTGAAACAGTGGAAGCAGCAGACGGCCGGGAGGCCCTGGATCTTTTTCAGGAGCGCTGCCCACAGGCCGTGTTAATGGATATACGCATGCCCGGGATGGATGGATATCAGGCCATCAAAAGCATCAGGCAGGTTGCCGGTGAACAGGGTCCGTTTATCGTGGCCGTTACCGCCTTTGCCTTTCAGCAGGACAGGGAGGCTGCCCTTGCCGCCGGGGCGGACGAATATCTGAGCAAGCCGTTTCAGCCCGAGGATCTTTTCAGGCTCCTGGGGCAGGGACTGGCAATCGAATATGTCATGTCTGATACCCGGCAAGACCAGCCACAAGGCCTGTACCAGGAAAAAATGCTGCCAGCGGATCTGGACCCGGAAACCATAAGTAAAATGCGCAGTGCCCTGGAAGAAGGTGACGTACGCCTGCTAAAAGAACTCATATCCAGCATCCGCAAGAAGCATCCCCAGACCTCGGATACCATGATGGAAATGGCTGAGAGGTTTGACTACATACAGCTGGAAACAATGCTGGATCAGGCCCGGTCCGGGCAGAACCGGGAATAGACGGGACCGGTTCCTGTTTGCGGCAGAGGAAGCGTTTTATGCTGGAAAAGACTTTCGGCGAAAGAGTCAGGCTGTTCAGGGCCTTGAAGAACCTGACCCAGGGCCAGCTTGCAGACATGCTGGACATAAGCAGGCATCACATGGGCTGCCTGGAACGCGGCGAATCCGGACCATCCTTCGGGCTCATCAGGAAACTCTGCACCCTGCTGCAGGTACACCCAGCAAGCCTGTTTCTCTCTTCAGACCAGGAACCAGAGTACCCGGAAGAATCCCAGGTGGACACGTCACCTTTGCAGCAGATCCCCTTCATGTCCGGCCACGGCACCTGGAACATAAGTATCCCTAACGGTCCTGAAACCTGGTCCCGACAGCTGTGGCAAACCCTGGGGTACTCTACCAGCAGGGAGCCCTCCCTTGGTTTATTTCTAAAGCACGTTCACCAGGAATCCAGGCAGGCCTTTGAAGCCTTTTACCGGCAACTGGCTTCCGGAAGCATTCCTCCCCCGGAATCGTTCTGGATCACCCGACGGGACGCAGTCCAAAGGAAAATCCAGGCCAGAGGGGATATCATCAAAGGACCCGGGAGCAGCTCTCCCCTGGCCTGCCTGAGCCTCCTGGACATTACCGAATGGCTGGAGATGCAGCATCATCTCATGTACAACCAGAATCATCTGCAGAATGCGGTCCTGCAGAAGACCAGGGCTCTGTCCCGGGCCGTGGAAGAGACCAGGCAGGAACTTGAGCTTCGCAAGGCAGCCCAGGAATTCGCCCGGGAACAGCAGGAAAAAATGGAGAGCATCCTGAACAACATGGACGACGGGGTCTGGTCCGCATCCTGGCCTGATATGGATATCCTTTTCATCAGTCCCTCCCTGTCCGGCATATTCGGATACTCAACTGCAGAACTGCAGAAAAACAACAATCTCTGGTTTCAGGCCATACATTCCGAAGACAGGCACATAGTGGAAAAATCCCTGCTTGACCTGCCCCGGGAAAAACGCAAGAGCTTAGAGTACCGGATAGTCCGGCCGGACGGGGAAATCAGGTGGATAAACGACCGCCACTGGCTCATACTTGATCCCTCCACCGGCACTCCTGTCCGGGTGGACGGGCTGACAGTGGACATAACCCAGCGGTTGCAGATTCGCAGACAACTGGCCGAAAGTGAAGAAAAGTTCCGGAGCCTGACCCTGAATGCCCCGGTGGGCATAGCCATGCATGAAATAGTGCTAAACCCCCACGGCGACCCCGTGGACTACATCTTTCTGGATGTGAACCCGGCCTTTGAAACCCAGACCGGGCTGAAACCATCGGAAGTACTGGGACGCCGGGCCTCCCAGGTCCTGCCCGGCATTGAAAACACTTCCATTTTGTCTTTTTTCGGCCAGGTTGTATCCAGCGGTGATCCCATGGACTTTGAATTTTATTCCAGTCCCCTGCAGCGCTTTTACATGGTCCATGCCTATAAGATATCCCACAGGCGCTTTGCCGCGGTCTTTATCGATATCACCAGTCAAAAGCAGATGGAGCAGGCCCTGGGGGAAAGCGAAAGGCGCTACCGCGGCCTGGTGGAGTCGCAAAATGATCTCATAGTCAGGGTGGATACCGATAACAGGCTCACCTACGTCAATGATACCTATTGCAGGACCTTCGGCAGGACCAGGGAAGAACTAATGGGCAAATCCTTTACTCCCCTGGTGCACCAGGATGATATCCAGGCTACTCTTCAGGCCATGGAGGGACTCAAGGTGCCGCCCCACCGCATCCAGGTGCAGCAGCGGGCCATGACTGTAGACGGCTGGCGATGGATATTCTGGGAAGACAACGCTGTTCTGGATGAGCATGGACACATCGTGGAAATCCAGGGTGTGGGCCGTGACATAACCGAACTCAAATCCCGGCAGGTACTGCTGCAGTCCATATTCCAGGCCAGCCAGGACGTATCCTTTGTGGTCACCCAGAACATGCCCCACTCCGGAGACATCATCCTGGAATTCAGCCCGGGGGCTGAAAACCTTTTCGGCTACTCCAGGGAAGAAGTCCTGGGCAAACCTGTGGCCATGCTGCATGATCCCGCTGACATACCCAGGTTTCCGGATATCCACAGGACCCTGAAAGAAAATCAGCCCTGGAGGGACAAGGTCAACCTGGTGCGCAGAGACGGCAGTACTTTCCCGTCTCTTTTTACAGTCTATCCCTTCGAATATGACGGCAAAGACTCCACCCTGGGGGTGTCCATAGACATTTCCGAGCTGGAACAGGCCAGAAAGATCCTGGAAAAAACAGCCATAACCGATCACCTCACAGGGCTCATGAACCGCAGCAGATTCGACCAGCTCATGGAGGAAGAATGGCGCAGGGCCAAGCGTGGAGGACATTGTCTGTCAATACTCATGCTGGATATAGACAACTTCAAGCAGTTCAATGACTTTTACGGGCATATCCAGGGGGACAGGTGTCTGCAGAGGATAGCCGGTATCCTTTCAGCCTGCCTCATGCGGGCAGGCGACGTCCTGGCCCGTTACGGCGGAGAAGAGTTCATAGCCCTGCTTCCGGATACCCCGCTGCAGTCAGCTGTTGTCGTGGCTGAAAAAATGCGCATGTCTGTAGAAAACCTGGGCATGCCCAATACAGGTTCCCAGGCAGGACCATTTGTATCAGTCAGTGCCGGAGTTGCCTCGTCCTGTCCCTTCCCGGGCATGTCCCGGCAAGGACTGATCCATCAGGCGGACATGATGCTTTACAAGGCCAAAAGCCTGGGACGCAACACGGTTGCGTGGCAATAGCCGCCTGATCTCGCCCGACCGGAGAAGCTGTGGCCTGAAGCCTGACACAAAAAAAATGTATACAAAAAGTCAGGATGAAGTTAACCTGGATGAAAAATGTTTATAAGGAAGGGAGCTCATACAACCACCCCCGACCCCTCCTTGGCTAAGGAGGGGAGCTACACCGTGCCCTGGACTTACTTGGGTGGTGAAAGTTTAATCAAGATCCAGACGCAGAATTTATACAGATGCATGCGACAAAATGTTGCCACCCCTCAATCTGCTCCCCTTAAGAAGTATGGAAGTAGGGGCGTATGGGAGTATGGGAGTAAAAATATCTTTACACCCACACATGGATACCCCCATACACCCATACTTTCTTCCTGAGGGAGGGGAGCTACACCGTGCCCTGGATTTACTTGGGTGGTGGAAGTTTAATCAAGATCCAGACGAAGTATTTAGACAGATGCCTGCGACAAAATGTTGCCACGCCTCAATCTGCTCCCCTCCTTGGCTAAGGAGGGGTTGGGGGTGGTTCGATACTTAGCTCCCTTCCTTACCTGGCTTTCTTCCCAGGCCAAGAAGGGGAGCTAAACCGTGGCCTGGATTTACTGAGGAAACGGACTTCTGGAATTTTTATAAGGAAGGGATCTCATACAACCACCCCCGGCCCCTCCTTGGCTAAGGAGGGGAGCTACACCGTGCCCTGGATTTACTTGGGTGGTGGAAATTTAATCAAGCTCCAGACGGAGTATTTAGACAGACGCCTGCGACAAAATGTTGCCACCCCTCAATCTGCTCCCCTTAAGAAGTATGGAAGTAGGGGCGTATGGGAGTATGGGAGTAAAAATATCTTTACACCCACACATGGATACCCCCATACACCCATACTTTCTTCCTAAGGGAGGGGAGCTAAACCGTGGCTTGGACTTACTTGGGTGGTGGAAGTTTAATCAAGATCCAGACGAAGTATTTATACAGAGGCCTGCGACAAAGTGTTGCCACGCCTCAATCTGCTCCCCTCCTTGGCTAAGGAGGGGAGCTACACCGTGCCCTGGACTTACTTGGGTGGTGAAAGTTTAATCAAGATCCAGACGGAGTATTTAGACAGATGCATGCGACAAAATGTTGCCAAGCCTCAATCTGCTCCCCTCCTTGGTTAAGGAGGGGTCGGGGGTGGTTCGATACTTAGCTCCCTTCCTTTAACAATTAACAAATAACAGATAACAGATAACAGATAACAGATAACAATTAACAATTAACAAATAACAGATAACAAATAACACCAAGATCAAACCATGACTCAACACAACAACTACTTATCCAAATCCCCCACAGGCATCCAGGGCTTAGACGAAGTTCTGGACGGAGGCCTGCCCAGCGGCAGATCCACCCTGGTCTGCGGCTCCGCCGGCTGCGGCAAGACCCTGCTGGGCATGGAGTTTCTCATCCACGGGGCGCAACAGTTCCAGGAGCCCGGAGTCTTTGTGGCCTTTGAAGAAACAGAAGAGGACCTGGCCCGTAACGTAGCCTCCCTGGGCTATGACCTGACCTCCTTGGTGCAGGAACGGAAAATGCTGGTGGAATACGTTCACGTTGCCCGGGAAGAAATCCAGGAAACCGGGGAGTTCAGCCTGGAAGGACTGTTCATCCGCCTGGAACATGCCATCAACACAACAGGGGCCAGGCGGGTGGTCCTGGACACCTTGGAGACCCTTTTTTCCGCCCTGCCCAACCACTTTATCCTGCGGGCCGAGTTGCGCCGCTTAGTGCGCTGGTTCAAGGACAGGGGCGTTACTGTCATACTCACGGGTGAGCAGGGCGAAGGCACCATGACCCGCCATGGCCTGGAGGAATATGTCTCGGACTGTGTAATCATGCTGGATCACCGGGTGATCAACGAGGTCTGCACCAGACGTCTGCGGGTTGTCAAATACCGTGGATCCACCCACGGCACCAACGAATATCCCTTCCTGATAGATGGCAAAGGCTTTTCAGTACTTCCGGTCACCTCCTTGAACCTGCAGCACAGGGTGTCAACTGAACGTGTAAACACAGGCATCACCGGCCTGGACAACATGCTGGACAACCAGGGCTATTACCGGGGCAGCACTGTTTTGATTTCCGGCACCGCCGGTACCGGTAAATCCAGTATCGCCGCCCATTTTGCCGACGCTGCCGGCAGGCGCGGCGAAAAGACCCTTTATTTTACCTATGAAGAGTCCCCTCACCAGGTTCTGCGCAATATGAGTTCAATAGGGATTCACCTTGAACCCTGGATAAACCAGGATGTGCTGAGATTCGAGGCTGCCCGGCCCAGTGTCTACGGCATTGAAATGCACCTGGCCAGAATAATGCAATGCGTCAAAGAGTTTCAGCCTTCGGTGGTCATAGTCGATCCCATCAACTCCCTTCTGGGGGAAAGCAATCAGCCTTCGGTCAAGGCCATGCTCATGCGCCTGGCGGACTTCCTCAAAGGCCAGGGAATTACAGCCCTGTTCACCAGCCTGACCATCGGGGGCAGGCACCAGGAAAGCACTGACACCGAGATATCCTCGCTGATCGATACCTGGCTTCTTCTGCGGGATATTGAAATAAGCGCAGAGCGCAACCGGGGCATTTACATCCTCAAATCCAGAGGCATGAACCACTCCAAGCAGATCCGCGAGTTTATTCTCACTGACCATGGTGTGGAACTGGTGGACGTTTACGCCGGAACAGAGGGCATACTCACAGGTACAGCCAGGCTGGCCAGAGAAGCCCGGGACCGGGCCGAAAAGAATAAGCGCAGCCGCCGGATCCAGCAGAAAAAACACGATATTGAAAACAGGCGTAAGGCCTTAGAGGCAAAGATATCCGCCATGCAGGCAGAGTTTGAGAGCCAGGAGGCAGAGATAAACATGCTGATTCAGGAAGAGCAGAATCAGGAACAGCTCATGGAACAGGACATGGACGAAATCACTAAGAGCCGGCAGGGCAGATTATAGCCTGCATTTATCTTTTAAGCCTTACATTCGGCATGGTTTTCCTTGAAAAGACCAGACAGTAAACAACGGAGAAAAACAATGAGCGACCAGAACCAGGAACCTGATGACGACATGAGGCAGCAGGATACGGACAGCGGCATGTGGAACCTGAGGCTCTATGTGGCCGGCCAGTCCAGCAAATCCCTGACTGCTTTTGCCAACCTCAAAGCCCTGTGTGAAGAACATCTGCAGGGGCGCTACACCATCGAAGTAGTCGACCTGATAGAAAATCCTCAACTGGCCAAGGGTGACCAGATCCTGGCCGTTCCTACTCTGGTGCGTAAGCTGCCGCCGCCCCTCAGGAAAATTATCGGGGACCTCTCAGACACTGATCGTGTCCTGGTGGGCCTTGATCTGAAACAGCACGAAACCGAATAACTGTACGAGGCTCAATTTGGGTTCCACCAAAAACAGAAGCACTGCTGAAAAATTTCAGCAAATCCTGGATCAAGGCCCACAGGAAACTTACCTGTTGCGCCTTTATGTCGCCGGAACCTCGCCCGCCTCTGCCAGGGCCATCAAGAATATCAGGCGAATCTGTGAGGAACACCTGCCGGGGCGTTACCATCTTGAGGTCATTGACCTTTACCAGCAACCGGAACTCAAGCTGCCAGAATGTGTCGTCACCGCCCCCACCCTGATAAAAGAACTGCCGCCTCCCCTTCGCTGCATTATCGGTGACATGTCCAACACCAGCCGGGTGCTGGCCGGCCTGGATATAAAAGTCAGATAAAAAGCTTTCAAATGGTTATGCACGACAAAACACAGGATGCAAAGGATCTGCAGCAGGAAAACGCAGAACTGAGAGCCAGGCTGGAAGATACACAGGAAACACTGCGGGCCATTAGAAGCGGAGAGGTGGACGCCTTAGTGGTCTCAACGGACCAGGGAGAGCAGGTTTTCACCCTCAAGGGGGCGGACCACCCATTCCGGGTGCTCATGGAAGACATGAGTGAAGGCGCCCTGACCCTGTCCAGTGACGGCATCGTCCTGTACGCCAACCAGCGCTTTGCCGAGATGCTTAAAAGCCACCTGAACCTGGTTGCAGGCTCGGACCTGGTGCAGTGGATTCAATCCGGCCACCGCTGCCGCTTCTATTCTCTTTTGCAAGGCCAAAGCGGCCAGAGGTCCAGTGGAGAAATCAATCTGGTTGATTCCCAGGGGGCTCTTGTTCCGACTCAGTTTTCCCTGACCCCTCTGGAAACACAGGACATCCAGGGCGCTTTCTGTGCCGTGGTCACTGATTTAAGCGAACACAAGCGCCTGCAGGAAATAAAGGCTGCTGAGCAGACGGCCAGGGCCAGGGCCCAGGAAGCAGAACGTTACAGTGAAACCCTGGAAAGCCTGGTGAGAGATCTTAATAAAGCCAGAAAAGGACTAAAGGAAAATCAAAACTTCCTGGAATCAGTACTGGACACCATCCAGGACGGCATAGTCGTTCTGGACAAGGACATGAACATAATAAAGACCAATAGAGTAATTCAGAACCTGTACTCCCTGGATCACTCCCGTCAGGAAAAATGCTACACAGCTTTTCATGGCCGCCGCGAACCATGTGACCTCTGCCCCACATCCAGGGCCATGCAGACCGGGAACCTGGAGGTGGAAGAAATACCAATAATCCAGAATGGAGTTGAAACCGGAACCATGGAAGTCTTTGCCTATCCCATGCGGGATGAGCAGGGAAATATTACCGGCGTTGTGGAATACGCAAGAGATATCAGCAAGGTCAAAAGAAACCGGCAGGCCCTGAAAAGAAGCCAGGCTCTGCTGTCCAGAACCCAGGAAATCGCTGACATCGGCAGCTGGGAAATGGACCTGGACAAAGACGTTTTGACCTGGTCGGATCAGGTATATCGCATGTTTGGCTATGCCCCGCAATCTTTCCAGCCGGGCTACCAGTCTTTTCTTGATGCAGTACACCCCGAAGACCGGGAATCTGTGCACAAGAAATACCTGGAGTCAATGCTCGACGTATCTCAGGGCTTTGAATTCGAACACCGGATAGTCAGGGCTGACAGTCAGGAAGTGCGTTATGTCCGGGAACAGGGTTTACACGAATTAGACGATGCAGGACGTGTGGTCCTCTCCTATGGGGCCATCCAGGATATCGCGGAAAACAAACTTGCCGCTGACAAACTCCGCGAAAGAGAGGAAAAATACCGGGCCCTGGTGGATCAGTCTGTGGAAATGATATACCTGCACGACATGGAAGGCCGGTTTATCGAAGTCAATGCCGCTGCAGTCAGCAATACCGGGTATACCAGGGAAGAACTGCTGAGCATGAACGTCTTTGATCTGCACACTGACCAGTTAAGCCAGGAGGAGGTTAAAAACTACTGGCAATCCATGCTCCCCGGCCAATCCATGACTGTGGAAACCGAACACCACAAAAAGGACGGCTCGGTTATTCCTGTAGAAGTCAAAATCGGCAAAATCTATTACAGCAACCAGGAGCATATCATGGCCCTGGTACAGGACATCACCGAGCGCAAACAGGTACATCAGGAACTTATCGCCCGCAGGTCCGCCGAAGAAGCCAACAGGGCCAAAAGCCGTTTCCTGGCCAACATGAGCCATGAAATCCGCACCCCCATGAATGCTGTCCTCGGGTTCGCCCGCATGCTGGAGAACGATCCAGCTCTTCCGGCCAAGCAGGCCGCCCAGGCCGGGACCATTGTGCGCAGCGGGGATCATCTGCTTCAGCTGCTCAACAGCATCCTGGACATGTCCCGTATAGAGGCGGGCCAGAGCGGACTTCACCCTGAAGACTTTCATCTCCCTGGCCTGATTGATAAATTGATGACCATGTTTGAATTGAGCGCTCAGGACAAGGGCCTTGAACTTGTACTGGAAAAAGATCCCCATCTCCCCCCGGATCTGCATGCCGACCAGGGCAAGCTGCTGCAGATCCTGACCAACCTTTTAAGCAACGCTATCAAGTTTACCAGCACCGGGGAAGTAAAGCTGACCATAAGCTCAAAACCACCTGGGCCTGCTGATACTGCCTGTGAAGAACAGGACCTGGGCCTGGTATTCCAGGTGCAGGATTCCGGTCCGGGAATAACTGCGCAGGATCAGGCACAATTGTTTGAACCTTTTTTTCAGACCCAGAATAAAATGCATCCCGGCGGGACCGGTCTGGGCCTGACCATCAGCCGGGAATACGCTGTTCTCATGGGGGGCAACCTGACAGTGAGCAGCCAGGAGGGCCGGGGCAGCTGTTTTCGTCTGGAAATACCTGTAAAAAGAGCCCGGACTCAAACCACCCCCCGGCAACCCGCCTCTGCTATGCAGAAGCCCCAGGCCGACAGGGGTCCGCCCGGCTTTGATCACTCCGTAACCCAGGAGATCTGCGAAGCAGTATCCCAGGGAGATGTGGTCAAGCTCATGCAGACCCTGGACGAAGCCGCCGGCCAGGACCAGGAATCGGCCGTGAAACTCAAAGATATGGCCCGTAATTTCGAGTATGACAGAATCATGCACTGGCTGAACCATTCCGGTGCTTAGGGTTTGTCATAAAATAAGTGTTACATAATGCTTGCATAATCTGGGGGTTTATCGCTCCCACGCTCTGCGTGGGAGCGTAGCCCGACCGCTCCTGCGGTCATTTCTTATCCAAATTTGTTGACTTTATTTCTTTCAACCAGGAACGAAGAACCAGGAACTTTGAACTCTCAAGTTAATAAGCTTTTTAAAAAATACCAACCATCAAACAGGAAGCAATATACAATGCAACAGGAATTTCACCAGGCCAGAATAATGATTGTGGACGATACCCCGGCCAACCTCAACCTGCTCATGGATATGCTCCTTAAAAAAGGGCACCAGGTTGTGGCCTTCCCCAGCGGTCAACAGGCCCTGGAAGCCGCCTCGAAAACCCCGCCGGACCTCATCCTCCTGGACATAAGAATGCCCGGCATGGACGGATTCGAGGTCTGCAGGAAACTGAAACAGGACCCGGATCTTCAGGACATCCCGGTTATTTTCATAAGCGCACTGCAGGATGTATCGGACAAGGTTCAGGCATACAATACAGGGGGCGTGGATTATGTAAGCAAGCCCTTTCAGCCCGAAGAAGTCTACGCCAGGGTGGAGACCCACCTGCGTCTGAACCGCCTGCTGCGGGAAAGCGAAGAGAGCCGCCGCGTTCTTATAGAAGAACTGCCGGACATCATTGTCCGTTTCGACCGGCAGGCCAGGCATGTTTCTGTTTCAGACAATATCCGGGACCTGGGCATAACCGAACCCGGAGAATACATCGGCAGGACCCACCGTGAACTGGGGTACTCCGAGTCCTGCTGCCGCTTTTGGGAAAAATCCATCGCCACAGTCTTTGACTCCGGAGAACCTCTGGAGGAGGAAATGAGCCTCTACAGCGGGGACAATGAAGGACTGATACATAATGTCCGCATGGTTCCGGAACGTGACAGCAGCGGCAATATCGTTACCGTGCTGGCCATCAGCCGGGACATAACCCTGCAGAAGCAGGCCCAGCAGGCCCTTTTAAATGCCAAAAAGGATGCCGAAGCCGCCAACCAGTCCAAAAATGAATTCCTGGCCAACATGAGCCATGAGATCCGTACCCCCTTAAACGGCATTGAAGGCATGATGCAGATGCTCCTGTCCACTCCCCTGAACTCAGAGCAGCAAAAATTCATTGAAATGGGACACCAGGCCTCCAGGCGAATGACTGAACTCCTCTCGGACATCCTGGATCTCTCCCGCCTGGAAGCCGGTCGGGAGGACGTCAGCAAAAGAACCTTCAACCTGAAGGATGTGTGTGATTCCCTGTGGGATCTGCTGGGAATCAAGTCCCGGGAAAAAGGCATCCCTTTGACCTTCAACCTCTCGCCCTCCCTTCCGGACACCCTCATGGGGGACTCCACCATGGTCCGCCAGATCCTCTTCAACCTTGTGGGCAACGCCCTCAAATTTACGGAACACGGACAGGTCACTCTGGACATCCATCCCTTGCCCCAGTCGCATCAGGATCAGCTGCAGGTGCTGTTCACCGTCTCGGACACCGGGCCGGGCATCCCCGATGACAAGCAGGACAGGATTTTCAAGCCGTTCGACATGGTAAACGGCTCCCTGACCCGGAAACATGAAGGGAAAGGCCTGGGTCTAACCGTAACCCACCGCCTGGCAAAGCTCATGGGCGGCACAATATCCGTTGACAGCGCTGAAGGACAGGGCACATCCATATACGTTACACTGCCCTTTGAAACCGTGCCGGAAACCAGGCCTGCTGAAAATGAGAGGGTCAATGAATATGAAAAGCCTGCCGGGATGCGCATCCTTATCGCGGAAGACGACTCCCTGAGCCGGATTTTTTTCGAAAAGATACTCCAGGGGGAAGGCCACCGGGTGGAGTCAGTGGAACACGGAGACCAGGTCATGTCCAGGCTGGCCATGAATGACTACGACTGCATACTTATGGACATAGAGCTTCCAGGCATAAGAGGCGACGAGATAACTACCCGGATCCGGGCTGCAGACAACCTGGGAGCCAAAAAGGATATTCCCATCTTTGCGGTAACCGCCTACACCCAGCCCGGAGACAGGGAACATTTTCTGAAAGCAGGCATGGATGACTACCTGCCCAAACCCCTGGGCATACAGGAATTCAGAGAGGCCTTCAAAAAGCACGGCCTGGTGCGGTCATAAAAGCTCCCGGTAACTGGAGACAAAGGGGAAACCAGCGCATAGACAGATGGTAAACATTCAGGGGGGCATGTACCGGCAAGGGGGACAGTCCCCGCGACACTTTTACTGCACAAACACAAAATTTCAGAGGCGAAACTTTGTGAAACTGCTTAATCAGTACTTAGCGGGGACAGTCCCCTTGCCTTGTGCCATTAGTCACCACTGAGGTCCCTCTGAATGCTTACGACAGATGCCTGCGAAAGCAGTGTGCCGTGCGTTAAGCTGTACAACAGTGTTTTTTATATACTGGACATGGACTAAGCATTCACCCGATACAAACTTCGATGCTTAGAGAGCCATGGCTTGTATCCAGGGGGATGGCCAGAATGGCTCTTTCGGATACATGACGTATGGTATGATTCTTACCGGTGACTACACTGGGCGTACCCGCTTCAAAAATCATATCCATTTCCACCAGATCTTTTCTTGCCTGGCCACAAATCATGTTGGTCATTTCTCCTACAGCATCTTTTACTTCATCATTGACCTCGGGATACTCCTCCCCGAGCATGCTGCCCACAATCCCCAGTGCGGAAGCTTCTGAGAAAGTAACTGACATGGAGCCCTTTGCCGAGCCGCTTTTGCTGCTGAAACCGATAATGCCCGAGACATCACCTACAGCCTTCTGGTCTTTTTTAATGTAGGCCTTCCCCAGACCAGCCTTGACCATGGCCATGGTTTCCAGAACATTGATACCGGCCTGCGCAAATATCACTATGATTTTTTTAACCTTTTCTGTCATGCAAGCTCCTTAAATAATACATCCAGCTTCAAGTCTCCGGCACCCCCACCCCAATCACTCCAGCATTATTTGGTTGTTGTTTAAGTTACTGGATTAAACATAACTCTGTAAACAAGATGAAATACAAGATAATTAAGATAATTTTATACAAAAATGTAATAAAAAGTTACCAGGAACAACTTAAAGAAGGGATCTCATACAACCACCCCCGGCCTTAAGAAGTATGGAAGTAGGGGCGTATGGGAGTATGGGAGTAAAAATATCTTTACATCCACACATGGATACCCCCATACACCCATACTTTCTTCCTGAGGGAGGGGAGCTAAACCGTGGCCTGGACTTACTTGGGTGGTGGAAGTTTAATCAAGATCCAGACAAAGTATTTATACAGATGCCTGCGACAAAA
Organism: Desulfonatronospira thiodismutans ASO3-1; assembly: GCF_000174435.1. Taxonomy (NCBI): domain Bacteria; kingdom Pseudomonadati; phylum Thermodesulfobacteriota; class Desulfovibrionia; order Desulfovibrionales; family Desulfonatronovibrionaceae; genus Desulfonatronospira; species Desulfonatronospira thiodismutans. Next base: position 545,906 of record NZ_ACJN02000003.1, read on the forward strand.
TGTTGCCACGCCTCAATCTGCTCCCCTCCTTGGTTAAGGAGGGGTCGGGGGTGGTTCGATAATCAGCTCCCTTCCTTACCCGGCCTTAAGAAGTATGGAAGTAGGGGCGTATGGGAGTATGGGAGTAAAAATATCTTTACACCCACACATGGATACCCCCATACACCCATACTTTCTTCTTGAGGAAGGGGAGTTTACACCGTGCCCGTAATCCTGTACTTCCTGAAGACATGCTCCACAAAAAAATAAACAACGGGATGCGGTATGAGTGTTTCCATTTTATTCGTGGATGACGAGCAGATGGTCCTGCAGGGGCTCAAAAGAGCCCTTTACTCCATGCGCAGGGAGTGGAAAATGCATTTCGCCCAGAGCGGCAGGGAAGGCCTGGCCATATTGCAGGAGCATGAGCTGGATATCGTGATTTCGGATATGTATATGCCGGAAATGGACGGAGCGGATTTCCTGAGCCTGGTGCAAACAGAGCATCCCCAGGTGGTCCGGATTATTCTCTCGGGACATTCTGACCATGCACTTCTACTCAGGACCATCATCCCGGCCCATAAGTTTCTGCACAAGCCGTGCTCCAAGGACATCCTGGTAAACGCCGTGAACAGGATTCTGCTGGCACGCAAGTTTGTAGAGGACCCTGCTCTCAGGTCACGGATCAACCAGATAGGTACACTGCCACCCACCCCCTGTTTTACCCCCTGGCAATCGAGGCCCTGGGCAGGGATTTCCACAAGGAAGTAGCGGCTATACTCCCCTTTGACGTAGCCATGGTGGCCAACATCATGAAGGTGGTCATGAACTCCTTTGCAGGTGACTCTAAGACACCTTCAACCCTGGAAGCGGTTTCACAGACCCTGGGAGTGGAAATGATCAAGGAACTTATCTGCCGCCGGGAGGAATTTGCCGCATACCAGGATTTTCTGTATCCTGACTACTCAATTCTCCAGCTATGGAGGCACAGCCTGAGAACGGCCAGGTATGCGGCCGCCATTGCCGCCACCCAGAGCAGTGACCCTCTTTTTGTGGATCAGTGCTATACTGCAGGGCTTCTGCACGATGTAGGCAAGATGGTCTTGCTGCTTAAATTCGGTGAAGAATATGTCCAGAGCCTCAAAAAGACCATGCAGGAGGAAATACCGGTCAGGGATGCAGAGACCCGGGCATTTAACACCACTCACGAGGCAGCCGGTGCTTATCTGCTCTGTTTATGGGGTCTGCCACTAAAAACCCTGGAAGCCGTGGCGTTTCATTCCCGGCCGGGATATACCAGGGGAGCGGAATTCAAACCCGTGACAGCCGTACACGTGGCCAACATCCTGGACCATTATTTTCTGGGCTTTTCAGCCCGGCACAGCAAAAGACAGCTGGACCAGAGCTTTCTGGAAAAAAACGGGTTCATGGAGAGAATGCCCGTCTGGAAAAAGGCCTGTGCCAGTGTTTACGCCAGGGAAATCCAGGAACAGAAAAAACTAATTTTTTAGCACTACAGCGAAACTTATTGAGATACGATATTCTATTGTATAAATTTCGCTGTAGTGTCAGCAGGAAAACCGGTATTTATGAGCAGCCAGGCGGCAGAAAAGGTCAGCGTGGACCAGCTACAGGTGGGAGTCTATATTCAGTTGCAGGAAGTCTGGTACATGCATCCCTTTCTGCGCAGCAGCTTCTTGATAAAAAAGGAGAAACAGATCCAGGCCCTCAGGGACTCCGGCATCAAAGAAGTACTTTATGTACCTGAGAAAAGCCAGAGACCATGTCTGCCGGCCAGGAAGAAAAAGCCTGCTGAACCGTTACAAAATGAGCAGGAGAAGGACACAAGCCCTGATGAAAACATTTCCGGACAGGTATGGGAAACCAAGCAAAGACGCATCAAACAGTTCAGTAATATCCAGGAGCGCATAAAAAAATGTTCCCGTCAATATAAAAACACGGTGCAGAAGATGCCCTCCATGCTGAATGATATTTTTGCCGGCCGGGAAGAAGGCATGCAAAACGCTCAGGAAGTGGTCTCGGAAATGGCACAGACCTTTCTGTCTGAAACCACCGCTGTAATGCACCTCATGGATGCCGAAGAAGCGGACATGGACCTTGCCTACCATTTTCTCAACGTTTCCGTGCTGTCCATGATGATAGGCGAAGCAGCCCAGCTGCAGGAAGAAGACATGAAGCATCTTGGCATGGGTGCTTTACTGCATGACCTGGGCAAACTCAGGATTGAAAAGAAACACCTGCGCAAACCCAGGGAGATGCTCAGCAAGCATGAGCTGAAATTATTGAAAATGCACCCCCAATACGGTGTTGAAACTCTGTGCGCCATCAAAACAGGACCTCCTCAACCGGTAAAGGAGATAGTCCGGCATCATCACGAAGCCCTGAGCGGAATCGGGTATCCCCAGGGACTAAAGGCGGACAGAATTTCCTACTTGACCAGGATCACCACCCTGGCCAACATCTTCGACAACCTGTGCAATCCTTACAACCCTGAACAGGCCATGTCCCCGCATCACGCCCTTTCTTTTATTTACAGGAGATACGACCTGATCCTGGATATGCATCTGGTATCCCTTCTGGTTAAAAGGCTGGGGGTTTACCCTCCTGGTTGTATTGTTGAGCTCTCCACTAAAGAGGTGGCCAAGGTCATGGCCGTGGATCCGGCAAAGCCGTTAAGGCCTCTTATCCTCCTGTATGACCCGGATGTACCCAGAAAACATGCTGCTGTTTTCAACATGGACGAAGACAGGGATCTATTCATAGATAGATGCCTGAATCCGGAAGAGCTTTCCCAGGAAGCCGCCAGGTATCTGAAGCCCAGGCAGAAAGTCGCATATTATGCAGAAGAAGTACCGGAAAAGTAACTGTTTTCCAGCCGGAGAGTCTTTTTTGAGGATTATATAATCAGATGCACCTGCAAAAAGTCGGGGAATGAAAAATTCACAAATCAAAAATCAACATAACTCTTTGATTTCACTGCCTGCCCCGTGAAATAACTCCTTGGAGTTCCCGAAGGTATTTCACTGGGGACCTCTGACCTCTGATCTCTGACGTCTGTAACTGCAAAAATGACTTTTTGCAGTCACATCTAATCATGGGGTATTATATGCAAAAAGTACTAATAGTAGAAGACTCCGAATCTTTTGCCCTCTTTTTGAACAAGGCATTGATTAAAAACGGATATGATGTTTCAGCCCAGGTGAAAACCGGGGAAGCCGCTCTGGAGCACATCAGGGAAAATGACCCTGATGTCATCCTCATGGACATCAATCTGGACGGTGAACTGGACGGAATTGAAGCCGCCGAACTTATCCGCCGGGAAAAAAACATTCCTGTTATCTACGTGACTTCCCAGTTCAACGAAACAGTCATGCACCGGGCCGCCCAGACCCTGCCCTACGGGTACCTTTGCAAGCCCTTTAATGTCCATCACCTTCTGGGGGTGCTGGACATAGCTCTGCGCAAGAGACAGGTGGAAATAAAGCTGGAGAAATCCAGGCTGCAGGCGGAACAGGAACTGCGCCTGGCCAAGGAGCAATGGGAAGATACCTTTGATGCTGTTCCCGACCTCATAGCCGTCATCGACCAGGAACTCAAGATCGTGCGGGCCAACAAGGCCCTGTCCGACAGGCTGAACATGGACAGGGAGGAAATAACAGGAAGCCACTGTTACCGTGTAATAGACGGAACAGACAGTCCCCCGGAGTCATGCCCCTTTTTCGATTCAGAAAAAACGGGCAGATCTCACGGGGAGGCATATAAGGCAAGTCTCGGGGGATACTTTGACATAAGCTGTACCTCGGTGAAGGGACTGCAGGGAGGTAAGGCCAGGGTCAATGTGCTCAGGGATATCACCCGGCGTAAAGAATTCGAGGAAAATCTCAGGCGTAGCGAAGAACTATACCGCCGTCTGGCCGAGGACATGCCCAATCTTCTGTGCACTTTTCTGCCCGACAGCACCCTGACCTATGTCAATCAGGCCTATTGCGATTTTTTTCAGAAGAACAGGCATGAACTTGTGGGACAGAAATGGCTGGATTTTCTGCCCCGGGAGCAAAGACACGCAGTCAGAGAACATCTTGCCACGATTAAACCTGAAAACCCCTTTGTGTCCTATGAACATGCCGTGCACAGGCCCGATGGTTCAGTGAGCTGGCAAAAATGGCACGATCGGGGAATTTTTGAAAACCAGGAACTGTTATACATCCAGTCCATCGGGGAGGATATAACCGACAGAAAGCTGGCCAGTGAAAGACTAAAGGAAAACGAAAAAATCCTTAAGTCAGTGCTGGAATCAATCCATATAGCCATGATCATTATGGATTTAAACACAGGCAAGGTCTTAAGGACCAATGAGGTAGCCCGGGAATACTTTTATGCAGACGATTCAGCAGAAGCGGATTTTGAAAAAAAGATACTGCCTGTAATTTTGAAGGGAAAAAACAGCCTGTCCTCTTTCGCATCCAGCCTGCCCGTATTCAACAGGGAGGTAAAGATAAACGATGTATCCGGCAGGCTTGTCCCTTTCCTGTTCTATGCCTTTCAGAGCGAATTTCAGGGAGTGGAGAGTGCAGTGCTGATTTTTTACGATATCTCCCAGCGCAAGAACCTGGAGATGCAGCTGGCCCACTCCCAGAAACTGGAGGCGGTGGGGGAACTGGCTGCAGGCATAGCCCATGAAATAAATACCCCCAGTCAATACGTGGGCGATAACACACGTTTTTTACAGGAGGCCTTTACTGATCTGCAGCAGCTTCTGGACCTTTATCTGCGCTTGGAAAAAGAAGTGCATGCAGCCGGCAATGATGAACTGCTGCAGAAGATACGGCAAGCCAGAGATGAGATGGACCTGGATTTTATCCTTTCCGAGATACCCCGGGCCATTGAGCAGTCCCTGCAGGGCCTGGACAGGGTAAGTACCATTGTCCAGGCCATGAAGAGATTTTCCCATCCAGGGGGTGAAGAAGAAAGGGTGCTTTTTGATCTCAACGAGGCTTTGACCAATATCATCACCATTTCCCGCAACGAGTGGAAATATACTTCCGAGGTCAAAACCGATTTTGCAGAGGATCTTCCCCAGGTGGCGGTTTATCCCAATGACCTGAACCAGGCCTTTTTGAACCTCATTGTCAACGCGGCTCAGGCCATCCAGGAAAAAGAACAAAAGAGCGGGGGAAAGGGGGTTATTTTTATTTCCACCCGGGCCGTTAACGGTTACGCTGAAGTCAGCATCCAGGATACAGGCAAGGGCATCCCTGAGTATTACCAGGACAGAATATTCGACCAGTTTTTCACCACCAAGCCCGTGGGCAAGGGTACGGGACAGGGGCTGGCCATTACCTATTCCATCATTGTGGACAGGCACGGAGGCCAGATCAACCTTGACTCCAGGGAAGGTGAAGGCACGACATTTACTGTCCGCCTGCCGTTAACAGATGCTTAAGCGGCCCCGGTGAAATCAGCTGCGCTGTCCTTCGGCCCCGGTTAAGCATAAGAAGGCTTCACGGGGTAAAAATTTCACAGGGCAAGCCGGAAGCCGCAGATTGCATTAACCATCCAGCACTCACTTTCTTCCGGCACTCATGAATGCAGGAAAAAAGTGAGTGCTGGAGTGATAACCTTTTGGCCTGGCTTCCGCCTGTCCCGTTTAATTGCTCGCAGAGCAAGCCCGAAGGGCATTAAACTGGGAGCCAGGACAAAGATGATTTTCTCTTCATCAATCTCTTAATCCTGTCAATCCTGTCAAAAAACTCTTTTATTTATTGGGTTGCGGGCAAAGCCCGCCTGAAGCTTCTCAGCGGTAGTTCCTGACGTCAGGCACACTCTGAATACTTACACAGAGCCCGGGCATGCCCTAAGCTGGCTTCAAGTCTTTCAATCGCCGGCGCTGAAGCACTTTTATAAACCAGGTATTTCAACCCGATTCTTTAGCCTTTTTTTTCTCCCTTAGCTTCTGCGGAGGTACCAGGACAGAAAAAGGCTGTTTTACTCCATAGGTCTCATCAAGATTTCGCAGCTTGTCCACCTGGTTAAGGCTTAGCTCGCTGCCACTGCGCAGCAGAAGCATCCCGCTCAGAGAATAGATTTCTTCCGTGACCACCATGTAGGGCACAAGCTCATTTATGCGCACCTGCTTGAGCTCGTACTCGTCTTCCATCTGCAGAACTTCTATAAAATTTCTAATGACAGCGGGGTCATAACGCCCCTTGCGGTCCAGCATGCGCAGCAGGGTATTTTTGCGGGAATATCCGCGGTTCATGAGCAGGTCGTAATCCAGGACAACCTTGAGAATCCTGGCCCCCAGGGGAATATCTTTTCCCCTGATGCCGTCCTCAGGGAAGCCCTGCCCGTTGTAATACTTCTCCTGCTGGGAAATCATTCTGGACATTTCTTCCAGCCTGGGGATTCTGGATATTATATCCGCTGCTATCATTGGGTGCTGGGAAAATGTCTGCTTTTCTTCCGGGGTCAGTTTTTCTCCGTTTTTGATTTTCAAGCGGATATTCTCAGGCAGTGCCAGCCCTCCTATCTGGGAAAGCAGGGCTCCGGTTTCATAGAACCAGACGTCTGTTTCTCCCATGTGTACAGCCAGATCCCGGACGAATCTCTTGATCCTTGCAGCCCTGGCCATGGCATCCTCGTTGACCATGCTCAGTACATCAGTCAGAGCGCCCACTACCCCGCTGACTGTGCTTTCCATGATTTCTTTTTCGGAAACTATGAGCCTGTACTGGGCAATAGCGTCGTCCAGAGTCCTTGTGAGCAGATGGGGAGGAACAGGCTTGGTCAGGAAGCGGAATACGCTGCCCTCGTTTATGGCCTCTATTGCGGCATCCAGATCTTCATGGCCGGTGAGCATTATGCGTACGCTCTCGGGAAAAAGTTCCCTGACCCGGCCCAGGAACTGAATCCCGTCCATTCCGGGCATCTTCAGGTCAGCCACCACTACCGCATAAGGGCCTTTCTCGTTTATGGCCTTCAGACCTTCCATGGCTCCTGTGGCGGTATCAACGCTGTAGTTCCTGCGCAGGGATCTCTTGAATCCCTCCAGGATATTCACGTCGTCATCTACGAACAGAACCTTGTAATCTTTCACTGAGGACTCCAGGGACCGGCCGTATACCGTCCCGGGTTGTTTTTGATATGTTTTATGCCTGCGATGTCCATACCGGACAACTTTCTGTAGTGGGGAAGGTAGGGAGCTGATTGTCAAACCACCCCCGGCCCCTCCTTAACCAAGGAGGGGAGCAGATCGAGGCATGGCAGCACTCTGTCGCATGCATCTGTATAAATACTCCGTCTGGATCGTGATTAAACTTCCACCACCCAAGCAAGTCCAGGCCACGGTACAGCTCCCCTCCTTAGCCAAGGAGGGGTCGGGGGTGGTTGCATGAAATCCCTTCCTTATAAAAATTCCAGAAGCCCGCCCCCCAAGCAAGTCCAGGCCACGGTACAGCTCCCCTCCTTAGCCAAGGAGGGGTCGGGGGTGGTTGCATGAAATCCCTTCCTTATAAACATTCCAGAAGCCCAACACCCAAGCAAGTCCAGGCCACGGTACAGCTCCCCTCCTTAGCCAAGGAGGGGTCGGGGGTGGTTGCATGAACTCCCTTCCCTATAAACATTCCAGAAGCCTACCACCCAAATAGTCCAAACCACGGTTTAGCTCCCCTCAAAACATATAAATATTCCCATCAAAATTCTTGCGGGGATACCATATACTTTCCATCCGGAAACTACTTATTTCCGGCTACAAAAACTACGTAACAAGCTTCCTGCTTATATCCCCGGCCAGGCTCAGAACTTCAAAGGGGTCTGTTCCATCCACCTGCCTGGCCGTCTCCGGGCAGGAGTCCGTGAGCCAGAAACGCTCAAACCCCTGGTCAATAAAACGCTCCCAGGATTTTTGCGGAAAGACCCCGTGGGTTACATATGCACTGACACTTTTTGCCCCGGCCTCTTCCAGGGCCTGCCTGCACTTGATCAAAGTCCCCCCGGTCATGACCAGGTCGTCAACAACAATCACGTTTCTGCCCCGGGGCTCTCCCTCCCGGATAATGACCCTGCGCCCGTCCTTATCCCGGACTTTGTGCGCTGTTATCAGGGGGTAGCCCTCAAACATGCGCCCGAAACGCTTCCAGGCACCCTCGTCGGGAAAAGCCACAGCCACGTCAGGCATGCCCTGGATACGCTCCAGCAGCAGAGGAACAGCCGTCTCTAACCTGGGTACTACCTGATCCGAAAAATAAAACCTCTCCTGCAGGGCATGGATGTCGTAGATAATTATCTGCACCGGGCCGGTCATGGTCCCCGGGACCAGTGAAAGCATCCTGGCCAGGGTGGCTGCCGTGGCGATCTCACCCTCCTCGTCCACCCGCTCCATGGTCCCGGTGGGGAAATAAGGCATTATCACCTTCAAAGATTTTACAGCCAGGCGGGGCAGTTCATAGATCACGGACAACTGGCTGAAGATCTCCGCCGGGCTGTCCATGGAGGCCAGAAAAACCACATGCGAGTTTCGCAGGCCGATGGCGTCATGTACCATAAGATTGGGGAAGCCATCCTGAAAATAATTCCAGGAAATCTCCCCGGACTCGCAGGCTTCACTGGCCTTGCAGATTTTACGTGCAAGATCGTGCATCTGGGGGCAACAAAACACTTTGATCATACAGGCCTCCCCTGAAGTTGATGCCGACTTTTATTTTGCAAATTTAAGCCCTTGTCAAGAATTAAGGAAGGGAGCTGATTATCGAACCACCCCCGACCCCTCCTTAACCAAGGAGGGGAGCAGATCGAGGCATGGCGACACTCTGTCGCAGGCATCTGTATAAATACTCCGTCTGAATCGTGATCAAACTTCCACCACCCAAGCAAGTCCAAGCCGCGATACAGCTCCCCTCCTTAGCCAAGGAGGGGTCGGGGGTGGTTGTATGAGATCCCTTCCTTATAAACATTTCAGAAGCCCGCCACCCAAGCAAGTCCAAACCACGGTACAGCTCCCCTCCTTAGCCAAGGAGGGGTCGGGGGTGGTTGTTATATGAAATCCCTTCCTTATAAAAATTCCAGAAGCCCACCACCCAAGCAAGTCCAGGCCGCGGTACAGCTCCCCTCCTTAGCCAAGGAGGGGTCGGGGGTGGTTGTATGAGATCCCTTCCTTATAAACATTTCAGAAGCCCACCACCCAAGCAAGTCCAAGCCACGAGCCACGGTACAGCTCCCCTCCCTCAGGAAGAAAGTATGGGTGTATGGGTGTATCCATGTGTGGGTGTAAAGATATTTTTACTCCCATACACCCATACACCCATACGCCCATACGCCCATACGCCCATACTTCTTAACCCCGGGGTGGTTGTATGAACTCCCTTCCTGACCCCGAACACAAAGTTTTAGTAAACTCCTTTTTTTGGATTTACATTTCCATTAATTACCGCTACTATAAACAGTAATTACACAAAATTCACCAACCGGAATTTTCTTTCAGCACCCAACAGGAACGACCAGTAGGAGGCAGGCATGAAGACGGCTTTCTGGATGCAGGCAGGCGGCTGCGGTGGCGACAGCATGTCGTTTCTGAGCCAGAGCTTTGCCTGCACATCCAATCTGTTCCAGGCCCTGGACATCGACCTCCTCTGGCACCCGTCATTTTCCTGCATAGCCATGCAGGATCAGAAAAGACTCCTGGAAGACCTGGCAGCAGGTAAAATACCTCTGGATATATTCATCCTGGAAGGATCCGTCATATGCGGCCCCTCTGGGACGGGCCTTTTCGACACACACATGGGCCGGCCCAGAAAAGACCTGGTACAGCAACTAACCATGCAGGCCGATACAGTCATTGCCGCCGGGACCTGCGCCTCATTCGGCGGTTTCGGGGCTGACGGGGAGGCCGGATCCACCGGCCTGCAGTTCCACAAAACCCGGCCTGGTGGACTCCTGGGTCCCGATTTTCGGTCCGGCTCAGGACAACCGGTGATAAACCTGGCCGGATGTCCCTGCCACCACGACGTAATGGCCGGGGCACTGGCAGCCGCAGCCCGCGGTACCGCCATGGACCTGGATGAATACCACCGACCCCGGGAATGGTACGGAACCATGATCCACCAGGGATGCACCCGCAACGAATATCATGAATACCGGGTGGAGGAATCCGATTTCGGCGAACTGGGATGTCTCTTCTTTCACATGGGTTGTGCCGGTCCCCTGGTTCCCGGCCCCTGCAACAAGCTTCTCTGGAACCAGCAGTCATCCAAGCCAAGGGCCGGGGTGCCCTGTTTTGGATGCACCGACCCTGAATTCCCCGGGAAAAACCCATTTTTTTACACCCAGAACATAGAAGGCATCCCTTTGTCTTTGCCCAACGGCGTCAACAGGGCCCACTACATGGTCTACAAAAGTATGGCTGCCGCAGCCGCTCCTCTTCGTCTTAAAAAAAGAACCGCCAGGGTGTAGCCGGAGGCCGCCATGTTCCAGCAAAAGGACTTTTATGAGTTCCAAAAGTGTCCGCACAAGCCTGAACATCCCCCTGAACCGGGTTGAAGGCGACCTGGAGATCCAGGCCGCAATAGAGGACGGCTGCATCACGGAGGCAAGGTCTTCGGGGACCATGTACCGCGGGTTTGAAAACATGATGACCGGCCGGGGCACCCTGGACGGACTGGTGATAACCCCGCGCATCTGCGGAATCTGCAGCCTGAGCCACCTCACCGCTGCAGTAGAGGCCCTGGAAGACATCAGCGGCACAACCCCGCCGGACAACGCCCGCAGACTTCGCAATCTGGCCCTGATGGTGGAAATGCTCCAGAGCGACATCCGCCAGAGCATCCTTATGTTCATGGTGGATTTCACCAATGAAGGGGCTTATGCATCCCACCCCCTGAGCAGCCTGCTAATGGAACGCTATGCCCCTCTGTCCGGCACCTCCGCCATCCAGTCCATCCAGGAAACCAGGCGCCTTCTGGAGGTGGTGGCCATCATAGGCGGACAGTGGCCGCATACCTCCTTCATGGTCCCCGGAGGGGTCACCTCCAGCCTGGGTACCCCGGAACTTCTGCGCTGCTGCATGATCATTGAGAATTTTCAGAGCTGGTACGAAAAAAATGTCCTGGGCTGTTCCATAAGCCGCTGGCACCAGGTGGATAGTGCCCAGGCCATGCTTGACTGGCTGGAGGAGATAGAATCCCATCGACAGGGCGATCTGGGCCTTTTCCTGCGCCTGGCCTATGACGCCGGACTGGATACAATGGGGCAGGGACCCGACGGATTTCTCTGCTACGGCGGGCTGCCCCTGCCGGAACACACAGAGGTGAAGGGACAGCAAGGCCAGTTCATCCCGGCCGGATTCGCCCGGCACGGCAGCATCCAGGCCTTTGACCCAGCAAACATCGCCGAAGACATTTCCCAGTGCCCCTACAGCCAGAAGCATACCAGCGTCCATCCCTGGGACAGCAGCACCAACCCGGACCCTTACGCACCCCGGGAAAACAGCTATTCCTGGATCAAGGCCCCCAGATACAACGGCCACGCAGTTGAAACCGGGCCTCTGGCTGAAATGCTTGTGCGCCGTGATCCCTTGTTCACCGACCTTATTCAAAGGCAGGGCTCCAGCGTCCTGTCCCGTCAGCTGGCCAGGCTTACCCGGCCGGCCCGGCTGATTCCGGCCATGCTGGCCTGGCTGCGGGAACTGAGCAGCAATCCCCAGGGCAAGTTCTATCACCGGGTTAAAAAAATCCCCGATGGACAGGGAGCCGGTCTTATCCAGGCTGTACGCGGCGGGCTCGGACACTGGGTGCAGATAGTGGACCAGAAGATCGAGCATTACCAGATCATTACTCCATCCACCTGGAACGGCTCCCCCAGAGACGGGGATAATAATCCCGGGGCCTGGGAAAAGGCCCTGGAAGGGACTTTTATAAAAAATCCGGAAAACCCGGTGGAGGCCGGCCATGTGGTGCGCTCCTTTGATCCCTGCCTGGTATGTGCTGTGCACAGCCTGCACAGGGGCCGGAAAAAAGGCGTCCTGGTCCTGGGAGGAGGCTTTTGAAAAAGAGTATTGTCTGCATTGGAAGCATCTGGATAACAGAAGATATGGCCGGACTGCAGGTATATAAACGCCTGCAGGACACTGAGCATCCCCGCACTGTAGAAGTTTTTTTCGGCGGCCTTTCCGGCCTGAACCTTCTGCCCTTTCTGGAACAGGGCGGCAGGGTGGTTTTTGTGGACAACGTTAAAGGCTTTGCCGCACCCGGCCGGGTGGTGGTCCTGGATCAAAGCCAGGTCATTGCCTCCCGGGAGCTGCGGCACTATGGTCACGGGGCCGGCCTGCCCTTTTTGCTTACTGTTCTGCCTGAGGTGTGTACCGGAACCATGCCCCGGGAAATCTTTCTGGTGGGAATCGAGGAAAAATTTACGTCAGAATCTGTTCAGGAGGCGGCCTGCCTGAGCCTGCAGATAGCCGAGAATGGACGTTGCTGCCATGGTAAAGAGTTATAAGGACCTGGCCCAGGAAAACGAACTGCTTCGCCGGGAACTGAAAGTTGCCCGGGAAGCAGCTGAAATAACCTCGAAAATGGTGGTGGAGCAGTTTGAGCAGACCGAGCAGATGCTGCGCCGCTACCGGGAGGCCAATGCCCAGCGCCGGGCCGTTCTTGATGCCGCCTCCAGAATGTCCATCATTGCCACTGATCTTTCAGGCAATATCACCCTTTTCAATCCCGGAGCGGAAAACCTGCTGGGATATGCATCCAGTGATGTTGCCGGCCGGATGAATATACTTTCTTTGCACACCACTGAAGACCTGGAGCGGCATAGAGCCTCATTAAAGGCTACTCTGACCTCAAGTACCGGCATGGAGATATTTGAACATTACACCAGCCTGCAGCAGCATGATACCGGGGAATGGCAGTACATCTGCAGTGACGGCACACTTCTGCCCGTAAGCCTTTCCATCACCTCCATTTATAATGCCGAGGGCATGCGGGAAGGTTACCTGTTTACAGCCATGGATCTTACCCTGCGCAAATCCCTGGAACAAAAGCTGGTGGCGGCCAAGGAGGAGGCCGAACAGGCCAGTGCCTGCAGAGGTGAATTTCTGGCCCGCATGAGCCATGAGATACGTACCCCCATGAATGCCATAACCGGAATGGCCTACCTGCTGGGAAGCACCGAACTGAATCACGTGCAGCAGGACTATGTGCGAAAAATCATTGATTCCGCCGATACCCTGCTGGCAATAATAAATGATATTCTGGATTTCTCAAAGATAGACGCCGGCAGGATGGAACTTGAAGAGCTTCCCTTTTCCCTGCAGCAGATTATCGGCAGAATGTTGAATGTGGTCGGGGCCAGGGCGGAGGAAAAAGGACTGAAAATCCAAACTCATATCCATCCCGGTGTGCCGGACAGTCTGGTGGGTGATGCTCTAAGGCTTGGACAGATCATCTTGAACCTTTGCTCCAATGCAGTCAAATTTACTTCCCAGGGAGAGGTAGCCCTTACCGTGACACTACAGAAGGAGCGCCAACACCAGGTCGACTTGCTTTTCTGTGTGAGCGACACCGGCACAGGGATTACCCCTGAAAAGGCTGAGCAGCTTTTCCAGGCCTTCCAGCAGGCTGATGGCTCCATTACCCGCAAATACGGCGGATCAGGTCTGGGACTGGCCATCTGCAAAGAACTGACCCAGATGATGGGCGGAGAAATCTGGGTGGAAAGCATCCCTGATCAGGGATCAAGCTTTTTCTTTACAGCCTGTTTCAGAAGAAATGAACAGGCAGAGCCCGGACCAGACCAGGATTATCCGGACATGGAGGCAGTCAGGGGGACAAGGGTCCTGGTGGCCGAGGACAACACCATAAATCAGCAGATTATTCACGAATACCTGCGTGAAGCAGGCATAAATGCAACTATTGTGGACAATGGAAAAAAATGCCTGGAAAAACTTCAGCAAAGCCATTATGATCTGGTACTCATGGACATCCAGATGCCTGAAATGGACGGGCTGGAGGCGGCCCGGAACATCCGCGCCGCAGAGATTACAGAACAGGGCTCACAGGACACAGACCGCAGGCCACAGAACCATTCCCCCAATCCCCCAACCCCTCAATCCCCAAATTCCTCAATCCCCCAATCCCCAAATCCCTCAATCCCTCAATCCCAGAATCCCTCAATCCCTCAATCCCAGAATTCCCAAATCCCCCAATCCCTCAATCCCGGCATCCCCATCATCGCCATGACCGCTCATGCTCTGGATACGGACCTGGAAAAAAGCCTGCAGGCCGGCATGAACGACCATATAACCAAACCTGTGCATCCTGACACCCTGTACCGTATCCTGCAGCGCTGGGCCCCTCAAGCCGCCCGGCAGGACAGTGCTGTTGGCTCTGCAGGCGGCAACAGCCGGTCTATTGACCTGCAAAAAAGCAGTGAGCATTTGCCCCGGATAAGGGAGATAGACATGGATGAAGCCATGCAGCGCATGAACTTCAGCCCTGAGCTGGTTATGGAGATGCTTCTGGAATTCAAAAATACCTACAGGTCGGTCCCTTCCCTGTTGCGGCAGTGGCAGGACCGGGGCAGATGGGAAGACATCCAGGAAAAAACCCATGCCATCAAGGGTGCCTCTTCATATATAGGAGCCGTAAAAGTGCACAGGGATGCCTCCCTTCTGGAAGAAACCCTGAAATCAGGACAACATAATAAGCAAAACATATCCATACTGCTGCAGAATTTTCTGCACAGCCTGGAGAACTGTCTCTCTTCCCTGGACAGCCTTGAATCCAGGTCACAGCCAGAGAGTATCTCCCCGTCTCCTCTCGGGGAAAGGGAACAAAGATACGCAGCTGAAATACTTGGAAAGCTTGCCCGGACCCTGGACCGTGGCGAACTTGCTGATGAAAACCGGATCAGGGAACTGGACGGGATGCTCAGGGGACAGGGGTTTGACGGGCTTTTGAACAAACTTCTTGAATTTATCAGCGAGTTTGACCATGATGCTGCAGCTGAAGTGGCCCTGAAAATTCAGCAAAGGATAAACGGCAACATCAGTGATACACATGGGACATGAACCAGCCCGCATACTCATTGTTGATGATGAAAAAATAAACCTCAGGGTCCTGGCGGACCTGCTCAAGGACAAGTACACTATCATGCTGGCCAGAAGCGGAGAACAGGCTTTGAAGCTGGCCCATCAGGAACCCCGGCCCGACCTTATCCTCCTGGATATTGCCATGCCCGGGATGAGCGGCTTTGAAGTCATCAAAAAGCTCAAACATGATGATGCAACCAATCACATTCCGGTGATTTTCATAACCGCCCTTGACAGCAGGGAGCAGGAAGAGAAAGGGCTTAAGCTTGGAGCAGTGGATTACATCACCAAGCCCATATCCCCTCCCATAGTAAAGATCCGGGTACGCAACTACCTGGATATGCAGCATAAATACAAGCTTCTGGAACAAAAGGCCAACCTGGACGGGCTCACGGAGATACCCAATCGCCGCTGTTTTGAAGAGGTGCTGGCCAGGGAATGGCAGAGGGGCAAAAGAAACGCCAGTCCTCTTTCCGTTGCCATGCTGGATATAGATTGTTTCAAGCAGTACAATGACCACTACGGTCACCAGACTGGGGACATCGCCCTGCAGAGAGTCGCCCGCAGCATCATGGACAGTCTGAAACGCGCTTCAGACTATGCCGGAAGATACGGCGGGGAGGAGTTCGTCATCCTCATGCCCGAAACTCCCCTGGAGTCGTCGCTGATGGTGGCCGAAAGAATCCGCTCAGACATTGAAAGCCTTGCCATACCTCATGCCTTATCCAGTATAGCCCCGCATCTGACCGTAAGCATAGGAGTGGCCTCCACCCGGGATTACGCCGAATCCGGCCCGGAAGAAATCATCAAACGCGCAGACCAGCATATGTACACGGCCAAACAGTCTGGCCGCAACCGCGTTTTTGGAGAATAAAAGGAAGGGAGCTGAATATCAAACCACCCCCGGCCCCTCCTTAACCAAGGAGGGGAGCAGATCGAGGCATGGCAACACTCTGTCGCAGGCATCTGTCAAATACTCCGTCTGGATCAGGGGTGGTTGTATGAACTCCCTTCCTTATAAAAATTCCAGAAGCCCACCACCCAAGCAAGTCCAAGCCGCGATACAGCTCCCCTCCTTAGCCAAGGAGGGGTCGGGGGTGGTTGTATGAACTCCCTTCCTTTATTTTTTCTTGCATTTCGCATAACCTACAACAACCAACGCAACAAACTCAAATCAAAAAAATGAAATCCGAAATTTACAATCAAAAAAAGCTAAAGCCTCACAGGAAAATACTACGCCGAGAAATGACCCCGGCTGAAAGCAAACTCTGGACGTTTCTCAAGTCCAAACAGCTTGAAGGCAGAAAATTCAGACGACAGCATAGTGTGGGTCCTTACATCGTAGATTTTTACTGTCCGGCTGAAAGTCTGGTACTTGAACTGGACGGTGAAGTTCACAACGACCAGATGAGACGAGACTACGACGAGACGCGACAGGAATACATGGAAAACCTTGGGCTGAAAGTGCTTAGATTCGAAAACCGACAGATATTTACTGATATTGATAATGTGCTGGAATCTATAAAAAAACATTTTAAAGAATAAGGAAGGGAGCTTAATATCAAACCACCCCCGGCCCCTCCTTAACCAAGGAGGGGAGCAGATCGAGGCACGGCAACACTCTGTCGCAGGCATCTGTCAAATACTCCGTCTGGATCGGGGGTGGTTGTTATATGAAATCCCTTCCTTATAAACATTCCAGAAACCCACCACCCAAGCAAGTCCAAGCCGCGATACAGCTCCCCTCCTTAGCCAAGGAGGGGTCGGGGGTGGTTGTATGAAATCCCTTCCTTACAAGCATTCCAGAAGCCCACCCACCCAAATAGTCCAAGCCCACGGTACAGCTCCCCTCCTTAGCCAAGGAGGGGTCGGGGGTGGTTGTATGAAATCCCTTCCTTACAAGCATTCCAGAAGCCCACCCACCCAAATAGTCCAAGCCCACGGTACAGCTCCCCTCCTTAGCCAAGGAGGGGTCGGGGGTGGTTGTATGAGATCCCTTCCTTACAAGCATTCCAGAAGCCCACCCACCCAAATAGTCCAAGCCCACGGTACAGCTCCCCTCCTTAGCCAAGGAGGGGTCGGGGGTGGTTGTATGAAATCCCTTCCTTATAAACATTCCAGAAACCCACCACCCAAGCAAGTCCAGGCCACGGTACAGCTCCCCTCCTTAGCCAAGGAGGGGTCGGGGGTGGTTGTTATATGAAATCCCTTCCTTATAAAAATTCCAGAAGCCCACCAACCAAGCAAGTCCAAGCCGCGATACAGCTCCCCTCCTTAGCCAAGGAGGGGTCGGGGGTGGTTGTATGAACTCCCTTCCTTATAAACATTCCAGAAACCCACCACCCAAGCAAGTCCAAGCCGCGATACAGCTCCCCTCCTTAGCCAAGGAGGGGTCGGGGGTGGTTGTATGAGATCCCTTCCTTATAAACATTTCAGAAGCCCGCCACCCAAGCAAGTCCAGGCCGCGGTACAGCTCCCCTCCTTAGCCAAGGAGGGGTCGGGGGTGGTTGTATGAGATCCCTTCCTTATAAACATTTCAGAAGCCCGCCACCCAAGCAAGTCCAGGCCGCGGTACAGCTCCCCTCCTTAGCCAAGGAGGGGTCGGGGGTGGTTGTATGAACTCCCTTCCTTATAAACATTCCAGAAACCCACCACCCAAGCAAGTCCAAGCCGCGATACAGCTCCCCTCCTTAGCCAAGGAGGGGTCGGGGGTGGTTGTATGAGATCCCTTCCTTTTTCTCCTTGACAAACATTTCAAAAAATGATTGAAAACGACCTTCAGATTCAACTTGACTTTTTTAAACAAATATTACCGATAATGACATTCAACATACAAATCACCAAGGAGCAGATCATGAGCTGGATACCGATGGCTGTAGCGGCATGGGAAAAAATGAGCAGTTCCTCGAAAATTCTGACCTGGCTTTATTCCCGGCCTTACCGCCAGGTTATTGAAAACGAGATCACACTTGCAAAGCTTGGAAAAGACGACGTTGTGCTGAATATAGGCTGTGGAGCCGTGCCCTTTACTGCCCTGTACATAGCAAAGCTGGCCGGATCCAGGGTTTACGCCCTGGATATTGACCCCTGTGCCGCAGGTTACGCCGAAAAGTGCGTAAAAAAGGCCGGTCTTGAGGACAGAATAACAGTCATGCATGCCGACGGTGCCCAGGATTTCAGGCACAATTTCACAGCATCCATAGTGGCCCTGCAGGCTGCACCCAAAAACAGGATCCTGGAAGTCATGCAGAAAAAATCCCGCCCCGGAGCCAGATTTATTTTCAGGCTGGCCAGTTCGCCTTACAAAGATCACTACGACTGTCTTCAGACAAAGATCCGACCCGAAGCAGAAACTTTTCAACCCATGCGCACCTTTGACCGTTCTGTACTATATCAGAACAAAGGCCCGGCCGTCAGTGTTCACCCGGCTTTCAATCCTGCAACCGCAGATCCTTCACTTTTGGCCACAAAAGCTGCATGAACAGCATGTCCATATCAAAAATAATATTTTTCCTCCTGGGTATTGCAGGCCTGTTGTTCATGGCCCTTATCTTCGGCACCCAGGAACTGGGGCAGGCCCTGTCCCGCGTCAGCCCACTGGCAGTTGCGGTACTTTTTACCCTGCAGCTTTCCACCCTGCTGGCCAGTGCCTGGATCTGGCACTTCCTGCTGACCCGCAAAACAAGCATTACTTTTTCAACAGTATTTCTCGTAAACCAGGCCGCCGGGCTTATAGAGAGCCTGACACCGTCTGTGAAATTCGGCGGTGAAGCCGCCAAGGTTTACCTGTTCAGGCAAAAAACCGGCCAGGCCTATCAGGACCTCGCCGGAACCCTGCTGGTGCACAAGTTTCTGACCATGACCCCCTTTGTACTGCTGTGCCTGATGCTTGTCCTGCCGGCCTTTTTCATGTTTGAGCTGCCGGGATACTTTTATGCAGCCCTGGCGGTTCTCACCGCCATGTGTGTCGGGCTTGGTTTTTTATGTTATGGAAGAAAAGGTGAAGAAAGAAATGAAAAGCCCCTTCAGGATGCACCCCGAAAGATCGCCCAGGGCAGACTGGAATCTTTGAAAAAAACACCCTCCAGAATTGCACTTTTTCTGCAGCAGTCCCGGCTGGCCGCCTCAAGCCTCTTGTCCACCCGGCAGACCTTTGCGGCCATGCTTGTCTCGCTTGTTATATGGGTATTTTACCCCGTCAAGGTTTACCTGGCCTGCACCTTTCTGGGCCTGGAAGTGCATCCCCTGATTATCGGCCTGGCAACGCTTTTCGCCTACATGGTCAGCATGGTGCCCCTGCTTCCCGGAGGGCTGGGAACCTACGAGGGAGCCATGGCCCTGTTCTTCACCATGGGCGGTCTGACCCCGGCCGAAGGCCTGGCCGTATCCCTTCTGTCCAGGCTGACCACATTCTGGTTTCCCCTGCTTGTCTCAGCCCTGTGCTGCCTTACCCTGTCCAGGACATCTCCGCTCTTGCCGGAAAAGCCCGGCATCCAGGAAAAAGAGCAGGTGAAACAGACTCTTTAAAAAAAATCCTGTTTTACCCGCACCTGTCGCTTTTCCTTATCTGCAGACGCTGATTCAGGCGCTCCAGGTCCTCCTGGATCTCTTCCATTCCTGAAAGATGGGTTTTGAGGATTTCCAGAAGCTGGCTGTGTGCAGGTCTGGAAGAACCGACAATCCTGTAGTAGCTCCAGACCCCGCGCCTGCAGTCCTTGACCCATCCTGAATTCTTGAGATAAGCTAAA
Source organism: Desulfonatronospira thiodismutans ASO3-1 (assembly GCF_000174435.1). Taxonomy (NCBI): domain Bacteria; kingdom Pseudomonadati; phylum Thermodesulfobacteriota; class Desulfovibrionia; order Desulfovibrionales; family Desulfonatronovibrionaceae; genus Desulfonatronospira; species Desulfonatronospira thiodismutans. Next base: position 565,733 of record NZ_ACJN02000003.1, read on the forward strand.
TGCCTGGAAACTGTGGATTGTGGAAGCTGGAGGGCAAACATAAGATCGCAGACGCATTGCTCTCCCTGAAGCAGCAGGGATAAAAGCCTCAACCTTGTTGTATCTCCCAGGGCCTTGAACAAGCGTACTGTACCTTCCATGGAAAGATATGTTATCCCTACCCCCGGGTCAGGTCAATGCCGAAAATATTATTGACACCACCTTTTGAAGTTGAAAAACCTTGATTTTCTGACTGATTCAGACTGCCACGGTTACTTGTGCTTTATTACTTACTTCCTTAGTATCACTTGCTCAGCAACACACAGGAAACCCATCTTGAGTACCCGAGAAAGCAAAAGCCCGCCATTTTCATCCCTGGCCCGCAAGGCCTCTGTGGTCGCCGGGGCAACCCTGGTAAGCCGCATCATGGGATTTATCCGGGACCTGATCATTGCCTTTACCCTGGGCGCAGGCCCCATGGCCGACGCCTTTTTCGTGGCCTTTCGCATCCCCAACCTGCTGCGCCGTCTTTTCGCCGAAGGTTCCCTGACCATGGCCTTTGTCCCGGTCTTTACCAAGATCAAAAAAGAGTCGGGTGCCCAAAGCGCCTTTGCTCTGGCCCGTTCGGTGCAGATCTGGCTTCTTCTGATCCTGGGTGGCATTACCCTGCTGGCTCTTTTTTTTGCTGCTCCCCTGACCATGCTGGTTGCCCCGGGCTTCAGGGAAGACCCGGAAATCTTTGAAACTACCGTCACCCTGGTGCGCATCTGCTTTCCCTACATAATCTTTATCTCCTCCGTGGCCCTGTGCATGGGCATTTTGAACTCCATGAACCACTTCATGGCTCCGGCCCTGGCTCCGGCACTCATGAACATTACTCTTATCCTGTCAGCCCTGGGGGCCTACTACTCCGGGATGAGCGTGGCTCTGGCCCTTTCCTTCGGGGTGCTGGCCTCGGGACTCATCCAGTGGTTGTTTCAGTATCCTTTTCTGAAAAAATCCGGATTTGGCTGGAGGGGTAATTTTTCTCTCTTTGATCCCGGCGTAAAACGAATCGGGAAACTTATGCTGCCCACGGTTTTCGGGGCTGCAGTTTACCAGCTGAACATCCTGGCCGGGACTATACTGGCCTCCTTTCTGGCCTCCGGCTCCATTGCCTATCTCTATTACGCCGACCGTCTGGTTCAGTTTCCCCTGGGGGTATTTGCCGTAGCCATTGGAACCGCTGCCCTGCCCTCCCTTTCCTCCCTGGCCGGAGACCGGGATATGCAGGGCTTCAAGGGCACCCTCAACTCATCCCTGAGCCTGACCCTGTTCATTGCCCTGCCCTCCACTGCAGGACTCATTGGACTTAGCTACCCTCTAATTGATGTCATATTCGGACGGGGAGCCTTTGGTGACGATGCCGTGCAGGCCACCTCCCTGGCCTTAGTGGGCTTTGCAGTGGGCCTGCCGGCTTTTTCCTGCGTACGCCCCCTGCTCTCGGCATTTTACGCCCTGGAGGACACGGTTACCCCGGTGAAGATAGCCGTCATCAGTCTGGTGCTGAACATCGCCCTGGGCATCCTTCTCATGCAGCACCTGCAGCACCTGGGCCTGGCCCTGGCAGCCAGTCTATCCTCCTGGGTCAATGTCCTGCTTCTGGGCCTGGCCCTGGGCCGCAAGACCGGCCCCTGGCTTACCGCCGGCACCAACCTGGTGAAAATGACCCTGGCAAGTTGTGCTTTACTTTTCATGCTAAAATTTGTAAGTGTAACCTCGTGGATGGCTATGGCCCTTATTCCGGTATGGGCTGTGATTTACTTTGCCCTGGCCTGGATGCTCAAAATACCGGATGCTCAGATCTTAATAAATTCCCTGAAACATAAAAGCGGGCAAGAATAATCTGCTTTGCATCCAAAAAACACGCCCGCATAAAACAACAATAGAATCATTACTATGCCAGAATTCAAGCCTTTACAGTTTTACAGCTACGACTGGTCCCGGCAAGACATTGACCCGGAAAAGGTCATTTCACCGCCTTATGATGTCCTCTCCCAGGAAGACATTCAGGAACTGGCCCGGGATGAATACAACGTGGTGCACATCGACTCCCCTGTAAGCTACGCTCACGCCCGGGAGCTTCTGGATCAGTGGATAAAAAAGCAGGTGCTCACCGCGGACCAGCAGCCCAGGTACTACATCCTGGCCTCGGAATATAAGACCCGGGGCAGATCCCGTACCCGCTGGGGGATCATGGGTGGACTAAGGCTTGAGCCCTTCGGGGAAAACGTATTCCCCCACGAGGAAACATATCCCAAGGCCAAAGAGGACAGGCTCAAACTCATGCAGGCCACCCAGGGGCAGCTGAGCCCTGTATTCGGGGTCTATGACGACCCGGAGCAATACGTGGAGAAAATCGGGGAAATATGCTCCGGCCAAAAGCCTCTTATCTCTTTTACCCAGGAAGACGGCGTGTACAACAGGTTATGGCCGGTACCTGCAGAACATAACCAGCAGATACAAAGCCTGATGCAGGACAGGAAAATCTTCATCGCCGACGGCCATCACCGCTACGAGACCTCCCTTTATTTCATGCACAATCAGCCGGCAAGAGACAATGCACCGTGGGAATACATATTTATATACTTAAGCAACATCTCCTCGCCGGGACTGGAGATCTTTCCTTATCACCGCACGGTTTCCTGGGATAAAGAGTTCGACTGGCAAAAGGTCATGCAATCCGCCGGGAGGTACTTTGATATAATTCCCAGGGAAGACCACTCTTTCCCGGAAGAAATGCCAAGGACAGACATGCTCATGCTGTGCCTGCCGCACATAAATTATCTGCTCATCCCCCGTCAGCCCGGAGAGGATATATTCGACAAAATCGGGGCATACGTTCTGGACCGGGTTATGCTTCGCGATATTATGGGCCTCGACGATGAGCAACTGGCTTCGGGAAAATACCTGCACTACACCCACGAAGAAGATCTGACCCTGGAAAAGGTCAGAAGCGGGGAACTGCAAGCGGCTTTTTTCCTGCAATCCGTACCCATCAATATAATGCAGGAGGCCTGCCAGGCCGGGCGGGTCATGCCCAGAAAATCCACCTTTTTCTATCCCAAGCTGCCCACGGGCATGCTCTTACATCTCTGGGACAGGTAGCGCTTAAGAAGAAGCATATGAAACAGGGCGGTGCAGAAGACCTGTTCCCGCGCGGGTTGGCCCAGCCTGAAGCTGGCTTTCGCTTCTCAGTGGACTCTTTATTATTGTCTGTCTTTTTAGTCCCGGGAAATAACTGGAAGGTTCTGGATCTTGGATGCGGGTGCGGCGTGGTGGGCCTAGGTCTTATTCTGGCCAACCCGGGAAAAGAGATCCAGGTCACTGGAGTGGACAATGATCCGGAAATGATCGAGTGCGCACGCCAGAACAGCCGCGCTTTGTGCCTGGAAGAAAAATCTTCATACAGGCTGCTGGACGTAACAAGCCTTGACTCCCAAAGCCTCGCCCCTGAGAGCTTTGACCTGGTCCTGGCCAACCCTCCCTACCGTGATGAACGCTCCGGGAGGACTCCGGAAAATCCTGGAAAAAAATCCGCACAGTTTGTGACAAAAAACTCGCAGCTGGATTTTTTCCAGGCTGCTTTTTTTGCTCTTAAAAACAGAGCCGCTGCCGGCTTTGTCTATCCAGCCTCAAGGCTGGACCAGCTGCTGCTAAACCTTGACCGGTCCAGGCTGAGACCAAAAACCATCCTGCCGGTTTACGGCAGGGCCGGAAAACAGGCCTCGCTGGTCCTGGTTAAGGCCCGCAAGAATTCCGGGCCAGAGCTTTCCATGCTTCCCCCGCTCATTCTCTACGACGAACATAACAGTCTTACGCAGCAGGCCAGAGAATTCTGCCCTTTCCTGGAATGCAATCAAGGCAGGGAATAATTATTTGCAGACAATATCCGGACAGGGACCAGTGCTTTTCTGGACATGTTCCCTGAATATCCCGGCCGCACGGACGAAATTGACCGCCCAGTTTTCAACGCTGAAGGCATGTACGTGGGCATAGCCTGCCAGGACATTTCTGTACAGAAGTCCGTCCTTGTAGTCGGCCATGCCGGTGCCGCGCTCCATGCGCATGCAGAACCTGGCCTCAGGAGTCAGGGAGAGGCACCTGGAATAGTGAAACTCGTGGCCTACAATGGTATCGCCGGTGGAATAGAAAGGATTGGGCTCAATGATGCCTGCCCGGATATACCCGTGCCCCTGGGGTTTTTTATATACCCTGGTCTGGACATTGAACACCCCGGCCATGTCGAAATCCTCCCCTTCATAGTGAAGACTTTCGGCCAGATACATGAAGCCGCCGCATTCAGCATAGATGGGCAGGCCCTGGTCAGCCAGATCCTTTACTTTTTGCCTGGCAGCGACATTGACTGAAAGCTCCCGGGCGGAGGTCTCGGGAAAACCTCCTCCCAGATAAAGCCCGTGTATCCGGGGCCAGTCTTCAGGGGTGAGCAGGCTCAGTTCCACCAGTTTTGCCCCCTGCTGCCTGAGGGCATCCAGGTTTTCCTGATAGTAGAACCAAAGCGCCCTGTCCCGGACCACTCCGATGACGGCTTCTTCCTTGGGAGGGCCTGATGAAACCTCCTGGACATGATTCTGCGTCTTGGTGCAGGCTGGTGCAGTACCGGCAATGTTCAGGACCAGTTCAACATCGATATTGTCCTGGACCACTTTGCCCAGGGCCCTGAATATCTCGTCCTGTCCCTGGTACTCCTGGCTGGAGATAAGCCCCATATGTCTTTCCGGAATGGGAGTGTCTTTAAGCTTGGGCAGTGCGCCCAGAACAGGTACATCAGTATACTTTTCTATACTTCGCCGGGTAATGTCTCTGTGCCTGGCCCCTGCAGTCTGGTTAAGGATTACTCCTGCCAGATCCAGGTTCTCCTCGAACATGGCGCAGCCCTGGACAATGGCCGCAGTGGTCCTGGTGACCTTGGTGCAGTCCAGAACCAGAAGCACCGGTGACTCAAGAATCCTGGCCAGCTCGGAAGTAGAGCACGACCCCCGGGTGTCCATGCCGTCAAAGAGGCCGCGGTTGCCCTCAATAACAGCCAGGTCATGGGTGCCGGCAAAGGAGGAAAAAAAGAATTTTATGCGCGAGGTGGAAAAGAGAAAAGGGTCCAGATTGGACGCATGCTGACCTGAGGCCAGTGAAAGCCACTTAGCGTCTATATAATCCGGGCCCTTCTTGAAAGCTTTAACTTTAAAGCCCTGCTGTGTAAACAACCAGGTCAGGGCCAAGCTGATTATGGTTTTTCCGGAGCCTCCCCTGAGGCCGGATATGGTTATTCTGGGAAAACTCTGCTGGTGCAAAAGGCCATTAATCACTGTAAGACATGAACAAAAAACTCTGAATTAGCCTTCTGCGGTCTTGCCGGCTCCCTTCATGCCGTACATGGTGGTACTGCCGCTGGACCAGTAAACCAGCTTTTCTTCCTGAACCAGTTCGCTCAGGAGCTTCTTTACTTCTCTGGCCTTCATATCCGGAAAAATCTTGGTAAAGTCATTGAAATAGAACTTGGTCTTTGATCCTGACTTGGACTCCAGAAAATTGATAATTTCCTGTTTTGCAGCTTCTTTGTCCATTTCGCCTCCTATTGGTTTAAGACGCCGCCCTTAATCGGGCGGCGTCTGGCATTGCTGTAATTCAAGTTAGAACTTGAAGTTGGTGGTCTGTCTCCAGGTGTAGTAAGCCGGATCACGGAAATCATCAATGAGATGATGGGTGAATTCCAGACCGGTAACTTCAAAGAAGCGCTCCCAGCCGATGCGCTCGGCCCAGTCGCCGAACCTCTCGTACTTTTTGGCACCCTTGACGTAGGCGTCCACCAGTTGGCGCATGCACTTGGCCAATGAAGGCCAGCGCGGGGTCTCGTTGGGAATGAAGGCCACAACCACCTTGGAGAACTTGGGCTCACTGATACGGTTGGATACCTTTCCACCGGCCATGATGACCAGTCCGTCGCCTTCGGCGTCGGTCAGGGGCAGAGCCGGGCACATGGTGTAGCAGTTGCCGCAGAACATGCAGCGCTCGTTCTTGATGGCCACGGTCTTGACTGTCTTTTCCTCACCGGTGCGGTCATCGGTGATGGTGGTCTTGGCGGGGCGGATAGCCGCTGTAGGACATGCAGCTACTGCCAGGGGAATCTCGCAGAGGTTTTCCACCTCTTTGTGGTCGATGATGGGCGGCTTGCGGTGATAGCCCAGGATAGCGATATCCGAGCAGTGCACAGCACCGCACATGTTCAGGCAGCAGGCCATGGAGATGCGCAGCTGAGCCGGGAACCTCATCTGCTGAAATTCCTCGAACAGCTCGTCCATGACTACCTTGACTGTGCCTGAGGCGTCCGAGGCCGGAGTGTGACAGTGAATCCATCCCTGAGTATGAACGATATTGGTCAAGCCGGCACCAGTTCCGCCCACGGGGAACTTGTAGCTGCCGCCTTCATGCTTGCGGCTTTGCAGGTCGTCCTTGAGGGGCTGGACCTTGTCCTTGCTGTCCACCATGAACTCGATATTGTTGCGGGTAGTGAAGCGCAGGTAGCCGTCACAGTGCTTGTCTGCGATCTCCAGGGCCTCGCGCAGGGTTTCTGTACCCATAAGGCGGGGAGAGCCGCAGCGCACGGTGTAAACCTCGTCACCACTTTCAGCCTTGTGCATGAGTACGCCTGGCTCCAGGATCTCATGCCACAGCCATTTGCCTTTGTTGTTTTTGATTACCGGAGGCAAAAACTCTGAATAATGCCTGGGGCCGATGTCGGTAATGCGATCTTCCATCGGCTTGTCTGGATTGTATCCGGATGAAATAAAAGCCATTTCTTACCTCCTTATTTCGGATGACGTGATCTGTAATCGTTGATGTCGCGCTCAAAACCGCCGGGCACTTCTTCTTCTTTCCAGAAGATGTAGGGATTGTGCCTGGGCTCGGAGACATGCCTGGGATCGGGATCAATGCCGGTGACTTCAAGCAGCTTCTGGAAGCCTTGGCGCTTCATGGTCTCGCCCAGCCTTTCGCGGTTCTTGCCTTCTTCCATCCACCAATCCCAGATATTCTCGATTACTTCCTTGACTCCGTCATAGGATTCATCAACCTTCATGAAGGGCACCAGCAGAGAGCCGAGCTGTGCTCCATCCAGGATGGGGGCTTTGGCGCCGCAGAGGATGCTCAGGCCGCGGTCATTGCCGATGCGCAGGGCACGGGGCATGACGTTGATGCAGTGCATGCAGCGGGTGCATTCCCGGTCGTTGATGTTCAGCTTGCCGCCTTCCATCCACATGCACTTTGTGGGGCAAAGATCAATGACTTCCTTCTGGATGTCGAAGGGACCCCAGTCCTTGCCGGCGTGAGCGCCGCCGTTGGGCTTGATCTCGCCGCCCACGTAAGCAGCCACGGCCTCCTGATCGATGCGGATATCATCCCGCCAGGTGCCGATAAAAGACATATCAGCGCGGGCTATGGAGGCCACGCAGCCATTGGGGCATCCGTCGAACTTGAATTTGAACTTGTAGGGAAAGGCGGGCCTGTGCAGCTCGTCCTGGTACTCCATGGTCATCTGGTAGCACAGCTCCTGGGTGTCGTAACAGGCCCATTCGCAGCGGGACTCGCCCAGACAGGCGGCCGGGGTGCGCAGGTTGGAGCCGGAACCGCCCAGATCCTGATCCATCTTGTGGGTGAGCTCGTAAAAGATCTCTTCAAGCTGCGGAGTGGTGGTTCCCAGAAGAACAATGTCCCCGGTGGAGCCGTGCATGTTGGTCAGGCCGCTGCCGCGGAAATCCCACAGATCGCAGAGCTGGCGGAGATAATCGGTTTTGTAGTACTTGCCTGCAGGCTGGTTGACGCGCATGGTATGAAAATGCGCAACACCGGGAAATTTTTCCGGCTGATCGCAGTAGCGCCCGATGACTCCGCCGCCGTACCCGAAGACACCGACAATGCCGCCGTGCTTCCAGTGCACTTCCTTTTCCACATAGGAAAGCTCCAAAAGCCCCAGGAGATCGTCCACCACATCCACCGGGATCTGGAATTCAATCTCGTTCTGCTTCTGTTGCCTGGACCCTGCCTGCCTTTTCAGATCAGCCACGAAACTCGGCCATGCGCCGCTTTCGAGTTGATCCAGCAAAGGAGTTTCATGTTTAGGCATTGCAAATCCTCCTTAAGATTATGTTTACTACCCTGTTTATAAAAACCGCCCCACCTCGTTAGCCGGTACGGTGACGGCTTAACCACTGGACTGACGTTGCGTGCAGCCGAATTTCGTGATTTTTCCCACAATGAAGGTCTGATGTCAATAGTAATTTCCAAACTGAGCCATGGATTCGGCATTTCAGCAATTTCTTCCATTTAGCCGGTTATACCCCCCATCCCTGACCCCCATGAGGGCTCTCCTGGAGAATCAGCCCGTCTGTTCCAGCTCCTGCCAGATTTCGGGAGCTACTTCATAGCCGGTTTCCTGGGCCTTCTTGAAGTACTTACTGGCCGCTTCAAAATCCTGCCTGTCCATGCAGGCAAGGCCCATGGTATTGTAGGCCGGGCCGAAATTGGGCTCGAGATCAACAGCCTTCTGGCACTGCTGCAGGCAACCTTCCAGATCCCCCTGCATATAATAGGCATTGCCCAGGGTTGCATGGGCCTGCACAAACTGGGGATCAAAGGAAATGGCCCGCTTCAGGGAGGCAATGGCCTTGTCCACGTCGCCGCGCTGCAGGTGGACAAACCCCATGTTGCCGTGCGGCACAGCAAAGCGGTGCCTGATTTTGCTGGCCATTTCATTGTAACTGAAACAACCATCCAGGTCACCTTCGTTCATGGCTATACCGCCAAGCTGTACATAAGCCTCGGCCAGGTCGGGAGATTTGCGGATGGCCTCCTGCAGATACTGCCTGGCGGTCTCAAAGTCACGCAGGGCCATGTAATGCACTCCTAAATTGTAGTTGGTCACCCCGCACTCGGGATTCTTGGCCAGTCTGGCTTTTAGTTCCTGGATCTTTTCTTCAATGCTGCTTTGAGTCATATATGCTCCTGGTAAAATATTTTTGCAGGACTACCTTTCCTTGTATTCCTTGTTTTCCCTCTTGAGAAGCTCGCTGTACCACAGGGAAAACTCGTACATGGCCCGGATCCTGTCCTCGTCATTAATGATGCCCATGCACATTTCCAGAACACCCTGACCATAGGAATTGCTGTACTCCCTGGGCGGGCGTTCATGCAGAAACATGCGCATAAGTTCCTTGCTGGTCCTCTGGGTCCCGTCACGCCTGATCTCGATGGGATTTTTGGGTTCCTGAAAAGGATCCCAGCGATCATAGCCTATCCTGTCGATGAATTTTTTCCTGCGCGGGGCCAGTGAATCGTATATGGCTTTTTTGTGCCTGTCCTGTTCCTGTCTGTTTTCCTCGCTCATGAACTACTCTCCGGATCCCAGCACCCATTCCCGGGTGGGTCCTTTCTGATCTTTGGAAGTTGTTTCGCATGAATTCTGTGCAGCCTCAACCCCCAGGTATTCCCGGTCATACTCGGTAAGCAGGGCCATGGAAACAGGCACCAGGACAGTATGCAGTTCAACATACTTAGTCCCTATGCCTTTGGCCAGTTCCTGGCTCAAGTGCAATAACTGCTCATGCAGCTTGTGCATATCCACTGTAGGATACTGTACTCCCGGCTCAAACCTGGACATGGAGCAGGAGACAGTATTTTCTCCTATTTTCATGGGCAGCCCGTAAAGACGACAGGTCAGCGGCCTGGATTCGTAAAGAATGCACTTGCCTTCCATCAGAAGAGGGCACTGAACTCTTTCTTTACCCGCCTTTTTCAGAATCTCTTCCTCAGAGGCCCCGCCTTCATGTTCCTTGAAGAGCTGCTTTTTTATCTTGTGGGTCCTGCGGTCAGCCTTGTCTGCTTCCACCAGGACCATGTTCCTCAAGCTGGTGTCCAGCTCCTGAAACCTGTGGTTCAGATACAGGGCCTCCACCAGGGACAGGTCAAAAAGGGCATAACAGCAATCCGTGCAGCCGTCATCGCAGCGCACCTCGCCCGGGAAATCCCCCTTCATCTTGTGAAATATACTGTCAACGCCCTGCATCAATTGCTCATATCTTGAAAAATAAGGGCTTAAATCTATGCCTGAATTCATGGTTCCTCCTGATACCAGTTCTCTACAGATACAGGACCTTTATAGTATCTTTTTTTTCTGTTCACAACTGTCAATCTTAATCAAATTTTAATCACCTCACGGGTGTAAAAAAAACTTCAGCACCCTGCCGGACACAGGACAAAAAAGAAGGGGAGGGCCAAGGCCCTCCCCTTCTTATCATCTGCGCAAAAGCAAGATTACTGCTCTGTTACGGTAATAGCGCCCTCTTCACAGACTTCCACACAGGACTCACAGCCCAGGCACTCTTCCATGTTCACGGGATCAGCCTTGCCGTCCTTGAGCTCGAATACTTCAACGGGACATACGTCAACACATTCACCGTCGCCGTTGCATTTTTCCACATCTACAGTTACCAGGTAAGACATAATAAACCTCCGATTTAATTAGTTTAACAATAGTGACTAAATTGAACCTTGAAACAAAGTAAAATGGGAGTTAGTCAAAATAACAAAGCGATGTCAAGCTGGATTTTCAATATATTTTTTTCAAGGATTGCCAATGAGATACAAGGGAATCAACCATATCGCCCTGGCCACCGGGGACTTGAATGCCACCATCAGATTCTGGCGCGATCTAGTGGGGCTGCGCCTCATTGCCGGACTGGGCAGGCCCGGTTACCGCCAGTATTTTTTTGAAATCGGCCCCAGGGACATGCTGCTTTTTTTTGAGTGGAACCATGTCCAGCCTATTCCTGAAAAAGACCACGGGGTACCGGTTCAAGGTCCTTTCGGCTTCGATCACCTGGCCCTGGAGGTAGAAACTCTGGAAGATATGTGGCAGATCTACGACCGCCTCAAGGCCGCCGATATCTGGGTCTCGGAAATCCTGGACCATGGTTTTATTTATTCCCTGTATTCATTTGACCCCAACAATATTCCCATCGAATTCTCCTGGGCCAACCCGGAATTCGACCTGCGAAAAACCCCCAGAATGCAGGACAGCAAGCCGGTATTCGAGGCCCGGAAAGGACCCGATCCTTTACCTGACGTCTGGCCTGAAGTAAGCGAGCCTACCTTGCCCCAGGAGCAGAAAATCTATCCTGGAGAAGGCAGTGAACTGCGAAGCAAAAAAAACAGGTGGTAGAACACCAGGCCCCTGCCCTCACCGGCAGAAACAGCTCCAGGGACGAATATCAACTGTCAAAGATCAGCCTATAAGCAACCTGCCTGTTCTTCTCTGCCACGCTACCGGCCTGGCAGAAATACTTTTTGCAGGCGTGCCTTGTCGTTTTTGCAAGACAAATGAGCCGGCACTGGTGCCGGCTCATTTGTCTATCTAATCAGTCTGAAGTCCGGGTCAAGTCAGGTGGCCTCAATTTCCTTGCGCACCCCTATACCCACTTTCCAGAGGACAGTGATAATCAAAAAGCCTATGCCATAGATGCCCAGAGTAATAAGTATCTCCGGACCTGTGGGTGCATAGGTAAGGACTTCCTTCATGGGGGTGGGGACAAAGCCAGCTGTAATAAGCCCCATACCCTTTTCGATCCAGGTACTGATGAGCACCAGGACACAGGCAAAGGCCAGAATGTTTTCAGCCTGCCGGTTTTTGGGAAAGAGCAGAATCAGCAGGGCTGAAACCCCGGCTGCTGTGGACACCCACATGAAGACAGACAGCATGGTATGTCCTTCAAGACCGAAATAGAGATATTCCCAGTGGGCCAGCTTGTCCGGGACCATGCTGTATGCCGCTGTGAATATCTTACATCCGATGAGAAACAGATAGGCGGCCAGGGCATAGGTAACAATCTTGGCCAGGGACTGGATGGCTTCCCGCCCCGGATCCCATTTGGCAAAGATTTTCACGGCAAAGGCCAGCAGAATTAAGAGGGCCGGTCCAGCGGCAAAAGCCGAGGCCAGAAAGGACGGAGCCATGGAGGCTGTCAGCCAGAAGTCGCGGCCGGGCAGACCGGCATACAGAAAGGCCGTTACCGTATGTATGCTTATGGCCCAGGGTATGGACAGATAGATAAAAGGCTTGATCCACCTGGGAGGTCCGACACGCTTGCGCTCGGCCTGCAGAGTCACCCAGCCGATAAGAATGTTTAAGAACAGATATCCGTTGAGCACTACCATATCCCAGAAAAGTACCGAACTGGGAGTGGGATAAAGGACAACGTTCCACAACCTCTGGGGCTGGCCCAGGTCCACCACTACAAAAAGCAGGCACATGATAATGGTGGCCACGGCCATGAACTCACCCAGAATGAGCATCCGTGCGAAAGCCTTGTGATTATGCAGATACATGGGGATGACCATCATGACCGCCGAGGCGGCGACTCCAACCAGGAAGGTCAACTGGGCAATGTACAGTCCCCAGGAGATGTCCCGGTTCAGGGCGGTCACCGAGAGGCCCTGATCCAGCTGTTGCAGGTAGGCCCCGAAACCCACTCCAATGACCGCCAGCAATACCAGCAGCCATATCCAGTATAAAGCGCTTCCTTTTATTGCTTTCTCGAGCATTTTACACCCCTTAAATTAGATAATAGACTTGTGGGTCAGTGCCCAGTTTGGGTTTGCGTAGCAGAGAATATCTTTCCTGCAAAACCTTGCGCACGTCTGAATTGGGGTCGTTCAAATCCCCGAAAAGAATGGCCCCCTCGGATGCCTCAACACAGGCTGGCATCTCCCCTTGATCCACAAGATGGGCACAAAATTCACACTTTTCCACGACTCCCATTTCCCTGGTTGGATAGTCATGGTCCAGTTCGTCATCATCCAGAAATTTTCTGGGGTCGTAATAATTAAAGCTCCTGGAACCGTAAGGGCAGCCCGCCATGCAGAAACGGCAGCCTATGCAGCGGTGAAAGTCCATGAGGACAATCCCGTCATCCCGGGAGAAAGTGGCCTGTGTGGGACATACCCGCACACACGGTGGATTGTCGCAATGGTTGCAGAGGGTAAGAAAAGGCAGGCTTTTCTTATCTTTGAGATAACCATGGGACTGATCACTGAACAGATTGTAGAAAGGTTCCTTCCAGATCCACTTTATATTTTGATCATTTGGAATCTCAGGCACATTGTGCAGCTTGTGGCAGGCCTCTATGCACTTGTCCATGATTTCATCATTAAGCTTTTCTGAGTCTATTACCATAGCCCAGCGATCCGCCCTGAGCCTGTTTTCACTCTGCCTGGGCCCGGACCTGGCTCCGGCCAGGGAGGGGCAGATGCTCCAACCCAGTGCAGCCATACCCGCAATCTTGATGAATTTTCTTCTGCTGTTTTTCATTATGTTTCCCCCCTAAGGCTCGATGTGGCAGTCCCAGCAATAAGGATCCACCGCTGTGGCATCATGGCAGCGGTCGCAAAACTTCTCCTTGTCGCTGTGACAATCCATGCAGGTTTTGGTCAGGCTCATGGGATAGCTTTCCTGCTTGAGCTCACTCCAGTATTCCTGGTACCCGTCGCGTACGTAGAGGTCGCGCCATTCATCGAGCATGTTCATGTGCTCGGCACGCATGAACTCCGTGCTCTCTATGCACTTTTCATAATCTTCCGGGAGTTCCAGTTCCGGAGTGGAATAGGCGTCAGCCCCGAGATTGTACCAGAAGGGAAAGGTCATAAACAGGGCGAATATGATCAGCCCCGGAATGATCTTATTGGCATCGTACATTATTCATCCTCCTTACCAGGCAAAGGTTCACCCCGCAGGTCGGTCTGACGATCCTCCCCGGGCAGAATCAAGGCGTTGGCCAGCAGCTCATGCACCCCGCAAACTGTTACATCCGGCACCCAGTAATCCATGGAGGCGCTGAGCGTAGCCCTGTCAATGGCGCATACATTGGCCAGGGTATTGACTCCCTTCCTGTCGCGCACAAACTTGACAGCGTTGGCCCTGGGCAGGCCACCCATCATCCTGAGTTCTTCGTTTTCCCCGGGGTTGAGCCCTGATCCGGCACCGCAACAGAAGGTCTGCTCCTTGATGGTGCCCTCGGGCATCTCGTAGAAGTTGTTACAGATATTGTTGAGGACATATCTTGGTTCTTCCAGAAAACCCATGCCGCGCGAAGGGTTGCAGGAATCGTGGAAGGTGACCTTGAGATGATCGTTGCGGGTCTTATCTATGGGAAGCTTCTTGTGCTTGATAAGGTCCGCCACGAATTCCACGATGTGGATCATCTTGGTGGAAGCGGCGTGATCGAACCTGGTCCCGGTAATTGGCGATACCGGCACATCCAGAAATTCCGGAGGACCGTTCATGGTGTCCATATATTGATGCAGTACACGCCACATATGTCCGCACTCGCCGCCCAGGATCCATTTCACGCCCAGGCGCTCCGCCTCGTGATACATCTTGGCGTTTAGCTTTTTCATCATCTCGTGTGAGGTGAAAAAGCCGAAGTTGCCGCCTTCCGAGGCATAGGTGCTCCAGGTGATGTCCAGGCCGTATTCTTCCTGCAGGTAGTGAAAAAGCACCAGGTAACCCATGCAGGTAAAAATACCGGGTTCTGCGAACACGTCCCCGGAAGGAGTGATGAAGAGTATGTCCGCGCCTTTCTTATTGAAAGTGGGCTCGGGCTTGATCCCGGTTGCCTCCTCGATATCATCGCACAGAAAGTCGATGTTATCCTTGAAGGTGTGCGGCGGCAGTCCCAGATGGTTGCCCAGGCGGTTGCAGTTGGCCACAGGCTTGCCGATCCAGTCCAGCTGGAGTCCCAGCAGATTCAAGAGCTCCCGGCCGATAATGGTGATCTCGGCCTGGTCAATGCCGTATGGGCAGTAAACAGAACAGCGCCTGCACTCGGTACACTGGTAATAATAATACCAGATTTCCTTTAAGACCTTTTCATTGAGTTCGCGTCCTCCGGCCATGCGTCCCAGGATCTGGCCGGCTTTGGTCATCTCGCCGCGGTATACCGAACGCAGGAGCTCAGCCCTAAGCACAGGCATATTCTTGGGATCTCCGGAGCCGATGAAGAAATGGCACTTGTCGGCGCAGGCTCCGCAACGCACGCATATATCCATGAACACTTTGAAAGACCGAAACCTCTCCAGCCTGTCCTTCATACCCTCCAGAAAAGTTTCCTTCCAGTTCTCAGGCAGCTTCCAGTCTTCGTCCGTAGGATTCCAGCTCCTGGCATTGGGCATGCCCACCGCTTCCAGCGCGGAAGGATCAGCTGCGTAACAGTACCTGCCCGGCTTTATTTCCAGAGGTACATCCATCCAGTCCAGCTCAGGCGGATGGTGACTGATATTTCTGTACAGTACATCCGGTTTTGGTGTAGCCATTATTGTTTACTCCTTCTTTTCAGCATTATCATCTGAGGTTTCCTCCCCGGAAGCTTCCTCGGTCTTTTCTTCCAGAGGCTTTTCCACCGGCAGCCCGGCCTCGACCATTACTTCCCTGTTTTCGTCTTCATAAGCCTGATAGGTATGGAACTTCACCGGATAATTCCAGGGATTTTCATGATGCTTTTCGCGGCTGTCATTGGGAAGGTTCCTGGTGGGACTCAGGAAAACTCCGCCCAGATGCATGAGCTTGCTGAAAGGAAAATAGACGAGCAGCACAGAGACCAGGAAAAGATGTACAAAGAATGTGGCTCCAATACCCTCGGGCACGGTGGGACTGAACTGAACCAGGCCCATGGTCAACTCTTTGACGGCCATGAGATCTGTTTTGAAGGGCCCTATATAGCGCATGAGCATACCCGATATCACGATCCCCAGGATGAGAAAGAGAGGAAAGTAATCCGCCGGCTGGGAAATATAGCGCACAGAAGGTACCAGCAGTCTTCTCAGTAGCAGATAGCCCAGGGCCACCAGGATGAGCGCGCTGGAAAGATATAGGGCGGGACTTAAAATCTGGAACATGCTGTCCATGTGATCCATGGTCACAAACAACTCAGGAACAGGCTCTGTGAAAAAACGCATGTGACGAAGAAATATCAACAGGAAAGTGTAATGAAATATCAGGGCGAAGATCCACAGCCACTTGCTGGAAGAGTAGGCAATGTGTGGACCCTGATGCAGTTCCACCCTGGTATTTCGAAAAAGTGAACGGAAAAGAAAAACCTCGAAGAACATGCGGCCCACGACCCCCAGCTTGGTGCCGGGATTGTCCAGTCTGTTCCACTTGTCCTTGAACATGGGCAATGACTTCCTGGCCTGCCCACAGGTTGTAGGTATGCGAAACGGCACCGGAGTCTTTCCCCATTGGACCACCCTGACCACAAAACCCACGATGAAAACCAGCACCGCAAGATAGGGTATGATCACTCCAAAAAGAGCACCCATACCAAGGGCTCCGGCGCCCACCATGGCAATCAGGATCAGGGCTACAACCAGAATCAGTGAGTAAATCGCTTTCATGTGCTGCAACCTCTTTTAAAGATTAGACATTATACAAAAAACCAAAACTATTCCGCAGCGTTTTTTGCTATGGCTCTTTCCAGAAGCTTGTGGGTCCTGTTGTGGAACATCTCGGAGCGCTGTTTCCAGAGCTGTTCTCTGCAGGACATGTAGATGTCGAATGCCAGATATGTAAGCCGGTCAAGTCTTGTGAGCAGATCAACCCAGTCTCCGTACTGGTTGTTGCTCTCGATCTCCCGGCCGCAGACTTCCCAGATGGTTTCCCGAAGCATGGGCAGAAAACAGAGGGCCTCGGTGGGGGAAAAACCCTGTACTGCCCGGATGCGGGTTATGCCGTCCAGGTACTGGCGCATTTTTTCCTGGTCGTTGTCCTGGAAAAATTCGTCTAAAATCTTTTCCATGTTCACGCGGAAGGTGTAGCCCACGGGATTGTTGAACTGTCCGGGGCTGTTCTTGAAGAAGCGGGCGGATTCATCCGGGTATGTATCGGTGAATTTTTTGAGCCAGAGGTTGAGAATTTGGGATTTGTGCTGCTTAATGCTCGCATCCAGACTCATTATAATACCCTTGATCCTTATTGTAGTGATTGTTGGAAAAATCAAACACACCGGAGAGGCAGCGAAGCCAAAAACCTGTACCTGCCCGGAGCAAAACAGGCCTGTTGCCGGTTCACGGCAGGTAAAAAGCTCAGCCGGCCGGGTAGAAGCCTGCATTGGTATAATTGAGCACTTTCTAAACCAGCCGGCCTCAATCGTCAAGAAAGATTTGAGAAAAATTTAACAAGTGTAAACTTAAACAGTTTATTAATTCAGGTAGGATTGATACATTGCGGAATTCTGGGATTGAGAAATCGACCACGCGTCCTGCCACGCGCTTCGCGTGGTTCGCGTGGTTCGCGGGACTCAACTCTTTATTTTTACTTACCTCTGAGTTCTTGTGACTGCAAAAAGACTTTTTGCAGTCACATCAGTAAGGGGCCTCGGGGTATGAAATGCCTTTCTTATAAAAAAACTATTCCACCTTGATGCTCACTGATTTTGAAGGCGTGTCTTTCTTGGGGATGGAGACGGTGAGCACACCGTTTTTAAATACAGCCTTTATGCCTGCGGAATCTACATTTCTGGGGAGCTGAAACTTTCTGCTGAAGGGTCCGTAAGACCTCTCCACCAGCTGGTAAGCACTTCCAGTAGCCTCCTTTTCTATTCTCTTTTCCCCGTGCACCAGAAGATGGCCGCCCTTGGACTCCAGGCTGATTTTTTCCTGATCCACACCTGGAAGCTCCAGCTCGATAATGTACTGATCCACTGTCTCGTACAGGTCGGCCACAGGACGCCACAAAGCAAACCTGTCCCTGTCCGATGCCCGTCCCATACTCCAGTCCCGGGCATCATCCATTATCCTGTCGATTTCCTCGCGCATGCTCTGGATCTCCATCCAGGGATTGTGGTGCTTGCTCATACTCATCTCCTGATCATATATCTATCGCTATCGCTATTTGGGAAGTGGCTCTCCCCGTACTTATTTTTAATACCTGTCATTTTTTCAAAAAAATATGTGCGGATGTGCCTTTACCCTGCTTTCCTTAAAAGTGCTTAACAGATACCGCTATGGTTTTGTGGTTTAAGCATTCAACCGGAAGTGTCAACCACTTTTTCCAGGCCCGCTCCCCTTTACCCCCAACATTCAGAGTTGACAAAGTTTGTGCTTATAATATCCTTACCTACGTAAAAATGACGTCATCACCTGAATACTGAAAACTCTTCAGGGATTAAGCTAAGCAATTGCAAAGCGTTAAAAACATTTCAAACATAAAACCTCAGGAACGATATTGATGAGCTCCAGCTACGATACCAGAATCGAAACCATAGGCCCGTCCAAAGTCACCTCGCCCCTGCCTCTGTGGCGTTACATTGAAGACCGCGAAACAGTACCCATGAACCTGGACCCGGAGATGATCGGCGAGGAGCCCAACGGCCCCATCCCTCTGGAAATCGAGGTGGCCGGACCCAGGTCGAACCTTTTTTTCGACCCCTCCAAGACCAAGTGCGCCATTGTTACCTGCGGCGGCCTCTGCCCCGGGATCAACGACGTCATAAGGGCCATTGTCATGGAGGCCCATCACAACTACAAGGTCCCATCGGTTCTGGGCATACGCTTCGGGCTTCAGGGCTTCATCCCCAGTTACGGACATCCCGTAGAAGAGCTCACACCGGATTCAGTAAGCCATATCCACGAATTCGGCGGCACCATCCTGTCCTCTTCCCGGGGGCCTCAACCGCCGGAGGATATTGTGGACGCCATGGAACGTATGAACATAAGCATCCTGTTCATGATCGGAGGCGACGGCACCATGAAGGCGGCCCAGGCCATCCAGCAGGAGGTAGCCCGGAGGGGCAACAAGATGTCTATCATCGGTGTGCCCAAGACCATAGATAATGATGTTCACTTCGTTTCCAAAACCTTCGGCTTCGATACAGCAGTGGAAAAGGCCACCGAAGCCATCGGATGCGCCCATGCCGAGGCTCTGGGCGCACCCAACGGCATCGGCATGGTCAAACTCATGGGCCGCGAATCAGGCTTTATCGCCGCCCAGGCCACCATAGCCCTGAAAGAAGTCAATTTTGTCCTCATACCCGAATCCAGGTTCGACCTGCACGGCTCCAACGGCTTTTTGAGACACCTGGAAAAAAGGCTGGACAAAAGGGGACACGCCGTCATTGTGGTTGCCGAGGGTGCCGGACAGGAACTTTTTGACCGCAAGGGTGCCGACCCCTCGGGAAACATTATTCTGGGCGATATCTGTTCCCTGTTGCGCAAAGAAATCCTGGACCACTTCCATAAAAAAGCACAGGAAATAACATTAAAATTCATTGACCCCAGCTACATTATCCGTTCTGTACCGGCCAACTCCAATGACCGGGTGTACTGTGGATTTCTCGGCCAGCACGCCGTGCATGCAGGCATGGCCGGCAAAACAAGCATGGTGGTCAGCATGATCCAGGACCGCTACATATATCTGCCCCTTTCCCTGGTGACCCAGAAGCGCAAGACCCTGAACATAAACTCCAACTATTGGGGTTCAGTCCTGGCCAGCACTGGCCAGCCTTCTTCCATGGAAAACCCGGAAAAAAATGATAACTGCTGAGATTAATCAATAACGGAGGAGATATGGATAGTAAGAATCTGGAGTGCATTTCAAACACCGATCCGGACCTGATGCAGATGTTCAAGGCCTATGCCCTGAAGATGGAGGAACAGTCCCTGCCGCCCATAGTGGTCAATCTTTTCAAGTGCTATTTTTCCCAGCTTCTTTACGGCAGCCAGGGCAAACTCACACAGCAGGAAATCATTCCGGTAGAACAGAATGAACTGGAAAGCCTGGACAGCATATCCAAGTACAGGGAAAAAGTCCCTGAGGCCATTTCCGAACTGGCTGTCATCAAGCTCAACGGCGGCCTGGGCACCAGCATGGGTCTGGAAAAAGCCAAGTCCCTTATTAAGGTCCGCGAAGAAAAGTCATTTCTGAATCTAATAGCAGAACAGATCAAGGTTCTGCGGGAAAAGTATCAGACCAGGGTGCCCCTTCTGTTCATGAACAGCTTCAGAACCCATATGGATACCATGATGCATGTCCAGGAGATAGACAACCCCTATCACCTGCCCCAGGCTTTTCTGCAGCATAAGTACCCCAAAATACTGACCGACGACCTGAGCCCTGCCAAGTGGCCTGAAAATCCGGAACTGGAGTGGAACCCGCCTGGACACGGAGATATCTATACCGCCCTGGTCACTTCCGGAGTACTCAAAAACCTGCTGGAAAAAGGATACAAGTACGCCTTTATTTCCAATTCGGACAATCTCGGGGCCACGGTGGACGAAAATATCCTGGGCTACCTCAAGGCCAAGGAGTTTACTTTTCTTATGGAAGTCACTCCCCGGACCATTACCGACCGCAAGGGCGGTCATCTGTGCAGGCTGCTGAAAAATGACCGCCTGGCCGTCAGAGAGATAGCCCAGTGCCCGGAAAATGAACTGGAAGACTTCATGGATATCCAGAAATATTCATTTTTCAACACCAACTCCATCTGGCTGAACCTGGAAGAGCTGGAAAAAGTATTCGTCAGGCACAGGATGGTCCCCCTTGACCTCATAATCAATACCAAAAACCTTGACCCAAGAAACCCGGACTCCCCCAAGGTCTACCAGTTGGAAACAGCCATGGGTTCGGCCATTTCCGCGTTCGACCATGCAGGTGCCTTAAACGTCCCCAGGGACCGCTTTGCACCGGTCAAGACCACCAGCGACCTGCTGGCTGTAAAATCCGACCTGTACGAAATGACCGACATGATGACCATCGTGCCCAACCCCCGGCGCAAGGATCCCATGCCGGATATTCACCTGGATTCAGGATTCTTCAAGAACATCGACCAGTTTGAAGACCGGTTCGCTGCCGGGATTCCTTCCCTGCTGGAATGCCAGGAACTCAGGGTGGAAGGCAACGTGTACTTCGGCCGGGACGTAAAAATAAAAGGCAATACCTTTATCCGCAATACTTCTGCAAAACCGGTCACCATCCAGGACGGGTCAGAACTCGAGGGTCAGGTGAATTTATAAAAAAAATCAGCCTCTGACCCTAAAGTCTTCTTTTAATCAGCCGATAAAGGGGGCGAAAGGCGTTTTTCGGTCCCCTGAAAAAAATTAAAAGGAGGCTAATTATGGATATTCAAGGATTCAGCGTAGGAGGAGGCCTTACGGCACTAAACAACTCCCTGCAGAATCATGAGCTGGGACAGGAACTTATTCAGAAAACCCTCAACGAAACCGAGGCCGCTGCAGATGCCCAGACTGCGCCTCAGGCCGCACCCCAGCCCGCACAGCCTGCCCAGGCAGAGGCCGGGGCTGCTAATGCAGAAGGACAGGGTACTATGGTGGACAAAATGGTATGACCAACTGAACAAAACATTGGATCAGAGGGGACCGGAAACAGCCTTTACTATCCCCGGCCCCTCTGCATTTTTTTGCAGCTCAAGCACAATCCCGTGCCTGATATGCCTACGCCGGCCTGAACAGGACCGTAGTGCAACCCGGAAAAAACAAAATGCAAAAACTGAATAAACACTTTCTCCTTGCTGTAAGCGATGATGCTTCCCTCCAGTACGGGGCCCGATTCCTTGGCTACTTTTTCCACAACAAGGGCGAGATTCGCGTGGACATGCTTAATATCGCCTACAATCCCCAGAAGACCATGGCCGAACCCGGGGATCCCACCCCGCATCAGACCACTCAGATGCAGCACGCCAGCCTGGAAAAAGGCAAGCTGGCCCTGCAGTCTGCCCGGGAAAAACTCGAAGGTTACGGCTTTGCCGAAGACAGTCTGAAAACCGATCTCAAGATGCAGACCTTCTCCACGGTGCATGATCTGGTCTCTTATGGCCGCAAAGGTCTTTACGACTCCCTGGTCCTTGGTCACAGGGGAATCGGCATGCTGGAAAGCCTGGTCCAGGACAGCATCAGCAGCAAACTTCTGCACCAGGAATGCGAAATGCCCCTGTGGATCTGCCGGGAACCTGTCAGAGCAAAGAAAGATATCCTTATCTGCACCGATGGGTCTGAAGCAAGCCTGGGTGCAGCAGATCACGCGGGCTTCATCCTGGCCGGGGAGCCGGAGCATGACATCACTGTGCTGCACGTTGCCGGTTCCGGGAGCCAGGCAGACCGGGAAAAAATCATAAACAGCACTGTAGACCGACTCCTGGACAACAACATTGACCAGAAGAGGATAACCGCCAAAAGCCTGGACAGAACAGATACTGCCCGCACAATTCTTGACTATGCCCGGGAGAACAGTTTTGCAGTAATCGCCATGGGCCGTACCGAGCGGCATAAAAGCCCCGGCAGACTGGGCCGGTTTTTTATGGGTTCAGTGAGCGAAAAAGTCTTCAAGAATTTCCGGCAGGCCAGCCTCTGGATACACCATTGAGGCCGGATCCGCGGGCTTTATCTGCAATGGTTTTTAATTGCATGGCTGGCACTGCAGCGAAAAATTTACTACGACACGCATAATCCCTTATTTACGACGACCACCCGCAAAATCCCCAAACAAAACTCTTGATTTTTTCATCAAAAGAGTTATTGTATCTGTTTTCGAGGCGAGGTAGCTCAGGAGGTCAGAGCATGCGGCTCATATCCGCAGTGTCGGGGGTTCAAGTCCCTCCCTCGCTACCACAAAAATACAAGGGGTTCAGGTACTTATCCTGAACCCCTTTTTGTTTTATGACAGTTTGTCCTACTCCTGTCCGATACCTGCCCCCTGCATGGTTACCATATGCCTATGGCAAAACCCTGGGAAGAAGCAGCAGCCTTCTAATTCATTATCAGGTCTTCAATTTCAGGAATGATGACAGGAGCGTTCAGCCTCCCACCCCTTGCAAGCCAAGGCGATGTATTTAGGTGCTGGTCGGCTGCTTGTGCTATAAGCGCTGATGGTACGTGGTGTCAGCCCCAATGCCGCAGCAGCCTCTTTCAAAGAAAGGCTGTTTCTGGCGCGCCATTGTGCAAAAATCCGGGTGTTTTCATCAGGTGCGTTTTGGGCCTGGGCATCCAATAAAAGCGTGTCGGCCCCAATCTGGATAATCAAGTCGGTTTGTCACAATTATGATAGCACACTCGGCGGGTGCAGCTTCGGCGGGGGTGTTGATAAAAAATGGCATTCTAATATCCGGACCATGCCGGCTATTGCTTAGGCTGCACCTCTGGCTTTTCAGTGGTCAGATCATCAAGTAATGTTGCCATAAAAAGATTCCTCTCTTTCTGCAAGTTTCTATTGAGTTACCTTCACTACATCCTTGGCAGCATACGGACGGACAATTCATGCCCTGTTGCCGCAGCGTATTTCTGCAGCGTTTTCATGCTCGGATTATGCCTGCCGGACTCCAGGCGGGCTATTCCTGCCTGCTTCATGCCCATGCGCCTGGCAAGTTCGGTCTGAGTGAGCCCGGCCTTTGTCCTGGCCTCAATAAGCATGGAAGCAAAGCCAAACTCATCCTGCAGGCGGTCATATTCCCTTTTGACATCAGGATCTTTTAGAATTTCTTCCTTCAATTCCCCTAAGGGTTTCATCTGAAATGCTCCTTAATCTTTCCAGGGCGGTTCTGATTTCCTTCCCTGGAGTTTTCCGGGTCTTTTTGACGAAAAAGCGCAGGATAACAATTCGTTTTCCGGCCAGGGTTACATAAAGGCCCCTGCCGATGGCATCCTTTCCTGCAAGCCTTATCTCCCAGAGCTCATCTTGGATGTGGCGAACATAAGGCATCCCGACATTTGGCAGGCCGTGCGTCTTGATCAGCTCAGCCACCTTCAGGAGTCTGGCCTTCATTTCCGGTGGCAGTTCCATAAGCTCCTGCTCCACTGTTGAACTGGCCAGAAACAGTTCCCACATAAAAATATATCCTTGATGTTATAAGGTGTCAATCAATTACAGGGCCTTGCTTGGAACCTGCCCGGTTTTGCTGGAAAGTTTCTCTGGTCCCTCAGAATCAGGCTTGCAATCACCTTGCAGGGGTATGCCTTAAGCCACGCCTCTGGCTTGATTTATGCCAATGACCTTTCCTGAGCTCCTTGCACCCAGCTTGCTTACAGCCTCCCTTTTGTGATCCGGCATCAGGTGGGCATAGCGCATGGTCATTTCAATGGTTTTATGCCCCATGCGGTAAACAAGTGCCACATCCCGCATCCAGCTTTTTTTAGACTCAAGCCTGCTCTTACTCCTGTCCTACCAGAAAAGGTGAAAAAGGCTTAGCTCCGCAGCTTACATAATTCAACATCCAGCCCGGGCTGGATACCCTGGCCACAGGCATCAGTCCAGAATTAAGCCCAAAGACTCCCTGGCAACGCCCCTTGATTGTGCAAGCATCTTTTTCGATTAATTCCACTTTTCATTCCAGTCATCTTCTTAATCCTGTCCAAAAGGTATCCACCCTGCCCTTTCATCTGTCCTGCGTGTCCAAATTTTGGACACAATCAACAGCCTGATTTTATTCACTTATACTTTTATCATCAGTTTTATGTCTGAATAGGACACAAAAATCACCCTGCTCTTGTATGTTTTCCACTGCTTCACTTCATTAAGTTTAATCCAGTCATATGAGCTGACCGCTGAACCATGCCCTTTGCCGGAAGCCATCGCCCATGGTGGCTCGATGCTTGCCCTGTTAAAATGTACAGTTTTATTTCCTTGACTTTGTTCGGAATTAAGATATTGTGAACATAAAATATACCTAATAAGTAGGTAATTACAGCCAAACTAAATAGTTAATATTATGCGGCAGTTCATGATGTCCGGCCACGTTCAATCTGATTGAGATCTTTTGATCTGCAGCATAAAAATGAACTAGGGAGGAAAGTATGACCAAAGGGAGGGAGCTATGAACAACTTGATCAATCGGCGCATTTTCCTGAAACAAGGTGTTGCAGCCACGGGAGGCCTTCTCCTGGCCAAAGGCGCTGCCGGCACAAGCCAAGCCTCCAGCACTCAGGCCGCGTTTCTTTACGACAGCATCAAATGCATCAATTGCGGGATTTGTGAAAGAACATGTGAGCGGGTAAACGGGCTGCCTGAGGAGCACAACGTCATCAGAATGAGCCAGAAGGCGGCTCCCGGCACTCCCATTCACATCACCAGACGCCATTCCTGCATGCAGTGTATCCGTCCGTCCTGCGCCCGGGCCTGCCCCACAGGTGCCACCTACAAGGACGAATTCGGGCTGGTCAGCTTTGATTCTGAAAAATGCATGGCCTGCGGCTACTGTGTGGACGCCTGCCCTTTCCAGCATCCCGAGCTTTCCAGGTTCACATACTTCAGCCTGCGCAACGTCTGGATAAACCGCTGCACCGCCTGCGGGGCCTGCGCTCAGGCCTGCCCGGAAAACGCCCTTTTCTTCGGTTTCCGCAATGAACTCATGGATATGGCCAAAAAAAGGCTTGATGAAATCAAAAACAACTACCCTTTAACCAAGGCTCAGCTATACGGCGAGGAAGATCTGAATCTCATCTGGATCCTGGCGGATGACCCTTATGTCTATGATCTGCCGGGCCCCACCGCAGCAGCAGTTGTGGATGACAAGTTGATGCTCTGGAAAGATGTCCTCAGGCCAGGGATCTTGTCCCTGTCCGGAGTGGCCATGGCCATTCTGGGCGTGGTGTACTTTTTTGCCCGGCGCAACCATAAAAAAGAAGTAGA
Organism: Desulfonatronospira thiodismutans ASO3-1; assembly: GCF_000174435.1. Lineage (NCBI taxonomy): Bacteria > Pseudomonadati > Thermodesulfobacteriota > Desulfovibrionia > Desulfovibrionales > Desulfonatronovibrionaceae > Desulfonatronospira > Desulfonatronospira thiodismutans. Next base: position 591,444 of record NZ_ACJN02000003.1, read on the forward strand.
GCGCCTCAGACAGGAAGGCAAACTTTAAAGGAGACGGACAATGCAGCAGAACAATAACGAAATAGTCTTGGAACGGTTTAATGCCAGACGAAGGCTGGTACACTGGATTCATGCCGCCGCCTTTTTTGTTCTTCTGGGCACAGGGCTTACTTATGTCACCCCGGGACTGACCTTCCTGGCTGAAGGCGGAATCCCCGGCACCCTGCACAGGATTTTTGCCGTGGTATTTCTGGCGGTGCCTTTGATTTACCTGGTAATCGATCCAAAAGGATTCAGAGAGTTCGTGCGCGATTCCCTGAATTTCGAAAAAAGCGACATCGGATTTCACCTGCGCATGCCCTACTATATACTGGGCAAAACCCAGGGAATACCGCCGCAGGGCAAACTCAACGCCGGACACAAAATGCATCACATATTTATGGGCATTCTCTTTGTTACCCTGGGCGTATCCGGCCTGATCAAGTGGTTTGGAGTCGGTCACATGGGCCCCGCCATGTTGAACCTCATGGGCACCGTGCATATTATCTCCGTATTCGTCATCACTATCATGACTCTGGGCCACGTTTACTTTACCGTGGTCTACTGGGCTATTCCGTCCATGATTCACGGCAAGGTGACCGAGAGCTATGTCAAGCTGGAGCACCGCAAATGGTGGGATGAGGAGCTGGCCCCGAAAGTCAAGGGGTCTTCAGAAAAAAGTCAGAGCGGTTAAGGCAGAAGTCACCCCTTTTTCAACTATGCAGGTTTTCAACCCCGGTTCAACGGGGTCATCAAAAGATTTCAGAACGCCAAGGAGGACAACCCATGGTTAACAAAAAATCCGGGATGCAGGCGATGATCCTGGGACTTCTGCTGCTCAGCCTTGCCCTGTCCGGCTGTGACAGCGGCGAGGCCAGCGCCCAGGCCAGATATGACGATGATGGATACTGGATAGTTCCCCTACTGCCAGAGGGACCGCGAATAGACAAGGATGAGGCCCACCACATAGACACAGCCCCGGCTGTAACTGCTGAAATTACAGAAGTGGATATCAAAAACGGCGGCGAAGTGGAAGTGACCTTTGTAGTTCCGGACTATGAAAAGGACCATGTGCACATTGAGCTGACCATAGCCAAATGGATAGAAGAGGAAAACACCTGGATGAACATGCTGCAGCGCACCAGGGAACGCGGCCCCCAGGATGATCCTATGTACGGCGACGGGGTCAAGGTCATCCGGGGCGGGAATCTGCGCATGCAGGACGATGACGCCCTGACCGGCGGCGAAGAGGTGTACGGCGGCATGCGCTTTACCACTAAGCTAAAGGCCGGTCCCGGGGACTTCGGCAACGTCAGCGGCGAACTCCAGCCCATCGACTTCAGCGATGGAGTGCTGTGGAGACGCAGTGGAGATGATGACCCAACCACCTACGGTGATCCTGATGACACTGAATACCACGAATATGTGCGTGAATTCATAGAAGAGATCAATCAATACGGCGACTGGGAAGAGGGTGTCTACCGCGTGGGCGTGACTGAAAGAAACAGAGGCCAGGACTACTATGTACGCTTCAACGCAGTGGCCGACTTCAAATATGACGGCCAGGACAGCGCGGAACTGCTTTCCCGGGACGAACGCAGGCACACCGCCGGGGAGGCCATAGCCGAAGGCACCTGCTTCACCTGCCACAGCGATGACCTGCGCTTTCCCACCAATGAGGTTCACGGCGAACAGCGTCAGGACCCCACGGTCTGCGCCAACTGTCACAACGATTACACCTGGGATTCCCGAAACGCCTACGCCGAAGTGGACGGATGGCCCAGCATGGACATGAACGTTTTGACCCACAAAATACACGCCGGCATGGAAGGCTATGTTGCCGATGCCTATGCCTACCAGCAGGTCAGGTTTCCTGACTGGACCTTCGGCAGAACCTCCCGGCCAAGCGACGACACCCCCTATCCCAACAGTCCGGGAGTGGCCAACTGTACCTCATGCCATGCCCAGACCGGGGGAGGCGATTACGCCTGGCAGCGCGAAAATCCCGACCCTGACGGCTGTGCCACCTGTCACGGTGAAGGCGGGGTGGTCTTCTGGGAGGCTGAACCGGATGATCCGGATTACGATTACATCCAGAGCACCTATGACTGCGGATACAACTGCTCCAGCTGTCATGGCGAGGACAAGCCCATCGAACATACAGCGGATTACTATCACGGCCTGAGTGAAAGGTTGGAAGAGCTGGCAACAGCCCGCAGCTACGAAATGGAAGTAGTCGAGGTAGAGAATGCAGTGGCCGGGGAAAGCCCCAGAGTCACCTGGCGGGTACACAAAGACGGCGAATACCAGGACCTGTTTTCCGGCCGGGACGGAACCTATCTGTTCCAGGGAGATCCTGCCGACTTTGATGATGATGCTGTACGTATAGGCATTGGCTGGGGCTACAACAATTCCTGGATCAACGACGGCATTTCTCCCCGCGAAGATACCGGAGCCATAGGCGACCCCGCTCAACAGGTGGCCCACGTGGACAATACCGAACCTGGCGGCGATGAAACCACTGCTGTAACCACTTTTGAGCAGCCTCTGCCTGAACAGGCCCGAAGCGGTAGAGACGGGTTCGTGATCCTGGAGATGGGACCCGCCGAGATGGACCTTAACAGCCGTATGGCGAACATAAGCCTGGGGTCCGGAAGCAACACCTTAGACAGAGATCCAGGGGCAAAGGTGGACACAGAAAGCTGCCTGGGCTGCCATAATACCATAGGCCGCCACGGCACATACTCAGATCAGGACATTTCCTCCTGCATCTCCTGTCATAATGCAGGTTCCTTGAGCCGTGACGACAGTGCCAGTCAGGGAACCGTGGACTTTATGTACATTATACATGCCATCCATGGCACGGGAGAAAAACGGGCCACGTTTGACCGTCGCCGCGACCACACAGTGGATGGTCATTACGAGGGTGGCTATTCCTACGTCACCTACCCCAATACCGTACTGGACTGCCAGGCCTGTCATACGGACGATACCCACGATTTTACCGAGGGGTATTTAGACCGTATGGGTGTAATCGGTGACAAAATGAAAGACAGGTACCTGGAAGGCGCAGGGGTGAACGCACCCATGGCCTCAACCTGCTATTCCTGCCACCAGGATACGGAAGACGACCTGGCCGACTGGGAACTGCGCTTTCACCTCTACCATTCCGGCGGTGATATGTACGGCAACCACGATCATGCATTTTACCAGGAAACCCGGGAAAAGTGTCTGGAATGTCATAAATAGTAACAATGAAGACAGGATAAGAAGCGGCTCTTAAGGCAGGGCCGCTTCTTATCTTCTGTTAACCCGCTTTCCGGATATTTTGACGGCTTCTGGTAACGTTTTTTGCCGATTCTGGCTCTGGGATGCTTTTTTTATTAATTCCTTTCTGTCCTCAAACATGTTTTTCCCGGGCTCCTCTGTCTTTGAGAAAACCTGGTTAACTGCTGAAATGGGAAAGCATATTTTTTAATTACGCACTATGACATAAAGACGCTGCTGGCATATAACCGAGGTCAAACACCGGGACCTCTCTCTTGTTCGACCCTGATCTACTCTGTTTATCACACGTTATCATTTTTCTCATGTTTTTCTCTGGAAATGTCTGGACAAATACTCTACAAATAAAGTATGTCTTATATAAAGGTTAAATAAGCTACTCAAAGTACCTGTCCATTTTCTTCCCCTGTATGCTAAATGGGAAGATGTCGACCTTAAAAAAAACCAGCAGGTTTCCGGTTACCAAGACTGGTAACCAGGGTTGTTCATCTTTCTGATAAGGCAATAGACATAACTTAAGGACCCGAAGCGGAGTGGACCATATGTTTTCACTAATCCAGAAACCGGCAAACCCTTTACATCCATTTACAAAGCCTGGTTTAAAGCCAGGGAGAAAGCCGGGCTGGAAGATGTGAAGCAACATACTTTACGACACAGCTTCGCCAGTTTCCTGGTTAATGCAGATAGAAATCTGTATGAGGCAGGGAAGCTACTGGGGCATACCCAGGTAAAGACAACAATGAGATACGCGCACCTTGCAGATAAAACCCTGGCGGAGGCGGTGAACACAGTGCCTTTGGGAAAAGTAGCTTAAGGAAAGGATGCGGGCCACCCTGGGTGTATGGGCTCAGGGTGGCCACACAAATAAACTGATTATTATTTGGATAACTCCTTCAAATAGCTGGTAAATTCATCTAAAGACGAGCACTTGAATGATAGTTCAAATAGATCATTTACTGCATCGAGCGATTCAAGAGACCTAATTCGATTTTTTTTATATCTCGCTGTACTATCTCAAACATTATGTCAGTGACTTAATAAGATTTTCACGAGTAGCCCTGAGTTCAGCTTGTCTCTCCCATCGTATCTGTCAGCGCTTTGCATGTGGCATGGGACTGGCTCTTCCGTCACGCCTCAGGCGTGATTGTCCCAAAATTGGCTTGTTGATAGTGCTAACTTTGGGACACGAGATGGAGCCTCCCAGAGAAAAATTTTGCAGTCTGGGCTACATCTTCTTAATCCTGTCCAAAAGGTATCCACCCTGCCCTTTCATCTGTCCTGCGTGTCCAAATTTTGGACACAATCAACAGCCTGATTTTATTCACTTCTACTCTTATCATCAGTTTTATGTCTGAATAGAACACAAAAATCACCCTGCTCTTGTATGTTTTCCACTGCTTCACTTCATTAAGTTTAATCCAGTCATATGAGCTGACCGCTGAACCATGCCCTTTGCCGGAAGCCATCGCCCATGGTGGCACGATGCTTGCCCTGTTAAAATGTACAGTTTTATTTCCTTATGGATTTACAGGCAAAGCTTTTTGGGCTGTTTTATAATATTATTAATTACCTTGAGGAGGAGCCATGAAACAAATGAACATCGGCGGCAGTGAAGATCACGGCGGGTCCACCAGGATCTCCCGCAGAACCTTTGTCAAAGGGGCAGCAGTTACAGGCGCCGGCCTGGCCATGGGAGGACCCACCCTCAGGGCGCTCAGCACGGATACGGCCCATGCTGCGCCCGGAGTAATGCAGGGTGAATGGAAAAGCAGCTTCTGTACTGGATGCACCACCTGGTGCTCCCTGCAGGTCTTTGTGGTAAACGGACGGGCAATCAAGATGCGGGGGCACGAGCATTCCCAAACCAACAGCACATACTGCTGCCCGCGCGCGCACCTGGCCCTGCAGCAGCTCTATGATCCGGACCGGGTCAAGACCCCTATGAAGCGGACCAACCCCAATAAGGGAAAAAATGAAGACCCTGGTTTTGTACCTGTATCCTGGGACGAGGCCCTGGACATGCTGGCGGATAAAATTATGGAACTTCGAGACAACCGCGAGACCCATAAGTTTGTTCTATTCCGGGGCAGATATACTGCGGTAAACAGCATGTTTTACAGCAGCGTACCCAGAATAATCGGCTCTCCCAACAACATATCTCACAGTTCCATCTGCGCCGAGGCCGAGAAAATGCGCTATTTCCTGGATGGACAATGGGCCTACATGCAGTACGACATGCCCAGGACCAGATACGTGTTGAGCTGGGGCGCAGACCCCCTGGTGGCTAATCGCCAGGTTTCAACGGCCCTCAGGGACTGGGGTGAGGTCCTGGATAACGCCCGCATCTGCTCCATTGAGCCCAGGCTGTCCGGCACCGGTTCCAAGTGCGATGAATGGCTCCCGGTCAAACCGGGATATGACGGAGCCCTGGCCTGTGCCATGGCCCATGTGATCCTCACCGAGGGCATGTGGTACAAGCCTTTTGTGGGCGACTTCAAAGACGGAGAAAACAGGTTTGTACAGGGTGAGACTGTTGACGAGGATACATTCGAGGAAAATCATACCCATGGCCTGGTCAGATGGTGGAACCTGCACGTCAAGGATACCACCCCTGAATGGGCGGAAAAGCTCTGCGAAGTTCCCGCTGACCAGATCAGAAGGGTTGCCCTGGGATTTGCCGACGCCGCTCCCAGATGCATGGTCTGGGTGGGCGGAGGACCTGGAATGCAGCCCCGAGGATCCTACGCTTCCATGGCAACCTACGCCCTCAACGGTCTCACCGGAGGCATCGACAATGAGGGCGGGGTCCTGGCCTACAATTCCAATAACTATCACGGCCTGCCGTCCCATGACGACTTTATAGACTCCATTGCTGAAGAAGGTAATCAAAAGGAAAAGATCGATCAGCGCGGCCGCCTGGAATGGCCCAACCTTGCCCGGGGGGTGTCAGGAGGCGGAGTGAACACCAACAACGTAGCCGACGCCATGCTGGACGAAGATCCCTACCTGCCCAAAGTGGGCATGGGTTATTTCGCCAACTTCAATTTCTCCTGTCCGGGCACGCAGCGCTGGGCCGAGGCCATGAAAAAGTTTGAATTCTTCGCCCATATGACCACCCATGCTTCGGAGATGTCCTGGTATGCCGACGTGGTTCTGCCGGTGAAAAACTGTATGTACGAACAGTGGGCCACCCTCAGCCATTCAAGCCATAGACATACTTCAGCCGCCATCAGCAGTCCCATGGTGGATTCCATCTGGGACGCCAAGGCCATGGAAACAGAGATACCCTGGATGCTGGCGGAAAAACTGGCTGAACGCGGCTTTGACAACCTGCTCAACTTCTACAAAACATTCAAGGACCCCGAGACCGGCAGAGAACCCACAACCGGCGAGGAACTGGACCTGTATTCCCTGAAAATCAGGACCCAGCGGTACTGGGATCCCAGCAAGCACCAGGGTGGAGACAGGTTCAACAGTTGGGATGAATTCAAGGAAGTCGGCTGCTGGAATTCGGATGAGTACGAGTACCGCCACCGCTGGAGCAACATGGGCACCAAGACAGGCAAGTTCGAATTCTATAGTGAGACATTAAAGGAAGCCCTGGAAAAACACGCAGAAAGGCACAACGTCAGCGTAGACCGCGTCCTGGAGGTCTGCAACTACGAAGCCAGGGGGGAGATGGCCTTCATACCCCACCATGAAAACCCCTACGAATGGGGGGACCCGGAAGAATATCCCTTCAAGTTTGTGGACTACAAGTCCAGGCTCAATCGAGAGGGACGCTCGGCCAACTGTGCCTGGTACAACGAAATGAAAGACGTGGACCCCGGTGACAGGCCCTACGAGGACGTAGCCAAGCTAAATCCCAGGGATGCAGAACGTCTGGGTGTCAAGGACGGGGACAAGATCAGGCTGACCACGCCCATCGGCAACATAGTCACTACGGCGGCACTCTGGGAAGGATGCATGCCCGGCACTGTTGCCAAGTGCTTCGGTCAGGGACACTGGGCCTACGGACGCTATGCCTCCAAAGTTTTCGGTCAGGAGCCTCACGGAGCCAACAACAATGATATCATTCCCGCGGACAACGACCGCCTGAGCGGCTCTACAGCGTTTTATGGCCACATCCGTCTTAAAGTGGAAAAAGTATAGAGGAGGATAGATAAATGCCTAGATATGCCATGGTTATAGATCTGCAGCGCTGCGGGGGTTGCGGAGCCTGCATTACCGGATGCAAGTATGAAAACAACCTGCCGGAAGGGGTACGCTGGTCCAACAAGATGACCGAGACCCTGGGCACATTTCCCAATGTTCGATATTACTACCGGCCCACGCTTTGCAATCACTGCGAGAACGCCCCTTGCGTGCGCGGCTGCCCCACCCGGGCTCTGCACAAGGTCGAGGGCGGCATAACAGCCCACGATCCCAACAAGTGCATCGGCTGCCGCTACTGCCTGGTGAACTGCCCTTACGGGGTGATCAACTATACCTGGAACAAGCCGCACAGGGAATGGGAAAATGATGACGCGGTGATACCCGACTGTACAATGTCCCCCCGGGAACAGGCCCGGGCCCTGAATGTGCCCAACTGGCCCCTGTACAACCCGGACCCGGACTACAATTATCAGGCCATCCGGCCCACCGGGGTTGTGGAGAAATGCCATTTCTGCCGCCACCGCGTGGTCAACGGTGAGCTGCCCTGGTGCGTGGAGGTCTGCCCATGCGATGCCCGTATCTTCGGAGATCTGGACGACCCGGACAGTCTGGTAAACCGGGTGCTCGGACTGTTCCGGGCGGAAAAACTCCGGCCGGAACTGGGTACTGAGCCCAGAGTGTTTTATGTCAGGGAATTCTGCCCCTGCGTGTACGAAGCTGGCAAGGGCATGATCTAAGATCTTCATATTCTGTGTAATACCCTGTTATTGCCGGAAAACACCTTGAACATCACCCGGAAATGCAGTCAAAGTGCATTGCATCCGGGACACATCTACAGGAGGTTTTTTAAATGAGTAAAGCATGGTTCGGCCTGCTGGGGATAGGCCTGCTGATAGGGCTTTTTACGGCCCTGACAGTAGTAGTCAGAGGCCTTGGGGTATACAATCTCAACGACGTGACATTCTGGGCCCTGCCCATGGCCGGATATCTTTTCTTTGCCCTTACAGCGGCCGGGTTGACCCTCTTGTCTTCCCTGCCCTCCATCTTCGGGCTCAAGGAATATTATCCATTTGCCAAACGTGCGGCCCTGCTGGCCTTTGCCACTCTGCTGGTGGGCATCATGTGCAAAGGCCTGGATCTGGGTCCCATGTCCACTCTGCTTAATACCGTCTGGATAGGTCTGTCGCCCAATCCTGCATCCCCAATATGGTGGATGGCGGTCCTTTATGGTTTTTATCTGGCCTTTGTGCTCATCAAATTCTACTTCATCAACAAGGGTGAATGGCATACTACCAGAAGCTGGACAGGAGGCCTGCTGGCCCTGGGCCTGATGATCATGGCTTATACTGCTCTAAGCATCGTGTTCGGCACTGCTGATGCCAGGCCCGCATTCTTCGGACACTTTACCGCCCTGTACTTCGCAGTTACAGCCCTGACCAGCGGCATGGCGGCCATAGTCCTGGCCTCTTTTGTGCATTCCGCAATCCGGGGCAGTATGTCTCAGCAGGAGGAGACGGCCTTTGACAAGGTGGCCAAAATCTTTGCTGTGATGCTGGCCATAGCCCTGTTTGTGTTTATCCTCAGGGCCATAATAGGCTACACCTCTCTGCAGGTTGAATTCCAGGGCTTCAGGTATATCGCCGGGACAGGCATCTACCAGATGGAACTCTGGCTTGGTCTGATAATCCCGCTGATCCTGATGGTCGTCCCTGCCATACGCAAGACCGCGGCAGGCAAGGTGGTGGCTTCTGTACTGGCCCTGGTGGGCATGTTCGCCGGAAGGCTGGTAATGCTTTTGTCGGCCCAGGTAATGCCCATAGGTGCCATGGCTGAAACCAGGCCGGAGATTGTTACCTATACCCCGAGCTTTTTCGAGTGGGGCACAATCATCCTGGCCCTGTCCCTCTGCTTGATGATTTACTCTCTGGGGGTCAAGTATCTGAATCTGGAAGCAACTCCGGAACATTAACAAAATGCCCGGGAGAAGCACCCTGCATCTCCCGGGCATTTAAAAAATTATAAAGGTTGCATATGAAAATGCAGGTCTACAAATCATTAGCAGATTGCTACTTCCAGCCAGATGAAAAGCTGGTGCAGGCAGTGCAAAGAATAAACCCCGCGATAGAGGAATGGGACCAGGACCTGCTGGAACCGGCCCTGGAAATGCAAAAGGTTGTGGAAAGCCGGGATAAGGAAATGCTTGACCTGAAAAAAGAATATTCCAGACTTTTTGTTGGACCCTTTGAGCTGGCTGTACCTCCATACGGCTCAATTTATTTTCAGCACAACATGCAAAACCAGCAGATTATGGACGACTCCGCCGTAGAAGCGCAAAACGCATACCGCAAAGCAGGAGTGAATATGTCTGAAGATTTCAATGACCCCCCGGATCATATCGCTGTTGAGCTTGAATTCATGTACTATCTGCTTTACCACGAAAACCAGGCCCTGGAAAATAAAGACCAGGCAAGCGCCATTGATTTTCGCACCCAGAGGCTGGACTTTTTAAAGAGACACCTGGGTCTGTGGGGTCCTGTTTTTGCGGATACGCTCTTTAAAAACACCAGCTCCGACTTCTACCGCCACCTGGCCAGACTCACAAAATCGGTCATTTTAAAGGACAAGCAGGAACTGGGACTGACACGTCCATCTTGAACACTTTTTTGCCCTTTCCCTGGAGAGGGCAAAATTTGGCTGAAATTAAATCTGCTAATCCGGATAAGCATTAAAGAGGAGAGCAGCCATGCAAAAAAAGGGTTCTCTGCTGAAAGGCCTGCTCCCAGGCCTGGCATTTCTGGCTGTAATCCTTTTTATGCCTTCAGGGGCCTTGGGCTCGGATTATGAAGTAATCACTTCCAGGACAGTTCCTGAACCAGATGCAGTTTTATCTGGAGAACTGGAAAAACCGGCCCTGGTAAACGTAGGCGTAGCAGCCTGTCCACCCTGTCGACGCATGGCCGGCGACCTTCTGGAACTGCAGGCAAACTATGATTCCATCTTTGAAACCCATTACTATGACATGCACAAACATTCCGGGATCACGGAAAAGCTGGATATCCGCATGGTCCCCACTCAGATTTTTTTGGACAAAGAAGGAGAGGAGCTTTACCGCCACGAAGGCTACCTTTCCAGAAAGCATATCCTGGAGACCTGGGCGGACCTTGGCTATGATGTACAGATAGTCGTGCCTTCACGTGGTGTGAGAGACTATTTGTCGCTGGACTATATTTTTTCCCGGCTCAGCCTGGCGGTACAGGGTGCTCCATTGACCGCCATGGCTGCAGCCTTTGTCTGGGGAATACTGAGTGTGATCCTGAGCCCCTGTCACCTGGCCAGTATCCCCCTGATTATCGGCTACATCAACCGCAGAAAGGTTGAAACCGCTGCCAGGGCTACAGTGTTATCCCTGATGTTTGCCCTGGGGATACTGATATGCATTATGGTTGTGGGTATAATCACTGCAATGGCGGGGCGGCTCCTTGGCGACTTAGGTTCATTGCCCTATTACCTGGTGGCGATAGTCCTGCTGCTTTTTGGTCTCAACCTGGCAGGACTGGTGCCGCTGCACTGGTCCCTGGTAGACAGACTTGTTCCAAAAAACAGCAGCAAGAAAGGGGCAGTATTCCTGGGACTTGTCATCGGCGTAGGCCTGGGGCCGTGCACTTTTGTTTTCATGGCTCCCATGCTGGGGCTGACTCTGTCCCTGGCATCGGCAGAGCAGGTTTTCGGTCTGCTGCTCCTGGGCATCTTTGCCCTGGCCCACTGCATGCTCCTGGTTGCAGCAGGAGCGTCACCAGGATTTCTCTATTTCTTCCTGCGCTGGAATGAGCTGTCCCCGGGCTCCTCTGTACTCCGGAAAACCTGCGGCGTGCTGCTGATACTGGGAGGCATATACCTGTTTTATTACGCCCTCTGACAACAACAAAGAAAAACAGGTATAAAGGAGGGCATACACTAAGGAGATCTCTCTGGATCGACCCTGACGTGCATTGCGTTTATCAAATTTTTACCTTTTTTTACATGATTTTCTCTGGACATGTCCGGAATAATATTCTACCAAAAAGGTGTGTTTTTATAAGAAGGTTAAACAAGGAGGTCTTATGGATTTTTACGCATTTGTGGAAGGTCCGCTGACGTGGATCGCCATCCTGGTCTTTCTGGTGGGGATAGTGGTCAAGGGTATCATGTATTACAACGCTTCCAAAAAAACGGATAAACTTATCCACAAGTATTTCAGCTGGAAATGGGTTTTTGCCACCTATGCCAAGTGGCTTCTGCCCAACAATGAAACCTTTAAAAAACAACCCCTGTACTGTCTGGCGGTTTATCTTTTTCATGTCTGCATCATACTGCTGCCCATATTTGCCTACCAGCATATCGTTATGTGGGAAATGTCCAGATTCGGTATTTCCTGGGCTTCCCTGCCGGCCGGACTGGCCAAGTGGATGACTCTGGCAGTGGTAATAATAGGGCTGGCATTGATGGTACGCCGCGCCATTCACCCGGATCTTAAACTTTTGAGCAGGCCTGCAGACTACCTGTTGCTTGTGGTAACCATTCTACCCTTTCTCACAGGTTATCTGGCAGCACATGCAACTTTGGGCACTACAGGCTTTCTGGCGGAAAACATGCAGCTTTTCCACATGCTTTCAGGACAGTTGATGCTTATCCTGATTCCCTTTACCAAGCTGTCTCACTCGGTACTGTTTTTCTTCTCCAGGGGTGCCACAGCTGTGGAATTCGGCAGAAGAGGCTACAGTATGTAGGTGCGAGGCCTGCCCGACAGTTTAACAGTTCAAGCGTTCAAGCAAGTCACAATATCTTAAGGAGGAGTAATATGTCTACACAGGTGAGCCGTCAGGAACTGGCGGATTTTCTAAAACCAAGGCTCAATGCCAGGTTTCAGACCTGGCTGCAGATCTGTGCCAATTGCGCATTGTGCGCCGACACATGCCATTTTTACTTAGCCGATAACCGCAACCCGGAAATGATCCCGGCCTACAAGGTGCGCTTTATAAACGAAATCCTGAAAGGCAAGGCCGAGATTAACGATGATTACCTCCAGAAAATGTACAGCACCCTGTTTCATGAGTGCAATATGTGCAGGAGATGCGCTCTTTACTGTCCATTCGGCATTGATGTCGGGATCATGGTGGCTCTGCAGCGAGCCATGCTGCATAATGTGGCCGGCATGAGACCGGCCGGGCTCATGGCGGCCATTGAGAGCTACAAGCAGTTCGGCAACCAGATGTCTTTGACCCAGGAAGACTGGGTGGACACCATTGAATGGACCATCGAGGAGCTGGAGGACGATTACCCGGCCCTGGAAATACCCATTGACAAGCAGAATGCCGAACTGCTCTACACTGTAAATGCCAGGGAGCCCAAATTTTATCCCCAGGACATCCAGGAAGCGGCCATAATATTCAACGCAGTCGGTGAAAGCTGGACCGTACCCAGTGCTGACGGCTGGGACGACACCAATCTGGCCATGTTCTGCGGAGATCTGGGAACAGCCAAGATGCTGGTGCAGAACACTTTTGCCCAGGCGGACAAGCTAAACGCCAAAAAGGTGGCCATATCCGAGTGAGGCCACGCCTATCGCGCGCTTCGGTACGAAGCGCAGGTCTGGATGGGGCATGAACCAAAACAGGAAGTGGTTCACGCTGTAGAACTTTATCATGACTACATTGCTTCAGGCAGGATCAAGCTAAAGGAAAAAGTCAAGGTGCCCACCACATTGCAGGACCCCTGCAATGTCATTCGCAGCGGAGGACTGGCGGAAAAAAATCAAAGGCTGGCGGAGATGCTCTCTGAAGACTTCCGCCCCATGGAGCACCAGGGCAACTACAACTTCTGCTGCGGCGGCGGAGGCGGGGCCATGCCCATGGGCGGTGAAATGCGCCCGCACCGTGTCAAGTGCGGCAAAATCAAGGCCGATCAGATCAGGGCCACAGGTGCTGAACTGGTCTTTGTACCCTGTCACAACTGTATCGACCAGATAAGAGACCTGAACAAGGAATATGATCTGGGCATCAAGGCGGTGCATTTCAAGGAAGTAATCGCCCACAACATGGTCATTCCGGAGCACATGCTGTCTAAGGATGATCAGGGGCAGGAATCCGCAGTCCAGGAAGAACCGGAAACCGAGGAGGTGGGATAATCATGTTCAAAAAAATCAATTATCCCTGGAAAATCTTTGCAGGAGGAGTCCTGGCTGTTGCACTCATGCTGGCACCGCATTTCATCAGCGCCCAGATGCCCGAGTATCTCATTGACAATGAAGACGTATACACCAGCAAGAAAAAGCCCTCGGTCCTGTTCGACCACGACCTGCACATGGCTGTAGCTGACTGCATGGATTGTCATCATCACTACAAGGACGGAGAAAATGTCCTGGAGCACCATGACCTGTATGAGGGGGCCGAAGGGGTCATGTGCAGGGACTGCCATGCTGAACCCGGCACCAGGTTCCAGGAGGACCACGACCCCACGGAAAAGGATCTGGAACAGGCCTATCATGCCCAGTGCATCACCTGTCACCGGGACATGGCCGGTGAAGACGCCACTGGACCCAGGACCTGCATGGGCTGTCACCAGGAATAAATAAAGCTGCCGGTTTTCATCCGGAAATAGAAAGTTTCCGGATGAAAACCGGATCAAGCCCCGATTTTGACCAGTGAAAAGTAAAGCGCAGTAAACCAGGCTTATTCCACGAACCTGAGCGGTAAAGGAAGGGATCTCAACAACCACCCCCGACCTTAAGAGGTATGGAAGTATGGGGGTATGGGTGTCAGCAGGGCGACTTAAACTCTGTTATGCAGGATGTCATTCTGGATTGCTGTCATAATGATTTTAATCACTGCCTTATGAAGTAGAGCTGTCCATTATGCCGTGTTTTTTAAGCTTGGCATACAGGGTGCTGCGGCCTATGCCCAGACGCTCTGCGGCCATTTTCTTGTTCCATCCGCAGGCCTCCAGGGTTTCCAGAAGAAGGTTCTTCTCCTGATCTTCAATGGTTTTACGCCTGGCCGGCCTGGCTCCCTGCAGTTTGTCGGGAAGATCCTCCAGGGCTATGGTTTCGCCCTTGCACAGGACTACGGCCTGCTCCATGACATTTTCCAGCTCGCGCACGTTCCCTGGCCATGAATAGTCCAGAAGAGCCCGCATGGCTGATGAGCTTATCTCATTGATCCTCTTGTCCTGCACTGCTGCAAAGCGTTCCAGGAAATGCCTGGCCAGAAGAGCCGTATCGTTGCCTCTCTCTCGCAGGGGGGGCAGGTTGATGGGCACCACATCCAGGCGATAGTAAAGATCCTCCCGGAAGCGCCCGGCCTTGACCTCTTCCAGAAGATCCTTGTTGGTGGCGGCCAGGATACGCACATCAACCTCAATACTCTTCTCCCCGCCCAGGCGCTCGAACTTCTGTGTCTGCAACACCCGCAAAAGCTTTACCTGGGCCGAAAGATCAACCTCGGCTATTTCGTCCAGAAAAACGGTCCCTCCCCTGGCCTGTTCGAAACGGCCCGGTCGCTGCCTGATGGCTCCGGTAAAGGCCCCTTTTTCATGTCCGAAAAGCTCACTCTCCAGAAGTGTGGCAGGATATGCTGAACAGTTGATGACCACAAAAGGGTTGTCCCTGCGGGAGCTGCGGGCATGAATCGCCTTGGCCACCAGCTCCTTTCCCGTACCTGATTCTCCTTGAATGAGCACTGTAACATCCGTAGGGGCCACGTCCTGGATTAGCCTGTAAATAGTCTGCATCCGGTAATCCCGGCCAATCATTCCTTCAAAGCCTGCAGACTCGGATACCCCCTGCTTGAGCTTTTTGATCTCTTCCTGGTGCAGTATTGCCCTGCGGATGGTGCCTGAAGCATGGGACAAAACCAGGCTTATCAGTTCCATGGAATCAGAGTCGCATTTGCATTTGCTGGAGCATGAGGCAAGCATAGCTCCGCACAGGATATCTTCATAGTAAAGAGGCACTACAACCTGCTTCTCTCCCAGAACGAAACCCTCAGGCAGGGGCAGCGATTCAAAGACCCGGCCGTCGATTGTCTCCACTCCCTGCAGGTTCTGCAGAGCGGCGTCAATACTCTGGGCGGTCTGCCTGTCGCTTACCGGGTATGTCCCCTTTTCCGTAATCACAAACAAGACATCCCGGTCCGGACCAAAAACCAGAATCAGGTTCGAAGGACAATGAATAATTTTCTTGATGCGGCGCATGAGATATCCGCCTATCTCATCCATATCGCTTAGGGCGGATACATTTCTGGCCACCTCACAGGTGGTCTGCATCCTCCTGTGGGCGTGTTCCAGGGCTTCGGCCTGCTCCTCGAGCCTGGTGGTATACTCCTGAATCCTGGAGGTCATCCGCCTGAAGGCATCAGACAGGGCCTGAATCTCTTTTTGACCCTGTACATTAAACTGCACATCCATTTTTTTTCCCGGCTCCACTTCCCCGGCGGCCTTTACCAGTGCAGCCAGGGGCCTGGTGATCCTGCTTATGAGCACCAGGCCGATAAAAAGGGCCGGTACAAGTATCACCAGGGCCAAAGAAAAAATGCCCTGCCACAGTTGAGCCACCTGCATACTCAGGTGCTCCTCGGAAAAACCCAGCCTGAGAACACCGGCACGGCCCTCAAACATGGGAACAGCCAGATCCAGGTATTTGTCTCCCTCTTTAGACATGATCTTCTTCAGACTGGATGTATGCTTGTCCAGGGGCTGGTTGGCATCGATAAGCTCTCTGGGGACCCCGTTTCCCTGGAACACTGCGGCCAGAATCTTGTCCTGGCGCTGTACAAAGAGATAGCTCACCTGTGGAGTGGTCTGCTTGTAGCGCTCCAGTCTTCTCTGCAGACTGACCAGATCGTTGGTCAAAACAAAATCGGTGCTCTCTTCTCCTAAAGTGTGCCCCAGATTCACCGCCTGGGCTTCCAGGAGCTCTTCCTGGCTCCTGGCGTAGTGGTGCGAGGCCAGCAGGGCCACTGCCAGAATGCTGAGCATAACCAGGCCGGCTATAGTCAGGATAAGGGTGCCCTTAAGGCTTAGCTGCATCTTGGTCTTCACAGGTCTTCAAGGTCTTGTAGATATCCCGGATAGAATCGTACCAATGATCTTCAGCGGCGACAAACTTCTCGATCATGAGCGACGAGAGTATTTCTTTACCTTTGTCGTCCTGGTGCATACTGAGCAACACTTCTTTAAGCCTCTGGGCCTTGTCTTGAGATATGCCCGGAGAGGCCACTATGGGAGGTATCCCGAAGGGACGGGATTTTTTGATAATCCTGGTATTCTCGGTGATCTCGCTGCCGCTTTTATGAAAGTAATCCCAGATAAGATGATCCACTGCAGCTCCGTCCACCAGGTTTTTGGAAACGGCCAGGATGGAATTGTCATGGCTGTAGGTATAAATAATATCCTCAAAATATTCTTCGGGTTCAAAACCCATTTCATGCAGCCAGTAAAGGGGAACCATGCGCCCGGTATTGGAGTCTGGATCGGTAAAGGCAAAAGTTTTACCCTGCAGATCTTCCAGGCTTTCATACGGGCTGTTTTCATGAACTATGAGATAGGAATAATAGTGCCGGCTGCCGTCCACCACCGGAGCAGCCAGGAGATTGAACCCATGCTTCTCCCTGCCGCGCACGAAAGGTCCGGAACAGATAAAGGCCAGATCAATTTCGTTTTTGCCCAGAAGCTCATTGACCTCTTCATAGGTCTTGCGCTGCACGAACTCCAGGTCCATGTCCATTTCCCGGCTCAAGTAGACCAGAATCTCCCTGTAGGACTCAAAAGTCTCCCGCGGTGAAATCATGGCCCCCACCGCCGCCTTGAGCCTGGGCCTGTCCGAATAGCCGGGCTGCTCCTCATCCACTTCCACGGTATCTGAAAAATCAACCGTTACGTACTCGTCATCATTACTGCCGCAGCCCCAGAGTGTCATCAAGGACAGCAAAGCAACACAAAAAAACACCCTGCGAATTGTATATCCCATACGTTAAACTCTTAGGAAATAAGGAATAATAACCTATACGTTGTCTTATTGTTCCCACGCTCTGCGTGGGAACAATCTTCGGACGCTCCGCGTCCAAAATGACCGCAGGAGCGGTCGAACCCCACTCTATTGTGAAATATGCCCTGGAAAAAACTCCGGCTGAATAACAACATGTTTTTACATTCCGGTCAAGGCGGATCAATGGCAATGCTGACCATTTGTTTCAATTTGCTGTTCAGCATTTGGACATGAATAATCCTGCTGACACGCTCCCAGGTCTGCAACCCACAGCCCGTCTACAGGTCCTGAAAACATGGCAGGCATCCCTCGCCGGTGACAGTAGCCACAATGCCGCGCAGCTTGTTGTCAATAAACGCATGACTTTCTTCCATTTCCATAAGCCTGGCCCGTCCGGGTTCCAGTCGATTTTCCAAAAACAGGGTTATAATGGACACCAGGCTGGCATAAAAGTCCTGATAAGCCTCTTCCAGGCCTTCAGCTTCCGGAAATGTATCTGTGAGGCTGTCTATAAGATCAAAAACTTCTAAAGACTGATTGGAGGCCTGGATCAAAAAATCCTCATCCTGTGCAAGTATACCGTTTTGAACTGACTGCCTGACCGCCTTGACCTTGCGCTCCAGGTCCAGAAACATGCCCATTTGGGCTTCGGTTAGCTCAAGGGTCTCCTCCTCTTTTTCCCAGTTGAAAATATCGGTGTACTGCAGCGCCAGCACCGCCAGGCCAGCTCCCAGCAATATGAGAACCGGGGCCATGATTTTCATCTTCATAATGCAACTCCTTGACAGCTTTCATCCGACATTCTTGCTTGCCGGATGCTGAACCTATAAATTACTTTTGAAATGATACCCTCTTGTTTCCTTTCTTACTGCGATTCCTTTACTGGAATATACCCGAGATCACGCACAGCTTCCTGACCTGTGCGCCCCAGACAAAAATCCAGAAAACCCTGCACCAGATCTTTGTTTTCTTCTTTATAAACCAGGTTAAGCTCCCTGCTGATGGGATAATCTCCAGCGACTATGCTGTCACGGTCCATGGAATAACCTTCAAGCTCCAGAATTTTGACAGGCATACCTTTATCCCGCAGATACTCGGAGGCGCCCAGGGACATATATCCCACCCCTCCGGGCATTCCAGCCACCAGGGTCACCCCGTCAAGATTGGAAGCGATTTCGTAGGCGGATTCATCCACCCGCCCATTCTCACCGTCTTCAGGATTGTCTGGATGATGTATCCCTGTATATTTTTCGAACAGATCAAGAGTAGAGCGGCCCATTTCCTTTGTAACCAGCACCACGCTGCGCTCCCAGTTCGTCAGTTCATTCCAGTTTTTTGTCTCCCCGCGAAAAAGCCTGACAGCAGTATCGCGGTCTATACTCTCAACAGGATTGCGTTTATTCACAATGAAAACCAGGGCGTCTTTGCCTATGGTCACGTATTCCAGCTCTTTTTTTTCTTCCGGCGTCAAAGCCCTGGATACAGCCCCAAGAGGTCCATGCCCCTGAAGAACATGTTCAATTCCTCTGCTGCTGCCGCCTCCCTGGATCTGAACTGTCTGCCCGCTTTTGTGCTGATAATCGTCAGCCAGAACTTCAAGCACCGGCTGAATGGTGGTCGCCCCGGCAATGTTCAGCACATTCTGCTCAGCACTGTCTGAGGGCGCTGCCGAACAAAACAGAAATCCAAGAGCAAAAAACCCCATTATCATTACCTTAAACTGCATCTTCAACACCTCATTTTTAAGTTGTATTATCATGGCCAGGACAGAAGAAAGCTCTCGTGCAACACTCTGGATTTATAGCTTTTTTCAATCATCAAATGTCTATGTGTGCTCACGCTGTAACCCTTTGAATCCATGAAGCATTCCTCTTCCACTGTTAACACTACAGCGAAACTTATAAAAGAGTATGGTATTTCAATTGGGGACAGGCACCCCCGCACTTATTTTTCTGAAGGATGATTAACAGGTTTTAAAAATAAGTGCGGGGAGAGCCAGTCCCCGGAGGTCAATCATAAGTTTCGCTGTAGTGTTAACAGTGAACCGATAACTCTTAACTCTCCAGCCATGGCGGATAAATGCACAAGCTGACCGGATTCTTGAACATCTCAGCCGTCCTGAAGGTCGAAAAGGCTGTGCAGGCAGTACTGCAATTCTCTGCTATGAGCAGGCTTGCCCAGTACAGCAAATATGTCCGAGCGCATGGATTCCTTTAGTTCAGGATGATATCTTTTGGAGGAAAGTCCTATAATCCAGGCCTGACCGGTCATTTTACGCAACCAGTAAATAGAATTGTTGCTCACACAGGGCAGATCCAGATCAAGAAAGACAATTGAGTACTCTCCCTTGGTTTCAGGCTCCTTTAGCTCTTGCATGCTGCTGATTTTTGTCACCTGAACCCCGTAATCCACCAGCATGTTCTGTACTTGCTCATCATGATCCTCTGTGGATATAAACAGGACTTGGCTTGTGGTCATACTTTACAACTCCTGAAGATTATGCCTCTAACAACCTGACACCGGCATAAGATGACCCCCGGGCAGAGATTTCACTGCACTCAGCGGTCAGGCCTCCTTGATCTACTGCCTGTGAACCTCTCTGGATAATAAGCCTTTGCTGCAGAGCTTTTTTTTGCACCTTGCAACGACCTTTTCCACACCTGTACCAAGGCAATTTCTGTTCCAGTACAGGCACCCATTCAATACGTAAGTCTATACCTGGTAACAAATTGAAATATATGTTTTTATTGCAGGCAACCCTGAAGTTCTCTCCTGCTGCAAAAACTTAAATGCAGATATTGTGTACAGAAACAATACACCATGTCTGGCCAAAACCGAACAGTAAAACGCCGGCCGGTACCTGCCCCCTGAATGGTTACGACAAAATTATCATCTTGAATTTCAGCACGTTCTTATTTAATAAAGGGGCAGTAACCGCATGTAATCATTGCTTCTGGTGAGCTGAAAAAAAACAAATACACCCGCGTGGCGGAGATTCAGGAGACCGGAGTGCTGCAAAGGGCCGCAGTCAAAATAAGTCTTAAGGAACCCCGAAAGAGACTTATGCACATGTTCGAGTTTCTGGGAAACTTCGGGACCAAGGATGTTCACCTTATCCACGCGGCTCCCAAAATCACTTCCCAGCAGCGCAGCGACATTGAAGAACAGTTGGAAAAAACCGCCAAAGACGCCACCAACTTCGGTTTCAACGTTTACACGCATATCCGCCGCGGACATGTTCCCACCACTATAATCGAGACGGCTCAGGAGAAAAAAGCCGACTTCATCGCCATTTACTGGACACCCAAGTCCCTTTTCCGCAACGCCCTGCTGGGCAATATCGACTCGGACATACTCCGCCTGAGCAATCTCCCTGTGTTTATCTACAATCACGGTCTATTCAAGTCTTCGGTCAACCTGGAGCAGGTCCTGTACGCCACTGACTGCAAACATACAGACGCTGCAGTTCTGCCTTACCTGGTGGACCGCAGATTCACGGCAAGCAGGCTCTTCATCCTTCATGTGGGGGAAAGGGCCCCTGACCCGGTCACTGAAGAAAAACGCAGAAAGAATGTGCTGGACAGCCTCAATGCCCTGGCCATCGAGTGCTCACATGCCTATAATGAGGTTCAGCCTCTAGAGACACTCGGCCAGGTAAGCAAGCAGATAGTCAAGCAGGCGGCAACGCTGGATGTTGATCTCATTGTCGCAGGCAAGTCGGACAAATCAGGCACAGTAAGCCAGATGCTGGGTTCCACTGCGGAAATACTTCCCCACAAGGCCGGGCGTAGCATTTTCATAATACCCGATGCCTGCAGACTGCCTGCATGCAAAAACTACTAAGGACCCAGAGCCATGACTCTCAAAAACAATATAGTGTTTGTAATATCTCTGCTGGCCATTCTCGTGGTGATCCTGGCAGGTATTTTTTCAGCCGATGCTCTGGACAGATGGTCTGCCTGGCTGCATGGTGAAATCATCAGCAATTTCGGCTGGTTTTATTTAATTGCCACCTTTGTGTTTCTGGTTTTCAGCCTGTACATGGCCCTTAGCAAATACGGCCATATCAAACTGGGCATGGACCATGAAAAACCCAGGTTTTCCTATTTCGGATGGGCAAGCATGCTCTTTGCCGCAGGCATGGGCATCGGGCTGATATTCTGGAGCGTGGCCGAGCCCATGAGCCA
The DNA here is from genome assembly GCF_000174435.1 of Desulfonatronospira thiodismutans ASO3-1. Lineage (NCBI taxonomy): Bacteria > Pseudomonadati > Thermodesulfobacteriota > Desulfovibrionia > Desulfovibrionales > Desulfonatronovibrionaceae > Desulfonatronospira > Desulfonatronospira thiodismutans. Next base: position 613,107 of record NZ_ACJN02000003.1, read on the forward strand.
CTACATGAGCCCGCCTGGATTTATTGAGCCAAACACTCCCGAGGCGGCCAGGTTCGCCATGCTGCACAGCTTTTTCCACTGGGGCGTGCATCCCTGGGCTGTATACATTGTCATGAGCCTGTGTATAGCCTATTTTTCCTTCAGGCGGGGGATGCCCCCGCTCATCTCCAGCTGCTTTTACCCTCTCATCGGCGACAGGATAAACGGTTTTGCAGGATACTTAATCGATATCCTTGCAGTATTTGCCACGGTTTTCGGCATTGTGACCTCCCTGGGCCTGGGAGCCATGCAGATCAACAGCGGCCTGGCCTCGATACTTCCCTTTGAGGCCGATATCTTCAGCACCCTGATCATCATCGGCATTATTACGGTCATCTTCATGGGTTCCAGCATGGCCGGGCTGGACAAAGGCATGCAGATAATGAGCAAGGGCAATGTCATGCTGGCTGTGCTGCTGCTTGCAATCATGCTCGTGCTGGGTCCCACCAACATGATCCTGAATATCTTTATCAGCACGACTTCCGACTACATCACCGCCCTTTTCAATATAAGCCTTACCGCCAACCCTTTCATAGGCCTGGAATGGACTCAGGACTGGACTCTTTTCTACTGGGCCTGGTGGATATCCTGGTCTCCATTCGTGGGCCTGTTTATAGCCAGCATATCCCGGGGACGGACCATCCGCGAGTTTATAACCGGAGCCCTTCTTATACCCACCGGGCTTACCTTTGTCTGGTTCAGCGTGTTCGGCGGGACCGCCTTCAGCCTGGAACTGGGCAATAATGCAGGTATAGCCGCTGCTGTAGCCCATGACGTTTCCACCGGGCTTTTTCAGTTATATGCGTTTTACCCCCTGAGCGAAATCCTCACCCTCATCACCATACTGCTCCTGGTGATATTCTTCGTGACCTCGGCGGATGCAGCCACCTTTGTGCTCAGCCTCATGACTTCCAGGGGCATGGCCGATCCCCCTACAGGCAAGAAAATCATCTGGGGGTTGACCGTTTCGGTAACTGCAGCCATACTGCTCCTGGCCGGAGGCCTGGAAGGACTGCAGCGCATGGCCATTGCAGCGGCCCTGCCCTTTTCCGCCATCATGCTTCTCATGTGCGCCTGCCTGCTCAAAGGTCTGCGCTATGAATTCCGGTATGAGAGAAAGGTTTAATAATCCAACAGACCCGGTCATTGTTAACCTGCAGTAACTACTCACCATCTGATAAAATTGATCAGTCTAAACGTACCGCTGATATCCAGGGTCCGGGGGCTTTGCAAACTGGGTCCCGCACTTACTTTTTCTACGTCTGCCCAGTTTTCAAATCAATATTTGCCAAAAAGTAAGTGCGGGATCTGAACGACGTAGGAAGCGTTAATCAAAACCGTAAAACACCGAATTTGATTTGAAGAATGTTATAGAAGTTATTCCAGTTTAAAAACTCGTGTACAGGTTTTGATTTATGCTTCCTTGGAGCTCGCCCTGTTAAACACCGCATAGCGGTCCTGCTTCGCAGGGTTTAACAGGGTGGATTTTTACGTCCTGTTTGCAAAGTCCCCGGGCCCTGATGAATAGTTACAACCTGGATATCAAAAACAACCTGGCCTCTAAATTTCGAGCCGGATAGTTCCACCTCGTTGCATTCACCCAATGGACATGCGTGTTGTCCTTGTTGTTGCAGGCGTATGTACTGATTTTGCCAACCATCGCTTCAAAATGCACGTGCCGCTTGACATGAGTTTTACCTGGCTATAATGTATACTCACGGATATACATAAGGGAGGCAAATCATGAAACTGCAAATATCCAAATGGGGCAACAGCCTGGCGGTTCGTTTACCGGTGGAGTGCACCCGCTCCGCCGGCTTACAGGAGGGAGATATCGTCGAGGCCAGCATTACCCCAGCTGGCGCCATCACTCTTATACCTGAAAGGAACTTCGATAAGGCGGCCTTTCTGGAGCGTATTGCCAGGCTGCACGCCAGCATGCATATGACTGAGCCGGTGGTGGAAAACATGCGCCAGGAGGAACGTTACTGATGGTATATGTGGACACCAGCGCCATCGTCGCGCTGCTGACACTCGAACCGAAAACAGAGCAGGTTATCTCCTGGTATGCCAGGCTGCATGACATGCCTGCCGGCTCTGACTGGCTGTTGACTGAATTTTCCAGTGCTGTATCAATCAAGTTGCGCACCGGCCGGATTAACGAGGCAACCGCAAAGCTGGTACGCAAGGAATTTGATTCACTGGTGGATGGCGGACTGCGTATTGTGCCGGTCAGCCGTAATGCCTACAGACAGGCCGCGGCCATGATCAGACGACGTGAAAGCGGGCTGCGATCCGGTGATGCCTTGCATCTTGCTGTCGCTCTGGAACTCGGCGCAAGCCACATGGCGACCCTGGACTGTACGCTGGCAGCCAACGCAAAAAACCATGGACTGGAGTTGGTGGAAATTTGACAGGACGAACCTGCTACTCGTCGGTTCTTTGCTCCGGAGTCGGGCAGCAGGGGGCCATAAATTCATCCAGTGTAATTCCGGGCTTTTTTTCTTTTTCCTTGGCAGACTGCCAAGGCGGACTCCAGGCTCAGGTCTGCCCCTGGGTTATGGTTTGTGTTTCCTTGTTTTGCTCTTGACTCATTACAAAACCTCCAGAATAATCAAAGCTTAGATTCAATGCCTGAGCATTGCATTCATGGTGTTAAAAAAATGAAGTGACCAGTAAAAAATTTTTCGACGTCTCAGGTGCAGCAGGAATCCCGGCGGAAAAAACGTCTCAGAACCGGCATGCCCGCAAGCCAGCTGTTGAGGATGGCTTGGGCGCAGCCCACCCCCGGCCTGACTTTTATGGCTCCGGCCGGACAATTCAGAGCGCAGGCCCCGCACTCCATGCAACCGCCCGGGTCCAAAAGTACAGCCTTTTGCTCACCCACATCAAACACCCTGTGGGGACAAACCTGAACACAGCTCCCGCACCCCATACAGAGCCCTGGATCATACTCCAGTGTAAGCACATCTTCCAGATACCTGAAATCCTGCATTATGCACCTCCTGCCAAGGGACCAAGCCAGCCTGATCCCAGCCAAAGTCCGACCGCAACCAGAATAAGAGCGCCCTGTACCGGCATATACCGGCGCATCTCCCGGTCCACGCCGGAAAGGGAAGTAAAGGTGGTGGACCCGGTATAATGCATGGCAAACCAGGAGGTAAAAGCCATGCAGGCCGCAGTTGCAGCCAGGCCCTGCAAAAATCCTCCAGGGACAGCCACTGCCAGGACAAACCCTGTAAGGGCTCCCGCCAGAAGCCCCTTGGCCGCGAATGCCCGGAAATACAGCTGCCTTAAAAACACCGGGACCAGAAAGACACCGCCTATAAAACCGGTCCACACCACTGCCCATGCTCCAAGCCCGGACAGTGCCGTGCCCTGCAGGCTGAATCCCCCGGGCCCAAGGGCAGCCAGTAGCATACACGCCAGCAGGGCCCAGAGCATGAACCTGCGCGCTCCGTAAACTTCCACCAGGGCCACCAGCAAACGCTGCCCCAGGGGAAATTTTATCCGGCGTAAATCATCAGCAGCCTGCATTTTATTGTCCAGATAGTACGGCAGATCCCTGATTTCCACCGGACCGAACAATGCCTTGAAGCCGCAGAGTCCTCTGATCTTGTGCCCGGCCACCCCTGGAGCAGCCAGCTGGGGTAGCACCAGTGTCCTGTGGTTTACCACCTGTTCAAGTCCGGCATTTTTCACCTGCCGGGCCACTTCCCCGGCGTTGAAGCTCTGCTTGCCTGCGGCGCACCAGACATTTATTCCGTATGTCTCCACCACCAGCAACCAGCAGGAAAGACCTGCAAGTTCCCGGCGCAGGATATCAAAGGTAAGTTTGTAATTGCAGGTAACCAGGACCGGGCTTTGCCCGTCAGGATCACCCAGGGCATACAGCCCGGGAGCCATACGGTAATGATCCCGTCCAGGGCCGAGGCGAGCCAGGGCAGCTTTAATCCGGTCCTGGAGACTCAGACGAGGTGACACCCTGGGCACCAGTCCGGCCGGGGTGGACATCCAGCCGGTTACAAAGGGCCAGGCTCTAAGTCCGGCCCGTTCCCCTGCCGCCTCCGGCGGCAGTTCATTGCGGGGTCCTCAGCATATCTCCTCCCCGGCAGAGTCATAATCTGGAGAAGCTTGAATCTGCAGACCTCCGGCAAATGGTTGCTGGACACCCCCCTCTTGAAAGCCCCGGACCTTTTCAGGCTGGTCACCAGCATCCTCCGGGCAACACGGCGTCCTTTCCAGGGTGCGCTCCAAGGCTTGACTGCCTGCTTCCTCGCCGAATCCGGCAGGATTAGTCCGGCCTCAAGCCTCACCACTTTGCCTGGAGTGCTCATCCAGAAAGCCTGCTCTACATTCCATTCTGTTATCCTGCATAGTATTTATTGTCATTTTTACGGCGAACCCGTCTTATGGTTTTAAGACATAGCCACCAGATCCTACTGTGTTTCCATCCGGAAAGTCTTTTTTTCCGGATGTTAAAACTACTGTGCGGCTTCTGTGGTCAGTATCTGAGTTATTTCCGCCTTGGTGGGCACCTTGCCCGAAACCTTTACCTTGCCGTTTACTATCATCCCCGGAGTGGTCATGATGCCCGTCTGGACTATTTCTGAAAAGTCGGTGATCTTGCTCACCTGCGCATCCATGCCCATCTCGGCAACAACTTCATTTACCAAATCCTCCAGCTGCTTGCATTTGGCGCAACCAGGGCCTGCAACCTTGATTTCCATCATATTTTCCTCCTTTTTGTCAGCTTGTACCTACTTATCGCCTGATGAAACTGACCAATCTAAGCTCATCGCCTGATATTTAGGGTCAGGGGGCTTTGCAAACTGGGTCCCGCACTTACTTTTTCTACGTCTGCCCAGTTTTCAAATCAATATTTGCCAAAAAGTAAGTGCGGGATCTGAACGACGTAGGAAGCGTTAATCAAAACCGTAATACACCGAACTTGATTCAAAGTATGTTACAGGAAATATCCTGGCTATCAAACCCGTGTGTAGGTTTTGATTTACGCTTCCTTGGAGTGAGTCTTTACGTCCTGTTTGCAAAGCCCCCGGACCCTGATGAATAGTTGCATCAGCTTAAAATATATACAAATATATGCTGCCGGCCACAAAAGCCATGAGTACGGACAGCAGAGCATAGTTGATCACCAGGCGTCTGCCCACTAAGGAGGCCACCCCCAGCATGGAGGGAATGGAGGCCATGGGCGCGGCTATGAGAAAAGCCAGGGCAGCAGCCGGGGCCATTCCCAGGTCCAGAAGCGCCCGGATGAGAAATATCTCCACCAGGGTCGGTGTATACAGAGGTACTCCAAGCACGGCTGATAGCCCCACTCCGGTTATGCCGGTCAGGTACTGGGCCACTATTGCCGGTGGCAGAAAAGCGTCCACGTAACTGACCACCAGAAGCCCCAGGGCAAGATAAGGAACGACCTTTTTCAAAAGATCACCGGCTTCATACAGAGCGTTGCTGCTCTTCCGGGCAAAGCTTTCCCTGTACTCCTGATAATCCTCCCGGGCCTGGACCGCCATCCCGGCAAAGCGCTCCTCCACCGCCTTTGCGGCCCTGGTCATAGATACCAGGTAACCCACGAGTATGGCCGCGAAAAAGGCAAAAACCACTCTGGCCACGGCAATCTCTAAGGAAATTATGTCAATGGTGGTTATTATGGCAATAAAATTGGCTGCCGGGGCCATCAACAGAAAGGTCACCGCAGGCCCCACACCTGCACCGGCAACAACCAGCCCTCCAAAGATGGGGATCATTGCGCATGAACATACGGTCATGGCCGGAGCCAGCAGGGCCGCCAGGACATACGATGAAAAGTTTTTGCTGGTCAGGTACTTTTTCATCTTCTCTTTGGGCACAAAGGCCGCGATCACCCCGCCCAGCATAAAGGCGAAAAGAAGCGTACCCCAGGCCCTGGTGGCGTAGTTCAGAATATAAACATACGGTATCTCCCACAGTGTATAATCCTGCAGTTCTCCATAGTCATATACCGGAAACAGGTTATCGCCTGTTACCGTTTTATAGACCACGGTAAACATTCCAAACAATAAAAGAAACCAGGGCAGAAAAACTGTCTTGAATCCATCTGATAAAGTCTGTCTATCCAGGCTCATAGCCAGCTGCCTCGCTTTAAATTACTTCTTTGTGGATATGGATGGATAAACCCTCTCGCCCACAGCGCATGTACCTTGACCCCCGTAGCCTGCGTCCTGGGTCTGCAGTCCGTCATCCCGGACCACCCCGCCGAAATACTTTCTCAGAAAATACAGGCTGACATGCACCAGGCCGATGAGCACCGGCACTTCAACCAATGGGCCGACAACCGTGGCAAAAGCTATGGGCGAGGCAATGCCGAAAACGGCAATGGCTACGGCAATGGCCAGCTCAAAATTGTTGCCCGAGGCGGTAAAGGCCAGTGTGGTGCTGCGGCTGTAGTCGGCTCCAAGCCTGGAGGCCATGAAAAAACTGATGAGAAACATGAAAACAAAATAACACGTCAGGGGAATAGCGATCCAGAGCACGTCAAAGGGTCTATGCACAATCTGCTCTCCCTGCATGCTGAACATGACCACAATGGTGAAAAGCAGGGCAATGAGGGTTATGGGGGCGATTTTTGGCACAAATACATTGTCGTACCAGTCATGTCCCTTGATGGGCAGAAGAATCACCCGGCTTAGAATTCCGGCGCCGAAGGGGATGCCCAGATAGATCATGACACTGGCGAAAATCTCACCAATGGTCACGTCCACCACCATGCCCTCCATTCCGAATAGTGGAGGCAGGACTGTGATGAAAACCCAGGCGTACAAACCGAAAGCTATAATCTGAAAAACACTGTTCAGGGCCACAAGCCCGGCTGCGTATTCACTGTTGCCCCTGGCCAGGGTGTTCCAGACCAGGACCATGGCAATGCATCTGGCAATACCCACCAGGATCAGCCCCACCATATAGTAACCCCAGCGCTCGTCAGGTCCGAAAATAGCCGGGGCTATATAACCGAAAAACCCCACAGCCAGAGTAAACATGAGTATCGGACCCACAATCCAGTTCTGAAGAAGAGACAGTCCCAGAATTTTAAAATCCGAAAAAACCCGGGGCATGAGCTCGTATTTCACCTTGGCCAGGGGCGGATACATCATTAGTATCAGGCCGAAGGCTATAAGCAGGTTGGTGTGCTCGCCCACAGTCAGGGCTTCGTTGAAGGTTTCCACCGGACCCTTGAATAAAAACCCGGTCAATACTCCTACAACCATGGCCGTAAAAATCCAGACCGTCAAAAAACGGTCCAGAACGGACATCTCTTTACTGACCTTGATTTCAGCCATTTTCTTTCCTCTTGGTTTCAAAGTTGATCAGTACCCGGATCCTGCCCGATCATCTACCTCTTTTACTGCATAGTTCTTCCACGGACATGGACAGGATGAATTTGAGTGTGAGCTTGTCCTTTTCCATTTCCCGGGAATACATAAGCTCCTCTTCTAACCACTGCCTGAGCCTCCCGGGAAAATCATCCGCCAGCCGGTAATACACCCAGCGGCTGTCCTTGCGGGATGTCACTAAGCCTGCATTCTGGATGACGCTTATATGCCGCGAAACCGTGGCCGTGGACAGCCCCAGAAGCTCGGTAATCTGGCAGACGCACAACTCCGGCTGCCTGAGAAGAGCCGCGATAATGCGCAAACGATTGCCGTCCGCCAGGGCTTTGGTCTGTTTCAGAAATTTATCCATAAGTTGATATTTGCACAATAAGCTAAATGACTGAATGAAAATTACAACCTGAAAAAGCGCCTGTCAAGTTTTCGAAAGTATTTGATTCTGGCTAAGGGGAAAATTGAAATCTGAAACGGGGTAACCATTCAGGGGGGTGCCGTAATCGGCCTGGGGACAGTCCCCGCAAGACCTTGCCTTCACAATCACAAAACTATAAGCGCAAAATTCCGTGATCCTGCCACAGACCTACACAGCGAGGGACAGTCCCCAGGCCTTGTGCCAGTAATCAACACCGAGGGCCCCCCTGAATGGTTACGAAACGGGCATTGCGAGGGACCTTACGGCAGTGCACAATGCCCGGATTTTGGAGGAGTTATTGGCAGTTTTTTGATTGCAGCTTTTTAAATTGACTTCTTTAAGCTGGGACAGCATGGCTATCAACTTTTTTGCCATGGCCTTGACTCCTGGCATAAAGGGACTGCACCAGCATCTCCAGCATCCTGTCATGCACTCCGTCGCAAGGCTGCTCCATTACCATCCTGGCCTCATCCGGGGTAAAATCATACCCCTTTTCCCGGGCAATATCCATTATTTCCATGGAATCCCGGCACCTGGCCAGCCTTGAATGCAGACCCGTGTCTTTCTGAACCAGTTCCAGAAATGCCTTTGCGGACTGAATAGACATGTCACACCTCCTTTGTTTTGCCAGGCCTTGCAGATAGTTTTCATCCGGAAACGGTTCTTTTTCCTTTTGGCGGCGTCACTCTGCACAATTATTCGTCACCGTATTAAGATACGCCTCCTCATAATTGCTTGATTTCCTTGCCAAAAGAAAAAAATCCTCGTTTCCGGAAAGAAAACCAATGGCTTCGACATCCGGAAAGAAAGACTTTCCGGATGGAAACCAGATAGCGTCCTGGATTCATACAGATTACCCCCGATCATATTCAGTGGCTATAAATAAAAGTTTTTCCATGGCTTTGTTTCATGGTCGGCATGTAGGGTGTAAAAAGCTTGGATTGTGATATTAAGCACTTTTATACACCCATAAGTTTTTTTAATTTGACCCTCACGTATAGGGTATCTAATTAAATAATAAACAACAATCTTTGGTTGGCCAGATCATAAGCTCATTTTTTTCGAAACGGCATAAAAAATTTGCAACCGGAAAACCCAATAAGGAGGAAGGTATTATGCAAGGCCAAGGAACACAAAATTCCAGGAGAAGTTTTTTAAAGGGCATGGGCACCACCATGGCCGGGGTGGCTGTTGCCGGAACCATGGGTTTCGCCAGCCATTCCCTGCTGGGAGCCGGCCAGGCCAGCGCAGCCCTTTCCGGTGATTTCCCCTACAAAAAGCTGGATAAGGACATTGCCGCGGAAATGGCCTTCAAGGCCTACATGGAAAAAGGGGGCTGAGGACCTGGAGCAGCCGACGGTCTGTTCGGCTATCTGGCCCAGGAAGTAGGCGAGCCCTACACCCATTTCCCCATTTCCATGTTCTGGGTCTTTTCATCCGGGGTACGCACCGGCTGGGCCTCCATCTGTGGAGCCCTGGTACCGCCCCTGGCACTTATCGGGGCCATGCCCGTGGACAACCAGATCAAAGGCAAGCTGTGCGATGAACTCATGGCCTGGTACATGAAGTTTCCCTTCCCCGAATACCAGCCCGCAGGCATGGACCTGCCTAAAGTACCCGTGGACTCCAGCCTGTGTCACGTCTCTGTGACCAAGTGGATGAAGGAAGCAGGCGTAGCCCGCGGCTCAGAGGAAAGAAAACACAGATGCGGCGGCCTGACTTCGGATTGTGTGATAAAAACTGTGGAGATGCTCAATAAGCTGGCTGATGAAGGCGCTTTTGAAGTGACCAGCAAGCCTCACGAATCAGTGGAAAGCTGTATGCGCTGCCACGACAACATGCAGCCCTACACCCACGGCAAGGAAAACTGCAACGCCTGTCACGCCATGGAACCGGTAAGCATTGATGAATGCGAACAGCATGTGGACTGGCTCAGATAAACTTAAACTGAATTATTGCCCCCTTCTAAACCTGAAACATCAAAAAGCACATCCTGGAGGTCCGGCAAGACAAACACTGGACCTCCAAAATTTCAAAGCGGCTGCACGTCAGCTTTTCTGCTGCTGAACATGCTGCGTACAGATCAAGACAATTCTCTTGACTGCCTCCTCTGCGTCCAGCGCGGACCGGATGATTTTTCCTCCATCCCTCCGGGAAATGATGCCGGTCCGCGCGAAACGCAGGTATTCCTGTAAAACCGGGATTCTTTTTTATGGACACAGGGCTTCAGGGCTGCTATACAAAAGGTTGCAACCAAACCCCGGAAAAAGGGGGGACAATGGAACTCAACCTTTATGCCTTGAAGACCTTCAAGGAAGTGGTGGATCAGAAGAGTTTTTCCAAGACCGCAGCCAGACTGTACCTGACTCAACCCGCTGTAAGCCTCCAGATCCAGGCCCTGGAAAACTATTTTCAAGCACCCCTTCTGATAAGGGAAAAAGGCAGGATAAAACTCACCCAGGAAGGCGGGACTGTTTACGAATACGCCGTCAAACTGGAAACACTGCAGGCAGAACTGTTTCAGAGCATGGACCGGCATGCAGACAGGCTCATGGCCACACTGCGCCTGGGCACCTGCTTTATTGCCGGGGAATACCTCTTTCCGGACATCCTCAAGTCCCTTCAGAACAAATACCCTGATACGCGGGTGGCCCTGAGCGTCCTCAAATGCGAAAAAATCTTTCAGGGACTTTTAAACGGTATTTTTGATCTGGGGATTACCGGAGTAGACCCCCGGAACAAAGGCCTGCAGTCCAAAGAGATAGGCCGCGCCCCCCTTGTTTTGTTCAAGAGTCCCAACCAGGGAACAGACTCAGGACCGGTCTCAGTAAAGGATCTTCTGGAAACCCCCGTGGTCTTAAGAGAGGAAGGGGCAGGAATTCACAAGGAATTTACAGACTTTTTAAGGACCCAGCGCCTGACGCTGAAGCACTTCAAGCATGTGTGCCTTTCTGAGAGCAACCAGGCCATAAAATCAATGGTCAAGGCGGGCATGGGTTTCTCCCTTATGCCCGAATTCATGGTCCGCCAGGAACTGCAGGATAAAGAAGTTATCCCCATGGAACTTGAAGAAGGCGGTCTGGAGCAGGGATTTTACATGGTTTACCGCAAGCAGGAAGGCCTACCGGAAATCATGTACAACCTTATAGATTATATCGCCCTGAAGATAAACAAAAACATCACCCCTGCAGGCCGGGAACCCTTAATAGAAGAAGACCGGGCTTAATGCCCGCCTTGCAGTTCGCCCGCACACGACCCTGCTGATCATGGGCCGGTCTTTTCAAATACATAAGTGCCGGCCTCTGGCAGTTCTATTACAAATCCACTGTCACTCAATTCCCCGATTATGACCCCGCCGGTTTCCGTATGCAGCCAGATCTCGCCTTCCCGGACACTCCAGCGAAAACTCACAGAATCCCTGGGGGTTTCCCATGTGCCTTTCCTGTCCTCCTGGAGTTCAATGGTGGAGCCAGCATCCGGACCGTTCTCTGATACCTCCTGGTATACACCCGGGACTTCCGGGGCCTCAGAACAGCCCATAATCAAGACCCCGCCCATCAGAATTACTGCCAGGACAAATATGCATGTTTTGGCCATGACACGCCTTCCTTGCTTTATTGTACTGTTTATATCCTGCGCAACAGGGCCAGGAACCTGTTTTCCAGGTGGAACATACGGTCAAAGTAATAAATGTGCACGATCATGCCCAGCCAGATGACATCGCGGAGTACTGTATGCCAGCCGATAAGCTCATCCGAGGTGCTGAAGCATCCGCAGCTTATGGGCGTATCCTGAATTACATTTATCACCAGGGCCACTGTAAACATGACCATCATGCCTCCGATGATGACCGTCACAGCCTTGGCCCGGAATCCGATTATAAGCATGAGCCCGCAGATGAGCTCCAGCCAGGGCATGGTCACAGCCAGAAAATTCACAGCCCAGTAAGGCACAAGCTGGTAGTTGGCGATGGTCTCGGCGAACTCCACGGCATAATTGATCTTGTACAGGCTGGCGTAGACAAAAAGCCCCCCGATATAAAGCCTGAAGATAAAGGCCAGCTCCTTACTGGTGAGTAGCCGCAGCATGAAGTTGTAAACAGTCTTTGTGCTCATGGCGCTACGGGCATCCCTTTAGCTTTCCATTCACCAAGCCCGCCGGGCATGACCAGAACCCTTTCATGTCCTCGCTCTTCAAGCTCAAAAGCCACTGTTTCATCATACCGCCTGCTGATGTTTCGGCCGTAGACTATGATCTTCTTTTCCGGATCCAGCTGGGCAAAGTGCATCATGTATATGAAATCGAAAAGATTTGAGGGCAGGTTGACCGCGTCCCGGATCTTTTCCTGCTCAAAAAACTGGTTGGGCCTGGCATCGACAAATACGGCCCCGTCCTGTTCATAAATTTCTGCCGCCCTGTCAGTGTCTATCATTTCCGGTTCAGGCAGGGACCATGTGGCCGGAGTCAGGGATACTCCTCCCGGGCTGGTGGTGTTGTAGAGCAGGCTTATGATCAGAGTAACAGCGACAATGAAAACGAAATCCCAGGCACTGACCCTTTCCAGGCGGGCGGCTTCGCTGTGAATGAGCCCGTGCAGTCTGTCCCTGGTTCTTTGCAGGATGCTTATGGTTTCATGGCTTTTTTGCAGCTCTTCTATGGTCTGACTAAGCTCCTGGTTCTTGCTCATCAGGTCGGCATTGAGCCTGTGGATTTCCTCCCTTGAGCGCACCATCTGCAGCGAATCCATGAGCACCTGGCTCAACTGCAGCAGAAAATCCCTGTCAAGGTCAAAATAAATCGACCCGTCCAGCTTGGGTCCCAGCACCAGGTATCCGAAACACCCCGAATCCAGGTTCCAGCGCACGATAAAACAGGAATCCTCAGGCCAGGGCAGGCGGCTGTCCCGGGCTGCCTCATGCTCATTAGTGCTGATTACCAGAATCTGCTTGGGCAGAAGTTCATTGTCCCTGTCATCCCGGGCAAGATGCTGCTGCGCCTGCACAAAAGCATCTTCACGCAGCCTCTGCACCCTGAAATCATTAAATCCCCGGTAATGCAGGGCGCTCTCCTCCTGCTCATCAAATACAAGCAAAAGGGCCTTGTCAGTACCCACCGCTCCCATGCACATAAGCAGGAACTGCTCTGCAATCTCACCCCTGTCTTCCAGAAAAAAAAGCTCGCGCAGGTATTCGTTGAGAAGGCGCAGCTGATAGGCCTGGTATTCCCTCTCCCGCAACTCCTTGTCCCTTTCCGGGACTGCGCTTCTTTCTGCATCAGAGTTTTGCACCATAATTTGCTCCAGGCATCATTTTACAAGCTCTCTGAGCTTGCCCATCATCTCCCGGGTATCCGGCATGACTCCGCCGTGGGCATAAACCACTTTGCCCTCACGGTTGACCATTATGGTATAGGGAGTGTCCAGAGAACCTATCTTGCCGGGCAGGATGTACTCATGATCCCCCAGGATGGGATAGGGCGTTTCCCAGGCCTGGTACAGGTGCTCAACCTCCCCGGGGGAGGCTTCCGGTGCCAGGGTGAATATGTACATACTCTCAGCCAGAGAAGTATTGTCCTGGATGCGGTTGAAAAGACGGTTGAATTCCGGGGCCTGCTCGTGACAGACCGGGCAGTATACATCCACTACCTTGAACAGGACATATTCCCGGTCAAGGTTGTCCAGGGAAAATGGCTCCATTTTTTCAAGACCCAGCTGCTCAGCTGCCTCTTGAGTGGCAGGAGCAGGAAATGTAACCCCTTCCAGGCTGTCTCCCTCCTGCACCGAAGCCTTTGACCCCGGAGGTAAAAACAGAAAAGCGACCATTGCCACGAAAAATACGGTAATGAACTTCATGTTGCTGATCATGGATACTCCTTCTACGTAACTACTTTTCAGTCAATAATTGCAGCATGTCCAACCTGCGCATGCATCAAAAAAATAAAGTTTCCAGCACGGACTGCTCCCCTCCTTGGTTAAGGAGGGGTTGGGGGTGGTTCGTTCTAAATGACCACTTCCTTATCCAGTTACTCGCAGGTTTGGACCCGGGTGTGTCCGGGTAAGGTGCTTTTAAAAAAACAATACTACCCGGCCTGCTCCTGCAGCCGGGACAGGGCCTGGTCTTCTGCTTCATAGATCTCTGCCATCCTGGTTATTCCCACCAGGTGAAAAAATTTCTGAAAATTCTCTGAAAGACCGGTTATGACCGCTTTTTGACCGTTATCCCGGCACATGGAAAGAATCTGAATAAACACTGCAATGCCGGTGCCGTTGACTGATGAATTGGGATTGAACCGGAAAAGAACACCGGTTTTGCCCTGCTCGTTTATCTCCTGGTAGATTTCCTGCAGTCTTTTTTCGTGGGAGGCGTTGATATTGCCCTGTATATCCACTATGGCTGTGCCGTTGATTGAAGAAAGTGCAATCTGCTCTTCACTGCTCTCCAGGATGCCCAGGCGCTCTACAGCCCGCTTAAGGGCATTCTGCAGGGCATTTTTTTCAATGGGCTTGTGCAGAAAATCAGTGGCATTGAGCTCCATGGCCCTGATGGTCAGGTCAGCATCGCCATGCCCGGTAATAATTATCACCTCGGTATGCGGACTCATCTCCTTGATGCGGCCAAGGACCTGAATACCGTCCATGCCGGGCATCTTTATGTCGCTGATCACCAGCGGGGGCTTTTCCTGCTCAAAAATTTCCAGGCCCTTCTCTCCGCTTTCAGCCGTGTACACGCTGTAGCCATAGGCCTTGAGAAAAAGCTGAAACATGCTCAAAGTAGGCTTTTCATCATCTATTACCAGAACTTTCTGCATGGTTTTTATCTGTCCTTTGGGTTGGAATTTTGTGCATGACTGTCGGATGCAGAAAAAAACACCCTGAAGGTGGTGCCCTCATTCTCCCTGCTCTGGATATCAATCTCGCCCTGATAGTCTTGTATGATCCCGTAGCATATGGAAAGCCCCAGACCCATTCCCTTGCCCACTTCCTTGGTGGTGAAGAAGGGGTCGAAGATCTTGTCCACCACAGAGCGGGGCATACCTGTCCCGTTGTCCTGGACACTGAGTACCGCCTGCCCGTTACTTATCCCGGTGAAGATGACGATCCGCCCTGTCCAGCCCGGTTCCTGCTGTGCCTGCTTCTGCATCACCGCATCCCGGGCATTGGTAACGAGATTGAAAATGACCTGCTCCAGCCTGTTCTTGTGGGCCATGATGAAAACCGGTTGAGAGGCAGGCTGAAAATCCAGGTCGATATTGGCCAGCTTAATCTGCTGACCGATAATGGTCAAAACGTTCTGCACGCACAAGTTTAAGTCGGTTTCTTCCAGACCGGGATCTGATTTTCGCCCGAATTCTCTTAGATTGTTGATTATCTCCGTTGCCCTGTCCACCTGGGTGTTGATTTCCCCCAGGATCTGACGCAGTTGTTCCTCAGGAATATCCTGCCCCTCCTGCTGCATCATCTGAACGAACTCACTGCCCATTTTTATGGCATTCAGAGGCTGGTTCAGCTCATGGGCTACGCCGGCTGAAAGCTGTCCCAGGTCGCTCATTTTACTGGCCTGAATCAACTGGGCGTCCTTCTCCAGCATTTCAGTAATATCTGTAGTGGCCACAATGACCGCATCCCGGTTGCGGTAAGTGCTCAGCCGTCCTTCTACGTTGGTGTATATGGGCTGGTTGCCGCGGTAATAATGTATGGCCTTGTTGTAGACAATCCTGGCATCCTGTGGCTCCTGCTTCAGATGTGTCCTGAGCTTCTCCGGAAACTCCGGGGCCAGCCTGGTAAATTCCATGCCCACGAGCTCATTCCTGGAATAACCGTATTCCTTCTCCGCGCTGGAATTGGCATCCAGGATCTCAAACGTCTCCAGATCCAGGACAAAGACCGGAACAGGACCGCTTTCAAAAAGCGATCTGTATTTGTGTTCAGATTCCAGCACCCTTTTGCGGTAAAGCTTGACGCTGCGCACCATCTGATTGAAAGAGTCAGCCAGCTGCTGCACCTCGTCCCCGCTCTTATCCCTGTCAGCCAGGCAGTCCCGGCAGTAATCGGGTTTGCCGGGCAGATGCCTGTCTCCAAGCTCTGCTTCCAGGAGCCTGTCCACATGCCAGCAGGGCTGATAAGATCCGGTAATGGCCGGACAGGGTTCATCCCTGCCGGGTTGCAGCCCGTTTACGGTTTTGAGCTCCAGGTCCCCCCGGCTGATCTGATCCGCCATACCGGTCAATTTCTGCATGGGCCTGGTTATATACAGGGAGATGCGGTAGCTTAAAACAAACATTACCACAAGGACCGCCAGTGTAAACCCCCCGAAGGTAATATTCATGGTCCTGGCCACCTGCTCTATATGCTCTTTTTTCAGACCCAGGCGTACCGTGCCGATCTGGTAGATGCCCTCCAGTATGGGCACTGCTATGTCGTAGACCTGCATATCAGCCTTATCCAGGCTGCGGATACTGTAGTCCTGCTCCTCCTGAACCGGGTTCACCCCGCGCAGATCATCCGGAAAGGGGGTAATGAAAGTATGTGAAAGAACATTCTGCTCATCATCAAGAATAACCACATATTCCACCAGATGCCGGCGCTCCCCCAGCTGGGCGGCGTCAAATATAGTCGCCACCAGCTGATCCCGGTCCCGGGTCAAAACATGTCCGATGCTGTGGTCTGCGATGCTCTGGGCAATGGATACACCGCGGGTTTTGAGTTCCTGCTCCATATAACCGGACAGAATCCAGCGGGCCATAAGCGCGCTGGAAAGGCTGAACAAAAGAACCACCCCTGCAGTGGACAAAAATATCTTGTGCTTTAGACTTAAGTCCCTGAATCTGGGCATGGGCCTGACTTTTTGTCCTTTGTTTCAATGTCCTGCTTGAACTTGTCCCAGTCGGTCAAAAGCTCCAGTTTGCCGTCCTTGAGAACGGTAAAATACACCCGGGTGAGTCCCTGGTGGTCCTTGGGACCGAAATTGAGAGTGTTGGCAATGCCCAGGGAAAAATCCTGGATGGTTTGAATCCCCTGGATGAAGCTTTCCCGGTTCAGGTCCGACCCTGCGCGCTTCAGGCCCTCCACCAGCACCTTGGCGTTGATGAAGCCCTCCAGAGCCACCATATTGGGATCTTCTTCGGGGAAATACCTGCAGTACAGGTCCACAAACTCCTGCACCCCCCAGAGCAGTGCCTGGGATACCAGGGAGTCCGGCGGGGGAACCACCTGGGTGATTATCACCCCGTCCCCGGCAGGCCCCAGAATGCGGGCCATCTCCTCGGCCCCCACAAAGGAAACGTTGTGAAAGATGGGCTCAAACCCCCTCTCTCTGGCTGTCTGAATAAACCTGGAACAGGCGTCATATGTCCCCACCATGACCACTGCCTCGGCCCCGGATTCCATAATGCTCTGCAGCCCGTCCTCGATATCCAGGGTCCCCCGGGTGTAGCTGCCCGTGGCCACCGGGGCCAAATCGTACTCCTTGAGGGCCAGTTCCGTTCCCCTCAGCCCGTCCAGGCCGTAAGCGTCGTACTGGTAAAAAACTGCGATCTCATCCAGGCCCAGTTCTTCCACGAAATGGGTCACCGCGGCCTCTGTTTCCTGGTAATAGGATGCCCGGATATTGATGATATTTCTGTTGAAGGGTTCGCGGAAATCGCTGGCCCCGGTAAATATACCCAGCAGAGGAATCTCGGCTTCCTCTATCAGGGGAAGGGCTTTAACTGTGGTGGGAGTGCCCACGTAGCTGAACAGGCTGAAAACCTGGTCCTCAACGATGAGCTTCTGGGTGTTGGCCAGGCAGCGGGCTGGATCGTAGGCATCGTCATAGGAAATGAGTTCAATCTGTCTTCCGTGAACTCCGCCCTGCTCATTTATATGCTTTATATAGGCCTGGGCTCCCTGGAGGGTCTGAGTGC
This sequence comes from Desulfonatronospira thiodismutans ASO3-1, assembly GCF_000174435.1. Classification (NCBI taxonomy): domain Bacteria; kingdom Pseudomonadati; phylum Thermodesulfobacteriota; class Desulfovibrionia; order Desulfovibrionales; family Desulfonatronovibrionaceae; genus Desulfonatronospira; species Desulfonatronospira thiodismutans. The sequence continues at coordinate 630,849 of NZ_ACJN02000003.1, forward strand.
CCAGGAAACTGGCATGGCCGCTCAAAGCCAGGGATGAACCTACACGTATGGTGTCTTCAGTTACCCCGGGAACCTCGTTGGCGTTTTGTTCCTGTTCCCTGTCCAGGCCGCATGCCGGGGTTAAAATAAGCGCCACAAGGCATAAAGCCGCCTTAAAAATCAAAGGGTGCATATACTTATCCTGTGGATTATTCCTTTCTCTTGTCGTAAAACTCCTCTGACAGGTCCTGCATCATGTCTTGCAGCCTCTTTTGCACATCCGCGGCTATGCTGTCACGAGACGACATAGTCAGGTCGTCCTTTTCGTAGATGCGCACCACCACCATACGTCCGTCAATCTCTATAAAATTTCCGGACCTGAGCCTGACATGCAGGGCCAACGGGTCCTCTTCTCCGGCCGTGGTGATTATGCAGCGGACGTAGCCCAGTTCCCGGGGATCATCCACGAAAAAAGGCAAAAGGTCGTCATCGCGCTCCATGTCCGGAAAGTTTTCCTGGAACAGCTCCTGCAGATGCTCTGTAATCTCCTGCCTGTCCAGACCCAGCTCTTCTGCCGAGCCTTTGAGATAGGTCACATTTACCCTGCCGAACATCTGGATGGATTTGAATTCATCATGGCGCAGACTCACGGTGCAGGGCTCTATTTCCAGGGCCTGCTCCTTGTCTCCTGCGAGGCCCGCAGAGGGCAGCCAGGCCATAACGCAGGCGATCACTGTAATGACAAGCAGATTCAATGGTCTCATAATGACTCCTTTTTTGTACTCCTGTATAACAGCTAAATTAAAACCCGTCACCAATAAATTCTGCCAGTTATTTAACAAAGGCAACTGTTCACCATAATGATTATATGCTCCAGTGGTCCGGGGATCCGTCCACAGATGGTGAATAGTTAAAACAAAAGAAACCCGGTGCGGCAGGTGCCGGAAAACGACCCTGAATTTCATTTACCTGGGGGTGGTTATGGTGTAAGAGCCCGGCATGCACTTTTTCACCATATTCAACAACTCCATCCTGCCCATATTTCTGATAATTATCTCTGCCTTTATCTATAACCATATCTTCAGACCGGAAATAAAACCCCTGGCCAGCCTGGCCCTGGCCCTTTTTGCCCCGGTGCTGGTCTTTGACTCCATGACCAGGCATGCCGTGTCTTTCAGCGACCTCGGGGTGCCTTTTGTTTTCATGCTTTTTCTAACCGCTCTGCTCATAGCCCTGGGAATCCTGCTGTCATCCGCCATGCGCCTGGGACCGGGAGAAAAAAACTCCTTTATCCTGGGGATCTCCATGATAAACGTGGGCAACTTCGGACTGCCCCTTATCCACCTGACCTTCGGCCAGGAGGCGGTGCCTTTGTCCATTGTCTACTTCGTGATTTTCAATATCCCCCTGTGTACCCTGGCCATATACATGAGCAGCGACAAGACCAGGCTTAGAGAAATTCTGCTGGATGTAGTACGCATTCCAATTTTCCACGCCTTTTTGCTGGCCCTTGTTTTTTCCTGGCTGAAAATACCCGTGCCCGGGGGAATCCAGCAGGGACTGCAGCTGATAAGCGCCGGGGCCATACCGCTTCTCATCTTTATCCTGGGCCTGCAGCTGGCTGCCATCTCCCTGTCTTCCCTCAAGGACAGGCTTCTAAGGTTTGCTGCCATAATATCCGCAGCCAGTGCAGTCCGGCTCGTGATCTCACCCCTGGCAGCAGTATGTATTCTTTGTTTTTTTCCAGTATCGCAGCTGGAAATGTCCGTGGCGGTTCTGCAGACTTCCGCCCCGGCAGCCATCCTGCCCCTTATGTACGCCATAAAGTTCAACAAATCACCGGAGCTTCTGGCTGCAATAATCCTGTTTACCACAATCCTGTCCGGAATCACCCTGCCGGTGCTGATCCAGTACCTGAGCTGAAGTTCAAGGCGCAAGCATTCAGGGGGTGCCGGAATCACGCCTCTGGCGTGAGTGCCAGTAATCACAATCGAGGAGCCCCTGAATGCTTACGTCAACTGATGACACTTAAGTGTCTAAGGCGCGCTATGCCCGCAACCCAGATAAGAAAAGAGTTTTTAGCCCACAGATCACACAGATTGACACAGATAAAAGAGATTGAAGAAGCATGTTTTTTCCTTGCGGGAATAAGAACCCGCAAGGAAAAAGGCATCAGCCGCTTGCGCGGCGGGGGGGATCACCTGAGCTTAGTGTCCAAAAATGAAACAGTCCCAGTGCCAAGTGCTGAACCCCCGTCATGGCTCAAATTTTTCTTGTATTTTGTGACAGGGTTTCAGGAGTAAGCCACTAAAGGTTCATCTTGATTGTTGAGTTGTTTTACAAAAAAAATTATGATGTAAATCATGTTGCTTAGCCCTTGACTCAAGTAAAGAGTAGGCAAGAGTAGTGATCAAGAGCATATGGATTTTTCAAACAAAAAAGCAATGAAAAACAGTTAGTTATGCTTGCCGAGAAACTGCGCACAAATATTGAAGAATAGCAATAGTACTACAAAACAGCCCTGACAAAGCCGCAGAAGGAAAAACAATGAAAAAGCTGCCCATCGGGGTGAGTACACTCCGAGAGATCATTGAAGACGGATACACCTATGTGGACAAGACCAGGATTGTGCATCAGCTGGTTGAAAGCGGGAAATACTATTTTCTCTCAAGGCCCCGCCGTTTCGGCAAATCCCTGTTCATCGACACTCTGAAAGAAGCTTTTGAAGGCAACCAGGACCTGTTCCAAAATCTCTGGCTTTTTGATCGCTGGGACTGGAAGAAAAAACATCCTGTTATTCATATTTCCTTTGGCGCGGGCGTGGTGCGCAACCGGGAAGAGCTGGATCGGCGCATTGTGGATCTTCTGTATCAAAACCAGAAAACCCTGGGCGTTACCTGCCGGGATCCCGGAGATATTCCCGGCTGTTTCGGTGAACTGATTCGAGAAAGCGCAGCCAAACACGGCCAGCGGACCGTGGTTCTGGTGGATGAATACGACAAGCCCATTCTGGATAATATCACGGACCCGGAGCAGGCAATTGAAATCCGGGAAGGCCTGAAAAACCTCTATTCCGTGATCAAGGACAGCGACGCCCATATCCGGTTCTCCTTTCTCACCGGGGTTTCCAAATTTTCCAAGGTGAGCCTGTTTTCCGGGCTCAACAATCTGAGAGACATTACTTTAAGTCCACACTTCGCAACCATTTGCGGCTACACGGAAGCCGAGATGACCGAGGTGTTTGCCGAACACTTAGAAGGAAAAACCCTGGAAGATATCCGCAGCTGGTACAACGGCTATTCCTGGCTGGGAGAGCGCGTTTACAACCCTTTCAGTATTCTTAATTATCTGGAGGAAGGTGAGTTCAGCAACTACTGGTTTGAGAGCGGCACACCAGAATTTCTGCTCAAGCTGTTTCTTGCCCGCAAGTACCTGGCCCCCAACCTGGAAAACACCGTGGCCACGGAACGTCTGCTGGGCAGTTTTGACGTAAACGATATTGAGATCGAGACCATGATGTTCCAGACCGGGTATCTGACCATTCAGGAACGGCAACAGTTCGGCAATCTGACCGCATACCGGCTGGATTATCCCAATCTGGAAGTGCGCATGAGTTTTGCAGACAGTCTTTCCGCCTTCCTCGTTTCCCAGCGGGATGTCTATGAAAAATGCAAAATCGATCTGTATCAGGCCCTGTCCGCCGCCCGGCTCGATGATATCGGGAACGTCTTTCACTCCCTGTTTGCCGCCATTCCCCACGACTGGTACCGCAAAAACAAGCTGACCGAGTACGAAGGGTATTACGCCTCTATTTTCTATTGCTACTTCACAGCTCTGGGCTTAGATGTCACCGCCGAGGATACCACAAATCACGGCCGGATCGATATGACGGTGCGCCTTGCAAACCGGGTCTTCATCTTTGAGTTTAAGGTGTTGGACCTCGACAAAACTCCGGGCACGGCCTTAGAGCAGGTCCGCAAAAAAGGGTATGCTGATAAATACCATGGTCAAAATCTGGAAATTTACCTGATAGGCGTGGAATTTGACCGCGACGAACGTAATATTGTCCGCTTTGATTGGGAAAAAAGCTTATCATCTCATTGATCTGACTCTAATTATACCAGGTCTGGGCAGCTACTTCCAGTTTGGGTCTTTGTTACTTTTAAAACAAACGTCATTGCCGGTGCTGATCCAGTACCTGAGCTGAAGTTCAAGGCTTATCCCGGTATATTGCAAAGAATATCCCGTTCCCAGCGCCAGGCATCTTCAATTGCCTGCAAGGATAATTGCTTTCATGCCTGACGTCTCCTAAAGTCTTCCGTAAATATCTTCAAACCTTACTATATCGTCTTCTCCCAGATATGCGCCGGACTGGACTTCGATGAGCTCTAAGGGGATTTTGCCGGGGTTTTCTAAGGAGTGCTGCCGGCCAAGGGGGATGTAAGTAGACTGATTTTCAGTAACCAGAAAGGACTCCTCTCCATTGGTTACCATGGCCGTACCGGACACCACCACCCAGTGCTCGGCCCGGTGATGATGCTTTTGCAGGGAGAGTTTGGCCCCTGGCTTGACCGTGATTCTTTTGACCTGATACCTGCCCCCGGCATCTATACCGTCATACGAACCCCAGGGCCTGAACACCTCCCTGTGGGTGACATGCTCGCTGCGACCGCTGCTTTTGATGCGGTCCACCAGGGACTTGATGTCCTGGGCCCTGTTTTTGTGAGCCACCAGCACGGCGTCCTTGGTCTCCACCACCACCAGGTCCTGCACCCCCAGGGTGGCCACCATGCGGTAGTCCGAAAAAAGCAGGCTGTTGCTGGTGTCCATGGCCATGACGTCGCCCTTGCAGGAATTGCCCTCTGCGTCCCGTGGCAGCAGGTCCCACAGGGATGACCAGGAGCCCACATCAGACCATCCGGCCTCCATGGGCACTAAGGCCGCATCCTGAGTTTTCTCCATGACTGCATAATCTATGGAATTGCCGGGGCAGGAGTTGAAGGCATCTTTATCCACTCTTACAAAATGCATATCCCGGCGGGCGTTTTGCATGGCTGCACGGCAGCATTCCAGGATCGCGGGCTCAAACTTCTCAAGCTCTTCTAAGTACCGGCCGGCCCTGAACATAAACATACCGCTGTTCCAGTAGTAATCCCCGGCCTTTAGATATGCAGCTGCAGTGTCAGAGTCTGGTTTTTCCACAAAGCGCCCTGCCCTGTAAACCTGTCCCTGGATATTTTCCCCTCGCCGGATATATCCATAACCGGTCTCAGGAGAGTCCGGAACTATCCCGAAAGTCACTAACCAGTCTTTACCTGCCTGCTCTGCAGCCATGGTCACGCTTTCCTGAAACGCCTGCTGATCATGAATATGGTGATCCGCAGCCATTACAAAAAGTACGGGGTCCTCTCCACTGCTGGTGGCATGCAGGGCTGCCAGGGCAATGGCCGGGGCGGTGTTGCGCCCCTCGGGTTCAAGGAGGATGGATACATCCTCATGCCCCATAAGGCGCATCTGCTCTGCGGCCAGAAAACGATGTTCTTCGTTGCAGACCAGCAAAGGAGGTGCGCACTGCAGTCCGTCAAGTCGCCTTACAGACTGCTGCAGCATGCTGAGCTCCCCTCCGAAGGCCAGAAACTGTTTGGGATAAAGCTTGCGGGACAATGGCCATAAACGTGTGCCGGACCCGCCGGCCAGAATAACCGGTAAAAACATGGCGTACCCCCTCCGGGAATTTCATTATAATTATGTTGAATCACCTTACTTTTATAAATGGCAACCAAAGTGATTTGTTATCACTCTGTCTCATCTCTATTATGCCTTCCGGTCGTTAAATCCATCAGAATGAATACGGCGACCAAACCTGCCCCTGCTAGAAAGCAGACAAAATAAGGCCAGCCCTGGGCCAGGCTTTCAGGCAGGGCATAACCTGCAGTGACAACCTTGTCTTCATTTATTTCCACCTGTTTCTGAAAAGGCCACAGTGCTGCCAGAGAACCAAACATCAGGCCGGCCAGGAAGGACATGGTGGTGGTATAATAATTCTTCAGCAGATAGTTTATCACCTTGGCCAGGCTGATGAGCCCAAACACGCATCCCATGCCTACCAAAGATATGATTTTCAGGTCCATACCTGCCACAGCAGCCAGGATCTCAAAGTATACCCCCATGACCACCAGCATGAAAGAACCGCTGAATCCCGGCAGGAGCATGGTGGCCATGGCCACGGCCCCGCCCAGGAAAAAACGCAGATCTCCAATGTTGCTAAAGCCCTGCATATCGCTCCATAGAGGCGAAAGCTGCGCCAGCAGAATCAATGTCCCTGCCAGGAAAAAAACCAATACTTCCTTGAACCTGATCCTGCCTGCTCTTTTCAGGGGGTAGTAAATAGAAACCAGTACCAGGCCGAAAAAAAATGAAAAAACAAAACCCCGGTAATTCAAGACAGCAAAGTTTATCAGGGAAGCCGTGCTGAATATCGCCACCAGCACCCCTGCTCCAATGGGCACCACAAAATGCAGCTGCCAGGTCTGGACGGCATATTCAAAGGCCCGGGCAAAGCGGCCCCTGACCACCAGGCGCATCAATCCTGCCAGTGTCCGATGATCTATATTGCCGGCAATACCTATCAGCCGGGTATATATTCCCAGAATAAGAGCAATGGTTCCACCGCTTAAGCCCGGTACAATGCTGGCAGCACCTATGCCAAAGCCCTTGAAAAACAGTTTCCACATGGGAAGTTGAGAGTACCTGGTTGCTGGTTTTAATGAATTTCTGATACAATAAGGGCGTATACTGTCAAGACAGATGTATGACAGAGAACATGAAATTATTTGGGTTGCGGAAAAACGTCCATGGCTCGACACTGAACCATGACAGTAAAAAAGACCCTGTGCCCATCCAGTCTGAAAACAATGTCCGCCTGGGATTTAGTGTTTCACTGTAAAAAACTCAGCCCTTGTGCAGGAATCCTTCCTTTTTTTCCTGCCGGCAAGGACATAGCTTCAGACCTCCCTGAATCTCTCCAGAGTCTCTATAAACTCGTCCTCGCATTCCAGGAAGACGTCCACCAGGGTGGGATCAAAATGCGAACCCTTGCCGTCTCTGATTATGGCCCGTGTCTTTTCATGGGAGAAGGCGTCCTTGTACACTCTTTTGGAGGCCAGTGCGTCATAGACGTCTGCTACAGCCAGGATCCTGGAGGCAAGGGGGATATCCTCTCCGGCAAGGCCGTCCGGATACCCTGATCCGTTCCATTTCTCATGGTGATACCTGGCGATATCCGCGGACATCCTCAGATAATTGGCTTTGGGATTCTGCTGGATGGTGCTTTTGAGGGTATCGTAGCCGATGGTGGTGTGGGTTTTCATGATCTCAAACTCTTCCTCGTCCAGTCTGCCTGGTTTGAGGAGGATATGGTCCGGTATGCCCACCTTGCCGATATCGTGCAGGGGACTGGTGGAGTAAATGTCGTCGATGAAACGCCGGTTTACGATATCCTGATACATGGAATTGCGCAGCAGAAACTCGGAAACAATACGGCAGTAGCTCTGGATTCTTTCTAAGTGCAGCCCGGTCTCGGGATCCCTGGTCTCGGCAAGTTTGGCCATGGCGAATATGACTGTGTCCTTGCTCTGCAGACTGAAGATACGCTCGCTGGCTTTAAGTCTCACCAGCAGTTCAGACTTATCCACCGGCTTGGTAAGGTAGTCGTCCACTCCGGACTCGAATCCCCGGATCAGGTCGGTGGAATCATCCCTGGAAGTAATCATGATAATGTAGGTGTATTCATCCCCTTCAGAGGCCCTGACCCGGGAAATGAGCTCCAGTCCATCCATTACCGGCATGTTCCAGTCCGTGAGAATGATCCTGGGACGGTGCTCGTGCCAGAGCTTCAGGGCTTCCTTGCCGTCTGCCGCTGCAATGGGCTCATACCCTGTGTTCCTGGCGTACAGGGAAAGGGTCTTGCGGCTTATCTTGTCGTCTTCAACAACCAGTACTTTCATAAGACCTTTTGTATTTTTTGTATGCAAACCTGTTAATCTCTGGTCATTAAGCCCGGGGGATCATCTGCCATGACCAGCTGAATGTAACGCCCCGGTCTTATTCCCCTGCCTGCAACTCAACTTCCTGTGTCTGGAAAAACGCCCTGGCTTCCGCCTCGAACCTCTGGGCCTCCCGTTGCAGAAGCTGCATCTCTTTATGTGCCTCCTGCCAGTTTTCCTGCCGGGAGCTGTGCATGATATTGGCGCAGTGCAGCCTTATCCTTTCCGCGCCAGTATACCCGGCCGAACCTTTGAGCTTGTGGGCCAGCCTGTCGGCATCACCTGCCTCGTGCCTGGCCAGGGCCGCCTGAATATGCTCCGGCTCCACCTGGAGGTCGCTCAAGAAGTCCTGCATTATTTCCGCAGCGATTTCCAGATCCTGTTCATACCTGTCCATAAAATCCCTGGTATTAAATACCTGGTACTCATCATGCCCTGGCGGCTGCCCGGAATCCTCTTCTGCCCCGGCCCTTTCATCCCGGCCTTTCCCGTCCTGCAGGTCAAAAAAGCCGGCCGGAAGGTGCTTCTTAAGCATTGCCAGCAGCTCAATCTTTTGCACCGGTTTGGCGATATAATCCGTCATGCCGGCACTCAGGCATTTTTCCCTGTCGCTGGGCATGGCGTTGGCGGTCAGGGCGATTATGGGAATTCTGGGATTCCGGGATTCTGGAATTGAGGGATTTGGGGATTTAGGGATTTGGGAATTTAGGGATTCAGGGATTGAGGGATTTGGGGATTTAGGGATTTGGGAATTTAGGGATTCAGGGATTGAGGGATTTGGGGATTTAGGGATTTGGGGATTTAGGGATTCAGGGATTGAGGGATTTGGGGATTTAGGGATTTGGGGATTGGGGGATTCTAAGATTTCCTCTGCAACCTCCACTCCAAGATCTTTGTCCTCTGTCCCCTGCTCCATGCTTCTTATCCGCCGCGTGGCTTCCAGTCCGTCCATGACCGGCATCTGGACATCCATGAGGACCAGGTCGAAAGAATCCTCCTGCATCTTTTCAAGGGCTTCCTGTCCGTTTTCAACAGAAACCAGGCCGCCTGCAGTGTCTTTGAGCATGATCTGCACAGATCTGCGGTTGATATGGTTGTCATCCACCAGAAGTATCCTTGGGCCTGCACCTGCAGCAGGCCCGGCCTGCACTTCATGCGCATTCTCCTGCCTGACTGGTGCGGCAGGCTGCAGTGGCCTTTTGTTATCCCCCTTGCGTCCATGCAGGCACGCCTTTATGCCTGCAAGAAGGTCCTCGCTGTTGACGGGCTTGGGCAGATATGAGTCAAACCCTTTCTGAAAAAACTCACCAGAACTTACCTGCCCCCAGAGCGAACTAACGGCAATAAGCCCCATACCCTTTTCCTGGTCCTGCTCCCTGATCCTGCTGGCCAGTTCGATACCGTCCATGCCCGGCATGGCATGATCAACAAGGGCAAAGTCAAAGCTTTTCCCCTGCTGGTGGTTCTGGTTCAAAATATCCAGGGCCTGATATGCGTCTGCCGCACTCTCATGCTCCACCCCCCACTTCTCCAGGTATCCGGCCAGGATTTTACGGTTGATGGCATTATCATCCACTATCATGGCCCGCATTCCGCTCAACTCACTGTCTTCAATGAACTCCGAAGCATCGTCTGCATAGCCTATATCCAGCTCGAAAAAGAAAGTCGAGCCCTCCCCCTCCCGGCTCATGACCTGCAGATCGCCGCCCATGAGCCGGACAAGGCTCCTGCTGATGGCCAGTCCCAGGCCGGTCCCGCCGTGCCTGCGGGTGGAAGAGTAGTCCACCTGGGTAAAATGCTCGAAGATCTTCTCCTGCATGTGCACGGGGATGCCCACCCCTGTATCCTGCACCGATATTTTGAGCCGGGCCTTCTCCTCACCTGCTTCTGCAAGACTCACCTGCACCAGTATATAGCCCTTTTCGGTGAATTTGACGGCATTGCCCACTAAGTTATACAAGATCTGCCTGAGACGCAGATTGTCCCCCCGCACCCTTCTGGGAGCCTGCAGGTCGTAGTCCACCAGCAGTTCCACCTCTTTGCTTCTGGCCCTTTTGGTCAGAAGCAGCATGACCCTGGAAATTTCCCTTTCCAGGTCAAAATTCTGCCGGGTAAGCTCTAACCTGCCAGCCTCGATCCTTGAAAAATCAAGGATATCGTTTATGATGTTCAAAAGAGACTCCGAGGAAATGGTGGCCATGTCCACGTATTCTCTCTGCTCCGGTCCCAGGCTGGTTTCTTCCAGCAGGCTCATCATGCTCACCACACCGTTTAAGGGCGTTCTTATTTCGTGGCTCATGTTGGCCAGAAAATCGCTTTTGGCCCTGGAGGCCTCCTCTGCTGCATCCCTGGCCCTGATGATCTCCTTTTCGTAATTTTTGCGCTGACTTATATCGGAGTAAACCGCAAACCCTCCGGTAATGTTTCCATCCACCAGCACCGGACCGCCCTTAAGCAGGACTTCCCTTGGCTCGCCGTCCCTGGAATACCTGGTGCACTCCATCTCCACCTTTTCCCCTGCAAGTATCCTGTAGGCCCCGTAATGCGTCTCTTTTCCCTCAGGATCCACCACATCTATGATATTTCTGCCCCTGACCTCTTCCAGGTCATGCCCGAACATCTCGGTAAAACGCGTGTTGACGTTGAAAATTTTGAGGTCGGCGTCAAAATAGACCATTGCGTCGCTGGTGTTGGTAAAAAGAGACTCGAACTGGGCCTTCTGGGTCAGAAGCTTTTTTTCGGACCTTTTGCGCTGGGTAATATCCCTTAACTGCTCCACCACCAGGTGAACACTGCCCTGGGAATCGAAGACCGGCTGGGAAATGCACTCCAGATACCTGTCATATTCCGGCAGGTATTTTTCTTTGAAGCCCTGCCTGCCGGTTCTGACGGCCCGGGCCGAGGTACACGAACTGCAGGGCACTGACCTGCCGATGAGTTCGTAGCATTTTCTTCCTTTCACCTCCTCTGGCGTAAGACCCAGAAAATCATACCCGGCCTGGTTGTACCTGATCATGGTATGATCCGGTTTTTGAATTCCTATGATGTCCGGGATGGAATCCAGTGTAGCTTCCAGCAGGGCCTTGGAGTTGGAAAGCTCTTCCTCGGCCTGCCTGCGCTTTTCCACTTCCAGGCAGGAGCGGCAGGCCCTGGCCAGCATTGCAGTCAGGGGCAGCAGTTCATTGATGAGAAATGGCTCGAAACTCCTGGATCGCGAAAGCACCAGGATACCAAAGTCCTGCAGCCTGAAAGCGTAATGAAAGCTGTCCTGTTCCTGCAGCAGCAACCAGTCCTGAAAGCCGTCTGTATCCGCTTCCCGGGCAAGCTGCTGCAGCATAGCGGCAAAATCCTCATTTCTGGACATGTACCTGGGCAGGCACAGTACTATGCCTTTGTCATCTGCGGTATTGACCACGGCTGCAGCAGTGCAGTCCAGCTTGCGCAGAAACTGCGGCATGCACTTCTTGAGAAGCTTCTCCAGGTCGAACTCGCCGCTGATGGAAAGGGCCAGTTCCAGCAACACGTCCTTGTAAAATTCATTCTGCATGGGGATCTCCCAGTATCCCGGCCACTGCTGTCTTGTTGTAGAATTCCAGGTAGGCATCCCCGGTATTGGCTATCTCTCCGATGGTCAGGGCTCCAAAGGTGGTCAGTCCGCAATCAGCCGCCTGCAGCTCCTTTTTAAACTCCTCACCCATGAAAAGGACCCTGGAGATACAGTCCATAAACAGCATGCTGGCCTTGTTCGGGTCCCCATGGTAATTATTCAGGGCAATGTCCCTGGCCTGAACCGCACCCTCAATAAGAGAGTCCATGTTTCCCCGCAGTATGTATACAAAGGAATTGACAGGCACCTCCCCAACGCAGACCAGTTCATCATTTTCGGTAAAAAGAGGGTCGCGCACGATCATTTCCGCGTCCAGCTTGACTATACCCAGGGGGTGGGCCTTGGCGATGTCGAAAAAGGGCTGTTCATCAAATGACAGGCCGGACTGTTCCTTTATGACACTTTGATACACCTGAAAGGCCGGTTCCCAGTTCAGGGAAATGACCCTGTTTTTTTCGGATTCAGTGACCTTCATGGTTTTGGTTATGGGGTGCCATCCATGAGCCACTCCTATGCCGCTGCGGACTTCTGATACCCCCACCACCGCACCGTCGCCCTTGAGGCCCAGGTTGGTGAAAAGGCAGGGCTTCTGCTCAAAACTCAATGATCCGGCTCCCCCGCCGATATAGTTGGGCATAAGACCCAGGTTGTTGAAAAGCCCGTCGATAAAGGCGCTGATTCTGGAACTCAGACCGTCCACAAACACGAAAAAGGTCCTGTCCTCCACGTCAACACCCGTCAGGGCCTCATCCACGGCGTCGTCCATAACCCTGTCGTCATCGCTTAGACCCGGCACATAGAGAGACACCGTATCGTAAAAAAGCCCGGCCACAATGGTGCCCTTCTCCAGGTTTTCCCCTTCAGCAATAATCTGCGGGAAAATCCCCCCCAGCAGAGGCAGACCGCACTCTTGCAGGACCGGATCAACATTCTCCGGGGTAAAGCCATCGGCGTCACAGGCCAGGATGAGTATGGACTTCACCCGCCCGTGGTTCTGGACTTCCTGCAGCATGGACTGTAAAGACTCCACAGATCCTTTCCTGCAAACCCTGAGTATCATATTCTTACCTCCTTGCTTTGTGACTTATTCCTTAAACCCTGTAATAAAAAAAGAAAAACTGGAACTACGATAAAAAAACGTAGCAGGCCAGGCGTAAAGGGCGCAAAAAGGAAGGGATCTCATACAACCACCCCCGGCCCCTCCTTGGCTAAGGAGGGGAGTTTACACCGTGCCCTTAATCTATACTGAGGAGCAGGTCCGGTTGAACTTTGCCATGCATCGCGCAAAGATAAATTTCTTACTTTGCGATCTTCGCGCCTTTGCGCGAGAAAAAAATGGGTTGCGGGCATAGCCCGCCTTAGTCCCTGTCAGCCCTTTTAAGGAAAGCTGAACAGATATCCTGCTTACATATATCTTTGCGGACAGTAGCTGTTTCAGCGCTTTGCATGTAGCATGGGGACTGGCTCTCCCCGCACTTATTTTTAAAATGCCGTCAATCATCCTTCAGAAAAATAAGTGCGGGGGTGCCTGTCCCCTGCTTTCCTTAACAGCGCTAAACAGATACTGCTGACAAAACCCTTTTGCATCTATTGGCACAGGGGCAGACGTACAGTAAGGGTGGTGCCGGACTCTACTGAAGTCTGCATGTCAATGTTTCCGTTCTGGGTCCTGGCTATAAGGGCCGCGGAGTAGGTACCCAGGCCTGTTCCGGATTTCTTGCCGTGGGTGCTTAGCTTGTCAAAAAAGACCTCCCTTATTTCCCTGGGCACTTCACCGTGATTGTGGATTGTTATAAGGCTTTCACCAGCCTGGTGCCGCATCTTGATGCTGACCTCTTTCCCCTGCGGGGATGCCTCCAGGGCATTTTTAATGAGGTTGGAAAACATGGAGTAGCAAAGCATCTCTTCACCACAGACCATGAAGCTGAAATCATCCGGCACATCCATATCCTGATGCAGAAGTCTCACCTGAATGTTTTTTCCCCTGCTCAGGGGTTCCAGCTGTCTCAAGACCTGCCGCAGCACGCGGGTGAGATCCACTTTCCCGGGATCAAGCTGGTATGTCCCCTGCTCCATCTTGTACAGGTCCAGGGACAGGTTTATCATGTTCAGCAGGGTATGCCCGGATTCTTTTATGTACTGCACCAGTTCCCGGCTTTCATCGTCCAGTGCGTCAGATTCCAGGAGCAGGTCCGGTATTGCTATAATGCCGTTTAAGGGTGTCTTCATGTCGTGCCTGGTGATGCGCTCAACGTCTTCACGCAGTTGATCCAGGTGCCAGCGCCAGGTGACATCCACGACGGCTGCGACCATCCAGCCTGAAGCCACCGGCTTGAGGTAAATCTCCCAGTTTTTGTCCCCGGAGGATATTTCCAGCCTGGACTGCTCCCTGGCTTCAATCAAATCACCAGCATTGCCTTTACTTTTGATAACTTGGCGTACCTCAGGGGGGAAAAATCTGCCCTCCAGGGCCGCCCCCTGCCTGTATCCGGCCCTGCCTGCTTCCGGGTTGGCGATCTCCACCCTGTGATTTTCTGTGTCCAGAAGCATCACCGGAAAAGGCATGCCCCCAAGCATAACCTCCATGGTCCTGCGCTGCCGGTCCTTTGCTTTTTTCCTGCTGATCACCCTCAGACAGCGCTGCAGCACTTCCAGAAGCTCCGCCGGAGCCACAGGCTTGGACACAAATTCGTCCAGACGCAGGGCTATGGCCTTTTTCAGGTTGTCTATGTTGTCAAAGGAAGTGGAGAGTATGACCACCGCTTCCGGATCCTGCTCCCGGATGGCTTCAGCCATTTCCAGGCCGTCCATGCGCGGCATTTCAATGTCGGTGATGACTATATCGGGATTGAAACGTGAAAATGCGTAAAGCCCTTCCTGGCCGTCCCTGGCCTGATGGACCTCTTTTACCCTGGGCCCAAGCATCTGGGTTAAAAACTCCAGAGTAAAACTTTCGTCCTCCACGCAAAGAACCGAGACATCTTTTAACTTCAGGTCTGCTTCCATGTCAGTAAACATTGTACGCTCGCAATAACACTCCAGCGAAACGTATAAAACTTTTCAACCTGTCTAAATCGGGGACAGGCACCCCCGCACTTATTTTTCTGAAGGATGGTTGACAGGTTTTAAAAATAAGTGCGGGGAGAGCCAGTCCCCGGAGGTGAATAAATAAGTTTCGCTGTAGTGATAAGTTAGTCCTGATTACCCTGGTCCCGGTATTCCAGGAGTTTATGCAGTTCCTGCAAAAGCTCTTCCCAGGCCCGGCTGACCCCTTCCAGGTCCTTTTCCCTGGCTGCCAGATCCAGCTCACTGGACTTTTGTGCCGCCCCGGCGACACACAGGGTGCCCAGGGCCCCTTTCAGCTTGTGCCCCAGGCTGGAGACTGCATCCATGTCCTGCCTGTCCACGGCATCCTGGAGGTTCTCCCTGTATTGCTGCAGTTCTTCCTGCAAAAACCGCTGAAACATCCCGGACCAGAAATCCACGTGCCCGGCATAGCGCTTATCCAGGTCTTCCCTGCTTATAAAATCCGGGACCATGTCCCTTTTTTTCGTTTCCGGCTCCTGAGTCCCGGACTGATCTCCCTGAAGAACCCCGCCGCCTCCCGGGACCGCCAGGCCGGATATCTCCTGCAGAAGCTTTGATGGATCCACAGGCTTGGAAACATACCCGTCCATGCCTTCTTCCAGAAACTTCTCCCTGTCTCCGGGCATGGCATAGGCTGTCAGGGCGATAATGGGAACCCTGGCCGAATCCCGGGACCCGACATCCGGCGTCCCACCTCTTGCCCCATGCTCCATGCCCCTTTCTCCAAGCCTTTCCCCCTCCATGCTCCTGATTCTCCTGGTGGCCTCCAGCCCGTCTATGCCGGGCATCTGGATGTCCATGAGAATCAGGTCGAATCTGCCCGGTTCAAAGGCACTTACTGCTTCTTCACCGTTGGAGGCGAA
Organism: Desulfonatronospira thiodismutans ASO3-1; assembly: GCF_000174435.1. Taxonomy (NCBI): domain Bacteria; kingdom Pseudomonadati; phylum Thermodesulfobacteriota; class Desulfovibrionia; order Desulfovibrionales; family Desulfonatronovibrionaceae; genus Desulfonatronospira; species Desulfonatronospira thiodismutans. The sequence continues at coordinate 646,430 of NZ_ACJN02000003.1, forward strand.
CTGTACCCTGTGTCCCCTGCTTTCCAGGAGATAGCCCATGTATTCCCGGTTAAGCTCTACATCCTCCACCACCAGGATGGACAAAGGACTGGAAATACCAGCATCGGCGGCCCGGTCTTCCAGCTCTTTTGCCTTCTTGTCTTCCACACTGCTGATCCCCAGGGTCAGAGCAAACGAAAATACGCTTCCCCGGCCCGGCGTGCTTTGCACCTGGATCTCCCCGCCCATCATCTGAACCAGTCTCTGGGATATGGCCAGACCCAGTCCGCTTCCCTGATGCTTCTTGCCGTAGGTTATATCCGCCTGGGTAAAGCTGTCGAAAAGACTGGGCAAAAAATCCCCGGAAATCCCTTCACCGCTGTCCTCCACCTGAAACTCTACAGTTGCCTTGTGCTCGTCAATGTCCATGGCTTTGACCCGGATGAGCACATGCCCTGCCTGGGTGAACTTGACTGCATTGCTTACCAGGTTGCGCAGGACCTGCTCCAGGCGGTGGGCATCCCCGCGGACATACTCAGGAAGCCGGGAATCTGCATCCACCTTGAGCGCAATGCCCTGGTTCCGGGCCTGGATGGAATACAGGCCAAGCACCCGCCTGACTAAGGATCTCAGGGAAAAATCTTCGTGAACCAGGTCCAGCTTGCCCGCCTCTACCTTGGACAGGTCCAGGATATCGTTGATTATCTGCTCCAGGGACCTGGCCGACTCCAGGGTCATATCCACCAGGTCTTTACGACTCTGGTCGGCACTTTCTGAGGCGAGCATATCCAGAGCACCGATTATGCCCGATATGGGGGTACGTATCTCGTGACTCATATTGGCCAGAAATTCGCTCTTGGCCATGCTGGCTTTCTCGGCCTGTTCCTTGGCCTGGTACAGTTCTATCTCCGCATTCTTGCGCTCGGTGATATCCTGGGCAGAACCCACGATATAGGAAATATCTCCGTTTTCAAAAACCGGGGTCAGGGTGGTGAACCAGACCCGCTCTCCCCCGGGAAGATCAAGGGTTTCCTCGTAGGAAATGGGAGCCCTGGCCTGCACGCATCGCTGATAATTCCTGGAAACCTGCCCCCCCAGGTCCCGGCCCAGGACATCCTGCGGGGTCCTGCCCTGAATGACTTCCATGGTCAGCCCGGTGAGCTGCTCATGAGTCAGGTTGTTGCGTATAAACCTGAAGCTTTCTTCCCCCAGTACCTGCACCAGGAAAAGTGCGTCGCTGGTACCATTGAAGACTGTCTCGTATTCCCGGGACAGGGCCTTGAACTCGTTTTCAGCCTCCTTGATGCGGGTGATGTCCACTGCAATTCCGGTATACCGGATGATAACCCCCTGAGCATCCCGGACAGGAAAAGACCTGGCCCACACCCAGCGAATTTCCCCGTCAGGGCGGACAATGCGGTATTCCATATTAAAGGAGGCGTCTTCATCACCGGATACTTCCCTGTCCAGCTCCCTCAGAACGGCAGATCTGTCATCCCCGTGCACCATATCCACAAAACAGTTGGGATCATGGTAGAGGTCCTGACGGCTCCTGCCGAAAACCTTTTCAAAGGAAGGACTGACGTAGAGCATCCGGCTGTTGTCTCCGGAGCGCAGCCAGAAGACTTCGCCCATGTTGTCCGCCATCTGGCGAAACATTTCCTCGCTCTTACTCAGGGCTTCTTCGGCCTTTTTCCTCTCGGTTATGTCCAGGGTAACCCCGAGAGTGCCCACCATGCGGCCTTTGTCATCGCAGTAGGGTTCAAAGTTAAGCAGGGCTGGAAAAATTTCCCCGGATTTTCTCACCAGCCTGGTCTCCACTGAAAAACCCTCCTGCTGCTCATAAAGCCGGGCAATGTATTCCGGGAACCTGCTTGACTCATCCTCAAGGTGCAGAACCCCCACATACCTGCCCATGATCTCATCCCTGGAATATCCGAATATCTTTTCCGCACCCGGGCTGAACTCCTGGACCACGGACTGCATATCCGTCACCACCAGGCCCACGTTGCGGGCCGCCTTGAAGATGGCGCTTAGTTTCTCCTCGCTTTGTTGCAGCCTGGAGGCTGCCGCCCTGCTGCTGTATATGTACTTCATGAGCAGGGCGATTATAACGACCAGAACCGTTGTTATGCCCAGAAACAAAAAAAACTGCTGGGCTTTTTCAGCCTCGATCCTGGGGGTTACATCATGGATGATGGAGTAAAGGTAATTGCCTTCATCAGTTGAGTAAGGCCAGGAATAAACCTCCACGGACCTTTCTTCCCCGGTGGCAAGCTGGTGAGTAAACTGGAAATAGTTTCTGTCCTGAAGGGATGCCCGGCGCATTTCCTCCTGTACTTCACGGTGGGACAAAACGTTTATGTCCTGGATCTTCATGTCGCCAAGTTCCTGGGCGCTGTAGCCGTAGAAATCCAGCGCAGCCTGGTTGGCCCTTTTAATGTAGCCGGTGTCGCTGTCTATTACCAGCATGACTGAGCCGTGCTTTTCAAAGAGGTCTTCAAATCCCGGCAGGTGGTGTGAATCCGCGTAGATATGACCTGCACCGCAAGTCATGAGCACAAGGAAAAAGATGGTTATTGCAGTGCAGGTCTTGAGCATCAGGTGGTCTCAATAATTCCGGATCAGCGGATCACAGGCTGTATTCAAAAAAGTCCCTGGCCCAGCCCATGGCCCAGGAATAGGACATGGCCACTTTCCTGGGGTGCAGGCCCAGTTGGGATATCAGGGCATCGACATTTTCCCAGTCACCTTTTTCAAAGGCTATGGCCAGGTAAAGCCAGGGAAGATAGAGGCTCTCCTCCCGGCACAGGGCCTTTTTCATGTCCTCGTCAATGGGCAGGTCCTGGACCACGTTTTCCATGGGCATGTCGAACACAGCATCCAGAAGCGACAGAAGGCCCAGCATGAAAAGGGCATCGGGCTGGGGCCACTCATCTTTGGTGGGAAAAACCACAAGCTCCAGAAACCTCCCCCTCAGGGCGGCGGCAAAGGGAAGTTCCGAGGGTTTGCTCTGGGGGGTGACGTCCCGCAGCAGGCACAGCTGCAGAAAAGTCCTCAGGTTTTTAAAACCCACATAGGTCAGTGCCCGCCGGATGGTCTTGATGGGGGTCAGCATGCCGAAGCTGGCGGAATTGACGTAGCGAAGCAGCCGGTAAGTCAGGGATACCTCCTTTTCCAGCAAAGAGGCCAGTTCATCCAGATCAGGCTCCTCCTGCTGCAGCACCTGGAAAATCTTGAGGCGCATGATCTGATGCGTGGACAGGTTGGCTCCTTTAAGAGTCTCGGGCCTTTTAAAGAAATATCCCTGAAAATAACTGATATTTTTTTCCTGCAGCTTCTGGAAAGTTTCCACGTCCTCTATGCGCTTGGCCATGACCGCAACATCGCTTGTGTCAATCTCCTGCAGTCCCTCGCCGGCCACCCCGGCATCCAGGATGAAAATATCCGCCAGGTCCATCCATCTGCTGATCTCCCCTGGCTTTCCGTCCACGGCGATACGGTATCCGTCTTTTTTGAGCTCGGCCAGGGCCTGCTCCAGCTCATGGCCACCCGGGGTATGGCCTGTGATTTTGACTATGGTATTCTGGGGGGGAAGGGCATAAGGGGCGTTGTGCACAATGGCCTCGTAGGAAAAGTTGACCATGATGAATTTCTCCCCCTTCATGTTCAAAAAAGGGGATACGTAGGAAGCCTGAATCACACTCAGGGTAGCGTCTTCCGGGTTGCTGAACACGGCCCCGGCGGACTCTTCATCCGAACGGTAAAAGAGTTCATACCCCTGCAGTCTCTTTTTGGCATTGAACACCGGTTGCCTGCCCACAAAGAGAGGTTCAATATTCCATGGTGCCGGCTTTTCTTCTTGCATATCTTCTTCCTTTTCAGGCAGTTATTTTTGCAGGCCAGGGTTTGGCATGTATTTTTCAGAGGTTATCACTACAGCGAAACTTATAAAATATAAGATCGTATCTCAATTGGGGACAGGCACCCCGCACTTATTTTTATTAAATCATCTTGGTTTTATTGGAAAAAATAAGTGCGGGGAGAGCCAGTCCCCGGAGGTCAGCCATAAGTTTCGCTATAGTGTTATGTTGAATTATTGTATTTCTCCGGCCCAGACAAATGACGGGCCTTTTGTCTTTTTGGCCTGGTACATGGCCTTGTCCGCTGTATTCACCAGGCGGTCCAGTGTATCGCCATGTTCCGGGAATGCCGCCAGTCCCGCACTAATGTTCATATTCACAGCCTTTCCAGCGCTGGTATCAAACTGCGGGTTCCACTTTTCCAGAATTTTGCCCGCTACTTCTTCTGCTTCCCTGGGGTTTTTCATCTGGGGCAGTATCACTGCGAACTCGTCCCCTCCAAGCCTGGCCGGAATATCGGATTCCCTTAGACAACTCTTGATGCGCCTGGCGGTTTCCACGAGGACCTCATCACCTGCTGCATGTCCCAGCCTGTCGTTTATCTCCTTGAACCCGTCAAGATCCAGGTAAAGCATGCCGACAAAATTGCCGTAACGCCTGGCCTGGGAAAGAACATGTTCCAGCCTGTCCATGAACAGGTTCCTGTTGCCAAGTCCGGTCAGGGAATCGTACATGGCCATGTACTCGCATTTCTGCCTGCTTTTCTCCTGCTGGGTGATGTCCAGGGACATGAGCACCACCCCGGCATGGCCCCCTGCTGAATCCTGCATGGGGTAGCCGTTGTTGTACCAGTACCTGCCGTCATTAAAACTCACCCGGCCGCTGGATGGCCGGCCGGAGACAAAAGTATCCTGGACAGGACAGTCCTGGCAGGGAGTATCAGCGCTGTGCAGTATTTCATGGCAGGTCCTGCCGGATATTTGTGCGAAATCCTTACCTATATTATCCTGAGCAGCCCTGTTGGCCCAGAGAATATTGTATCCCTTGTCCATGTAAAGCATCATCTCCTGGATGCTGTCCAGGATCAAGTGCAAAGCCCTGCCCTGCTGCCGCAGTTCCTGCTGTGCCTGCCTGGCCTTGATGCGGGCCTTGATCATGGGCAGAAGCTCTTGGGGGTTGATGGGCTTGACAATATAGTCGTCCGCCCCCCGGGCAAGGGTTTCAGCCATTTCACTCCTGGGAGCCCAGGCAGACATTATAAGCACACTTGGATCGTTAAACGCCGGCTCGGACTTGATCCTGGAACACAGCTCCAGTCCTATTTCATCCGGGAGGTACACATCCAGCAGAATTATTTCAGGGCGTTCCCTGCCGACGATATCCATGGCCTGTTGCCCGGTATCGGCTTTAAATACCTGGTAACCAGCATTTTCCAGGTGAAATACGATAAAATCCAGGGTGCTGCGATCATCGTCAACAACAAGTATCCTGGCGGATTGAAAATTTTCCATATTGATTTCCTGATTCAACAGTTAGTTGAAAAAAATAAAGAAAGGGTATGTTCTTTATGAAAAGCGCTTACTGGTAAATGATTGCAAAAATAATTGCCATGCTCTGGGAAAATCCTGCGCTTCCCGGTATGCCGATAGTTAAGCATGTATTAGTGTCGATACAGTGTTATTTCGTACCTGATATTTCCGTGAGGTCAATAATAAATATCAAAGGCCTGACATGCAGTCATAACTCCTGCTTAAGCCTTTCCAGTTCCGCCTTGAGGGCCTCCAGCTCCAGGCGGACCATTTCTGTGTCGCTTTTTCTGGCGGCATGATCCAGGGCCTCCGCCCTCTGCCTGGCGGCCTCGGCGCACAGGGTGCCCAGGGCCCCCTTGAACTTGTGAGCCAGCCGGGCCAGGCCCTGCATGTCCCCGGACCCGCTTTGGTCCTCCAGTTCCTGCATATACCCCGGCATTTCCTCCTGCATGAAGCGCTGGAACATGCCGGCCCAGAGTTCCCTGTCCCCGGCAAAACGCAGTTCAAGGTCTTTTGTACTGATGACTTCTGCACCGCTGCAGGCAAAATCCTGCTCCTGCACCTGGTAGCTCTGTGCTTCCCGGCCGGATTCATCCCTTACTGATACAAGGCTCTCTATTTCCCGGAAAAGATCCTCCGGGTCTACGGGCTTGGAAACATATCCGTCCATGCCGGACTGCAGAAACTCTTGTCTTTCTTCAGGCATGGCATAGGCGGTCAAAGCAATAATGGGGACCCTGCCCGAATCCCGCGGTCCCACATCAGATGTCCGCCCACTGGACTCTTCCTTCTCCCTGATCCTCCTGGCGGTCTCCAGTCCATCTATGTCGGGCATCTGTATATCCATGAGCACCAGGTCGAACTGTCCAGGCACAAACGCCTGCACCGCTTCCAGCCCGTTCCCGGCTATAACGGCCTGGTGTCCCTTCTGTTTCAGGACAAAACGGATGTAGTCCTGGTTGAGCTTCACGTCTTCCGCCACCAGGATCTTCAACTGCCTGGAAAAGGAGACGGCTGATTGAGTGTCAGAGCGCTTTTCCCCTGCAGTATGCTCCGCGGGTATGGCAAAAGGCAGGCTGAAGGAAAAGATGCTGCCGGCCCCGGGGATGCTCTGAGCCTGAATATCTCCGCCCATCATCTGCACCAGCCTGTTGGATATGGCCAGTCCCAGCCCTGTTCCCTGGTGCTTTTTGCCGTAGGTGCTGTCCGCCTGGGTGAAGCTGTCGAACAGGCGGGGCAGAAAATCTTCCTTTATGCCCACCCCGGTGTCCTCAACCTCAAAATTTAGACGGGCCTTTCCGGATGCGGCCTGCACAGGCCTGACCCTGAGAATGACCCGGCCCTGGGAGGTGAACTTGACGGCATTGCTCACCAGGTTGCGCAGCACCTGCTCCAGGCGGTACTGATCCCCGCACAGTCTCCGGGGGATGCCCGGTGCCGTATCCAGTTGCAGCTCTATATTTTTTTCCCCGGCCTGGATGGAATAAAGGTCCATGACCCTTTTGAAAAGAGACTGCGGATCAAATTCCTGGTGCTCGATTTCCAACTTGCCCGCCTCTACCTTGGACAGATCCAGAATATCGTTTATGATCTGCTGCAGGGACCTGGCCGATTCCAGGGTCATTTTCATAAGTCTTCTGGATTCTTCATCGTCGGTCCTGGCAGAGACCATCTCCAGTGCCCCCATGATCCCGGCCATGGGGGTGCGGATCTCGTGACTCATATTGGCCAGGAATTCGCTCTTGGCCTTGCTGGCCGCCTCGGCCTGCTCCTTGGCTACTATAAGCTCAATCTCGTCTTTTTTACGTTGAGTTATATCCCTTAGCTGCTCAATAATATATAGTATCTCTCCCTGCTCATTGAATATGGGATTGCTGCGGCAATCCATGTAGACATCCAATTCCGGGACGTATTTTTCCACCTGCTGCAGGGTTCCTGTATTGAGGGCCTCCCTGGTTGCGCACACCTCGCACTCCCTGTCCCGGCCTATGAGTTCAAAACATTTCCTGCCCGCCACCTGCTCCGGGGACTTGTTCAGGGCCTGGTACCCGGCCTGGTTGTAGCGTTTTATACTGTGATCCGGGTACTGGATGGCCAGGATATCCGGAATGCCGTTTATTATACCCTCCAGGAGCTGGTTCTGCTTTGTCAGTTCTCTCTCGGCCTGCTTACGCCCGCTGATATCCGAATATATGGAGTATCCACCCACAATTTCACCGGCCACATATACAGGACCGCCCTTGATGAGAACATCCAGAGGCTGTCCGTCCCTGCAGTAGCGCACGGTCTCTTTTTCCACGTTTTCTCCCTCCAGTACGCTGGAGGAAATATAATCGTCAGCCAGGCGCTCAGGATCCACCACCCGGTTTACCTGCTTTCCCCGGATCTCTTCCAGGGTATAGCCGAACATGGCAGTAAAGCGGCTGTTTATATTGAAGATCAGGTGCGAGGTGTCGAAAAAGACCATGGCGTCTTTGGTATTTTCAAAGATGGACTCAAAGTGCGACCTGCGGACTTCGGCCTCACGAGTCGCCTGCCGGCGCTGGCTTACATCCATAAACACCGTGGCAAACCTGTTCAGGCCGACCTTGTAGGCATTTATAAGAAATGACCTGCCCAGGGACTCTACTTCTTCTTCGAAGCTTACTGACCTGCCGCCAAGGACCACCCGGGCATATGTATCCAGAAAAGGCGGGTCCTGCTGCCTGCCGAACACCTGGCCGGCTGTCCGGCCTGTGACCTGGGAGGCCTTGAGCCCGGTATGCCTTTCAAATCCCTGGTTTACATCTAAGTACCTGTAATCCACCGGGTTACCGTGCTTATCCAAAACCAGTTCATGCAGGGCGATTCCCATGGGGGCATTCTCCGCAAGGAGACGGAATTTATCCTCGCTTTCAGCCAGTGAATCCTGCAGACGTCTCTGGTCGGTTATATCATCGGCCGAGCAGACCACGTATTTTACTCGGCCATCGCGGTCCAGGCCCGGGGATTTTTTAATGGACAGAAGACGCAGTTCTCCAGAGGCATCGGGCACCCACTCTTCTGTCTGCAGGGATTCCCCGGTTTCAAAGACCTCCCTGTTGCCGGGCCGGCAAACTTCCACCACGTCAACAGGAAAAAGGTCGTACAGACTGGCATATGAGACTTCCTGCACCTGCATGCCCAGAAAATCCGCATGGGCCTTGTTCACCGCCCCATAAGTATATTCATTGACCAGGTACCAGACCTGGGTGGCAATGTTGTCCAGAAGAATCCTCTGGCTTGCCTCGCTGCGGCGAAGCTCATCCTCCGGCTTGTTTCTGTCTTTCATAAAGGGTCCCTTATAAGATGTGACTGCAGAAAGTCACTTTTGCAGTCACAGACGTCAGAGATCAGACGTCAGATGTCAGTAAAATCAAATATTTATATAGATTATTGATTTCTGAATTATTCATTTTCTCGACTTTTTGCAGCTGCACCTTATAATCATCAAGAATCTCTTGATCCAGGTCACTTGGAAGATCCTTTAGTTCAAAATAAAACGATATTATCCTTCTCCTGATTTCTTTTTCTTTATCTATCCTGAGATGCCTCGTAAATCAACAGTTGCTTACCCAGTCACGCTTCAGGTGAAGACAGACCTGGCCCTTGCCGCAGCTTTTTTGGGCTTGATTTCGGCGCAAAAATCTGAATATATCCAGGGCATGGGTAAGCATATGGTCATACCTGCCCACGGCGGATTCAAAAAGCTGCGCAGCTTCGCGGTATCTCTAACTGTGCATGATGGTACGGTAATTTTCTGTGGCAGGTTTATCCGCAAGACATCCAGGACCAGGGACCAGATGGAGCAGGCCGCCAGAAGCACTGTACAGAATATCGTGGAGGGATCACTGGCCTCGGGCACCTCAAAAAAGTCTGAACTGAAGCTGACCAATGTGGCCCGGGCCAGCCTGGGAGAGCTGATCCAGGACTACGAAGACTATCTGCGCCAGAACAGCCTGCTCATATGGGACAAGGATTCCAGGATAGTCCTGGCCATGCGCCGTCGCCTGGCCGGTAAACTCCCGCCCCCGCAAAACGCTCCACCCCCGGACAAAGACCCGCACCAGGAGCAGCAGGTTCTGGATGAGCCCCTGCTGGCTGCCCTGACAGCCATGCGCATAAAGCCAGCCGAGACCTGCGCCAACATCATGCTCTGTCTGGCCCACCAGGCCAGTTTTCTGCTGGGCAGGCAGCTTAAGCGCCTGGAAAAGGATTTTCTGGAAAAAGGCGGCTTCACCGAGCGCATGTATCAAGCCCGGACCAGGTCCAGGCAGGGAGGAGTCCGGGAGCCTGCAGCGCCCTGGAATCCGGAAGCGAGGGCTCTGGGCATGTCGGATACGTCGGACCTGTCGGACACGTCGGACCTGTCAGACCTGTCAGACCTGTCAGACCTGTCGGACCAATCCGACACCCCGCCCTTCTAACCCTCCTGAAGAAGCGAACGTATGAGCCTGGAAAACTCCCCCATGCTGAACGGCTTCTGCATGAGGGCATCAACCTGAAGAGCTGATTTCTCCGGGGTGTCTGCCCCGGCGTGCCCGGTACACATGATCACAGGCAGGCCCGGCCGGAGTTCCTTGACCTTCCGGGCCAGTTCCTGGCCGGAGGTTCCGGGCATACTCAGGTCCGTCACCAGCAGATCATAATCTTCCGGCTGCTCCTTGAACACTTCCCAGGCCCGATCTCCGCTGGAAAAACCGCAGACCATGTATCCCAGGCTTTCCAGAGCACGCACTCCCCAATTGACTATTTCCTCCTGGTCGTCCACGAAAAGGATACTGCCCCTGCCCCGGACCACTTCCCCGGAAGGCTCCCTGCCTTTGTCCGATTCTGCCGGTATACCCTGCTCAACCGGCACTGCAGGTATATACACCCTGAAAAGACTGCCCTGTCCAGGAGTACTGTACACCATCACCCGCCCGGCAAGTTCCTGTAAAATGCCGTGGACCACGGACAGGCCAAGCCCAGTGCCCTTGCCCCTGGGCTTGGTGGAAAAAAAAGGATCAAAAATTCGCTCCTGCATTTCCGGCTCGATTCCGCAACCTGTATCCTGTATCTCCAGCAGCAGGTATCTGCCCCGGGGCAGATCATGGCCTGCTTCCTGGCAGGTGGCGTCCAGGTCTGCGCCTTTTAGGCCAACATCTATGTTGCCTCCCCGAGGCATGGCCTGCAGGGCGTTGGTGCACAGGTTCATGACTATCTGGTGTATCCACACCGGATCAGCCACCACCATGGGGGGATCATCCCCAATATCCACATTCAGCTGGATGTTTACTGGCACGGTTGCACCCAGAAGCTTCATGGCCTCCTTTAGAACCGGCTTGACCTGCATGGGGGCCTTGGTGGTTTCTTTCTGACCGCTGAAGGTCAAAATCTGCTGCACCAGGTCCCTGGCCCTCTGTACAGTGCGCAGGGAACTCTGCAGATACTCCCTGGGCCTGCCTTCATCGGACATATTCATCAGTGCCAGTTCGGTAAAGCCCTGGATCCCCATGAGGGAATTGTTGAAATCATGGGCTATCCCTCCGGCCAGAGTACCTATGGCCTCCATCTTCTGGGCCTGTTGCAGCTGCTTCTGCAGATTCTGCCTTTCAGTGATATCCCGGATCATGAGTACATAATTTACTATCTCCCCGGTCTTCTTGTTTTTTACCGGAGATACAGACACCTCCACCTCCCGGACATAACCGGACTTGTCCCTGAGATTGACCTGCTCCCTCCACGGCCGCTTCCAGCCGTCATCATCCGCTACTCCATTATTTTTCAGGCTTATCCCGGGGATCAGTTCCCTGAGCTTGGGAATCAGCTCACTGGCCCTGAATCCGCTTGTTTCATCGAAAAAAGGATTGACGTAGACAACATTGAGGCGGCTGTCAGTGAGAACTATACCCTCGCCGCTCTGCTCCAGAGCTTCGGCCTGCATGGAGGTCTGCTCCAGAAGTTCCATAAGCTTGTCTTCCACTCGCTTCTGCTGGGTGACATCCTGCAGGACTCCACTGACTATGCCCGCCTTTGACAGGGAGTCCTTCTGACCGCTGATCCTCAAAAACCGCTCCTCCCTATCCCTTCGCCTGAAGCAGAAGTCCCCGGAAAACCACTCCTTTGGAGCCAGAGAACTTACTTTCTTCTCAAGCTGCTGCATATGCCCGGGCTCCAGGTGAGTGTGCAGGATATAGTTGTCCAGGGGTTCATGTCCACGGGGATATCCCAGTATTTCGTACACGGACTGGGAATAAAAAAAACCGCCAGTTAAAGAATTGTACTCCCAGTATCCAAGCCCGGACTTGGATGCTGTGCTGCAGATATGCAGCTGACACCCGGAGGCATGGGCATTTTTGCTGACCAGAAAGCTCAAGCGGGCTGGTAGTGTCTGGTGATTCAAGGGCTTGAAAATGATGTCATCGACACCGGTCCTGGCTGCTTTTTTAACGTCTCTTTGTCCCAGGTCATCCACCCCGGCCAGCAGAACAACCCTGGTCTCCCTTTTCCATTTATCATCGCAGATTAAACCGGCCAGTTCCAGGCCGGACATCCATTCCATGGACTGCTCAGCAAGCACGAGATCAAAGGGCGTCTCCCGGAAAACACGCACTGCCTCTTCTCCGGAGTGAACCTCCTGCACCCGGCTTTTGACAAAGCCTGCATCTTCAAGGGCCTGCAGCACCTTTTCCCGGTCCAGGGTCTCAAGGCCCACAAGCAGGATTGAATGATCCTGCATAATCACCTCGTACTTGTATAATTTTTTACTTGGCCCTGGATGCGAAGCCCAGTTTTTCCATTTCTTCATACAGCTTTTGGGCCTGGACCGGCTTTATCAGGTATGAACTGGCCCCGCCCGCGTAAAAGGCCTGTACTACATTGCGCGGATCATCCAGGGCGCTGACCATGATCACCTTGGCCTCGCCGAAGCCCATAATCCCCCTGGAACTTTCAAATTCCCTGATCTGCTGCAGTGCATCCTGTCCATCTAAAGAGGGCATCATGATGTCCAGGAGTACAAGATCATATGGTCTGCTCTCCTCCCAGGCCATATTGAAAGAATCCACTGCTTCCTGGCCGTTGGTGGCCTCGTCACAGTCTCCGTAGGCCTGCAGCATTTTAATCAGGCTCTTCCTGGTGATAAAATCGTCATCCACGATAAGTATTCGCATAACATCATCCTTGCTTGCTGTTAGACTTCAGGCGCTTAGCACAAGTTTCAAACAAACATGCTGGCAACTTTTTCTGATATCCTGCCCATCTGGACAGAATTACAGACAAGACGTCCCCCCCCCCCTCCCTCAGGAAGAAAGTATGGGGAAAGATATTTTGACTCCCATACTCCAATACGCCCTTACTTCCATACTTCTTAAAAAAACTGACCACAATGACGCCTGTTCCGCGTCCCTTTACTTCAACGCCTTAAGCACCTGCGGGGCCATCTTCTCCAGAGGCAGCTCCTTATCTACAGCCCCCAGCTTTCTGGCTTCCTGGGGCATGCCGTAGACCACGCAACTGGCTTCGCTCTGCCCCAGGGTAAAAGCACCGGCATCGTGCAACTCCTTCATCCCGCTGGCCCCGTCCGAACCCATCCCGGTCATGATCACTCCCACTGCGTTTTTCCCAGCATATCTGGCGGCAGAGCGGAAAAGCACGTCCACCGAAGGCCTGTGTCTGGAGACCAGAGGGCCGTCCTTAATCTGGACATAGTATCTGGCTCCGCTGCGCTTTAAAAGCAGATGTCTGTTGCCCTGGGCTATGAGCGCCCTGCCCCGAAGCACCGGGTCACTGTCCGCGGCCTCCTTGACGTTTATGACGCATGAAGAGTCCAGCCTCTGGGCAAAGGCCCGGGTGAAATGCTCGGGCATATGCTGCACCACGACAATGCCTGGGCAGTCCAGGGGCATGGATTCCAGAAAAACCCTCAAGGCTTCGGTCCCTCCGGTAGATGCCCCGACCACCACCACTCTGTCCGTAGTCTGAAACATCTCCCTGCCCCTGGCCGGACCGGGGATAACCGCATCAGCGTTCAGCCTGGGTTCTATTTGCCTGGGCTTTTCCGGAAGCCTGCTGCGCTTAGCAGACAGATCCGCCTGAAAGGCCGCCTTGACCGCATCCACTATGCGCACCCTGGATTCTTCAAAAAACTTCTTGGTACCCAGCCTGGGCTTGGTGATTATCTCCGTGGCACCGGCATCCATGGCCTGCAGGCTCAGTTCGGAATTTTTCTCCGTCAGGGAAGAGCAGATAATCACCGGCATGGGGTGCTGGGCCATGATCTTGCGCAGAAAAGTAAGCCCGTCCATGCGGGGCATTTCGATATCCAGGGTGATGACATCCGGGACGTCCGCCTCCATCTTCTTGGCGGCAACAAAAGGATCAGAGGCGGTACCCATTACCTGGATTTCCGGGTCCGATTCCAGGATATCAGCCAGGGTCTGCCGCACCAGAGCGGAGTCGTCCACGATCATAACCCGGATTTTTCTGTTCATTGTTTCCCGCTTGGAAATAACTGTTATTTTATGTAACTGTTCACCATGATAACTGGTTTCATATTTTTCTGTACACTGTGGGCCTGGTTTGTTTCAGGGGAAGATCCATGCCGTTCAGGGTTTCCGAGTGTCCTATGAACAGATAGCCTCCAGGCTCCAGAAATTTGCAGAGCTTCCGGAATAGGGCCTCCTGCACCGGCCGCTCAAAATATATTATCACGTTGCGGCAGAATATGATGTCCATCTTCTCCCGGAAGGATATATCCTGGAGAAGATTCATCTCCCTGAAGGCTACTCTTTTTCTGAGTTCCGGCACAATACGTATGAGCTGCCTGTTGCGGTCCCTGCTGCGCAGGAGATATTTCTTCCTGAGCACGGGTGGAATGGCTTCAGCATCTTTTACCGGATATACCGCCCTTTCGGCCTCCTTGAGCACCTGCCTGGAGATGTCCGTGGCCAGAATATTATAGTCAAAAACTGGATGCTCAATTCCGAATTCGTTAAGGACCATAGCCAGAGTATAAGGCTCCTTTCCGTTGGAACATCCGGCGCACCAGGCCATGATCCGTCCACCCTCTGGATACCTTTCCATCCACTCCGGCAGCAACTCTTTATACAGAATATCAAAATGATGCTCTTCCCGGAAAAAATCCGTCTTGTTGGTGGTCACTGCGTCCACCAGGTGCGGCATCTCCAGTTCCAGTCCCTTCAGGCTGAACAGATAATCCCGGTACTCCTCAAAGTTGGTCATATTCAAACTGCGCAGTCTCTTACTGAGTCTGGACTCCAGCATGGTCTTTTTGGAAGGGGGCATCTTGATCCCGAACTCGGTCTGGATAAAATGCCCCAGTTTCTTGAACTCCTGGACTGTCATGGGCCTGGGCAACGACCACTGCCCGTTTTTCAGATTGTCATTGTGGTTCATGACTTTTCCGGTTTCAGATTGAAAGATGCACCTGCAAAAAATTGGAAGAAGGGTTTTAGCCTTCAAAGTTAACTTTGTAACTTGTTGATTTTTCTGACATCTGTCCTCTGATATCTGTCCTCTTGGGACTGCAAAAAGACTTTTTGCAGTCCCGTCTTGTAAACCCCCTTTCAGAAAACCACCCCAATCAATATATGGCTCAGCCTGTACCTGAGGCCACGCTTTCAGCTGATACCTGATCAGACTTTTCGGTTATGGAGCTAAGCTCCTCAACGCTGAATACAGACTGGATATCCAGGATGATAACAAACTTGTCCTCCAGCTTGCCTATTCCGCGAATAAACTGGGTGTCTATCTTGCTGCCCAGCCTGGGAGCCTTTTCAATCTGCTCCGGGGGGATATCCAGCACTTCCTGCACCCCGTCCACCAGGGCCCCCATGATGCTGGATTCCTCATGGATGGACAGCTCCACGATAATGATGCAGGTGTCCACGGTCTTTTCCCCCTGCCCCAGGCCGAACTTGACCCGCAGGTCCACCACTGGGACTGCATGGCCGCGGACATTTATCACCCCCAGCATATAGTCTTCAGTCCTGGGAACCTTGGTGATACTGGTATATTCCAGGACCTCACGCACTGAATCTATATTCAGCCCGAACAGGTCCTGATCCAGATAAAATGTAAGGTAGGTGTTGCTTAGACCAGCTTTTGCATTGTCCATAAAATTGCTCCTTGTCTTGAGTGCTGATGATCAACAGCCCTTTTCTGCTTCCCGCCGGGATCACCGGCCTCCTGAACAGATCACTGGCTGTTGACCATCAACTTATCACTTGAGTGCAGCCTAGTATTTTTCAAACTCCTGGTCCTCGGCATCCTCGGCCCCCATGTCCAGGGACAGCCGTTTTTTGGAACGCCCGCCTTGCTGTTCTTTGTTCTGGCCAAGCTGCATCCTGCTTTTCCGGACGTCCTGCTTAGCCCCGCCCTGCTGCGCGGTATACTTTGCAGTCCTCAGGGCTTCTTGCCGGCCGCTTCCATGTTCATCCACCCTGAAGAATCCAATGATGCTCTGAAGCTGCTGGGCCTGGCTGGACAATTCCTCGGCAGTGGAAGAAAGCTCCTCTGAAGAGGAGGCATTCTGCTGCACCACCTGGTCCAGCTGCTGGATGGCCTTGTTTATTTGTTCCGCACCTGAAGTCTGTTCCTTGGAGGATGCACTTATCTCCTGCACCAGATCCGCTGTCTTCTGGATATCCGGAACCATTTTCTTAAGCATTTCACCGGCTTTTTCAGCCACCTGAACACTGGAAGCAGACAGTCCACTGATCTCGTTGGCCGCCTGACCGCTTCTTTCGGCCAGCTTGCGCACTTCAGCCGCCACCACTGCAAAGCCCTTGCCTGCCTCGCCGGCCCGGGCCGCTTCAATAGCGGCGTTCAGGGCCAACAGATTGGTCTGCCGGGCGATCTCCTCGATGATGCTGATCTTTTCGGCAATATCGCGCATGGCCTGTACTGTATCCTGCACCTGCTGTCCACCATCTTCTGCATCCCTGGCCGCCTGCAGGGCTATCTTTTCAGTTTGAGCGGCATTGTCCGCATTCTGCTGGATGTTGGAGCCCATCTGTTCCATGTTGGAGGAAACCTCTTCCAGGTTGGAAGCCTGTTCCGTGGCTCCCTGGGACATCTCTTCGGAAGAGGAGCTCATCTCCTCGCTGCCGGCGGCCACGTTGTCCGCGGAAGTCTTTACTTCCTGCACCACTTCCTTGAGCTTTTCCTGCATACGTCGCATGGAGTCGGCCAGCATGCCGATCTCGTCCTTCTGGTGCACATCCAGATCCTTAGTCATATCTCCTTTGGCCATCTGCTCGGAAAAGGCCACGCCTTTGGCCACCGGCCCGGTTATGGCTTTAGTCAGCAGAGTGCCCAGGGCAACGGCCAGAACGACCCCGATACCCATCCCGGCCAGGGCAATAGTAACCGCGTTGGCTGCGTCGTTTTCAGCTGCTTCGACTGCTTCTCCAGAGACATTTTCGTTGATGTAAATCACCTGATCCAGAATATCCATGACCGCATTTTGTCTCTCAACCGAGTCCACCATGGCCAGTTCATTCATTTCCGCATAAAGCTCGTCTGCATACTCTGCAATCTGGATCAACTCCTCAAAGTATTCAAAAGTCTGCTGGGCTGCCGGCACCATCTGGTCTGCATATATGTCAATGGCTGCCTGCTCGTTACCAGCCTGCACTTCTTCCCGGATATCTTCAACACTGGCGTGAAATGCATTGTGATAAGGCGTAATATCTCTTAACAGCTGGGTAATTTCCGGGTTGTCAATGCGAAAATCAGCCATCCAGCGTCCAAAGGCACAGGCCGTGGCGTCTTCACCGCCTTCGAAATCAACTCCTGTAAGCAGATACCGGCCAATATTATCCATAAGTGCATAATGATCCCCTTCAAAATCCTGGAGCCGCCCCACGAACTGGTTGGTGTTCAGGATAC
The DNA here is from genome assembly GCF_000174435.1 of Desulfonatronospira thiodismutans ASO3-1. Taxonomy (NCBI): domain Bacteria; kingdom Pseudomonadati; phylum Thermodesulfobacteriota; class Desulfovibrionia; order Desulfovibrionales; family Desulfonatronovibrionaceae; genus Desulfonatronospira; species Desulfonatronospira thiodismutans. The sequence goes on from NZ_ACJN02000003.1 coordinate 663,714, forward strand.
CTATATCGTCCAGTTCTCTGGACATGTCCAGAAACTCATTGTTCACTTCGGCCCATCTCTGAAGTTGCGGATCAAAGTCCCGCCATATAGCTGCTTCCTGTTCTGTCTGGGGCAGAGGTTCAAAAACCTCCAAAGCTCGCTGATAAGCACTTCTGGCCTCCTGGATGTTTTCATACTGGGCTTGTCTCTCATCCATGGAAATATTCGGATTTAAAAGGGTCCTGAAGGCTACACTGAAAGTCTCGAACTCCTTTTCCACCTGGCGCAGGCTGTCGATACTGGGCAGGCGCACCTGGCCGATCTCCTCTACATGCCCTCCGAGATTGTTGGCTCCCCGCCAGCCGAAAAAACCCACCACAAGGACTATCAGGGCCACCAGGCCGAAGCCGCCCATCAATTTTACTCCCAACCTCAAGTTTTTCATGCCTGTCCTCCTGCAATTCCTTTTTTCCCTGCAATAAAGCCAGGGAATGTTTTAACTGAAACCAAAACCTGTTTTACAAACTGTGTGTAAAATATTGTTAAACTGTTCCCGGCAGTACCCGCGTTTAACCAGCAGCCATCTCCCCCAGCCGGGATACATCAAGGATCAGGGCGATGGACCCGTCCCCCAGGATGGTGGCTCCGGAAACTTCCCGGATATGCTGATAAACCCGGCTCAGGTTCTTGATTACTGTCTGCTGCTGTCCCAGAACCTCATCCACCACCAAGCCCATGAGCTTTTCCCCGGTGTCCACCACAACCACCTGCTCGATACTGCCGGCCTCGCCCTGTACCTCAAAAAATTTCCTGAGGCTTATGTATGGAATCAGCTGATCCCTCAGGCGGACAAAGTCCCAATTTGCTTCTCCCCTTTGAGCATTCCCTTCAAGCTCTATGCATTCGCCCACTACGCTCAGAGGGATAATGAAGTGCTGCTCCCCCACCCTGACCTGCAGCCCGTCTATAATGGCCAGAGTCAGGGGCAGGCTGATCCTTATTGTGCTGCCCTCCCCGGGAATGCTTTCCGCATCAACAGACCCGCGCAGGGCGGAAATATTCTTCCTGACCACGTCCATGCCCACCCCCCGGCCGGAGATATCGCTTATCTCTGTGGAGGTGGAAAACCCCGGCTGAAAAATGAGATTTAAAAGCTCTCTCTGGCCGAGTTCGTCACCTTGGGAGATAATGCCTTTTTCCAGGGCCTTGGCTTTTATTCTTTCCGAATCCATTCCCCGCCCGTCGTCACTTATGGTAAGAATTACATTCCCTCCGGACTGGGCTGCGGAAAAAGTGATTGTCCCCTGCCTGGGTTTACCCAGCTTCGCCCGTTCCTCCGGGGACTCTATGCCGTGGTCGATGCTGTTGCGCAGAAGATGCACCAGGGGGTCGTTGATGCGCTCTATGACCGTCTTGTCCAGTTCTGTGTCCGCTCCTTCCGTGACCAGCTCGATCTCCTTGCCCTTCTGGGAGCAAAGATCCCGGACCACCCTGCGGAACTTACCGAAACTGGAACCGATGGGCAGCATGCGGATACCCAGGGTGTTGTCTCTGAGCTCGTCCGAGAGGCGCTCGATTTCTTCGGCAATGGACCGCAGGGCCATGTTGCCGTCATCCCCCACCATCCTGGAGAGCTTGGACTGGGCTATGACCAGCTCTCCCACCAGATTTACCAGTTCATCCAGCTTTAAGGCGGGCACCCTTACACTGGATGCAGACACGTCTTTACTGCAGTCCTCCTGTACTCTGCGCATGGTCTGTTGCTCGGCCAGGGCAGATTCAACCTGAGTCCGGCTCACGAGCCCTGCCTGCACCAGAAGTTCGCCTACCCGTTTCTGGGAGCCAAGGGCGGCTTCAAGATCCTGCCGGCTCAAGTCACCACGTTCTGTAAGAATCTCTCCCAGCTTGCGGTAACCTTCCTCCTGCCCGTAACCAGATACATGATCGACAATCTGGATACTCAGCTCGCTGTCCTCTTCCACAAAGATAAACACATCATGGATGGCGTTCTTGCCCTGGGTGGTAATGAGAATAACATCCCACCAGACAAAGCATTTTTCCGGATCCAGCTTCTCCAGGGCAGGAATATCCTCGCTGTGGGCAATCACGTAGGCCTGCCCCAGCTCCCGCAGCTCGTCCAGAAGCATCATGGGGTCCGTGCCCATGGCAAGAATATTTTGATCCGGCTTGAAGCGGATGCGGTAGGCAAGGTTCTCCCGGGAGGTCTGAGATTGTTTCTCCTGCTTTGGAGATTCCCCGGCTTCCTGTTTTTTCACGGGCAAAAGCTCGCGCACCGACTCCAGGATTTCCTGAACTCCCTGAGAATCTTTGGCTGCAGAGTCCTGCAGCATGAGCTGTATCTGATCCTTGGCCCGGAAGGTCAGGTCCAGCAGTTCTTTGCTTACCGCCATTTCACCGCAGCGCACCAGTTCAAATGCGTTTTCCACTTCGTGGGTGAAATCAGCGACTTCCTCGAAACCGAACATGGAGCCGGAGCCCTTGATGGTGTGCAGGGCCCTGAAAACCCGGTTTATAAGCTCCGGCTCACTTGGGGCGTTGTCCAGTTCCAGAAGCGCAGCCTCAAGCTCGGGCAAAAGATCCCCGGCTTCTTCAAGAAAAGCCTGCTGCATCTGTTCTTTGTCGGACATCATCTGAGAATTCATGGCTTCTTCCTATTTGAGCAGTTTCTGGACTACGGACAGAATCTGCGGGGGCTTGAAAGGCTTTACTATCCACCCGGATGCTCCGGCTTTTTTGCCTTCCTGCTTTTTCTCGTCCTGGGATTCCGTGGTGAGCATGACTATGGGGATAAACTTGTACCCCGAGGTGGCCCGGACATTTTTAATGAGCTCAATACCGTCCATGTTGGGCATGTTCAGGTCCGTGATGATCATGTCCACCTGCCCCTGAAGCTTTTGCAAGGCGTCCTTGCCGTCCGCGGCCTCCACCACAGAATACCCGGCATCCTTGAGGGTAAAGCTGACCATCTGGCGTACGCTGGATGAATCATCCACCGTCATTATCGTCTTACCCATTTACGCCTACCTCCTTGAACAGACATTCTTCCCGGCCGAAGAGGCATACCTGGCCGAAACCTCCTGATTTCCAGGTCTCCATGACAGGCTCCGAAGGAAGCCCGGACAGCCTGATGCATTTTTCCCTGGCTGCAAAAGACTGGTGGGCGGCGCAGATAATCTGCATCAGGGATATGTCCGACTTCTCCACCTCCGATAGATCCAGAGCCAGGCTCTGGGCGGTTTCCAGGGCCTGGGAAAAAAGCTGCAGAACTTCTGTGGCATTCTGCACACTGCAGTCGCCTGTCAGCTTCAAAATCTGAATGTCATTTTGTTGCATGCTGTTATTCATGGGACCTCCTTAAAAAAGCTCCACATTATCTCCAAATTCGTCTTCACCTTCCGTGTCTGTAAACAGTTCCGGCTCATGAGCCTCTGCAGCCTCCTGGCCATGGCCCTGTTCTTCCTGGCCCTGCCCGGTAAAATCCCTGTATACGCTGCGCTCGGACTCCATGGTGTAGCGATGCAGTATATTGCTCAGACGCTGGGAATACCTTTCACCGGATTCAACAGGCGGCACGTGCTCCTGGATCTGCTGCTCAACTTCCTGCAGGTCTTTTATGATGCCGCTTATTTCCTCCTGGACTTCGAACTGCATATCCAGCTTTTTCTGAATTTTTGTAGACAATTTGAGCAGCTTTGACGTCTCTTCTCGAAGATTCCGGTTAAGGGCCGTCACCTCGGTATTTACTCCGGACATGCGGTTGACTACCTGTCCCAGGATGCTGCAGAGCCTGGCCTCATTTTGTGATCCGGCCCTGGCCTTTTCTGCATGGGAGCTGAAGTCCCCGGCTACAGACAGAATCTCTTCCAGCACCCCGGAAACCGAGGCCACCACATTCTTGGTATCCCCCGAGAGCCTGTGGATGGCTCCGGCCAGAACCCCCAGGGGCTTGCCCCCCTCCCCGGTATGGGCTGATTTGACGCTGGCATTCAGGGCGATAAGTGCTATTTCTTCTCCAATATCCTCCAGCGTATCCATAAGACTCTGCATGCCTTCCAGATCAGAGGACATGGACTCTAGACGTCTGATTACGTCTTCGAAGTCTGAGGTGGATTTCTCAAGCACCGGAATCAGACTGGATGCATCCTGTTCCAGTCCGGCCAGCACCCCCTGGCCGCTGCCGGAATCCAGGCCGGTAAATCCCTGCATGTCCGCTTCCTGTTCCTGGACATAGTCACCTATGCCGCCCAGGCTCTGCCTTATACTGTCCATGGCCTTTCCCAGGCCGCTCCGGGTGGATTCCATCTGGCGGGACTGCAGGGAGCATACATCTCCCAGCCACCTTATCATGTCCTGAACCTGGTCTTCCTCCCTCTGCTCCCCCTGGAAAACATCCCGGGCCTCGTCCAGGCTCTGATAGACGTGTTCCACCTGCTGCCGGGTAATGTCGTGAAATTGTACCGAGGAAATTATCTCCCCCACCATCTCTTTTATGCTTTCCGCCCTGCCGGCGATGGAGCCTGAGAGCCTCTCGGAGGATTTCTGCATTTCCTGAAGCTGCCTGCTTTTTTCGTGAACACCCTCCAGCAGAGGCGTAATCTCCCTGGAATGCAGGTTATGCGCTGAATTCACGCTGACCTGCAGACTCTGCACCTCGTTTTGCAGTCCCCGGATCCTTTCCGTGGCATCCCTGGAATACTCTTCAGTCTTGTAACCCAGGTTCTCCACCTCCTGGGCCAGGGTGACGAAATGCCTGCCCTGCTCTCCCATCCGGGCGCTTTCGATCCTGATGGACATGGCCAGCACCCTTAAGTGTTTGAGCATGGGCCGGAAATGCTGCATCTCCTTGTGCAGTTTTCCCACAGCCACCCCCAGATCGCTGCACCTGTTCATGGTCTTTTCCAGGTTCGTATCTTCAGACTGTCCCTGGATCTCTTTTAGTGAACTGTCTAACTCTTCCATGGCCTCTTTTAAGGCGCTTCCCGAGGCCTTCTCCCCGAGTTCCAGAGCTGTCGCCGAAAGGTCCCTGGACCTGTAGTACAGGTCCTGCACTCCCTGGCCTATCTCCAGGAACTCGTTCTCCCTGCCGGCTATCACCCGGCTCAGTTCACTGCTGATCCTGCTCAGCCTGTCAAGCCACTGCCATACTGGATAGTCGTTGAAAGCCTGCGTCATACTGTTTTCCGGCTGAAATTCCTGCTCTGTCATTATACTTTGCATGTGTAGGATCCTTAGATTACGCCAGAAAGATCTGCGCCGAAGCTTACTGGGTTTTCTTATTCAACACCTGTGCCAGAACCCCTGAAAGACAAATATTACTAAATTTCAATATGTTATCTCATCAAATAATTTTAAGAAGAATAAAAAAGGCGGGGTTTTTCAAATAAAATTTGAACATTTTCAACTTTGATTTGAACAGCGAAGCAGATCATCTGAGTTTGTACTTGTTTATGAGGCTGTATACCCTGGACTGGGTGAGATTGGCCAGACGGGCCATTTCCTTGATCCGCCCACCGGTATGGGCGTACAGATCATGAAAATACCTTTCTTCAGCGGCTTCGACCACCTGGGTTTTAAAGGTTTTCCATTCCGGGATATCGCTTTGTCCCAAGGGAGAAAAATCGGAGCTTAAAACGCCTTTGTCCTCCTGCTGTCCGGACAGGGAGTCCTTGAGCAGGGATACCCGCAGGTGCAAAGGAAGGTGCCTGCGGTGCAGCATGGGCTCATCCTGGGCGGCGGCTGCGGCCTGTTCCAGAGCGTTTTTCAGCTCGCGCACATTTCCGGGCCATTCATAGGCGGAGAAGATCTCCAGCACTTCCGGATACATTTCCTTGGGCGATGCCTTCAGCTGGCCTGCTGTTTCTTCAAGAAAATGGGTGCAGAGTTCCGGAATATCCTCCCTTCGTTCGCGCAGAGGGGGCAAAGTACACTTTTGCATCCTGATCCTGTACAGTAGGTCCTGGCGGAACTCGCCTCTTTGGGCCATGGCCTCCAGGTCCCTGTTGGTGGCGCACACCAGCCTGAAATCACTGTATACTTCCCTGGATGCCCCCACAGGCCTGAACTTTTTTTCCTCCAGAACCCGCAGAAACTTTTTCTGCATATCCAGGTCCAGCTCGCCGATTTCGTCAAGAAAAAGGGTGCCTTTGTTGCTCAGGGCCACCAGGCCGCTGAAATTGTCGCTGGCCCCGGTAAAAGCACCGCGAACATGCCCGAACAGGGTGCTCTCCATCACCCCCCTGGAAAGGGCCGAGCAGTCCACTACCACAAAATCATGCCCTGCCCTGGGGCTGTTGTCATGTACGGCTTTGGCAAAGAGTTCCTTGCCGGTGCCGGTCTCGCCGAAGATAAGCAGGCTGTTGCCCGTAGCCGCCGCCTGACTCAGATCCTGCAGACATCTGACCAGGGCCGAACAGCTGCCCACTATACCGGATCGTTTGATAAGCCCCTCCCTGGACCTTCTAAGCCGGGCTTCCCTGTACTCCAGGGCCCGGACCAGGGTCAGGGTGACTTCTGCAATGGAGGCGGGTTTTTCCAGGAAGTCAAAGGCGCCCTTGTTCAGGGCCAGTTCAGCTCCGGCAGGATCTCCTTTTCCGGTGATGATTATCACTTCTGGGAAGGACATAAGTTCCTGAAACCAGGTCAGGGCATCAAGGCCGTGTCCATCCGGCAGGCTCAAATCCAGGAACACGGCTTCACAGTTGAAGGAACCGGCTGTATCCATGGCTATTTGCAGCGTACCGGCACTGCGGGCTTCATGTCCCGCGCTCTTTACTGCACCTGCAAGGACCTGGCGGACATCGGGATCATCGTCTATTATCAAAACATTAGCCATAGGGATTTAGACTAATAACACTTAAGATCAATAGCAAGAGGTTTATGCGCACAACCGGCCGGCATTATTCAGGCATCTGCCACCGGTTGTGCTCTTAAGGCGGGAAGAATTCAGATAGGATTTGCTCAGGTTGAAAAAACAGTTCTGCCAGAAGCTGCATCAGGGCTGATGACACCCTATACAGGATGTAGGGGCATTTTCCTCGTCCCTGTGACACCAGTCCATGCACATCTCGTGATAAGCATCCTCGAAATAAAAGATATCTCCCTGCATGCGGGTGCCGGCCATGATGACATCTTCCACCGGTTCGTTTTCATACATGTCATGGCATCCGGATTCCATGCAGCCCATATGGGTGTCGCCGGTATGGTGGCAGTACTCGCAGTCGTAATCAAAATGCACATCATGGGAAAAGGGCACCGGCGCAAGCCTCTTCTCTCCATACTTTTCCTCGTACTCCACAGGAGGATAGAGCATCATATCCTCGGGATAATAACCCTCGTGCTGATAGGTCAGCCCTGCGTACAGGGTGGGCAGGGCCAGAAACCCCAGCACAAAAATAATTAAAACTCCGACAACCAAAGACCTCTTCATCACCGCTACCTCCTTGACTTTAGACATTGTTACGTAAAGAACAATGTCTAATAACTAAGTCAAGAACACTTGAAATGTCAAACAAATCTATTGTTTTTCCTGCCCCCGGAAAACAAGAAAAAAACAGCAGGGACAGACCCTGTGTCTCGCCTGGCATCCCCGCACATCACAAGAAAAGGGCTTTGAAACACAGTGGGCATCATATAATCCTGTAAAGCGGCCCGCCCCGGGCTCCCAGTTCATCCACCCTTTTCTCCACCTGGGGATCCGGCTCCAGCACCGGGGGATGATAAGTCTTCAGCCTGGCGTCAATAACAATGCCCTTTTCAGCGCCCCAGTGCTTGCAGTGTACAAAAGCCCCCATTCCGTAAGTGTCCGTGGCCGGGTCCGAACGGGTGAAAACCGCCCACAGGAAATTGTCCCAGCACCGGGTGACAAAGTCGCTGTCGTCCACAACCACCACCAGGGGGAACTCCTGCATCCCCGGGGCATTGTTCAGCCTTTCCCCCAGCTTTTCCACTTCCGGGTCATGAGTATCGCGTTCCTGGGTGCTCCGGGGACCCTGCACAGCCATAATACCCGGGGCCATGAAGCGCGGGCGCGAAAATTCACCCAGGGGCAGATCCCGGGGAAGCTTCATGCCCAGTCTTCTTTTGACCTCGCCGGCAGCGGCCATGATGAGTTTGGAGCCCTGGTTCAGGCTTATGCCGGAGTAATCCAGGGTATCCATGGTGGTCCTGGTGATGAAATGCAGGTCCCGGGCAAAATCCATGCGCTGCAGCACATGCTGCAGAAAGCGCGGAATATGCCTGGCCGACAGTCCAGGATCATCCTCTAAGGCCGCGATGACCAGGTACTTGGCCAGGGAGGTCTGGCTCTGTCCCAGAAGATTCATGGCATTGGTCAATAGCTCCTGGGGCTGTCTCTGCCGGGCGAAGGGCACGTAGCTTTCCCGTCCCACAGCCAGGAGCAGGGGGTGAACCCCTGCAGCGTCTACTGCATGTACCTCGCGCACCCCGCTGAAGACCGTGGGTATGAGCTGGGCTGTAAGTTCATGAATAAGATCACCGAAGACTGTATCTTCCTGGGGCGGGCGGCCTACAGTGGTAAAGGGCCAAACCGCGTCCACCCGGTGGTGCACCTTTTCCACCCTGAGCACGGGAAAATCGTGGCGCAGGCTGTAATAGCCCAGGTGATCCCCGAATGGACCTTCAGGCAGTTCCCTGCCGGGGACAATGCGGCCCGAAATACAGAAATCGGCTTCAGCGGGCATGGGCAGACCGTTGGCGGCCTGGACCATCTTTATTCTGTGCCCGCCCAGGGACCCGGCAAAGACCACTTCCGGGACGTTTTCCGGCAGGGGCATGACCGCGGCCAGGGTCATGGCCGGGGGGCCGCCCACAAAGACATTGACCCTGAGAGGCTCGCCCGCCTCCAGGGCCAGCTTGTGATGATACCCGATGCCCCTGTGGATCTGGTAGTGCAGCCCCACCTCCCTGTTGGTCCTGAAATCGTTGCCTGTCAGCTGTACCCGGTACATGCCCAGGTTGGACTGCATGATCCCGGGCCTGGCGGGATTCTCGGAATACACCTGGGGCAGGGTGACGTAGGCCCCGCCATCCATGGGCCAGGATACCAGCTGAGGCAGGCGCTCGATGGTGGTTTCACCTCTGGAAATGGGTCCCTGGGAAACGCGTTTGGGCATTGTCCTGGCCAGCATGGGCAGAACATCCAGGTATTTCCAGGGGGCCTTGAAAAATAGCAGGGGATCGATTTTGAGCTTGAAAAGCCGGTCCAGGGTGTCCAGGGTGTCCCGGAAAATGTAGCGTGCCCGCTGCATGGTACCGAAGACATTTCCGGCCATGGGAAAAGTGGTGTTCTTGACATTGGTGAAAAGCAGGGCCGGGCCTTTATTCTGAAAAACCCGGCGCTGGATGGCACCTGCCTCCAGGTAGGGATCTACTTCCGTGCTGATGCGTACCAGGTCTCCCCTGGCCTCCAGGTCCTCCAGACAATGGCGCATGTTTGTATAACCCAAGTTAAACTCCTGTTGTTGACGTGAACCATTCCTGGGCAGCTGATACCAGGGTGTGCCCGGGTATTTTAAAGCCTGCTGATTTCAAAACAAAATCCTGTTGAATCTTGAATCAATGAGCGCTAAAGGTCAAGGTCGGATCAATTGAGCAGCAAAGGACTGCAGAACTAAGGACAAAAAATTATGAACCAGGATATGCAGACGTCCCGTCACCATTCCCGTGGAGCATACCCTTCCCTGCCCCGGGTGGCGGTGGGTGCGGTGGTCAGGCTTGAAGGCAGTTTTCTGCTGGTGCAGAGGGCCAATCCCCCGGCTCAGGGCCAGTGGTCCATCCCGGGAGGCAAGATAAGGCTGGGGGAGAGCATGCAGCAGGCTGCAGAACGCGAGGTGCTGGAGGAGACCGGGCTGACGGTGCGGGCAGGCCTGCCGGTACTTACCTTTGATCTCATCCATCGTGATAAAGCAGGCAACATCCTCTTTCACTACGTTATTGTGGACCTGTGGGCCGAATATGTTAAGGGCCGTATCCGGGCCGGAGCGGATGCAGCCAGGGCTGCCTGGATCGCCCCGGAAAACTTTCCAGACTTCAACCTGAGCCCCACCACCCTGGATCTTTTAAACTCGCTTTAGCCTCACCACCTGCGGATGACGTGCACATTGCCCTGCCGCATCCACAGATCGATTTTCTTCACCAGCCAGACCCTGATAATCTTCCTGGTCTGGGGAATAAGTACCAGAAGCCCCATGAGATCGGTAATAAACCCCGGAGTCAGAAAGACCAGGCCTGCTGCGAATATGAGAAACGCATCCAGGATGTCGTGAGTGGGGGGAATCCCCTGCTGCAGGTTGGTGCGCAGCCTGAACATGGTGTAGGCCCCCTGCATCTTGGCCAGGAAGGCCCCCACAAAGGCTGTGGCTACAACCAGAGCTATGGTCCACAAGGCCCCTATGTGCGAGCCGATCTTGATCAGTACGTAGATCTCCACAATGGGCAGAATTACAAACGCGGCGAAAATTTTTAAAAACATAATTTTTCTCTGGGCTGATTTACCCTGCCTGTGCCGGTGGTCCCGGCTGTTTGTCTGTAAGCATTCAGGGGGTGCCGGAATCACGCCTCTGGCTTGACTGGGGACAGTCCCCGCGACCCCTTTCCTGCACAATACAAAAAGTACAAACGCTAAGTTGTGTGAACCAGCAAAGATATTACTTAGCGGGGACAGTCCCCAGGCCTAGTGCCAGGAACTACCACTGAGGACCCCCTGAATGCTTACGTTTGCCTTTTTTCTGGGCGAAATTCGCCCAGTTGGTGAACTGGTAAAGATACAGCATTATCCCGGCCTGAAAAACCATGGAAATAAACATGGCCATCCATACCCCTGTGGCCTCCTGGATGACCAGGTGCCCCAGAATATAGGCCAGGGGGATCCTGATAAGCCAGGAAGCGGCTCCCATGCCGAACATCTGGTAAAGCGTGGCCCCGGCTCCGGTCAGGGCTCCGCCCAGGACCATGGCCACCAGTAGAAAGGGAATGGCCGCCATGTTGTACTGGAGATAATTAACAGCCTCCCGGCTCACTTCAGGATCCGGGGCCACAAACCCGGCCACCGGTTCAATCACCTGCCACATGGCAATGGTCAGAAGGCTGACCGAGACCAGGGCCACCAGCATCACCTGGTAACCGATCTTTTTGGCCCCCTGTACGTCCCCCCTTCCCAGGCAGTTGCCCACCAGAATGGAAGCGGTGAAATTAAAGGCCACTCCGGGCAGAAAAAGAAGCGACTCCACCCGCAGCCCCGCGCTCATGCCGGCCAGGGCCACTACGCTGCCCACGGGAAGGGCTGCGGTAATGGCAAAAAGCACCAGGTAGGCCGAGTGCCACACCACCTGAACCAGGCCTGCGGGCCAGGCCACTTTGAACAGGTAGGGCCAGGCCCTTTTGATCCAGCGCCAGGGGGCAAAGCTTGCGCGCTTCAAAAATCCCTGGCGGTAAAGGATAAACAGGTTGAAGAGCACCCCGCAGAGTACAGCGCCGAAAGTGGTCCAGGCCAGCCCCTTGTAGCCGAGCATGGGAAAACCCCACCAGCCCAGGCCCAGGGCAAAGTCCCCGAAGGTGTTCACCACGGTCACGATCATCATGGAATACAAAGGAATCATGACCTTCTGCTGCGCCCTGAACATGGCGTTGCAGATGATGAGCAGGTAATACCCGGGCAGAATATACAAAAAAACCTGCAGGATATACCCGGCCACGGGCAGGACCTCGTCGGAAAGCTGCAAAAGGTCCAGCAGGACATCTTTCAACAGAAGCCCGGCCGCCAGAAAAACAAATCCCAGGCAGACACCGATCTCCAGGCCCAGCCCGATGTATCTCTTCACCCGGAGCATGAGCCCCGCCCCCCAGGACTGGCTTATGGCGGCCACGCTGCCGTTGGCCAGGGCTATGGCCACCACCAGGAAAAAGAAAAGGGCCTGGGTGATCATGCCCATACTGGCCTGAACTTCGCGCCCCAGGCGTCCTGCCACCCACACGTCCACAAATCCTATGAGGAAGTGAAAGAACATCATGAGCAGCTGCGGCCAGGCCAGGGTCCAGATGGTTCTGTATGAGCCTTTTTCAGGCATTAAGACCCGAGTCCAGAATTTTGCATTTCATGTAACATATTGATGACCTGAATCCGTGAAATATACTTTTTTCGACATATATCCTTGCAGGCTCCGGGGTTTGGCAAAATGGCCGCAAACTGTCTGAGCGACTTAGGCAGACTTAATCAAAATCCTTTAATTATCTGATTTAACTTGTATAAGCATTTTGAAGTTCATGCATCATGTTAGATCGGGCAAGGCCTGGATTTTGATTTAGTCTGCCTTGGAGTGAGTTTTTGCGGCCTTTTTGACAAATTCCGGAGCCTGCTTTCACGGATTCAGGTTGATGAGTTAAAAAGCCCTGGCCTGCCCCTGGAATGCGGTACTTATCAAAAAAGCACATCCATAAGACCCTCTCCCCACAGGGCCATGAGCCAGCTTTCCACCACCAGGAGCCCGGCGGTGATTCCGAAAAGAAAATCCACCCGCTGCAGGCTTTCCTGCATGTCCACCGCCCTGAGGGTCAGGATGCCCAGCCCGAAACCTGCAGCCAGGCCGAAGAGGTGCGCCCCCACGTCGGTATTCTCACCCCCCACACCCAGCATGGCCAGCAGGGCCAGACCCAGGACAAAGGCATTGCCCATGGACAGCCTGGAAAATTTTACAGAGTGTATGGACATGATGCCCACCGCTGCAAACACGGCCGTGGAAAAACCGATGCTGTTGTGGGCCGGAGACATGACTATGGCGTTTATATAATTGCCCAGGGCCCCGGCAGCCAGGATGGTCAGCCAGCCCAGGCCCAGGCCCAGGCGGGAGCATACCGCCACCACAAAAGGAGCCCCTATGATAACATTGCCCAGGACATGGGCCGGGTCCCCGTGCAGGGTCAGAGCGGTGATGGTCCGCCACCATTCCCCGCCTGTAATTATCTTTGAAGCATTGGCGCTGCCCTGTTCCAGCCAGGGCAGAAACTGCCATTCGGACTGCCCCAGCCCTTCGTAGACCACGGTAAAAAAAAGAAGCAAAAGAGACAGGACAAAAAGGGAGCTGACAGCATTCTGCTGCCTGGGAGCCTGGTCCGGCTCGTACTTCTCCAGCTCCACTTCCTCTTCTTCGTAGCGACGCACTTCCTCCACGGCCCGGGGTGCCTGGGAAGCCGGAACCATAATACGCCCATGCTCCCAGTGATAATCCACGCCCATGGCAATGAGCACCAGCTCCCACTCCTTTTTCTTGCTCCCATCCCCCCTGTACAGCCCCAGAAGGTCCAGCTCCTTTATCAGATCCCTGTAGTTTTCAGACATTCATGTATTTCCGGGGCATATCTGGTTGCGGCCTTTTTGATTATCCTGCGGTAACTATTCAGCACCTGCGAACGAAAAGTCAGGGTCCGGGGGTTCGGCAAACAGGGTCCCGCACTTACTTTTTCTATGTCTGACCAATTTTCAAATCAAGACTTGCCAAAAAGTAAGTGCGGGATCTGAACGACGCGTAGTCACGCCTGTGGCGTGATTAATCAAAACCGTAAAACACCGAACCTGATTCAAAGCATGTTACAGGAAATATCCTGGTTATCAAACCCGTGTATAGGTTTTGATTTACGCTTCCTTGGAGCGAGTTTTTACGTCCTGTTTGCCGAATTTCCGGACCATGTGGAATAGTAACGCAGAATATTTACGATCTCTTGCGCAGCTTGCGCTTGTCCCCCACCCTCATGGTCAGCTTTTCCTTGTCCATGAATTCCATAAGGGGTATAGCGAACTTGCGCGAAAGCCCGGTAATCTCCTTGAATTCCACCGGTCCCATTTCCTCGTTTTTCTCCAGGTAATCCTTGACCTTGTCCTTTAGTTCCTGAACCGCCCCGGCTGAAAAATAAAAATCCTCGTTTATCTTCACCAGTTCCTTTTCATCCTGCAAAAGCCTGAGCACAGGGCCTGCTTCCTTCATCTCCAGACCCAGTTCTTCCAGGAGCTTTTTCACAGTGGGGGGCTGAATCCCGGCCTGTCTGTAGGTCCGGGTAATCTTTTCCCGCAGCTTCTCCTGGTCCGCGGCCAGGGAGACCTTGTGCTGGGGCAGGCGGTAATACTCCTGTTCGGAAACTATCTTTTCGGCCCGCACCAGGCGCTCCAGGACAAAAAAGAACAGCTTTTCCGGGATATCCCTGGCCCATTTCCCGGCCAACTCCCCCCTGGACACGCCCTGGCGCATGGGAAATCTGCGGTGCAGTTCCTGAAGCTCTGCCAGCATGCTTTCTTCCAGCCTTTTTACCACCTCCCCGGCCACGTAGATGCGGCTTTCCTTGTCCACCAGAAATACTTCCTGCCGCCCCCCCATGAGCTGCAGCTTTTTCTGCAGCTCCTTGCTTTCCAGGTCTGTCAGGATCACCAGCTGGGCCAGGGAAAGACCTTTGCTTCCGGCAATCTCCAGCTGCACCTGGATAAGCTCTTCGGCCCTGGCCCGGGCCAGTCTTTCCAGAGTCTGTACCTGGCTGGAAAACCTTTT